>NZ_ANMO01000216.1 GCF_000338295.1 Rhodopirellula europaea 6C
AGGTCGCATCAGTCGTGTTCCAGCTTGTGCGACCGACATCGCGCCGACGCTGGTGGATTTGCTGGACTTGCCGGATGACTCTTTAATCAAGCCGGTCGACGGAATCAGCTTGCTGCCTCTGATTCAAGGCGTGGGCGAGGCTGCGGTGTCGCATCGCGAAAAACCGATCGGGTTTCGATTTCGCGGCAAGTCAGCCGTGGTCGACAACCAGTGGAAGCTGATTCGCGAAACGCGAAAGCAGAAGGGGAAATCGGTGACGAGCGAACAGTTGTATCAACTGGACGAAGATGTCAGCGAAAGCAAAGACGTGACCGGGGACTACCCGGAAGTTGCATCGCGTTTAAGCGGGTGGTTGGCCGAATGGAATGACTCCGTCGATGACAGCGTGTCGGGTTTGGATTATCCCGAAGGCAGCGTGAATCCAGACCACGCTGAACCGAAGTTTTGGGCCGACGATTCGCGTTACGAAGTGTTTCTGGACGAGTGGCGTGAGCGACCGGAGTATCAATCGTTCTTGAAGACTCGGTTGGGAAAGTGAACTAGCGGCCTTCGCGACGCATCGTCAATTCTCGTTGCATCTCCTCACCCAAGAAGTATTGGGCGGGGACGTAGGTGTTTCGATCCAACGGCACAGTCACGCGAACGGTGATGTCTTCCGTTGCATCGGTGATGTTCGCTGGTTCGACATCGAGCGTGAATTCATCGATTCCGATGGTGCCAAGGATGCGTGTCGCTTCGGCTCGGATTTCGGCGTTGGTTCCACCGGGAATGATTCCGACGCGGGCGCCTTCGTAAACGGCATTGTCGACGGTGTGCCGAACCATCGCCACTCGCATGAATTCGAAGCCTGCGAAGAAGAACAGGAACAACAACGGGACGACGATGGCAAATTCAACCGCGACGGCTCCGTTTCGGGAATCCGGTTTGGCGAAGCGTCGGCGAGCGTGAGACAGAGATTGCATGGGGGTTGGATCGTGAGAAAATGAAGTGGAAGTGCGGCCGGTCAAGCGTCGTTATTCCGTCAGGACCGTTCCGAGTGTCAGTGCGATCTCACGGTAGATGTCACGCAATTGATCGCCATTGGTGGCATGGAAGTGACGACCTCCGCCGATGCGTGCGACGTCCTGCATGCGTCCGAAATCGGCTCCAGCTCCAAAGGTGATCGTGTGGATGGTGACGCCATCGGCCGCTAGGTCGGTTGCCACGACCCGCGGTTCGGGGCCACGGTTGTGGCGACCGTCGGTCATCACGATCATGGTTCGTTCGACGAATTCAGGTGGTCGCCCACGCAGTGCGATTTCTTGACCTGCTCGCATACCACGAGAGATGCTGGTGAAGCCGCCCGTTCGTAGGCGGTCCATTGCATTGTTGACTTCGGCGAAGTTTTCGGTCAGTTGAACGTCTTCGCTGGCTCGGTCGTTGTACGATGCCAACCCGATTTGTTCATCAACGGGTGTTGTTGCGAGCAGGTCGGTGAAGATGCGAATGGCGGCTTGCAGGTCATTGAATCGGCTGCCCGCCATCGATCCACTTCGGTCGACGACCAAGGTGATGTCTCGTTCGACGTAAGTTGCCGTCGCGAAAGCTTCGGGTTCAAAGATCGATGTTCCGGTGACATTGCCGAAGAACAGTGGAACGGGACCTGAGAGCGAACCGGACGTGCGTTGTCCGTTGACGCGAACGCCGTTGAAGGGAGCTTCGCCGGCATTGAACGCGTACTTGCCATCGACTTGGCGATCTGATCTGCCGAATTGAAAGTCGCCATCGGCTAGAAGCAATGGTTGGCCGTTGACCAGGTTGGCTTGTGCGATTTGCTGTCCGCGTCGAATTGCGAGATTTCGATCGAGTGTATCAGCCAAGGTCGTTGCGGCGGCATTCGCAGCGGCGTCGGTGGATGATCGCAACTCGGTTCGAGCTAAATGCATTTGTGCGATGTCAATCGAGAACGCAACCACGATCAGAAACAAGAACATCATGATCGCGATCAGGACCAGCATCGCGCCGTGGCGTTGCGATGCGTTTCGAGCTTGCTTGCGATCCAATGCGACGCAGCGAACGCGGAATTTGCGAGGCCGTTTCGCTTTGCTAGTGGAGAGATTTCGCATGGTGCCGTTCTGAACGAGTCGTAGAAAGATGGGGCGAGTCGGACGTGCGTTGGTGAATCGATGAATATGTTGAAGCCTTACTGCTTCAGCATCACCGTGTTGACGGTGAGTTGACGGTCGGTGAGGAATCGTCCCAGCAACGGGCTGTTCTGTGCACTCGAAGCGGTCACGGAGGTGATTACTTCTGCTGCACGATCCGCATCCAATGATTCGCCATTGGGGAATGTGATTCGATAGCCAACGATGCCGCGTGAATCGAGGATCGCTTGGGCTCTCGCTGCGGCGTCGGCGTTGCTGCGGCCGTCACGAATGGCTTCGCGAGTGGATTCGTAAGCCGCGACATTGAGAGACTGCTTCAAGAAAATCATGCTGGAGGCTTCGATCGAACCGAAAACCAACAGGATCAGAATTGGCAAGCAAACGGCGAATTCAACCGTTGCCACACCGGATCGGTGGCAGCGAGAACGTCGCCCGGGAACTGCTTGGTTCTGTCGTTCAGAGGTGGATGCTAGCATCGGAATGAGATCAGGCATTGGTGGATGATGGGCCGGCTTCGTCACCAGATGGTTCCGCTTCGGGGTCAGTGAGTAACCCGGTTCGCTGAGCCATGCTGTTGAACGAATCAGCGACTTCTTTCCAGAAGTCGTTTGTTCGGAATGACAAACGCTTGACTGGCCGGCCTTCGGCGGCGTTCAGGATCTCGGTTCGTAGTCGCATGATTGGTCCGGCGAACCGATTGGTCAGCTTCAGCGTGTCGAGCACAAAGGCGGGGATGAGCGCGATCGAGATCAAGAAGAACGGCAAAAAGCGACGTACACAGTCTTCGAACGAGTGCTGCCAGCTCAGGTCGGGTTGTTCAAACAATCGCAACCAGAGCAGCAACGCAACCGAGTTGCACACAAACAAGACAATCCAGTGAAGAGCGATCTTCTTGACCACGCCGTATTGGACCGTGCGATCGACGACCGTTGTGGATCGGTCCTTCTGTGTTGAGTGAGAGGTGGCTGCGATGGACATGATGCAAACCGTTCGAACGAATTGGGTGCTGACAAAGAGGTGAGTGTGTCGCAACCGGCATGATGGCAACGGTTGCATCCAACCCTAGTTCGCTTGGATTGATCGGCGCCTCCAACCTGACGGGCGGCGTTCGAGCAACCAAGAAAGTCGTTTGACGAATCCGGTTTTGACGATCGTGAAGGCATGTCCCGGCAAGCTGGTTGGGTTGAATCGACCGCGGGACTACCTGACAATGAACAGATCCCCACTCCCTTTCACGAAGTCCAACGCCATGAATGACAACAGTTCCTCATCGGACACGCAGTTTGCGATCATTCCTGATCGGGAATCCATCGCGACGGTCCAGCGTGACATCCGCTTCTTTCCAACCGAGAATGCTTCTCCGACACTGCTGAGCCAACAGCAGATCGAAGCTTGGAATCAGGATGGTTACTTGGGACCGCTGGATGTTCTCGATGCGAATGAAACCACTTCGTTGCGTGAATACTTTGATGCCTTGTTGGCCGAAACCGTGGCGGCTGGAAAAGACAGCTACTCGATCAGCAGCGCGCACCTAAAACACGCTCGCGTTTGGGATTTGTTGCAGCATCCAAAGTTGGTGAGCTACGTTTCTGACTTGTTGGGTGAGGATGTCATTGGTTGGGGATCACATTTCTTTTGCAAGATGCCTGGCGATGGCAAACGTGTGGATTGGCATCAAGATGCCAGCTACTGGCCCCTGACACCGACCAAAGCTGTGACCGTTTGGCTGGCGATCGACGATGCCGATCTCGACAATGGTGGAATGGAAGTCTTCACCGGTTCACATCAGCACGGATTGATTGACTTCGACATGACGGATTCAGATTCCGGGAACGTCTTGGATCAAGTTGTCACGGAACCTGAGAAGTACGGAACACACCGATTCACTCCCGTTCGTGCGGGACAGGTGTCTATCCATAGTGATCTGTTGGTTCACGGTTCGGCGCCCAACCAGAGTGATCGCAGACGCTGCGGTTTGACGCTTCGGTATTGTCCCGCCGACGTGACCGCGTACTTGGGTTGGGAGAAGAAAGGCGTGGTCGTTGCGGGGACCGCATCGGCAGACAAATGGCCCGGAGCTGAGCGTCCCGACTCGTTTGGCTCATAAGCAGTCCAGGCGATAGGCAGCTGCGGGGCCGGTCGCCGTTTTGGCCGGAGAATCGTGTTAATCGTTTCGAGATCCGTGCCGGTTTCAAGGCGATTTCGGTTTGGGAGCGAAAGAAAAAACGGTAAAGTTCGGCGGCTTCGGTTCAATCGTGGTGGGACTCTCGGTTCCGTAAAACGAGCGGGCGTTTATACTGGCGTGGTGCTAGGTTTCGTCGGTATCCGTTGATCGGGTGACGTCGCCAGGCTTTTCTTTCGCAGCGTTGAGAGCGTTTCTGCGACGGAGGTGAGTGGACCGAAGACAATTCTCTCGGCGCAGTTCGCTCACTAATAATTGAAACGCTCTCGTTTCGCAGCTTTTTCTCATTTGTGATTTGTTTGATGACTCTGGCTTCTGTCTATCAGTCCACCGATTGTGCGATTTCATTTGAGCTGTTTCCGCCCAAAACCTCCGAAGGTGTGGATCTGCTCTGCAAAAACGTCGAGCGGTTGATGCAGTTTGGCCCGAAGTATTTCACATGCACTTACGGGGCCGGTGGTTCGAGCCAGGGGACAACGCTCGAAGTTCTGCAGAAGGTGAAGGAGATCACTAGTCTGCCAGTCGCATCTCACCTGACCTGTGTCGGGTCGACAGTGAAGGAACTGGAGACCTATCTCACGGAAGCCAGCCGGATCGGAGTTGATTACATCGTCGCACTGCGTGGGGACCCACCGAAGGGAACGACGCAATTTGAGGTCACCGAGGGTGGGCTGAAATACGCGAACGAGTTGGTGGAACTGATTCGCGGACAATTCAGCGATCTGGGCATCGCCGTCGCTGGGTATCCCGAGACGCATCAGGAAGCGGTGGATTTCCAAACCGATTTGACCAATTTGAAGCGAAAGGTCGACGCGGGGGCAGACATCGTCATCACGCAGTTGTTCTACGACAACGATGACTTCTATCGTTTCCGCGACGCCTGTCAGAAGATTGGCATTGAAGTGCCAATCGTTCCGGGGATTTTGCCGGTGACCAATTTCAAACAAGCGAAACGGATCGCTTCGATGTGCAAGGCGGCGATCCCGCAATCACTCGAATCCGCAATGACCGAAGCGGGTGACGATCAGGACCAGTTCCGTGTCGGCGTCGAGCACGCTCGTCAGCAAACGATCGATTTGGTCAACAATGGTGTGCCCGGCATCCACTATTACGTTCTCAACAAGAGCGAAGCTGCCGCTGACTTGCTCGATGGGTTGTCGCTGACAAGTTGCTAAGCGTCGGCGGGGCAGCGACCTTTTTTAATGTTGCGGAAAGTCGCTTTGTTGGCGAATTGCGCCTTGCTGGTGCGCGTTGTGCTTCGTGTTGCCCGCGTAATCGAACCAGATGGACTTTGGGTCGTGACGAAATGTCGCTTTTGGTCAATCGCGAGCTAAGCGCACGTCGAAAAGTTGGTTTAGAGAGCTAGGCTTTCGTGTCCACCGACCTTTTGAACGAGACGACACCCATGTTCGCTCCCATTTCGATGCCATTCATTCACACGCTTCACGGTTTGACTTATCGGGTCGGGCCAGTCTCGCAGCGTAGTGAGAACGAAGATCCACAAACTTCACGACGTCGTGAAGAGCATGTGGTGGATCGGCCACCGACCAAACGCCGCGAATCGAAAGAACAGTCCCTTGATCAAGACGCGTAATTTCGCGATTGATTCTGAGACCAACTTTGCAGCCAGTTTCGCTCGTTTCAAAACGAGTTTCGCCACCGGTCCAAACTGAACACGGTGGCGAAATGTTGATTCAAGCGATGGTCCTTGGCTCTCCCATCATTTCGTTGGTTGAACAACGCGTCGCTTTCGGTTTGACCTTAGCGACTAGGGATGATGGTCTCGGCCGCTGAAGATGCTCAGCGAGGTTTACCGATCGCGAACAGCTTGTCCTTTGTGCTGATGAAGATCGTTTCATCGGCTGCGACGGGCGTGCTGTAAACGCTGGTTCCCATGTTGATCTCTTCGATCGGTTCGTTGTTCTCAGCACCAAACTCGAACACGCAAACATCACCGTCTTCATCACCGATGTAGACCTTGTCGTCGGCGATCAGAGGACTGCCCCAGCTTTGGGCGAACATGTCGTAGGTGAAGTGCACGATCGGCGTGCCATCGTCGTTCCCTTTTGCGTCCAAGCAGTGGACCAATCCGGAGAAATCGGCGATGTAAAGCACGTCGTCTTTGATCGCAACGGTGCCACAGCTGCGGTGCATTTCTTCTTCGAAGTCAATTTCACCGTCGTCGTTTTGGTCGGCCAGTGAGTAGTGCCAAACAACAGCCGAGTTTGGATTGTCGACGGCAGTCTCACCCTTCTCGGGCTCAACCGCTTGGATGCGTTTGTGTTCGATTGGTTCGCGGCTATCGCCTTCCATCTTCACGGCCAACTGAGGCGAGACGTCGCCACGTTTGGTCGGATCGATGCACCACAGGTGACCTTCGCCTTCGCCGTGTTCAGGGTCTTGGCCAACAGCGATATAAACCCAACCGTCGTAGGCGACTGGAGTCGCGATCAGGTTGTTGCGAGTGCCTTCGCCGCCCAGGATCCATTTGGATTCCTTTGGATTGCAGTCGAACTTCCAAAGCAATTCGCCGGCACCATCTTTTCCGCCGTCAGCTTTGAAGCTGTACAACCATCCGTCGCCACCGCAGAACAAGACTTGCGGTACGCCGCCGAGGACTTCGACCGAAGGTGACGACCATTGTCCGTGCAAGATATTGGTGCCGGGAGATTGGTCGGTCCACAGGACTTCGCCGGTGTTTTTGTTCATGCAGATGAAGCTGGGGGCTTCAGGAGCTGGCAAGTTGATGTGGGATTCGTCGAGGCCGTTGCTGGTGTTGACGAACAACAAGTCGCCATAGCTGGTGACGCTGCACGAGCACATGTTGTGTTGGCTAACGCCGAGTTCATCCATCATGTTGAAGACCCAAATCACGTCAGCATCGCGTTTGTCGTCCACCGATAGTGTCTTGAAGATCGAGATGCGTGGTCCCAGTTGCTTGATCGCCAGCGAGCGTTCGACGCCACCAAATTTGCCTTTGGCGGTCCATGATTTGTTTTCCGCGATCGTTTTGATTTCGATGTCGCCTTCGGGTTCACTTCCGGCGTCGGTCAAAACCGTTGTCAGTGCCTCGGTCAATTCGCCTTGGTTCAGTGACGTGAGCGAATCTTCGTAGTCGCTGCCTTCGCCGCTGTTCATCAAGTCGCCGACGCGAGCCACTTCGTTTTGGACTGGGCCGTCGTCTTCGCCATCGTGGAAACCTTTGGTGTCCAGGCAACGAACTTCACCGCGACTGGTCACGAACCACAATCGTTCGCCTTCGACCAAAGGTGCACAGCAAATGCCCTGCAGAGGCCAATCGTGAACACGACCAGTGATCAGTTTTTCGCTGCTGTGTTGCCACAGGAAGCTACCGTCATTTTGGTCGAAAGCGAGCAAGCAGCCGAGGTCGACGTTGCTGGGGTAGCGTTTGAGGTAACCGTTGCCGTTGTTGGAGCCAACGTAGACTTGGCCTCCGGAAACGACGGGGTTTCCGTAGGTTTGGCTTCCCAGGGCGGAGAACCAACGGACGTTTTCAGCTTTGGATCCATCCCACTCGCCGGTGCGGCGATCGAATTTGCCGATGTTCCAGGATTCGGGCAGGTTCTTTGCATTGGGCACGTTGTTGCGGACGCGGGTGCCGCCCCATTGTGGCCATTCCTCGCCGGAGTCAATCACCTCGGCGGGAGGAACGAATTCGCTCACGTCGGCAGCGGATCCGGAATCGGACTTCGATTTGTCCACGTCGGCCACGACCGTTTCGTTCGCGGCAGCGGCAGCCAATGTGACGGTGCTCAACGGAACAGGCGGTTGGCAACCGCTCAACAAAACCGTTGTCAGTGTGCCCAGTATCGCTGAGCCAAGCATCAAGCACCAAGCAGAAAATTCAGAGCGAGCCATGATTGTTTTTGGGAGGGAGGGATTCGTTGGATGTTCGAAGCGAGTCGCGACAGTTGGAGGGTCGCGAATTCGCTGCAGGTTGGGAGGGAGTTCAATCATTTGGTGACGTTGAACGCGGCGTGGGAATGCGCCGCGTCATCACGATCACTCATTGGGTGTGACTTCCAAGTTGTCGATGTAAAGCTCCGCGACTTTCGCGTTGCCGTACAAACCAGGGCTGGCCGACAGAACAGGGATCTTGTCTTCCGCGGTCACGGTCCAGTCAGCGGGCTCTTCTTCACCGCGAGGCCATACTTTGCCCTTCAACACGGCAATTGCGTCGTCGCCACTGCCTTCGATTTGGGCTCGGAATTTCATCCGATACCACTGGTCTTCTTTCCAAGGGAAATCAACGGTCTGTGCCATTCGCAATTGCGGTGACCACGATCGGATTTGCAACTGTTGGCTGTTGCCCATCAAATCCAAGACGTAACCGTGAGCGGTCAAGCCAATGTCCGGGAGTTGGTCATTGGCTCGGCTGCCACGAACGTCAGCGGCGATGGTGTAGTTCTTCAGTTCGCTGGATCCCATCCAAGCACGGCTTCGTGCACCCTTGGGAATCGTGCTGATCTTCACGAGTGCCGGTGAGCCATCGACGGGCCGGATCACGTGACGATAACGAGCACCCACCCAAGACAATGGTGGATCGTTCAAGTCATCGAAGTCGAATGCCCATGGCAGTTCAGGAACGATACGAACCCGAGTGCTTCCGGTGACGCTCCCGACTTTGGCAATGATGGTGGCCGCGGTGTGGGCAACGTCGGAATTGGCGGTGAAGACGTTGCCGTCGACCGAGCCAGGCCCTTCAACACTGAAGGTGATGTCCGAGTCGGCTGGATCAGCCAAACGTTGTCCCAGGCGATTGAACAATCGAACTGACAGCTCCATGGTTTGACCTGGGTGCAGCAAACCTTCTGCTGGCGTGACCAACAACTGAGCTGGTTCTGGGTTTTCTTCGATGGGCGTCTCGCCGAGCAATTGTTCTGCCAGGACGAGTGGCTTCTGCGTTGATTCAGGGGAGCCGACGCAGTACAGAGCCGACGCACCTTGGAAGTAAAGCTTGCCGTTGGCCAGAATTGGCGAGGAATGAAATGCCTCGTTGCGAATACGGCCTTTGCTGAGAAATTCAACGCCGTCTTCAGTCATTTCCAAAATCGCCCAACGACCGTTTTCGGTCAGGACGTACAGCTTTTCATCTGCGACCAGAAGCGAAGGCCATTGTTTGCGATCTCCGATTGCAATTCGCTCGGCGATTAGATCACCGGTTTCGGTGTCGATGATCCAAAGCTTGCAGCGGTCATCGACCACGTACAAACGGTTGTCGACGACGACAGGAGCGCTGCGGCCGACGACCAAGCCTTCCATCTTCCATACTTCTTTGCCGTAGGTTTCGTCGCCGGTTCCGCCGACTTCCACGGAAGCGACCGCACCCATCGAGCTGCCGGACATGTTTTCTTCGCTGTGGCTAGCGTAAACCCGGTTTCCATCGACCAGTGGGGTGGCGAACATTCCGCGACGGGATAGGTCGTGATGCCAGAGCGGTTTGCCGGTACGAGGTTGGATGCCCCAAACGGCTCCGTCGCCCGTTCCCAAAATCAATTGCCGTTGGCCTTCGATCGTGGTCAGCGTCGGTGCCGAGTAGGTTGTGTCGTTGGGCAAATCCTTGGTGCCACTGAACCAGACGACTTCGCCAGTCAGTTTGTCCATCGCGATCAAGCGGTGGTTGGGTTTGGCGGCTTCGCCCCAGTTGATGATGATGCCGCTGATGATCACGAGGTCTTCGTGGATCACCGGGAAGTTGGTCCGACCGCCGTAGGTCGACAACATTCCGAATTGTTCGTGAAGGGGTTTGCTCCAGACGGTTTGCCCGGTTTCTCCATTGATACAGAGGAACAAGTCGCACACGCCCAGGGCGTAGACATTGCCGCTCTCGGGATCCGCGACGACGCTACTCCAGCCAACCCGGGTGTCAGGAACGTCAGACAGATAGACGTTGAAAGCGTTTTCCCAGAGGGTTTCGCCAGTTTCCGCGTCGAGGCAGACGACTTTTTCGCCTTCGGTGTCCGTTCCCGGGTTCGAACGCATCAATGTGTAGAGCCGGCCGTTCATCGCAACCGGCGTGCTGCGAGTGCCGATGTCTTCCCGTTTCCACAGGAGGTTGCTGCCCTCGCCGCCTTCTGAATCCCAGTCTTCGACCAGGTTCTCAGCTTCGGCGGTCCCGTTGAAATTAGGGCCTCGCCAGTAAGTCCAGTCCGCCGTTTGGCCGTTTTCTTGGGCCCGGGCGGTGTTGGATCCGAGGGTCACGCCAACAAAACCCATCAAACACAGCAACATGGTCACCGCACGAGCGGAGCTGGCCTGTTGTTGTGAGGTCCTTTGGGAGTGTGGCGAAGTGACAGAGCGGCGCAACGTCGCGAACATCAAGGATTCCGGTGGGAGAGATAGGGTGGGAAGGTGGGGCACGACAGGATAATTCGAATCGTATTGGTTGAAATGATTTTAGCGTGCCGGGACCCGTCGCGTGCAATCCCCTCGAATGCTCAAAACGGTAAAAGCTGATAAGTCTGCCGTTTCAGCGTTTTTTTGCCGTTCCGCGGTAGGAGGACGCTTTTGAAACCGGAGCTGCGAAGCGAAATGCCCGGAAGGGAGAATCCGAAACGCAGCGCGGTCGTGCGCCGGAAAACGCGTGTTTCAGGCTCGATAGGCGGCCGGATCACCGAAGTGCTCGTCCGCGGGATCGAATTCAGGTGTGCACACGATCAGTACCTCCATTTTTCCGACCGCTCGATGTTGGACCCCGGGAGGAATGAGGACGGACATCAGCGGCCGAACCGGATGTAGTTCGCCATCCAGTTCGATCGCGGCATCAGCATCACAGCTCAGAATCACGTAGACCTCGGTGTGATCGCGGTGGTGATGCGGTTTGGCATCCAGACTGATCTGCGTCAGGTGCAGCGTGCCGGGGAACTCGGATGACTCTGCGAATGCTCGGCGAGCCTGCCCGCAGGGGCATTCAACCGGTTCGATCCGTGTCAAATCCACGATTTCAGGTTTGGCGGCCATTGGTTTTGACCTCTTTTCTACGAATATTGCAAAGGACCGCCGGGTTTCACGTCGTCGAGTTCCACAGCATCGACCGCTCGGTTTGAGCCTGCCTCCCGGCCACCAGAGGGTGTTTTTGTCAGTCTGGATCGATTGCACGCATCGTACCAGAGGATCGTTCGGGACGATCCATACCCGCCGGATAACCGGGCTGAAATTCCGTAAGCCGCAAACGTTAACAAGCTGCCGAAAAACACCCAAACCACTGCATTGAAGCCTAGGTGTCGCCGATACGTTTGTTGTCCGACCGCATGAGTCGGGTTTGAAACGCTCCCGGCGTCGAAGACCTGAAGTCACTCAGACGACTCGGATGACCCAGAGGTGCAGACAGCGGATGTCTGCATCTGGCAGATGTTTCTTCATCAAACGATTGGACCAGCTACACCGTCGCCAGAGACCCTGGCACGAATCGAAATGGATTTCAGAACTGAACGAAGTCAGCGGGCTGGGTGCTCGCACCTGGTTCGGTTTGTGTTCTGAAGTCTTGACCTCGGGACTTGATCGTCGGCGACTTCGTCCGACGACCGCGTCCCCAAGGGCAACGATACAACGGTGAGGTTGCAAAATCGCAAGTGACGGATCACTGCCGACAACTTCCCGCAACAATCTCGAGAGGGAGAATAATCTCCGATGAAGCGGACAATTTTAACATTGACGATGGTCGTGGCGAGTTCGGTCTGTACTCAAGGCTTTGGCTTTGACTTGCTTGATCGCATGCTCGGCATGAAAGGCTGCGGCAGCTCGACAGCTTGCTGCGAAGCTCCTGTTTGTGAACCTACTTGTGGTTTGGAAGCACCTTGCGGCGGTTGCGACAGCGACTGCGGATGTGCTCCTGCTTGCGAACCCGATTGCGGTTGCGAAGCTCCTTGTGGCGGTTGCGACTCCGGTTGTGGCTTGCTGAAGGGCAACCTGCTCGGCGGATGCAACAGCTGTGCAGAACCAACTTGCGGTTGCGAAATCGCTGATTGTGGCTGTGCACCTGCATGCGAAACCGCTTGCGAACCAGCTTGTGGCTGCGAAATCGCTTCTTGCGAACCTTCGTGCTGCGACAGCGGATGCAGCATCGGCAAGGGCGGCTTGCTCAGCAAGTTGTTCGGTGCCAAAGGCTGCAACAGCTGCTGCGAAGCTCCATGTGAAGTCGCTTGCGAACCAGCTTGTGGTTGCGAAGTTGCTGACTGTGGCTGTGGATCGGCTTGCGAACCAGCTTGCGGTTGCGAAATCGCTTCCTGCGAACCTACCTGCTGCGACAGCGGATGTGACAGCGGTTGCTGCAGCATCGGCAAAGGCGGCTTGCTGAAGAAACTCTTCGGCAACCTCGGTTGCAAGAAGAGCAGCTGCTGTGACATGGGCTGCGACGCAGCTCCTTGTGACACCGGATGCGGATGTGGATCGACCTACGCCGCTCCTACCGCAGCACCAGTTGTTGCTCCTCAAGCAGCTCCAATGCCACCAGCACCGATCGTCGATCCAAGTGCAAGCATTTCCCGTAATCGTCGCGTCATTCAGGCCAGTGCCAGCTACGTTCGCTGAGTGAACTTGTTCACTTGATGAAAGTAGACCACTGCGTCAAACAGACGTGACTCCAAAACGCCTCGGCGAAGGGTAACCTTCTCCGGGGCGTTTTTTATGCCCCCGCGGTGAGGCGGATACCGGCTCGCTAGCGATCTGATCAATTAGTTCGCGGAACATCGTGTCGCCAAACGCTTCGGCACTCAGCCAAACGCAACTCTTGCGATGGTTGCGATCACGCCCCCCGAACAACCGCGTAGATGCTGATCTGCATCCGCGAAAGTTTGTCGATGAATTTCTCGACCAGATCAATTGGATCGATGTCCTTCATGTCAGTCGACTCAATTGCCAAGCAATCGGGTTTGGTTTCGGTCCCTTCCACCGGGTCCAAGCAGATCCATTGATCGTCCACTTTGGCCACGACCCAGGCGTGGTAAACAAAGCGGTTCCCATCGGGCAATCGTGCTCGCGTTTGAAAAGGCAACGCCAGGTCTTTTGTGGGCGATATGTGGTCGGCAGCTTGATGCCGAATGCCCAATACCATCCGAGACGGGATGCCAGCGGAACGCAACAAAGCCATCAACAGAATGGACTGCTCGGTGCTGTCGGCGGTCGACGAGTCCGCGATTTGGCTGGCGGGCCGCATGCCCTGCGAAAGCGGTCGAAAGGACAGCAGCGAGTGAACCGTTCGGTTCATTTCCATCGCTCGCTCGGCGGTGGTGAAGTCGGGGCTGTTGGCCGTCGCTTTAGCAATCCGACGGACCGTGGCGGATCGATAGTCGACCAAGGATGTCGCTGCCACATCGGCCGGTGTGTCTTCTCCACCAAATTGATCAAAGCGATCGCGAAGCTTGGATTGAGGAACGGGAACGCGAGACACGATCAGCTTTTGTTCGACACCGTCACCGCCGCGTTGAAGGTATTGGCGTGGTGCCAACGCGATTCGGCTGTTGTCGTCGTCATCGGGGGTGTCCGACTCCGGTTCGGTTGCTTCTTCTTCGTCTGATGTGACCGATTCGGGGGCGGGCGGTTTGGCCCACAAGATTTTGTATCCGACTTGTCGGAGATCACCCGCTAGCAAGCTGGATTCTGTTTCCAGCGGTTTACCCTGCACCTGGAGTGCGATCGGGTAGTCCTGGTTGAGGAACTCTTTTCCAAGCAGTTTGTACTGGGACTCTTTGCAGCCGTACGAAAATCGTTGTTCGTTCGATACGTGATAGAGCTGGACCTGGCCCTGATCATCAAACCAATAAACACTTTCTCGTTGACGTTTGGGGTCGAGCGACAGCAAGCAAGAGGCTTCTTGGAGCACGACTTCTTGGAAGCCTTGTGGAGTCAACACCGACGGCGAAGCGAGTGAGTTGTGTTGCAGTCGAAGCGTTGCAACTTCGCCCATGATCGGGAGCAAGACTTTGGCTTCGCGGGTCTCGCCTTCCTTCAGCGGTTTTCGGCGCAGTGTTTGGTAGACGTGCAGGGGGCCACCGAGTGGCGAGTTGATACGCAACGTCTTTTTCTGCGTCGTTACCAATCGATCGTCAACAAACTGCACTTCGCTCGCGGTGATTTCGATGGTCCGGTGCGATTCAATCGGGCCTCGGCGGAACGTGCAGTCGACTTTCTTCAGATCGCCGTTGGCATCATGCCAAAACGTCTGCTGGTTGGATTCGAGGATTTGCAGCATGCCTCGGTAAGTCAAACCTTGTTCTTCCAGTTCAACTTTGATCTGGTTGTCCACTGTTCGAGTGGATTTGGCATGGATGCCGCCCAGGATGGTTGAACGAAGACTGTGAATTTGCCACGTCTCCCACTCATCGGCGAGTCGATTCGCGATCCCGCCGGCGGAAGCTTGCGAGGCAGGTTTGCCGGACACCGTTCCCATCGCGGCCGATGGTGATTGGCCTGGTGTGAGGATCTCCGGCATTCCGGATTGCCGCATCGCATCGGCGGCTGAGCTCGGTCGCGCCGTGTTGCTGGCTTGCGAAGCGTAAGAGGACGACGCGTCGGAGTGCCAAGGGGCTGGTTTTTCAAACGATTCGATGTCGTATCTGTCTGGCAAATCGCAACCCAGCGGGATTGCTAGCGCGACTAGGCAGAGCGTTCTCAGCGACTTTCGAACCCGATGTTTCTTAACATCCGATTTCACGGCATTGGACACACACCGGAAGGCCGATGATTGGCCTGTGCCCGAGAAAATGCGTCGTAGACGGGGCAAAGTCCGTCGGAATGCTGTTCGATCCATCATGACCAGCCGCTTGAATGCGTTTCAAAGAAGCGTTTTTCTGAAATTTGCGGCGATTGAGAACCGCTGACACCCCAATGTCGACTCCCTGGCTTTTGTGTCAACCGCTTTCGGTGGGTTCTGTTCGCGTGTTGGCCAATTGGTGGCAGGTTGAGCGGAACGTTTGTGTCAGTTGTAACGGTGAGGATTTTTGGGAGGCCAGCACAAAACCCAATCAGCGAGTTTTGAGCGGTTCTGGATGAGTTGCGGAGTCTTCGTCGTGGTGTGACCTAGCTTTGTGTGTTCACCAGTCGCAGCGGTGAACCGGCTCAGGCAATCTTTTCACCCTGATGTCGACAATACGCACGCGTCGAAAATTACCAACAATGGGCTTTCTAAAACGCATTCTTCGTCCGACGACACAGGACGACGCGATTCCGACATCCGCGCCGGGCAGCTTTGAACGTCTCTCCGACGAAGAGTTGCAAGTTCACATGGGGATCAAAACCTATGGGATGTTTGAATTGACTGACGCCATCCGACCATCCTACGATGTGCAGATTTCGCCACGTCAAGGATTCCGATACGACAAATACGTCGACGAATCCAATGGATCCACCACCCCGGTGATCATGGCGGCCGCATCCAAGCCGATATTGATGGATGTGTTCCTGGACTTGATCGATCAATTGGGCAACGTGGTCGATGTTGTCTTGGAAACCAGTCATCACAGTTCTTCGCAACACGAAGATCTGTATCGGGAACACATCGATGTACCGGTTCTCAAAAGCATCCTGATGGAATTCGAAGACGTGCTACTGAACGATGGCTGCACCGGAATCGCCATCATCAACACGGCCAAGCAACAGGAAGTCCAACTGGACGAACACAAACTGTTGATCGCCTACGGAACACCACTGGATGGATTTCGTCAAACGTTGATCAATTCCGACGTCTACCCCGACGACTCAATCAAGTTTGTCACCGAAGCCGAGCACGTGCATAGCAGCAGCGAACGCTTGTATGACAAGTTCCAACAGTTCAAAACCCGATTGGGTGTCGAAGACGATCACGAGCCCGAATGCGGTGCTTGGTGATCAAGCGGACTCAACGATCTTAATTCAGTGAGTTGTCATCGATCCCGCTGCGATCATCAGCGTGCCGGCGACTGACTCCGGTATTGCATGGTATGTCGTTTTGATTCCTGATTCGGCCAGCTTGTCACAGACGCTTTGCGTGAATGCTGGTTGATGAATCAGCACGCTGCCGGTGCCTGCCAACGAGCACGGTTGAGTGGACATGTCCAGTCGATCGGCCAATGTCTTGGCCATCTCCGCCAGATCCGTCGATGCTTGATCAATGATCTGCGTCGCAACCGGATCGCCCGAACCAGCCACATCAAAGACGAGTGGCGCGAGCGAGGCGATCATGATTCGGTTGTTGGGCTCTGCATGAAGGATTGGAATCAATTCGCTGGCCGATGTGATTGCATGATGATCTAGCAAGCGTTCGTGCAGTTGTGTGCTTGGTCCGCGTCCATCGTCGGCGCGAACTGCCGCTCGTAGAGCCGCGAGTGAAATCTGGTAGCCACTGCCCTCATCGCCAAGCAGGCTTCCCCAGCCGCCGCATCGAGCCCTGTCGCCATTTGTATTCTGACCCAGAGCCAGCGAACCGGTGCCCGCGATCAGCGCGATTCCGATCCCGTCTGGCGAGGCGGCATACAGCACTGGCAAGGCATCATCGACGACCGTTAATTTGCTTGCCAATTGACATTGCTCGGCCCATGTTCGAATGCGTTTTCGCTCGACATCTCGACCGGCACCCGCGAGTGCCAAGCAGGCACTCTCGACGGTGACTTGGGAAAGCTTCGCATCTGTGAAGGCTCGCTCGACCGCCTGATTCAAATGGTCAAACGCCGTCTCGAAGCCAACGCCGCGAACATTGGACGATCCCGAGCGTCCTCGACCGATGATTTCCATCGTGTTGGTGACATCACTCTCGTTGGTGAAGTCGCATCTCGCCAACCAAGCGACCGTCTTGGTGCCGCCCCCGTCGATTCCCAAAATCAGTCCGTGTGACGCATTCATTTGGAAGGTGTTGCGAGCAAGCGACTGAGGTGTCCGTCGACGTCGATCAACATTTGACGTGCGGTTTGCGGCGAAACCTCTTTCATGTGAACGACGATCGCGGTCTTCACTTCGCCATCGCATTGTTGCAACAATTGTTCGGCTTGGTCCGTTGGAATCCCAACGATCTCAGACAACATCTGCCGCGACCTGGCAACCAGTTTTTCGTTGGTGGCACGGACGTCGACCATGCGATTGCCGAACGTCTTGCCGATCCGAATCATGGCACCGGTCGTCAGCATGTTCAGCACCATTTTGGTCGCTGTGCCTGCTTTCAAACGAGTCGATCCGCTGACCACTTCCGGACCGACAACCGGTGCGATCATGATCTGCGATAGCGGTCGCAATTGGCAATTCGGATTGCAACTCAGCCCCACCGTGACAGCGTCAACGGACCGGGCGTATTTCAAACCGCCGATGACGTAGGGCGTTCGTCCGCTGGTGGCGATCCCCACCAACACGTCGTTGCTGGATAAGTTGATCTCGGCCAAATCACGTTCGGCATATTCCGGATGGTCTTCGGCACCTTCGATCGCACGGGTCAGAGCCTCGGGTCCTCCCGCGATCACACCGACGACCATTTCGGGTGGGGTCCGAAATGTTGGTGGGCACTCGCTGGCGTCGAGCACTCCCAAGCGACCAGACGTGCCGGCACCCAGATAAATCAATCTCCCGTTGGATCGGAATTTGTCCGCGATCGCATCCACCGCCTTCGCGATCTGCTCGGCTTGCGTGTTCACTGCTTCCGCGACCAAGGCATCTTGTGAATTGATGAGCTGAACGATCTGCAACGCGGACAAAGAATCGATCTGGGCAGAGGCCGGGTTGCTGGCTTCCGTGGTCAATTGATTCAACTGGTTCAGCATGGTGAATGGTTTCGCATGAGTGTTTCCCTGACCGCAACAAACCTTGTCACAACGAAATACCTCGTCACAACAAAATACAGTAAGGTAGCCGCACGGGTGAGGCGGGGCGGATTCACTTTGACCGATGGACTTCAGCAAACGAGATTCGACACTTGGCTATCAGCTCCTTTGACCTCGCCGTCCTGGTCATCTACATGCTTGCGATGGTTGCCTTTGGTCTCTGGGTTGGCCGAGACCAAAAGGATTTGGCGGGCTACTTGTTGGGGGGACGTGACATGCCGTGGTGGTCGATCCTGGGATCGATCGTCGCGACAGAAACCAGCACCGCGACATTCTTGAGCGTGCCCGGAATTGCATTCGCGGTCGATGGCGACATGCGTTTTTTGCAATTGGGAATGGGGCTGGTCATCGGCCGTTTGATCGTCGCGGTGGTGTTGGTGCCTCTGTTTCGCCGTGGCGAAATCTTTTCGGCCTATGAAATTCTGAACACGCGATTTGGTGGTGCCAGCAAACGTTTCGCATCGTTGCTCTTCTTGGTCACTCGAAACTTGGGCGATGGATTGCGTCTGTTCTTGGCCGGCATCGCGTTGGAAAAAGTCCTCAGCGTTGATCTGGTTAGCTGCATCGTGATCCTGGGTGTCTTCACGATCATTTACACGTTCTTTGGCGGGATCAAAGCCGTGATCTGGAGCGACTGCATTCAGTTGGTCGTTTACATGGTCGGCGGCGTGCTGTCGTTGATGATTCTCGTCAGATACTTCCCGGGTGGTTGGCAACAACTCGTTGAGTTTGGTCAGGAGACCGGGCGTTTCCATGTCTTTGATTTTCGCGTTCGATCAACCGAGACATTCAGTGTGCTGACGGAGCCTTTCACATTCTGGTCGGGAGTCATCGGCGGAGCGGTGTTGACGCTGGGGACTCACGGGACCGATCAAATGATTGTCCAACGTTACTTGGCGGCACGCAGCACAGTGGATGCGCGGCGAGCCGTGGTTGCCAGCGGCGTGGTGGTCTTGATCCAGTTCGCATTGTTCCTGTTGCTGGGTGTTGCGTTGGCATGTTTCTATTCGCAAATCCATCCGCGAGCGTTTGAACACAATGACGAAGTTTTCGCGGCATTCATTGTCGATTACCTGCCAGTTGGTTTGGTCGGCCTCACGCTGGCCGCCGTGTTCGCGGCCGCTATGTCGACGTTGTCTAGTTCGTTGAATTCATCCGCTTCGGCAGCCGTCTCGGATTTCTACCAACCTTGGCTGCTCGCTCGCCGCAACGGATCGGCGGACAAGGGAGCTGAAGAGAAGAGTTCCGACGACGAAATGTCTGGCAACCTGCTCGGTGTCAGTCGCAAGCTGACCATCGCCTTTGGTTTGATTCAGATCGCGATTGGGATCGGTGCGAGTTATCTTTCCAGCAGTGTCATCAGCGATGCACTCGCTATCGCCGGCTTCACGGCCGGGATTTTGTTGGGCGTTTTCCTGCTTGGGATTCTGACCAATTCCGCTCACCAACGTGGTGCACTGATTGGAATGGTCTCGGGCATGATTGTGCTCACGGCGATCAAGTTTGGAACGTCCGTCGCTTGGCCATGGTTGGCGATCATCGGCTCGGTCACCACCTTCACGGCAGGCTACCTCGCTAGTCGCTTGATTCCGGCTGGGCAGCGAGCGGACAATTGATATCCCTTCCTCGACGAATGAATCTGAAACACCAACCACTCATGTCTTCTTTCAAAACAATCATGCCCTCTCCATTCGTCGCGGTTTGTCTGCTTGCGATCACGCTTTCTGCCTCCCAACCCAATGTCGCCACCGCGGAAGTTCTGGCCGGAGTCGATGTGTTGCAACGAGATGATTTCGCGAGCCTTGCTGGACAAAAGGTAGGACTGATCACGAACCACACGGGCACGAATCTGACCGGAGCATCGACGGTTCAGTTGCTGCACGATTCAACGGACGTGGACTTGGTCGCTTTGTTCAGTCCCGAACATGGGTTTGTCGGCCAGTTGGATCAAGCCAATATCGACGACCAACGGGACTCATTGACCGGATTGAAGGTCCACAGTCTGTACGGCAAGACTCGTGTTCCGACGGCGGAGATGTTGGAAGGCATCGACACGCTGGTCTTTGATATTCAGGACATTGGCGTTCGCTTCTACACCTACATCTCGACGATGGGTGGCGCGATGAAGGCGGCGGCCGAAAACGATGTTCGGTTTGTCGTTTTGGATCGGCCCAATCCGATCAATGGGACGGAGGTGCAAGGTCCAGTCACCGATGCGGGCAGCGAATCGTTCATCGCTTACCATCGCATTCCCGTCCGGCACGGAATGACGATTGGTGAGCTGGCCAAAATGTTCCAAGCGGAATGGGAACTCGATCTGGATTTGCAAGTCATTCCAATGGAGAGTTGGGCAGGTCGCCCCGGGTTTGATCAAACCGGACGCATGTGGATCAATCCGTCACCCAACATGCGAAGCCTCAATGCGGCCTACCTCTATCCTGCGATTGGATTGTGGGAGACGACCAACTTGTCCGTGGGCCGTGGCACGGACACACCTTTCGAACACTTTGGTGCTCCCTGGATCGACGCGTTGGAATTGGCTCGTGAACTGAACGAACAGGGATTGAGCGGGGTGAGATTCGTTCCAATTGAGTTCACGCCGGACGCCAGCAAATTTGCCAATGAAAAGTGTGGCGGAGTGAATTTGATCCTGACTCAGCGGGCTGAGTTCGATCCATTGCGAACGGCGCTAACCATTGCCGTGACGTTGAGGAAACTTGCCCCCGACGACTGGAATACAAAGTCACTGAACCGTTTGTTGGTCAGCCAGAAAATAGCGGAAGGAATCCTGGGCGGTCACTCGGTGGAGCAGTTGCAGGCGGCCTACCAAGAAGAGTTGGAAGATTTTCAAGCTCGCCGAGCGAAGTACCTGATGTACCGCTGATAACCTCCCAGAGATTCACGACACTGCCCCAAGCTTGCTGAACGATCGCGACGAGAGCGGTCATTTTAAAATGGGAAGCCTCGCACCCATGGGAGATCGGCCATTCGGGCTGAAGGTCGATTCGGATGAATTGGTGCTCTCGGGATTTGAGCCCGACTCAGCAACAGCGGCGACTCCTGTTGAACCTCCCACCGAACAAGAATTCATCGATGAAGACGCGGAGTACGGGCCAATGCAGGCGGAAGCTTACCTGCAGCGTTGGCTCTGGATCCTCCCAACAGAGGGTCTCGCGAAATTGCCGTCATCGGATTGATGCGAGTTCGTGGTGGATGAATTCTACAACGTTGTTGGTAGCTCGATTGCGCGGTGGGTTTTTGCTGATTCGTAACATGCGTCGACCAAAGCCATCGTACGCAGGTTGTCTCGACCGCTTAGGTTGGGTTCGATGCCCGTTTCCAACGCGACCAACAGTTCTGCCATCGGGCCCGCAAACGCATCGGGGAACCAGACTTTGTCCCAACGTGGTTGTTCCCATCGGCCGATGTCGGTCGTGGTCCAGTCAATTGTGCTGGGGCAGCGAAGAGGGTACTTGGGCCAACCGATGGTTCCGCGAGCCATCCCCTTGGTGCCCTCGACTCGCCAAGTGATCCCCAAGTCTTCGGCTGCGCCTTCGCGAGCCGGTCCTGCCCACACGTCATCGCAAATTTGGCAACGCAAACCGTTGGCGTATTCCAGGATGTACAGCCCGATGCCGTCCACGTGCGAGAACGTCGTTCGCGGATCGGTCCGGAAACTGGCGAAGACACGAACAGGATCACCGAACCAGTATCGCATCGCATCCAAGTGGTGGATCGACATGATCCGGCATGTCATCCATCCCTGCCGTTGTTGCCAAGGCATCCAGTGCGGGATCGCTCGCATGTCAATGGTTGCTAAGACAGGCTCGCCGAGTTGGCCTTGATTCAGCAGCGTCTTGCACGCCCGAACCGACTGGTCGTAGCGCATATTTTGATTGACACAAAGCGTGATGCCAGCGTCGCGGCAGAGATCAACGATTTGCTTGGCCTCGGCAAAACAACCCGCGATGGGTTTTTGAACCAAGATGCCACGGATGTGCGGGTGCCGCACCGCTTCCCGAATGATCTCGAGTTGAACGTCCGGCGGGACTGCGATGTCGATGGCTTCAATTGAACTGTCGGCCAACAGCTCGCTTGGATTGTCAAAGACCTTGCTGATTCCATGCCGCTCTGCCACGGAGGCGGCTTGTTCTCTTCGGCGTGAAGCGATCGCAGCGGGATGAAAGCCCGCGGCTCGGTACGCCACCAACTGGCAATCATCCATGATGAACCCGGCGCCGATGCATCCAATGGGCACCTCGCGATCTTTCGGCATGACGGGATCGATACCCAAGTCGACCGAGTCGCTTTCACGCGGCGTCAATTCTCCGCGTCCTTTGATCGGGCTTTCAATGAGGTCGCGCTGGCATCTCGATTGGGATCCAGCCACGCCATGGATTGGCCAGGCGAGTCGTTTTGGCGAGAGTCCGTGTCTTCGAACCGTCGTTCTCCAATTTGACGCACCGCGGAGTCTGGCAATCGATCCAGTGGTGTGTAGCGAGGGTGATGTGAATCCTTGTAAGGATCATTAGACTTGGCGTTGTAGCAACAAATCATGGACCAGCGAGGGTTCTCGCTGTGATTTTGATCGCTGCGATGCAACAAGTTGGAATGGAAAAAGAGCACGTCGCCCGGGCTCATTTCAACATGCACGAGCTCAAACCGTTTCAATATTTCAGCCACACGTTCCGGATCCGCACCGGCTTGTTGGCCGGTCAGCTGATGATGAACCCGTCCGCATGTATGGGAACCGCGAATGACTTGCAGGCATCCGTTTTCTCGCGTCGCCGGATCGACGGCAATGAAACAACTGACCAAGTTCGGCGTTAGAACACCGTTGCCGTACCAGTAGCCGTAGTCTTGATGCCACGCCCACGCGCCACCGATCCGGGCGTCCTTCATGATCATCTTGGAGTGGTAATGATACGGTTCGTCACGCAACAGTTGCTCGGCCCTTTGGGCCAATCGGTCGCAGCGTGCGAACGCTCCGTAGATGCCATCGCCGGGATGATTCCAAACCGACAACCGAACCGTGCCCCCTTCGCCGTCGTCGCGACCAAAGGCATGGTCATCCAAACGTTTGTCTTCTTTGGCCGAGCGGCGTAGCAGTTCGATCTCATCGGCATCGAACAACGAGGCAGCCACCAAGAAACCTTGGCTGTCGTAGTCGGCAATCTGAGCTTCGTTGAGTGGACCGGGCATTTTCGCTGAGGCAGGTTCGCGGGAACGAATGACAACGCGTCATTGTATGCGATCCTCAACGCCACAAACTGTTTGAGCTCCTGCCGGTTCAGGAGCTGGTTCGTTTTCACTAACGAATGGCGAAAGCATGTCGTCAGTTGCAGCTATTGGGTCTGCAGTCGATGTCGCCGCGTTACCCTGTCCCAAGCGGTTTGGTAGATCGCTTGGGCTGGGATTCATTCTCCATCAAGTGGGACTTCGGGAGGAGCCGGGTTGGCATCCGCGTATTCTTGGATGGCATCCGTGGGAGTTGAGGTGGTTTCAGATGCACCGGAGCAGCCGATCGTGAAGCTCAGTGCCGACGAAACGAGAACGAGATAGAGTGTTTTTTGCATGGGGTTAGTCATTTTGGTTTCTAAGAAGAGGGGCTGGTACATCTTGCGATGCGCCAGCCCCAAAAGAGTTTGAGCCGTGTTGTCTACTCGAGACTTGTTTCCGTTTCTTTTGCCGAGCGAGTACCGAGGGCACCCCAGACGCCGAACGGGCTTTTCGTTCCAGGGGCGAGAGAACCACCTGCGGTCCCAACGTGGGCACTCGTTTGATTTCCAGCTTCGATCGATTCTGTGACGAACTTCACGCTCCCGTCTGCCAACAACACGTGGCATCCACCTTGGTGACGACTGCTTGGTGGCATCGTCCCTGTGTCGAAGTTGTTGCCGTTCGCACAAAGAGGACTGTTGGGAGGGCTAACGGTATGAACGCTTCCCCACAAAGTTCGCATCATGAACCACTTGTAGCCTCGACGTTGCTCCGCTTCGGTTCCGCCACCTTGGTGAAGTGCAAAGGTAGCCGTCGATGCCCAGAACTGTGGACGCTCTGGATCGATGTTAACGTTGCAGCTTTCGGTGCCGCCTTCGAATCCAGGGTTGATGGTTGCTCGAGCCGCTCGCGTTGTCACATCATTGTCGCCAAGATCGCTGTTCACTTCGCCTGCAGCAATCGTATTGGAAAGCCCATCGAGGATGTCTCGAAATTTCACGGTGCGACGTGCGACAAATACACCACGGTTGGCAGCTTGGCTCTCGATCGCGGCTCCTGCATTGGTGTTGCCTGAATCGTCAAGCGGTCCCGTTGGTCGGAAGACCGAGTCGCCAACGCAGGCGACGTAGTTCCCACGAGCGGCAGCTGGCAGCCCGCTGCCGGGATCGCTTGGGCAACGAAAACCGCTGACTTCAGTCGCCCATGGGCTGTAGTAAGCTGCGGCTTGTTGGCCAATCCATCGTCGGGGGCTTGGTCCCATCGGTGGAAAGATCGCTCCGGTGACGGGATCAGCGAGTGGATTGCTGATTTGTTCCCACAATCCCTGTTGCTCGATGTAAGGCAACAACCCAACCAACATGCTGAGTTCGAGACGATTGTTTGATCGCGGAACCTCTCCAGCGTTGTTCGCATCGGGAGCCGCTCCTGCTCTGTTTGGCGTGCCGGTCCCGTGGATGGGCAACTGGTTGAAGCCAGAGTGATAGTTGTGGATGGCGAGCCCAATTTGCTTGAAATTGTTGCTGCAACTCATTCTTCTGGCAGCTTCACGAGCAGCCTGAACAGCAGGAAGGAGCAAACCGACGAGAACACCAATGATGGCAATCACGACGAGCAGCTCAACAAGAGTGAAGCCGAGTTTTCTTCTGGAATTCATGGACAACATTCTGAGAAAGGCGTAAGAATCAAATGATTGATCGGGACGTCGCGAAACACCGACCCGTGTGTGGCAAGAGCTACCGCAACCAGCAAAGTTTTCGGGCATGTTGAGATTTGCCATGGCCAAAGGCTCGAAAGCGATGTTAGGCCGGTTGCAAAATGTTCATGCTGGTGCGATTTCATCTTACTAGGGTGCTTAAATTGCACCATGTAAAATGCGCAATTATGACCTCGTTTTATCCCCGATCCAGGGGGACAGCAGGTCCGTTGAGATTTAACGAGCACCGATGAAGACACGCTTTTGCTCTGATCGCGAGCGATGCGGTGAGAGCTCGGTTCCGTACTCTCGCAGAGGATGTCGCCGGTCCCTCTTTCAGCGACGTTGCCCACGCAGACCAAGTGCCCGGCAATGAGGCACCCCATCACAAGGTTCATTCACGGTGCGAGATGGCCGCATGGTGCGAGACGGCCCGTCCGCGTTCAAAGCTATTCGGAACCTGACCTATGCTCTTCAGGCGGCGGCTCGTTGGGACGCGCTGATTGGCAAGCGGATGATGAACGCGGTGCCGCGACCGACCGAGCTTTCGACTCGCACGCGTCCTTTGTGTTCGTCGATGATGTCTTTGCAGGCGGCCAAGCCCAATCCGGTGCCGCCCTTGCCGGTTTCGTCGGGACCGGCTTTGGTGGAGAAGTACGGATCAAAGATCTTTGGCAAGACGTCTTCCGGGATGCCTTTGCCTGAATCGCGAACGGTCAGTTCAACGTAGCCCGGTCCGTCGGTTCCGGTTTCGCACGTTGCGACTCGAATCCACAACGTGCCACATTCCCCGATCGCTTGTCGCGAATTGGTCAGCAGGTTGAGCAGCAAGCGTTGGATTTGATTGCCGCTGGCGTGAACGGTGGCCGTTTCCGCCAAGTCGGTTTCGATGCTGATTCGGTACTTCTGCATTTCGCGTTGCATCAGCACCAACGTTTCGCGAACCAGGCCGCTCAGATCAACCGGTCCCATCGTGTCGCTGCGATTGCGAGCTTGGGCCAAAATCGTGTTGGTGATTTGTGCGGCTCGCTCGGACGCTTCCAAAATCTTCGTCAGTGCTTTGTCGCGGCTGGCTTTGTCTTCGTTGCGAAGTCCCAACTTGGCGTAGTTGATGACCGTCATCAGCACGTTGTTGAATTCGTGCGTCGCGGTGCCGGTCAATTCGCCCAGCGTCGCCATCCCCTGCAGACGCTTCACTTGCTCCCGAAGCACCGTCAGCTCGTTGGCTTGCGATTCAGGGGCGTTGTGAGTCGAAGCGGCGGTGGAAGCTTGTTGCGACATAGCTGAATTGGAATCCAAGCAGGAAGTGAGTGGCTGTTTGATCTATCGGAACAACCCACACGGTTGATAAATCCCTGCTATCCGGCCCGCAAACCTTACCCTTCACGGCTCGTTTGCCCCGGTGACTTGTTCGCCCTGAATCACGTAAGCGAAAAGCCTGTCTCCAGCGAGTGCAGAGATCTCGAAATGAATCGGTTTGACGACGAGAACGTGCTGGAACGCCTGAAGCGGATGACCCGCATCGCACGCCAGAATGGATTTGAAATTCGCGGCGAACCATTGGAGGGGGCTGGCTGCACTTGGTGCGAAATTCGCGGCAAACGCGTGCTCTTTCTGGATTTGACCCAAACGGCAGCCGAGCAGGCCCTCGCGATTGCGGAAATTCTTGAGATGACTCGGATGATTCGTCCTAACGCGCCGTCGGCAGCTCCGGCCAGCGTGAAACAGGCCGCTTGAGCCCGGGGAAAGAGCGTCCATCGACCGCTGCCCATCTTGATCGGGGCAGATCCCTTCGTCTTTTTGTCGTTTTTGTGAAAAAAACTCGCGGCGGTTTTGGTGTTTCGATTGCGAATTACAATCGGACGGCCGTTTTCTTTTGATGTTGGTTTTTAGGTAGGTTTGACGTGCTATGCGTGTGATTGTGACAGGTTCCAGTGGGCTAATCGGCTCGGCCGCGGTGCGGCATTGGGACGCTCTTGGTGACGAAGTCATCGGCATCGACAACGACATGCGAGCCACCTTTTTCGGTCCCGACGGCAGCACCAAGTGGAACCAATCAAGGCTGGAAAAGGAAACGAATAACTTCCGAACCGTGTCGCTAGACATCCGCGATCGCGAAGGCGTGCTGGACCTGTTCAAGAACGAACCACCGGATTTGGTAATCCACTGTGCGGCCCAGCCGTCGCACGACAAAGCCGCCGCGATTCCGTTTCTGGATTTCGAAGTCAACGCCAATGGCACATTGAACCTGCTCGAAGGAACACGCCAGCACGCACCCAAAGCCGTGTTCTGTCACATGAGCACGAACAAGGTTTACGGTGACGCACCCAACGAGTTGCCACTGGACGAATTGAAAACCCGCTGGGAATACGCTCGCGAAGAAGACTACGACGGCATCAGCGAATCATGTCGGATCGACCAAACCATGCACTCGCTGTTCGGTGCATCCAAAACGGCGGCCGATGTGTTGGCTCAGGAGTACGGAAAGTACTTCGGTCTGAAAACGGGCATCTTTCGTGGCGGATGTTTGACTGGGGCCAGCCACAGCGGCGTCGAGCTGCATGGTTTCTTAAGCTACCTCGTTCACGTCGCTGTGACGGGCAAGCCCTACACGATCTTTGGATACAAAGGCAAACAAGTTCGCGACCAAATTGAATGTAGTGATGTGGTCAAAGCCTTCGAAGCATTCTCGAAGAATCCTCGTCCAGGCGAGGTTTACAACATTGGCGGCGGAAGGGACAACGCGGCTAGCGTCTTGGAATGCATTCAGAAGATTGAAAACATCTCGGGCCACAAGGTCAATTGGAAGCTGGGCGATGATAATCGAAAAGGCGATCACATCTGCTACATCAGCGACCTGAGCAAGTTGCGACGGGATTACCCAGATTGGGACATTCGCGTTTCACTGGACGCGATTTTGCGTCAGATGATTGCGAGTGAAGAGTCCAAACTCGCGACCGCATGATCTGCGAAGGCGGTCGAACTTGATTACAAAAAGTGCCGCTCACCGGATGATTCCAGTGAGCGGCTTTTTTGATTGTTTGTCAGTATGACCCTCGTGGGTGGCGTTAGCTTATCGGCTGCGGCCAGCGTCGAGAAGCTTTTGAAGTTCCTGTTGCATTTGCTTCGCTCGTTCGGGTTCGCTGTCACTCAGATCGTTCTGTTCGGCCGGATCCGATTGTAGGTTGTAGAGAGCGAATCGAGGGACTGCTTTGCGTGTCATCGACAGGTCGAAGTTGTACGACTTTTTTTGGTCGTGACGAACGAGTTTCCAATCGCCGACGCGATAACCGTAGTTGCCGACTTTCCCGTTGTCTTGTTGGACCAAGTGTTCGCGACCGGAGGCACCGGACTGATTCATCAACGCCCCGAGCACGTTTTGGCTGTCCAGACAAGCGTCATTCGGAAGTTCTTGTCCGACCATGGCTGCGAGACTGGCGGCAAAGTCAATGGTGCAAACCATTTCGTCGCTGACACCGACTGGAATCGTGCCCGGCATCCGAGTGATGAATGGTGTTCGCGTTCCGCCTTCGTAAACCGTGTACTTGCCGCCTTGGTAGGGGCCATTGGGATCGTGGTCACCGAGCTTTTCGTTGGCGTCGTCTTTGTAACCGTCGTCCAAAACAGGACCGTTGTCGCTGCAGAAGACCAACATGGTTTTCTCGGTCAGTCCGTTTTCTTCAAGCGACTTCATCAGTTCGCCAACGCACCAATCCAGTTCCGCGATCGCGTCGCCGCGAGGTCCCAGTTCGGTGCTGCCTTGGAATCGCTCATGGACGACACGAGGAACGTGCAAGTCGTGCGAAGCAAAGAACAGGAAGAACGGTTCGTCTTTGTTCTCAGCAATCCATCGTTTGGATTCAGCAACCCAGCGATCGGAAAGATCTTCGTCGCGGAACCGTGCCGCATGGCCTCCCGTGTAGAAACCAATGCGGCTGATGCCGTTGTGAATGGTGGAGTTGTGACCGTGAGACCAATCCATCTTTAACGTATCGCGGTGGGTGATCCCGGTGGGATGATCTTCGGATGGCTTTTTGTTGCCGACCCAAAGTGGATCCGCAGGGTCCAAGTTTTCGACGTTGTGATCGTTGACGTAAACTTGCGGGACGCGATCGTTTGTCGTTGGCAGCAAGATGCAGTGATCGAAGCCAATTTCCAACGGTCCGGGTTTCAGGTCGCCGTTCCAGTCTGGACCTTCGTTCTTTTCACCCAAGCCAAGGTGCCATTTGCCGATGACCGCGGTCTTGTAGCCAGCGTCTTGGAGAATGCTGGCCGTTGTCGTGGTTCCGGCGGGAATCAACGCGGGGCTGTTAGGTGGAGCGATGCCGGTGTTGGGAAAACGGAATGCGTATGTGCCAGTCAGGAACGAATAGCGGGTCGGTGTGCAGGTCGATGCCGAGCAATAACCGCTGGTGAAACGGCAACCTTCAGAAGCCATCCGGTCAATATTAGGAGTTTTCAGGCCTTTTGCCCCGTAGCAACCGATGTCGCCGTACCCGAGGTCATCGGCCATTACGACGACGACGTTAGGTCGATCGTTGTCCGCCGCTGACGTCACCGACAATGGTGGTGCAACGCACGTGAAGAAGAGCAACAGTGGAAGCAGGAAAGTCGGTGCTCGGCCGTGGGAAATATTGGATCGTTTCGCTTGATTGAACGGCATGATGCTGTTGGTAGGGGGAGGGTGAGAGGTGGGGATCAGACGCTCGATTGTACTCGCGTCTGCGAATGTGGGCACCTGTTGTTCGATGGTTGCTGTGTCGTCCAAGTTGGATTCGACTCGATTATCGAACGAATGGGTCTATAGAAACGACTGGTCGGCGGGCTGACGATGGACCGCTTTTTGGCGGGTCGCGGTTTGGTTGCATGCGCTACTCGGACTGCTCGCCAGAACCCTGCAATCAACAATTTGCGGGAGATACTTGTGCGGCACAGACCCATCGAAATGCGACACGGGAATTGATGTTTGGTCGTTTTGCGGAAAGCGGCGTGGATCGTCAGGCGATCGAGATGAAGATGGATTAAATTCAAAGACGCTCGCGAGCTTCTCGCGTGTCAGTTGCCCATCACGCTTTTCGCGTGAACGATCGCGACGCACCTTCCATCCACCCCACCTCGATACTCCCTTTGATCTATGAAGACTTGGCTTTCTCTGGTTTTGTTGTCCGTTGTTGCCATCCCGCTTTCCACCTTCGCCGCCGAGCCGGAAAACGCTCCGCTGGTTTACGAAGGCGGCGAGGGAATCGGTAAGGGCAAGCACATCGTGTTCGTCGCGAATGATCACGAATACCGATCCGAACAAACATGTCCGTTGCTTGCAAAAATTTTGGCAAAGCACCATGGGTTTCGCTGCACCGTCTTGTTCGGAATCGATGAGGACGGCGAGATCAAAGCGGGCGAATCACCCGTGCCCGGAATGGAAGCTTTGAAGGACGCCGACTTGCTGTTCTTTTTCACTCGATTCATGAAACTACCCGACGAACAAGTCGACTTGTTGGTGGACTACTTTGAACGCGGTGGGCCGGTTGTTGGGGCTCGAACGTCCACTCACTGTTTCAACGGACAAAAAGGAAAGTGGGCGAAGCTCAACTTCAACTACGAAGGTGAAGACTACCTCGGTGGTTTGGGCGAACAGATCTTCGGCAACACTTGGCACTCGAAGCGTGGACAAAGTCACTACGGCGGCAACCACAGTTCGAGCAGTCGAATCACCGCGGTGGAATCGGCCACCGACCATCCGATCATGACTGGTGTTGGAACGATGCACGGCTATAGCGGTGCGTATTCGTCTCGTCCGCCAGCCGGATCAACTCCATTGGTTGAGGTTCAGGTTCTGAACACGTTTGAACCAAGTGACGATGTCAACACGGACAAGCCCAAGGTGTCTGCCGGTTGGACTCGAGATCACTACGTCGCACCATCGGGCGAAAAGAAGGATGCTCGTGTGGCTTATTTCTCCTACGGTGCGTCGGAGGATTTGCTTGACGAAGACACCCGCCGCTGTTTTGCAAACGCATGTTTGTGGGCACTCGGCATGGAAGACCAGATCAATTCCAATTTGGACATGAGCATCGTTGGATCGTTCGTTCCGACACCGTTCACCACCGGTGCGTTGTATCGAGACAATGTCCGGCCTTCTGAGCTGGCCGGCTGGGATAGCGAGATCATGCCGACGGATCATGTGCTGGGCGGAATGGACAAACCGAAAATGGTTCGAAAGGTCCAATCAGCGTTGAAGGCTCGCCCAAAATTGCGTGAGCAAGTCTCCGAGGACTATCCCAAGCTGTACGGCGAAGACGCCAAATAGCGTTCGCGATGATGGTTTGTCACGGATCATCGTCGCGACTAGGAACATGCCTTTGGTCGCAGTCTGTCTTTAACGGCCGACTGCGGCTTTTGTTGTATCAGCGGCGCGAGCCGAACCGAGGCAGTCAAGGATCAAGTCGGTTTGCAACCGGTAAGGGCAAGACAAGCCGGCGTCCGGAGCGCGAGCTTCGCTTGCCGTCACGGTAATTATTGCAATTGCTCGATGGGGTCTGACCTTTCTTTTCCGAGCATTGATCTTTTGGTTGTTAAACCGTTGCAAACACCCAAACGGCTCATTTGGAAACGAGACCTACTTAGAATCCGAAGATTGGGGCTTTGGGTTGTTCCTTTAGTGGCATGCCACAATCAGGAGTTGGGCACAGAGCGTTCGATGTCGTGATACCACAATCGATCAGTCCACCTTCGGAGGTTCCGACCAAACCGAGCAAGTATTCCGGCTCGATTGGGCCTGGGTCGATCCAGAGTCCATCGGGAGTCAGTTCCATCGTGCCGAGGTCGAGATCCAGTCCGCGACGAACGACTTCGAAATTGACGAAGATGTTCAGGAGCGAGTTCTGTGAGTCCAGCAGGTCGCCCAAAGCCGAAATCGTATCGCGAGCCGCGGTGGGACCACTGTTCAGGCCCCGAGCGTCACGGAACGATCGAATGTCTTCGTTGAGTTCCAGCTGATTCGCGGCGATGCGAACCGATTGGCGTCCCAGTTCGAAATTGATTCGGTTGGCTTGAAGCTGGCGAATGCTCGAACGAAGGCCCTGCCACACGCTGTCCTCAAAGTTGTAGTACGACCGTTTGGCTTGTTCGTATTCGATCAAGGCTTGGCGATACGTGTTGCGTTCTTGAAGCCGAGTGATCGGGGCATCCCAACGAAGCCCAACTCGAAGGCTTGTGTTATCGTTGTTGGGAAGGTCCGTCACCGCTGCACGACTGACACCACCAGAAACCACCAAGTCCAAATCGCTCTCGAGATCGTCTGCGAAGAATTCGATCCGTCGATAAGTGTCCACCAATGCGGCTCGAGCATTCGCCCAGTCACGACGGTTCACCCGGGCGATTTGAAGTGCTTCGGCGGGATTGATTTCGACTTCGGGTAGTAGCAAAGATTCCACCCGAGCACGGGCTTGGATTAGTTGCAATGCGAGAACGTCTTCACCCAGATTGGCCAGCAAGTCTTGGCTAGCGAGAATCACTTCACCACGAACTTGAGATGCAATCTCAACTCGGTTCTCCGATTGTGGGCCGGTTGCTAGGAAGACATCGATGCGGTCGTTCAGTTGCTTCACTGCAACCTTGTAAGCATCGAGTCGGCTTGAAATTTCGCGGAACTGGGCATCCAATTCCTCGCCAAGTTCCAATACAGGGTCCAAGTCGAAGATGGACTCATCAACCGTTTCGATACCCAAAAGCGAACACACGGTTGCTTGTTCTTCGCGGTAAAGTTCCAGCAACGAATCCGTCTGATTCTTTCGTTCGGGGATGAGTTCTGCCAATCGCTGCAAATCGTTTTCGACGCGTGGCAAGTCTTCTTCGATCAGTTCTTCCGTGAATTCGGAAAGAGGCTTAACCGAGGCGCGAAGTTGTTCGATCAATCGAATGGTCTCGTCGTTCCAAGCGAGCTTCGTCTCGGGCAGACCCGTTTCCTGATTCAGAGTGCTTTCACTTGATTCGAGGAGTCCGATGTTAATTTGACCGACAGCCAATCGGACTTCGATCAATTGTTCCCGACGATTGCGAAGGGTACGGTCGATCAACTCGAATCGTTCCAGCATCGGGTCGTTGATCTCGACGCAGATGTAGGGCGGCAAACCAAGATCTCGCAAGAACGAGTCGACCGAGTTTTGATAGCCAACGCGACGTGAAACCAAAGAGCTCTGCGAGTTCAGCAACGCCGATCTTGCTTGTGCGATTTGCAATCGTTGACGAATGATTGCTTCGGGGTCATCGGGAATCGTCGTCAAAAGTTCAATCAACGTGTTGTCGAGGATGACTAAGTTCTCACCCAGACGTGCAATGTTCTCTTCCAAGTTGCGAATTTGCAGTTGGTCTTGCAGCAGACCGATGAAGCCGCCGGCTTGAGGCACACCACCCCCTCCGCCGCCACCCAGGTTGGCGAATCCGGAATCGAATCCGGTGAAGGCACCGGTGTTGGCAGCAAACGTACCGCCTGACCGACTGACACTGCTGTCGTTGTTTCGTCCGGTGACGATGTCGAGGTAGAAGCCACGACGGAATCGTTCGAAGTTTCGGACGTTGGCGAGCAGTCGACGCTCGGACAAAGTCAGCAATTCCATGATGCGATCACGACCGGCACCTCTGAGAAGCGGTTGCAGCAAAGTGAAGTCCAGCACCGTCGACGTGGTTCGGGTATCCGGTCCGCTTAAGTTCCAGACAACCTCGTTAGCGAAATTCACCAGCAAGTTGGCTCCGGTCGCGAATTGACGACGAAGTGCCACATCGCCTCCGACGGCGGTGACGGAATTGGAATCGCGGAATGCTCCAAAACGCCGGTCGTTTTGAGTGAACGAAGCTCCCGCACCGGCGAAGTACTGCGTGTCGAACTGAAATCGCTGGCTCGAAACATCCAGAGCCGACAAATACAGCTGTTCCATCTGGCGTTGATAGGCAGGCGAATGCAGCAAAGCGATTTTGACAGCGTTCTCGGAGTTCAGTTCCAGGATGCCGTCTTCGTTGAGTGGCAGAAATTGCCACCAATCCGGACTTTCCGCAGTGTTCGTTAGCCCATTGGCTTCCCACATCGGATAGCCGCGACGCCCATCGACGCACTGCATGTAACGGCTCGACGCAGGATCATCCAACGGCATCGGTTGGAAATCGAGATCGAATGGGTTGAACATTCGGCTGCGTCGGTCCAATTCGATCCGAAGCGGTGCGTTGACCGGACGCGAAACGTGCGAGGCTTTCTCGTCCATCAAGGCGTAAGCCTCGTTGTCAGCCTGTTTGCGATAGTGTGTGCGGTTGCACCCCGTCGCGGCGGGCAGAAGCACGGATGCGGTGAGTAGCCAAATGGAAGTTTTTTTCGCATGGTCACGATCGATCGCCTTCGGAGACCTGGATGTTCGGTACACGCCTTTGGGTCGGTACCGACGTGTTCACAGGATCATTTCGGACGATGCCGGTGATCGTCTTGACCGGCAACTCGGTGCATATCGCGCGAACCGGTTCAATCGGCGCCCCATCGTGACGGATGTTCCGATTATGCGGATCGGTCGGTCAAAGCGATCATTAGGGGCGACCGGAACGGAAAACTTGATGAAAATTCTCCAAGCCGGCGTCGGACTGGATTAAGCTAACGCGTCAAGGATCCCTGTCTGGTAGTTCTGCCGCTTCTCTATCTATCGCTCTGATGCAGTACGTACTTCTTCTCATTCTGATTGCCGTCGTGATCGCTCAGGCCATTTTGGTCTGGAAAGCGGCACCTCACTGGCGGTGGTATCAGATCACTCCGGTTGTCATTACGACGATTTTGGCCGTGATTTTCGTGTTTCCCGTTGCCGGAGCCTTGAAAAGTCGCTCTGAATGGCACAAGGTCAAAGAGGATCTGGAGACCCGGCTGGCGTCTGTGGAAGCGGAGCAATTGGAGCTTCGTTACGGCAATCCAAATGATCCATTGTCCGGTGAAGGCGTCCTGCCGATGGCCCAGAAGTTGGCCAAATTGGGGACGGAAGCCGGTCGACGCTGGCGTGGCCTGCGTCTGACAAATGCGAATTTTAACAACGGCGGGCAGATCGTTTTAACGAACCCCCAGCCAGAGGAGCCTGTTGACGGTTTGCCGCAGGATTTGGATGCGGAAGCCGAAGCCAATGCGGATCCACTGCCGCTGATGCCTGACGGTTTGGTCGTCTATGGGTTTGCCGAAGGGCAGCAACCGAACTTGGACGTTCTCGTCCCAGTTTTCTATCTGGGTGAATACCGCGTGACTGCGACATCACCCAATCAAGTCACATTGCAACCGACCGCTCCCTTATTGCCGCAGCAGCGTCAAGCGATTGAGAGTCGACAAGCGGTCAGTTGGTCGGTTTATGAATTGCTTCCGCTGGATGGTCACGAGCCATTCATAGCCGAAGGAAGCGTGGAAGACGACAACAACGTGTTCGGCCGGATCGATGATGAGCTGGTCAATCGTTTGCTGAGCAACCCGATGTCAGCGCAATCGCGGGCCGAATACCTTCGCGATGGAACTCGATCACTTCCCGATGACGAACCGCTGAGCAAATGGGTCAAAATCGAATTCACGAAGAACCATGAGATCGTGGTCGACAGCCCCGATCAACGCGGTGCTCTCGACGGAGGTTTCTTTGACGGCAGCGGACGTGCGGTGGACAGTCGTTTGCAGCACGGTGACAGCGGCAAAGTCAAGTTTTCCAAGGACGACATCCTGATCGTTCAAGAAGAAGCGGCCGACGCCTTGATTGACGCGGATGTGGCTCGTTTGATCGATACCTACTACATCCGGCCGCTCAACGATTATCGCTTTGTTTTGCGACGCATTCGATTGCGTTTGGCAGAACTTCAAACGCGAACCAAGGAATTGACGTACGAAAACGAAGTGCTTCAGCGGGCAATCGATGCGACGGTGAACATGAAAGCAGCGGCTCAAGGCGAGAAGCTGCAATTGGAGCAAGACTTCCAGCAGACCGAAATCGAACGCAAAGCGTTGGAGGTTTACAACGCGAAGCTGGAAGGCATCGTGAAAGAGACACGCCAAGAGCTGGTCAAGCTTTATCGAAGCAATCAGCAACTCGAAAAAGAGTTGCAAATGTTTCACGAGGCAATTGCCAAACCCGGCGAATCGCTCACTTCCGTTCGCTGATTGACTTGGATTGGTGATCAGCCTTGAACCAGATCTTGGGTTTGGATTGCCCAGTTCTTAACTTTTGTCCAAGTCAACGCGTTGACTTAGACGGCAACCAGCGGCCGCAGTCTACTTGCCCGCAGCTTGCATCTTGGCGGCCATCAGAGTGTTGTGCAGCAACATCGCGATGGTCAGCGGGCCCACACCACCGGGAACGGGGGTGATCGCCGAAGCAACCGCTTCCGCTTCGTCAAACGCGACGTCCCCTACCAATTTGTCTTCGACTCGATTGATACCGACGTCAATGACAACGGCTCCGGGCTGGATCATGTCGGCGGTGATCATTTCAGGACGTCCAACCGCGGCAATCAGGATGTCAGCCTGCCGGCAAATTTCGGTCAGGTTTGACGTGCGGCTGTGAGCGATCGTCACGGTCGCGTTGGCGACGGCGGGGCCACAGGTGCTGTCCTTTTGTGCCAGCATCATTGCCATCGGCTTGCCAACGATGTCGCTTCGACCAACCACGACGACGTGTTTCCCGCTGGTTTCGATGCCCGTGCGATGCAGCAACTGGACGATGCCGTGTGGTGTGCAGGGCAGAAATCGCGGACGGCCCTGCATGAGCAGCCCGACGTTGACCGGCGAAAACGCATCGACGTCTTTGATTGGATCAATCGCATCCAGGACCGCTCGTTCGTCAATTCCTGTGCCGCCGTTGGCTTTGGAGGGCAAAGGCAGTTGGACCAGAATGCCGCTGACAGCTGGATCGGAGTTCAGTTCCGCCACTTTCGCCAGCAATTCGGCTTGAGTGGTGGCCGCCGGCATCCGGTCCAATCGGCTGGCGATTCCGGCTTTCGCACAAGCTCGTTCTTTGTTTCGTACATAAACCTGGCTGGCAGGATCTTCTCCGACCAAAACCGCCGCCAATTGGGGAGGGTGGTTCCCGCCTGAAACAAACGTTTCGACGTCAGCAGCGACTTCGCTGCGAATTTCCGAGGCAATCTTCTTGCCATCCAGTCGCGTTGCGGGCATCCCGGAGCCTTGATTTGGCGTAAGTCGACGGAAGGTCGACGTGGTGAAAAATTAGAATTGTCGGTATAAAGAGTCGAACACGAACCTTCGGTCCTTTGACCGACGCAAATCACACAGGATTTTTGACTCGATGTCTACCGACGCTTCCGAAACGAATGCCGCACCGACCGACGCGCCCGCGAAGCCGATCAAGCTCAGCCCGGTCGAAAAGATCAAGCAAGAAAGTGGTTTCCTAAAGGGTTCGATCGATGTCGAGCTGGCAGATCCAGTTGATCATTTCGACAATGCCAACATTCAGCTGCTGAAATTCCACGGCACGTACCAACAGGACGACCGTGACAAGCGAGCCGAGCTGAAGAAGTCAGGCGGTGGCAAAGCTTACTCGATGATGATCCGTTGCCGGATCCCCGGTGGGCGTTTGAGCTCGGATCAATTGGTCGCTCATTTGGATATGTGCGACGAATTGGGCGATTCGACGCTGAAAATCACCACCCGTCAAACCTTGCAATTGCACGGCATTTTGAAAGGTGATCTTCGCGAGACGATTCGCCGCATCAATGAGGTTGAACTGTCGACGCTTGCTGCCTGCGGTGACGTGAACCGAAACATCATGTGCTGCCCCGCGAAACGAGTCGGTGGCATTCATGCTCAGCTCAATGTATTCACGGACGAGTTGACCGAGGCTCTCGCACCTCAAACACCTGCTTACCACGAACTTTGGCTGACTGACCCCGACACCGGTGAGAAGACGTTGGCCGGCGGTGGTGAACCAGAAGCATCCAGTGCTCCGGTCATCGATGAACCCTTGTACGGACCGACCTATTTGCCGCGGAAGTTCAAGGTTGGCATCGCGCTGCCGGATGACAACTGCATCGACATCTACACGCAGGACCTCGGGTTCTTGGCCGTGATCCGTGATGGGCAAATCATTGGTTACAACGTTTCGGTCGGCGGTGGCATGGGCCGCACTCCAAGTGCGAAGAAAACCTTCCCCGCTCTCGCGAAACGGATGGCATTCGTGACGCCGGAGCAGGCGATCGATGTCGCCAAGGCAGTCATCATCGTCCAACGCGACAACGGCAATCGAAGCGACCGCAAAGTGGCTCGCCTGAAGTACTTGATCGCGGATTGGGGCATCGAGAAATTCCGAGCCGAAGTGGAGAAGGTCTTCGGCGGACCCCTCGCCGATTGCACGGAAGACGACGTGCACGAGTTCGATGACCACATGGGTTGGCAGGAACAGGGCGACGGCAAGTTGTCCTACGGCCTGAACATCGAAAACGGCCGCTTGTACGACAATGAGAAGGTTCAAGTGAAAGCAGCGATTCGAGCCGTTTGTGCTCGTTTCAATCGCGAAATTCGTTTGACCAGCCATCAGAGCATGATCTTCTGTGACATTGATCCTTCTGAGAAAGAAGAGTTGATCGAGATCCTGAAGTCACACGGTCTTCGCACCACGGAAGAAACCAGCACGGTTCGTCGTTGGTCGATCGCGTGTGTCGCTTTGCCGACTTGTGGTTTGGCCATCACCGAATCCGAGCGTCGTTTGCCAAGCATCATTGATTCGATCGAAGAGCCTTTGGCCAAGTTGGGCCTCAGCAACGAACGATTCACCATTCGAATGACTGGCTGCCCCAATGGCTGTGCTCGTCCCTACAACGCGGACTTGGCTCTGGTCGGTCGCGCGGTCGGAAAGTACACACTGTTCGCCGGTGGCGGATGGTTGGGCAACCGATTGGCCTACATCTACAAAGATCAGGTCAAAGACGAAGACGTGACCGCGGAGCTGACGGGAATCTTCGCCGCGTTCAAAGCCAACCGCGAAGAAGGCGAATCGCTGGGAACGTTCTGCGATCGCGTGGGGGCTGAAAAGTTGGCTGAATTGGCCGAAGCTGCTCCACTTCCCGCCTGATCCGATGACGGGCGGGCTTTGAAAGATCACGCTCGACCCAACGAATCTTGAAACGACAAACGGCTTGGTGAATTCACTAAGCCGTTTACTTTTTGATTGATGGTGGTGATTGCGATCACGCCGCGATGCGGTGATCGCGAGTCGCACCGGATGACTCAGCAGATGGAGTTCTTTGTTCCGCCGGATGCGGTCCGTGCAGCATCGGGATCCTCATCGCTGGGAGGAGTGTCGTCCGGCGACGAGCCCGGAGGATTCTGCACATTTGGGTTGGCCTCAATCACCGTTTTCAAAACGTCGATCAGCTGGTCCAGCCGGAATGGTTTGAAGAGCACCGCTTTAGGATGCAAGCCATTTTGCTTGGCTTTCACGATGGAGTGACCTGGGTCGTATCCGAACCCAGTCATCAGAATCATTGGCACATGAGCCATGACTTTTTCCAATCGCAGCATCAGTTGGTACCCGCTGTAATCGGGCAGTTTGATGTCGCTGATGATCGCGTCGTAGCTGTCGTCGCCCGCGCTCCGGCGAACCATCAAAACTGCTTCGTCACCTTCATGGGCGGTTTCAACGACACATCCGTAGCGTTCAAGCAACTGGTGAGCGTCTTCGCGAACTTGTTCGTCGTGATCGACCACCAGAATTCGACGGCCACGAAGGATCGCGTTTTGATCCAGCTTTTCGTCCGCGGGAACGGCTTCCAGCGGAGTCATTTTCTGACCGATCTGCTGGATCGTTCGTTTGATGTCTCGAGAATTTTGCAGGATCCGGCGAAGGCGGTCCATCACTTCGGGGCTGTGTCCGATGTAGCCTTCCATCACATGGACGGCGTCGTTCAGAATCGCATCGACTGGCAGGGCAACCGCACTGTGAATCGCGTCACAGCTTTGCTGGGCGGTGTTGGCCTTTTGAGCCACCAGCAGTTCCAGCGTGTTGAGTGCGAAGGCAATGTCGCGGGCGAAGATTTCTAGGAATTGCAGATCGCTATCGCTGAACGCCGCCACGTCGGGGCTTTCGACGTTGATTGTCCCGAGCACCTGGTCATGGAGGACCAGAGGAACCGTCAGGGAACTGCGAGCGTCCGCGACGCCGGGGATGAACAGCGGGTCGTTCTGAACGTCGTGACAAACGTAGCTGACTCCGCTGGCGGCGACATAGCCTGTGATGCCGTTCTCACGAGGGTGAGCAGATAGTCGGCGGTCCGAGGCTTCTTCGTCGATGCCGACGCTGAGCAGCGGAATGAGATCGCCGGTGGTTTGCTCCAACACACGAATCTCGATGACTTCAAAATTGAGCAAGTCACTGAGGTAGTGCTGGATGTTGTCCTTCAAAAGATCGATCCGGTCGTCGACCTCCATCATGAAGATCTCGTTGGGACGCAAATCCGCCAATTCACGACCGGCCTGGTGGATTGCCGCCAGTTTCTGTTGTTGGAGGATCTCGTCGGTGATCTCGCCGACGGTGACAATCAGGTTTCGCGGCGACTCGGCCGAGCGGACCGGGGCGGCGTGAACCTGGAAATATTGGTTGTCCATGCTGTGAAGCGTGGAACTGCTTTCGTCGCCTGTCGCCAGCGCGGTATGGAACGGGCAGAAATCCGGTCCCATAATCTCGGGATTGTGCAATAACTCGTAGAACGTCATTCCGAGCGGTGTTCCCGACGGACGGCCCGCCCAATGCAGCAGACGATGGTTTGCCCAGATCACACGAAGATCCGCGTCGAGCAACGCGACACCTTCGGGCATATCGCGGAGCATCAGCCCGCTTTGCATCATTCCGCGAATTTCGGAGGTTTGTGGAAGGCTGGTGCGGCTCATCCAGATGCCGGCCACGTCCTCTTCTTCGAGCAAAGGGAACGCGTCCACAATTGACTCGCAAAACACCCATTCGATGTCGGGTGATTGTGTTCCCTCAGCCGAGCTGTCGCCTTGCAGCAACGCTTCTGGCAGCGAGGATCGATCCGGAGGCGAATTTGGGCCGCCGACGCAGATGACCTTTGGCATGGATCTTACCTCCCCCCCGTTTCAATCTTGACCGTTGGCCGGGTCGTGCGAACAGTGTCTTAGTAACGTCGTCTTTCACGCCCGGTTTGGGAACCACATCATAGAAATTTTTGCAGAATTCCTGTGAGATTCGTTCCGGCTTCTCATTCTACGCATGAATCACTCGTCCGGGTTGAATGCGATTTATACGCGTGCTGGTGATGTCCGGCCTCCGAGCTTCGCAGAAAAAGAATCTGATGAAATTTTGCGAAGCGGTGCGCGTTTGATGTCAGTTTCACGCTTAATCTCACTGCACCGATCCTGGAAGAATAGGTTTTCTGGGACGACTGAACAAAAACTAAGCTTTATCGGGCCGAATCAATCGGCTCATTGTTGACACTGCCTACCTTGTACCTACATTCTGGGGAACGGGCGTTGTTCGCCCAGAGTACGCAGCCGTTAAAGCTTACCCGTGTTTCTTCTGTTGCCTCACTGGCTGTGAGCGTTTTGGAGGTTTTTTGATGAGATCGAACGTATTACGGATGTTTCTTGGACTGACAGCGGCGATGTTGTTCGCTGTCAATGTCTACGCAGGATGCGGAGATTGTGGTGGATGCGCTAGCGGCGACGGTTGTGTCTCCGATGGTGGTGGTGCCACGGTCATGGGCGGCGGCGTTGCCGGCGCGAGCTATGGGGGTGCATGTGGCCCAACCGTTTCCTATCAAACGCAAACGGTAATGCGTTCTCAGTACGTCACTGAGACTCAAATGGTGCCAACCACCACTTACCAACGCCAAACGCAAACTCGCATGCGTAGCGTAACCAAGCAAGTTGCTCGTGTTGAAACACGCGAACAAGAGTACACGGTCAACGTGCCGCAAACTCAAACTCGTACTGAAACCTACGACGTTCAAGTCGCGGTTCCATACACCGAAGAAGAAACCTACTCGGTTCAAGTTCCTGTCACGACCGAAGTCGAGCAGTCTTACCAAGTGTCGGTTCCTTACACCGAAAACGTAGAACAGTCGTACCAAGTTTGCGTCCCATACACTGAGCAGCTTGAGCAAAGCTACACGGTTCAGGTCCCTTACACCGAGACCAAGACGCAAACCTACACCGTCAACGTTCCTTACACCGAGCAACAAGAGCAAACCTACACGGTTCAAGTTCCTGTTCAGCAAACACGCGAAGAAACCTACCAAGTGTCGGTTCCTTACACAGAAGAAGTCGAGCAAAGCTACACCGTTCAAGTTCCTGTCACGAGCACGCAAACTCAGACTTACCAAGTTTGCGTTCCTTACACCGAAACTTTGACTCAAACTTACTCGGTTCAAGTTCCTTACACCGAAACCAAAACGCAGACCTACACGGTCAACGTTCCCTACACTGAAACCGTTGAGCAGCCTTACACGGTTAGCGTTCCTGTGACTGAGCAAGTTGCTCAGACCTACACGGTCAACGTGCCTTACACCGAGAACGTCGAGCAAACCTACACCGTTCGCGTTCCTGTTCAAGAAACCAAGACTGCTTATCGTACCGTTACCAAGTGCGTCCCCGTGACCACCATGCGTACCGTCACGAAAGACATGGGCAGCTACCAGTGCCAAGCCGTCGTTTCCGGCGGTGCAGCTTCCTACGGTAGCGGCGCAGGCGTCTACGCAGCTGGTTCAGGTTGTGGTTCGTCGGCTTGTGGTGGCGGATGTGCAAGCAGTTGCGGCTCTTGCTCGGCTTGCACCAGCAGCTGTGGCGATGGATGTGGTTCGTCGGCTTGTGGCGGCGGATGCGGTGGAGTTGTCGGTGGCGGTGGCGGTGCAGCTTCGGCTGGATCGGCATGCGGACAAACCGTCTCGTATCGTCAAGTTTACGTTCCTAACTTGGTGACGGAACAAGTTCCAACCACCTCGTACCAGCGTCAAACTCAACAGGTTCCTTACACCTACACGACGACTTCGTACACCACGCAAACGCAAACTCGTACCGTTCCTGTTACCAAGGTTCGCACCGAAACTCGTGAGCGTATGGTCAACGTGACCAAGTACCAAACTGAAACGCGTACTCGTACCGTTCAGGTTCAAAAGTGCCGTCAAGAACAACGTACTCGTGACTACACCGTCACCAAGTACCGCACCGAAACGAAAACTCGCGAAGTGCCTGTTCAAAAGACTCGTTTGGAAACTCGCACCCGCGAAATTCCTGTGACGACAATGAAGACCGAAACTCGTACTCGTACGGTTCCTGTCACCAAGACTCGTCTGGAAACCCGTACTCGTACGGTTCCTTACACCACGATGACGACCGAAGAACGCACTCGTACGATCACTGTTCAAAAGTGCCGTCAAGAAGAGCGTACTCGTGAGTACACCGTGACGAACTATCGCACTGAAACTCGCACCAAGTCGATTCCAGTGACGAAGACTCGTTTGGAAACTCGTACTCGTTCGATTCCTGTGACCAAGACTCGCATGGAAACTCGCACTCGCATGGTTCCTCAAACGACCATGACGACCGAAGAACGTACCCGTACGGTCAACAAGACCCGCATGGAAACGCAACAACGCACTCGCGAAGTTGCTTACACCGTGAACACTCCTGAAACTCGTACTCGTACTTACAACGTGACTGTCTATGACACTGTCACCGAAGAAGTGCCAGAAACCTACAGCGTTTGCGTTCCTGTGCAAACAATGAAGGCCGTTCAAGTTCAGGTTTGCAAGCAAGTTCCAACCACCGTTCAAGTTCCTGTCTACGGCTCGTCCGCTGCAGGCGTTTCGACCGGTGCTGGTTGCACGGACTGCGGTTCGGCTGCTCCTGTCAGCTACGAAGCTGCACCTGTCATGCAAGCTGCTCCTGCAGCACCTGTCATGCAAACTGGTGCTGGTTGCACCAACTGTGGTCAGTAATTGCTAACGATTGTTCGCCGGATGGTGGTTCACCATCCGGTGAATTCTGAAATCACAAACGGCTCGCGTTCTTTTCGAATGCGGGCCGTTTTTTTTGTTGAATCAGAACCTGCGCCGGGCTGCCTCGTGCGGCGATGCACCAGAGTGGATGGCCGGTTGGTTACGGCGACGGGTAGTCCGCGGCTTCCGCCAGCAGATTCACGGCCCGGTCGATTTGTTCTCGGCTGGTCGTCCAGCCGACTGAAACGCGAATCGCGCGACCGATCTCTTTTTCGCTGCAGCCAATCGCTCGAAGCACTCGAGTCATCTCATCGGGTGGAGATTCAGATTGGGCCAAGCCGACGACCAAGTGACGTGCTGCCTTTTGAATGCGTTTGGCTTCCGCGGGCATTTGCACGGTGACCGTGTTGGGCAAACCGTCGACATGTTCGGCGTGGATAATGACCTGTTCGCCGAGGTTGCTTCGCAAGCCGTCAATCAATCTCTGACGCAGTTCCGCGAGCGTCTCGTAGGCTTCGTCGACACATCGTCCCGCCATGGAAGCGGCTGAACCAAATCCAACAATGCCGGGTACGTTCTCGCTGCCTGCTCTCAAGCCCATTTCGCGACTCTCGCCGAACAAGATGGGTTTGAGTTCCAACCCGCGGCGAACAAAGAGGGCTCCGTTGCCTTTGGGACCGTACATCTTGTGAGCGCTCAAGGCCAGCGAATCAACGCGAAGCTGAGTGACATCGACGGGAATTTTTCCAACTGATGTGGTCGCGTCGCAGTGAAGACGGATGCCTCGGTTGTGGCATCGATCCGCCAGTTCTCGAACGGGTTGAAGGGTGCCGAGCACGTGGTTGGCCAATTGAAGGCAGACCATCTGTGTCGATTCGCGAAAACGTTTTTCAAACTCGTCTGCGCTGACCAATCCATCGGCATCGCACGGGACGAGTTCGACATCCCAACCGAGACGCCCAAGCTGCAAACCGGCCTGCATGACCGCGTCGTGTTCAATGTTGCTGATCAACACATGGGGAGGCCCGTCCAGCGGATCCATTGTGTTGTCGAATTCAGCCGCTCCGAGGATGCCAAGGTTGTTGGCCTCTGTTCCCCCACTGGTGAAAACCAGTTCGAAGGGTTCACATCCGATGAGAAAGGCGACTGATTCACGAGCCCCTTCGATTGCTTCGCTGACCGCCGATGCGTGAACATGGGATTGTGTCGGCAGCATGAAGTGCGTCGACCAATACGGCTGCATTGCCTCGATCACCGAAGGAGCCATCGGTGTTGTGCGATTGAAATCGAGGTAAATCAGCGACACGGCGAGTGAGACTAAGGTGGCAAAGCAAGGGAAGCGGGTTCCCCAGATTAACCCCTTTGCCCTATGAATCTAGCCGCCAACGCAGCGATTCTCACCGCGGGTGGGAAACGCTGCGGGCGGTTGTTCCACCATGGCTCAGCTCAACGAGGCTTTTTTTTGCGTCCTTTGGCCAAACGCTTCATCTTCTTGACCTCGTCTTGGGAGACGACCCATCCGCGACAGTTGCGAGCACCGCACTGGCATTTGGGATTCCAGTCAAAAGCTTCCCACGCATAGTCGAACGAGATTTCGGTTTCGGCTTCGATGTTGCAGATCGCGACAACACCCAGTGAGAACTCGGTCAGTTGGACCAATTCGCAGTTGGGGCTGCACGAATGGTTCATGAAAGCGCCTGGAGTACTGGGTTCGAGGTACCAGTCTTCATCCAGGTCCATGACGTATTCACTACCTTCGTAGTGTTTTTTGTTGATTAGTTGGCCGGTGACTTCGAACACCAACTCACCGGGTTGGAACTGCCGGGCAGCGTATACGCCAAAGCCGCATCGCCCGGTGCTTTTGACTTCGATGTCGTCGTCGTAATACGAACGGTAGGAATAGTCCTTGTCCACAACAGCTTGGAGCTTTTTGCGACGTTGTTTATCCAGTGCGGTCATTCGGTTTTATGAAGAAAGATGAGATGGAGACCATGGACGGATTTTACCAAGCTTTGCGAAACCGAAGCGGACCGTCAACGAGCAAACGGGCGAAATTTCACGCCCGATCTTGGGAGTGCCGATCCTAATTGGTTTGAAACGAATGTGAGGGCTGCGCGTGATCGAAAAAAACGTTCGATGTGCAGCGGGGGGAAGCGTCGATCAAACCGAAGCCATCCAATTTGATTGGTTTCCAGTTCCAAGGGATCTTCCATGTCACGTTCGCTCTTCACTTTCTTTTGTGTGATGACCTTGTCTTTGGTCACCACCAATGTTCACGCGGACTTGGATTCGCTGTTGGGGAGCTGGACGGAAGCTGCGTCGGCGGAGCACGCAGCAGAAGAATCGTTGGTGCTCAATCATGCGTCGGAGCAACCTGCTCAGGTCCAACACATGCCCGCACCGGCGACCGCGTTTCCTCATCAGCCCGTTGCGACAGTGAACCCTTATGTGGTGACGCCGGGAACAATCGATTGCGGTGGCTGCGATTCCGCTGGTCCTTGTCAGAACCCAGGCTGCAAATCTTGCGGTCCAAAGTTCAACTGGGCCAAGCGACTCGGTAGCGGCTGCAGCACATGTGGCGAGTTGGTCGATCCATCTTGCCAAGCGTGCAAGACAAGCGGCTTGAAAGGCAAGCTCAAGGGTTTGGGATCCAAGGGGTGTAACACCTGCGGCGAGATCGTCGAAGGTTGCCAAGCTGGTTGCAATCTTGGGTTGAGCGAGTGCCGTCCTCACCGCGCACCAGCGTTGCCACCACCAAGCTCGATGCTGGAATACTTCCGCAGCCGACCGTCCTACTCGGGGATTTGGGCTGGGTATGCGGAAGAAACTCGCAACCGTTGCCGCAATAAGAGCCCACACGTTTTGGGAACTTGCGATTGCTTGGGATGTCAAACTGGTGGCTGCCAGTCGGGCAACTGCGGGACCGCTTCCCCAACGGCAGGCGGATGCCAATCAGGCTGTGCTTCGTGCGGACATTGATTTGATTCTGAGCTCAGACAAAGTCTAGGCAGCTTCGCCGACCCAACTGCGAATCACGTTGGCGGCAACTTCTGGGTTGCCTTCGACCAAGGCGACCAGTTCATCCTGCAATGAACCACCGGTGATCTCCATCGCCTCGACTTTCTCGGTTTGTTCTTCTACCGCGATAGGTGGTGAGGGGAGTTCCAATCCAAACCCTTCTTTGAAGTCGGTTGGGTCGGCGTTACCGCTAAGAGATTTGACGCTGCTTCGAGCGATCAAGAGCGCCGCGGCGGCTAAGCCGAGCATCGCCAAGGTCTGCCACGAGTCCGACAACCAGGACAGAGCAATTGCGGAGGTAGCGGGTGAATCCATTTCGGGTTCGGGCAAATCGATGTAGTCCCAGACTTGAACCAATGGGAATCGATCTTCGCCAGCCGCCACATCGGGGAGAAGAGCGGTGACGGCTTGTTGGATTTCAGTTTCGGTTTGTTCTTTGAGCGTGACGAGATCTGCTGTCTCCATCTGCTTGATGTCATCCACGGTTTGATCGGGATTCGTCTCAAGCTGCTGTTTGGTCCAAACCTTTTTGTAATAGCTTCGGGGCAGTCCGATTGAGACCTTCACTCTTTTGACCGGCAGCCCAGCCATGCGAGTCGTGGAGTATTCCTGACCGGCGACTCGATTGCTGGTCCGTTCGTCTTCTTTGGTCTTGGATGTTTGGGCGGACGCGTCCAGTTTGACCGGCCGGTTGCTGCTGAGTGCGTTTGTTTGGGCGCCGGGTACTCCGCCGGGCGCTGGTCGCGATGATTCGGTTTCCCGTTTGCGAGATGTTTCGTTCAGCGTGGTTGGTTGGTCGGCGTAGCTCAAACTAGCTGTCTCGGTGCTCATCGTCGGATCGATTTCGACGTGGGTCGCCACGTGAATTTTTCCGTAACCCATCAAGTGATTGCGGATCTTCATCTCGAACCGCTCTTCTTCTTCGCGACGCTTTCGAGAAAGTGGGTCATCATCTTCGGCCAAGGCGAATGCGGATGAGCCATTGGTATCCGTCACAACGACGTCATCCGGCGACATACCCGCAAAGGCTGCTCGAACGAGGTCTTTGATTTGAAAGATGCGATCGCGTGATAGAGGAGCGATGCCTTCGGGTTCGACGGTGACACTGGCTGATTGCGGTCGGGTGCGTGACAGGCCCATGCGTTCGCCCTGGTCATATTCCACTCTCGCGGTACGCACCTCGTCGAACATCATGATGCTGCGAGCGATATCGAGCAATTTGGCATTTCGCTCACGAGCCATGCGTTGTTCGTTCGATTCAAACGGACTGGACTTTTCGATCGCGGCTTGAACGCTGGTACGCAAAGACAGAGGCAGGGAGGCAGAGCTTTCCAACGCCTTCAGAAAATCGCTGCGTGATTCGATCGGAATCTTGATGCGGCGACCTTCTCGAGTCCATCCGCGAAGGTCCGCGTTTCCAAATGCGACCTCGGCCGCGTCCAGGTCTCGTTCGCTAAAGCTGCGACCGCCCAGCAAGTACTCCGACGATGGCGTCGAGTTGCCACGCACCAAAAAGCCCATTGCCACGATGATGGCAGTCAGCAACAACCCCGCGATGATTCGCGAAGGAACGGGCATCGTGGAATAGATGCTTCGAAATTGATCGAGAGCGGTTTGAAGCATAGAAGTTTAGCTAGATCTGAACTTGTTGGATTTCTCTGTAGGCGTCCATCAGCTTGTTGCGAATTTGCATCAGCATCCGGAATGCCAAGTCCGCTTTTTGGACCGAGGTGAGGACTTCGGCTTCGTTGACATCGCCACCGGTCAACATGGAGTGAACCATGGAGTCGGCTTGGTTCTGCATCGAGTTGACGCCCTTGACCTGGTTCATCAACAGATTGCCCATCTCACCGAATGAAGAATCGGTCGAAGTGGACTGAGTTGATTTTGGGTCCAGTAGCGAGAACGCTTGATTTGTGCCTCGTTGATCAACGCCTGCCGTCTTGGTCGCCTGTGACGACGCACCGCCCTGCAACGCACTGAACGTTGGCGGCGGACGGAAGGAGGCAACGGGACGCATGGAGTTGGGGGGCGATGCAGAAAGGACGGGCAAACGTGTCGCGAGCGATTCGTCTTAAATAGAAACAATCAGGCCAAGATCGCGAGTCGTTGTCGACTCATTCCTTTGCTGATCTCAATCACACCGACGTTGGCTTCGTAGGCACGCGTGCTTTCCAAGGCGTCGACCATTTGGGTTGTCAGGTCGATGTTGGGGTAAGCGACATAGCCTTCCCACTTGCCTTCGTTGATGGCCAACGGGTGATCGGGTTGATAGCGATAGAGCGGTTCGGATTCGTCCAGCATGACTTCCGAAACTTTCACGCCAGCTGCCTCACCGGGGCTGGCGGTTTCGTCGGTTTGAAAGACGACTTGTCGTGCTTGGTAGGGACTTGGGTTTCCGTTCTCGTCGACGAGCGAGGAAATGTTTGCGATGTTGCCCGAGATTGCATTGAGTCGCGTGCGTTGAGCGACCAAAGCGGAGGTGCTGATATCGAGTGCACTGATCATGGCGATCTCCAAGCAAAGAGGAAAATGAATCGAAAACGGAAGGCGTATCAGGCACGCTCGGTGATCGCGGCACGCAACAGTTCAAACTGGCTGCGGAGCGTGGTCACGGCGAGGTCGTGCAGGTGTTGGTTCTTGGAAATTTCGGTGACTTGTTGTTCCAGCGAAACGTCGCTGTTGTCGTGGAAGACGACTTGTTCCATTGCGGCTCGCGGTCCACTGAACTGATCGTCACGCGTGATCGATTCGGCGGTGTGCGATGGTGTGAGAGCCGACAATTGTTCTGGGCTCATTTGGTCGCTGGACGGATTGGGCATCCCAACCGTGCCGCCTCGGATGGCGGTGCCAAATGGATCGTGAACCCACGAAGGAATGTGGCCTTGGCTCAAATCAGGTTGAGCGATCTCGGGTGAAGGTGATGGTCCCTTTCCTCGGTCGCGAATCGACTCTGCCAACGCGGTTTGAAATTGTCCTTGGTCCAGATCGCGACTTCGGTAATCGGGCGTGCTCAGGTTGGCAATGTTGCCAGCCAACAGCTCGTGGCGTCGTTCTGTGAACGCCAACGTCTGTTCGAGTGCACCGATGGTTGTCGAAGCGACTGGATTGAACATTTTCAAGCGGCCCGGCGTTTAGCGGCTTGGTAATGTGGGAATTTGACGGTCACAGCGCTGCCGCCTTGGGGGCAGTCCTGCCAGTTCAATTCAGCCGACAGGGCGGCGGCGATCATGGGCAGCTTGCAAGCTCGTTGCTCCACCTCTGCACCGGTGTCGGCAATTTCGATTTCGATGCCGGTGTTGGTTTGGCATCCGGTGATCGTCAGCTCGCCGCCTTCGGGCATTTCGATCAGGGCCTGACGGATCAGGCTTTCCAACAATTGGCAGAATGACGCTTGGTCGACGGGCAGTCGAAGTGCGTCGTCCATGTCCACTTCCAGGCAAACGGGTGCCGGGTGAGCGATCAGCATGGGCGATGCGAGCGTTTCCACCAAAATGGCTAAAGGTGGATCGTTGTCCTGGCCGATGAAATGATGTGACATGATAGGTTCCCGATGACGTTCATTTTTGGACGCGTCCGTGCGTTCCCATTTGCTGTTAGCTTTCGGGAGACGTTCATCGCAAGGTCAATCTTTTCCGGTGCTCGGTTTTCATGTCCATTTCATTTCAGCCCAAAGATCCGGCTGACATCGCTTCGCGAATTTCTCGCCGTCGGTGGCTGACGGGGGCAGGATGTTTGGCGATGAGCGTCGCAGGGTGTGAAACCCGGCGTGAAACAAACGCCTCGTATCAGGTGGCCGGTCCGTCGATGGCGCCGACCCTGTGGGGCCCCTCGGTTCAGTTTTCGTGCGCCTCATGTGAGGTTCGCCTTCGAGTGGATGCCGAACATTGGCGGTCCGTCCAGTCGCGAATAGCGACTTCGGGAAAGCCCACTCGTTCCGCACCAAGATGCTGGCATTGCGGAAAGTTGGTCGATCTAGAATCCGCCAGCTCGCTCACGCGAATCAATCCGGACGTTGTCACCGTTGTGGCAACGTCGGCTCGCCAGATCCAATCTCGGTTGGACAGAGGTGAGAAGCCGCTGGTTGTGGTGAAGCGTGAAGGAAGCGTGCATATCAAGAGGCTTCTTGCTGGTCCCGGGCAAATCGTTACCGCCGATAGCGATGGGCGGATGCTCGTCAATGGGAATGCAATCGCGATTTCAGATTCGCCTCACGTGCCAATCGATCTGGATGACAACCGGTTGGGAAAGATCACGAGCCGATGGAGCAGTGTCGACAATTCTTGGTGGCGGGATCAGCGCGGAATTTGGTCCGGCGCGGATGACAACGCGGACCCCGTCCAAGGAATCGCTTGGCTCGTCTATGAACATCGCAACGTCTATCGAGGCAACGTTGTTAGCCGAGTGCTGGATGATTGCCCCGCCAACCTAGGGTTGAATCGGAGGATGAATCCGGTCGATGAGATCGGTCTCACCTTTGTCATTCAACATCGAGGCGGTGCAGACGCTGAAGTCGTGCAAGCGGACAATCTTGTTCATGTGATGGTTTGGACGGAATCCGGAATCCGGATTGTTTCCAGTTCAATTCCTGACCAATCGGATGAAGGTGGTGTCACCATCGAATTCACCCCGCAGGATGTTCGTGAAGGCGAGACCATCACGGAGAGCGATTTGGCGACTGAAGCGATGCCAGCCTTGTCTCCAACATCACCCATCGCAATTGGACTGAACCCACGAGCAGTGATGAACGCACAACGCCTACAGCTTTGGCGTTCGATTGCTTGGCGTGCACCTGCTCAATCACGTTGGGAATTGCAGACCGATGAGTGGTTCGCGGCAGGCGACAACGTTCCGGTGTCAGTGGACAGCCGAACATGGGGGCCCGTGCAAACCGATCAGATCGTCGGGGTATGCCAGCCGAATGATCGCAGCGTGAAAACGAAATTGAGCGACTGATTTTGCGGTAGATCGTCGTTCTTTGTTGACCACGGTTTGGTCGCGCCGGTGATGCGACGACTCGATTGAATCTCGTTCGAGCTGTGGTCTAGAGTGCGGTGCGAACGGTAGCGACCGCGACGCCGACCACTTTGGGATTCAGGACCGTGACGGGTGGCGAATTCCGGTCACCGTCTCGCAGTTCAACGTGGCCATTGGTTGGGTACCAGTATCTCAGAGAGATGTTGCCTGGTGAGGTTTCAATCGCAGCGAGTTGTCCAGCTTGGACGTTGTCCTGTTTATTGATGACGATGTAGTCACCATCGTGAATTCCACGACTCGCCAGCGAATCGCCAGATAATTGAACGACGAACCGGTCACCGTCGGCAAGTATTTTGCCTAGATCAACGACGTCCGTTGCGTTCATGTCGATGTCGGTGGGCTGGCTGCGAACGATTCCTGCCAAAGGCAACCCGGTCGGTGAACGAGCATCCTCGCCCGTCAATTCAATCGCACGTGACTTGTTAGCCTTGCGGGTGATCAGTCCTTTGCGCTCCAGGGCCCGAAGATGGCACATGACACCATTTGGACTGCGTATGCCGAAGTGTTCGCCAATCTCGCGAACCGTCGGACCATAGCCTCGTTCTCGAATCAAAGACCGGACAAGCTCATAGACTTCTCGTTGTCTCTCGGTCAGTTGAGCTTTGGCCATGGGCTTCGTGGAGGGAAGTGGGGTGGGCGGAGGGGGCAAAGAAGTGATCCGATCACTGTGAGTCAAGCCTAGCATGCGAATCACTTTGATGACGTCGTCTTTCGGCTGATTTTCACATCGACTGCGACAACCTAACTCTGTACCAGATTGCGCGAACACGCAAATGTTTCGGACCAGTATTTTGACTGAGACACCCCACAGGGCGGTGTTCAGCGCTTCAATCCGAACATTGTTGGCGTTGAACGTACGTGAAGATCGCGAAGCGTCGTCAAAGTGACGCGTTGGAACATAGCCAATATCGAACTGGCGATGTTGCAGTTTGATAGCTTTTTTTATCCTCTTGCTCGGATGATCTCCGGTCCGGTGGTAGCACTCTGCGACTACCGAAGATTCAAAATGACTACCAGCAGTCCGGCGGGGATGCACCAATACGCGAACCAGTGCAGTCGGTCTTCGCGGCTCCATCGTATCAGCCATTTCAGAGCCACGATTCCGACTGCGAAGGCGACAGTTGCACCAATCAAGAGGATGCCGATAGAGGTATCCCCCGAGGAGCCGTCTTCTATCAAGTCTTTGATTGCCAACACAGTCGCCCCCAGAATCGCGGGAATTGCGAGCAAAAAGGAGAAGGTGACTGAATCGTCGCGGTCCAGTCCCATCAGTCGGCCACCCAGGATCGTCGACCCGCTGCGGCTGATTCCCGGCAAGATGGCGAACGCTTGGAAACAGCCGACGAGGAACGCCGCGCCGAAACCCAGACGATCGTAGGTTCCCGATTTGGGATTGAGTCGCCCGAGGACGATTAGCATCGCACCGGTAACAATCAGCATCGCTCCGGCGAGAAGCGGGCTACGCAAAATTTCGGGAAACTGGGTTTTGATCGTCAGTCCAATCACGACCGCCGGAAGCGTCCCAATCACCAACAATCCGATGACGCGACGGTCCTTCAACAGCAGCGCCCAGATCCGTTGCCAAAAAACGACGAGGATCGAACCTAGGGTTCCGGCGTGAAGGATGATTTCCAGCGTGACTGATTCGCCAAGTTCGCCCAGCATCGATCCGAGGATCACCAAATGGCCCGACGAGCTGATGGGAAGGAACTCAGCGATCCCTTGCACGATTGCCAAAATGACGACGCGAATGAGTTCCTGCACGATTCGAGGTCTCGACTAAAGTGTGTGGGGTGTGCGTCAGGACAGATGATGTCCTAGGTTACTTTGTCGCGACAAAATTCGGCATTCGTCGTCGCAAATCCAATCCGTTTCCTCCGCCTGAATGACTCTTGTGAACGCATCCACCGGCTCCGACACTTCTTCCGAAGGTATCGATTCTGACGGCCACGAGTCACGGCTTTCTCATGGCTCAACACGTCCCGACAGCATCGGAATGATGATGCTAAATGTCTTTCGTGGATTTTGCATGGGGGCGGCAGACACCGTCCCTGGAGTCAGCGGTGGAACGGTGGCGTTGATTCTCGGTCACTACGACCGCTTGATTGCCGCGATCAGTCATGTGGATACCGAATCTCTTGGCATGCTTCGATCGGGCAAATGGGCAGACTTGATCCGCAGATTGGACCTGCGGTTCTTGATCGCTCTGGGAATTGGAATCGTCGTTGGGATCGGTTCTCTCGCCGGACTGATGCACTGGCTACTGCAGCACCGAGTCAACGAAACGATGGCGGTGTTCTTTGGGCTCGTGCTCGCAAGTGTTTGGGTTGTTCGACGCAACGTGACTCAGTGGACCATCCCGCGATGGATCCTTTTGGGTGTGGGTGTGTTGGTGGCTCTCGGGATTTCACAAATCCCGGCAACAACCGGCGATGCCGATCATGTTTTTTTGTTTTTCAGCGCATCGATCGCGATTTGCGCGATGATTCTGCCCGGGATCAGCGGTGCATTCATTCTGCTGCTGCTGGGGGTCTACGAGCCTGTGATCGGCATGATCAAGGGTGTGGTCAAAGGCCAGATCGATTTGGACATCCTGGGACGGCTGGCCGTGTTTGCCGCGGGCTGTCTGTTCGGTTTGCTGGCGTTCAGTCGATTGCTGAATTACCTGCTGAAGCATTTTCGAGACGCGACGATGGCCGCATTGATCGGTTTGATGATTGGCTCCGTCGGCCGACTTTGGCCGCTTCAACGTGTGACTGCGGAGACCGCCGATTTGGAATTGAAGTACCAAGAATTCGAATGGGTTTCGCCAATCGAATATGACGGCAGCGTGTTGATGCTCGTGGTGCTCGCGATCATCGCCGCTGCGGTTGTCGTCACCGCGGATCGCTTCACTCTTCGGATGCAGTCTTCAGCGTCCGAGGCTTGATCGATCACCGGAGGATTCAATACGGCGCACGGCTCGGCCGACCAGTTTGACGAATCCTCGTTCAATCATTTTCCAGTCGGCAGTGACGTCCTTCTTGGGGCGGACCACATAGTCAAATCCGCTTGGCAATTCCGATTGATGCAGTCGGAACGCTTCCCGAATCAGACGCTTCCATCGGTTCCGAATAACCGCGTTGCCGGTCTTCTTGGGGATCGTTACGCCCAGTCGGCATTTGGGCGTTTTGGATTCATCTGAAGGCGTTGGAGCATCTGCAGACGGATCGTCGTGAGGCAACGCGAAAACGACCAAGCAATCGTTCGCGGCGACACCACCACGTCGAAGTGCTTTGGTGAATTCGACACTGCGAACAACGCGAGATGATTTTGGGAATTCGAACGGTCGTTTTCCACCGGTTCGCGACATTACGAAGCGGCGCCAGCAGCGGTCGGATGAAGCTCGAATTTCAAGCGTCCGCCTACCAGCGTGTGGGTGACGCGTGCCGAGAGCGTGCGTCCGGTCATGGGACTGGAATGACATCGCGAACGGAACTCTTTCGCCTCGACCGACCAAGCATTCGACGGATCGATGACGGTCACGTCGGCATTGGCACCGACCGACAAAGTACCGCCTTCCACACCAGCAATTCTGGCGGGCGCGGTTGAGAGGCACTCGATAGCGCGTGACCAATTTAGAATCTTGGTTTCGACCAAGTCCGTTGCGATGGCCGCGAGCGTGGTTTCCAACGCGGAGGCACCAAACGGAGCCAGGTCCAGGTCGTTCGCTTTCTTCTCTTGAGCCCGAGGCATGTGTCCGGATTCGATCGCATCGATCACGCCTTCGGCAACCGCATTGCGAAGTGCCTCCACGTGGGATGGGCTTCGCATCGGCGGGTGAACCTTGTATCGCGAATCGTAGGACCGCAGCAATTCGTCACTGCCAAACAGGTTGTGCGGGCAGACCGACGCGGAGATGCGGATGCCTCGAGATTTCACGCGGCCGATCATGTCGATCGAACCCATGGTGCTGACCGGACCCACGTGCAATCGACCCTTGGTGGCCTCGGCTAGCCGGACGTCTCGTGCGACGGCTAAATCCTCCGCCTCGGTGGGCAGCCCTTTGAGTCCGAGGATCAAGCCGATTTGACCGTCATGCATGACGCCACCGTCAGCAAGTTCGGGAACTTCCGGACGATCAAAGATTGGCAAGTCGAACATGCGGCAGTAGTCGAGCGCTCGCTTGAGCAATGCATCGTTGGGCATCGGTCGCGGCGTGTCGCTGAAACCAGCCGCACCGGCGGCGGCCAAGATCCCGAGCTCGGCCATTTGTTCGGCTTGTCGACCTTTGCTTAGACAAGCGATCGGCAACACACGGACTCCATCAACACGTTGTGCAATCTGGCGAACCAATTGCACCGAAGCGGCGGAATCCATCAACGGTTTTGTGCTGCTGCAGCACAGCACGGTCGTGTAGCCGCCTGCCAACGCGGCATTGCTGCCTGTTTGAATGGTTTCGTCTTCTTCACTACCCGGTTCGCGCAGTTCCGTTGCCAAATCGACCAAGCCAGGAGCAACAATTTTGCCGCTGACATCCAGCCGACCAGCGTCCGGAGGCAAGTCACCGTCGGGCGTGTCGATCGAATGAACTTTGCCCTCGTGCAGAACCAAACGTGCGATTCGGTCGATGCCGTTGGCGGGGTCGATCAATCGTCCGCCGTCGAGAACCCAAGTGGAATCATTCATGAGAGGTTCTCCGCGGATGCGTCTGCGTTTTCTTTCGCGTTGGCCAACAACCACAGCGATGCCATGCGGACTGCGATCCCATTGGTCACTTGTTCGAGGATGACCGAATGCGGCCCGTCGGCGACTTCGGGGGTGATCTCAACGCCGCGATTGATTGGCCCGGGGGCCATGATCAAGATGTCATCTTTGGCATGCCGCAGCCGCTCACCGTTCATGGCGTACAACGCCGCATATTCGTAAACGCTTGGGAATGGTCTCGCCTTTTGCCGTTCGAATTGAATGCGAAGCAGGTTCAACACATCGCAACGATGAACGATCTCATCGAGACGGTGAGCGACTTCGAAACCGAGCTCTTCCCAGCGATGACTCACCAGCGTTGGTGGACCGCAGATGATGACGTGGGCACCGAGCTTGCGAAGCCCCCACAAATTGCTGCGGGCGGTGCGACTGTGCGCGATGTCACCAACCAAAGCCACCGTCATTCCCGCGAATACTTTCTCAGGATCGGCGGCCTCGTTTTTCCAGTCCGAGCCAATCCGGTGTTGAAGGATCGTCAGCATGTCGAGCAAACCCTGCGTGGGATGCTCGTGGGGACCGTCGCCGGCGTTGAGCACACAGCAATCCAGTTCGCGGGCCAGCAAGTGAGGCGTGCCCGGCGTGGAGTGCCGAGTGACGACCCAGTCGACGCCCATCGCTTCGATGGTCTTGGCCGTGTCGACGAAGGTTTCGCCTTTAGCAACGCTACTGCCGCTGCTGCTGAATTCCACCGTGTCGGCGCCGAGCCGTTTGGCGGCCAACGAGAAACTGTTCCTGGTTCGTGTGCTGTTCTCAAAGAACAGGTTGGCACACGTTTTCCCCGTCAACAGCGGGACTTTGCGACGGCAACCTTCGGTCATCGTCTTCAGTTGGTCCGCCGTGCGTAACACCGCGAGAATTTCAGCGGCGGAGAGCCGCTCCAAATCCAACAGATGAGGATGCCGCCAGGCGGCCGGGAATGACAATTGATCGGGTGAGGGCGATGCGTCCATGGCCGGGAGTTTAAAGCATCATCGACTTGTCGACGAGTCACGGCAGCCGACAAACATCAGCCAACCCACAATCCAGCAAACGCCACCGATTGGGGTGATCGCACCCATCACCGGTGTATTAGTCAAAACCAGCACGTAGAGACTGCCGGAAAAGAAAACCAATCCAGCCACCATCAACGCTCGAATGGTTCGCAGCCACCCGGACCACCGCATGGGAGCGACCGCCAAGGCAAGCAAAACAATCGCGTGAGCCAAGTGGTACCGGGCTCCGGTTTCGAATTGATCCACGCGACGAGCGACCGTTTCGGGATCCAAGCCGGATTGCTCGAGAAAATTCGGCAAACCATGAGCACCAAAGGCCCCGATACCGACGGCCGAGGCTCCCGCCAATCCCGCAATGATCATTCCGGTTCGACCCACCGAAGATTCCGTTTCAGTCGGTGTCGTGATTGGTTCGGATGGTGAGTTGGTCTCGTAGGGTTTGGTGGGCGTCATTTCACCGCCAACATGCGTTCCAACGCGATCAAACTCCACTTGGTGGTCTCTTCGTCCACGCGAATTTGGTTGACCAAGCGGCCGTCTCGCAAGTTTTCGAGTGTCCAACAAAGGTGGGTCAGATCGATCCGGTACATCGTTGCGCACATGCAAACGACCGGGCTGAGAAAGTGAATCTCTTGCTCAGGATGTTCGTCCTTCAATCGATTGACCAAGTGCAGTTCGGTGCCAATCGCCCACTTCGTGCCCGCGGGTGAATTCTTGACCGTCTGTATGATCTTTCCGGTACTGCCGCTGACGTCCGCGATGTCGTTGACTTCTCTCGGGCATTCGGGGTGAACCAAAATCTTGATGCCTGGATGCTCCTTTCGGAAACGATCGACATGTTCGGCACGGAACATTTGGTGCACGCTGCAGTGACCTTTCCAAAGGATCACGCGGCTCGATTTGATTTGTTCGTCCGTGTTGCCACCCATTTCCAACGCGTAGGGATCCCACACCGGCATTTGTTCTTCGGTGATATCCATCGTCAACGCGGTGTTTCGACCAAGGTGCTGGTCAGGGAAAAAGAACACACGTTGGCCGCGTTCGAACGCCCATTCCAAGACCGCTCTCGCGTTGCTGCTGGTGCAGACAATTCCACCATTGCGGCCGCAGAAAGCTTTCAGGCTTGCGGCACTGTTGATGTACGTGACCGGGATGACTTGTTCGGTATCGATGACCTCAGACATGTCGGCCCAGGCCGCTTCGACCTGAGCGATCGCGGCCATGTCTGCCATCGAACAACCCGCGGCCATGTCCGGTAGCAACACATCGACTCGCCGGCCATCACGAGCCTCGATTCGATCCGGTCGATTGGCCAGGATGTCGGCCGTTTCGGCCATGAAGTGAACGCCGCAGAAAACGATGGTGCGACACGCTTGGCTCTTGGCGGCCATCTCGGACAACTGGTAGCTGTCACCGCGCAAGTCGGTGTGCTCGATGACTTCGTCTTGCTGATAGTGGTGCCCCAAAATCAGCAATTCGTCCCCGAGTTCCTGTCGCACCGCTTCAATTCGTTGCTGAAGAACCTCGTTTTCCAGCGATCGGTACGGTTTCAAAGGATGCAGCGCATCGACTTCGTCGTTTCCGGTCGTGGGTTGTGCGGGAGGCGTGGTGGTTGGCAAATCGACCATGGGGATTTCAATCAAAGAGGATCGGCAATGCGTCGTGTGACGACACACCATTATTGAAACCGATCCACCCCATTGTTTCCATGCCTACGGTTTGGATCACCCACCACGAAAAACGTCTCATTCGCGGCTGAGATCAAACCCGGGCGATGAAATCCGTGGCGGGATCACACCAAGGATGTGATTTGAGCGGCAATTTCCGCGACCGCGGCCACCACCACATCGATTTCATCGGAGGTCGTGCCGTGACCCCCGCTGATGCGAAGTGTTCCGGCGGTTTCGGTTCCAAGATGACTGTGAAGCCGAGCGGCACAGTGGTGCCCCGATCGGACCTCGATCCCAAACTCCGAGTCCAGAATCGCGGCGGCGTCGTCGGGCGGAAGAGCTGGTCCAAAGTCGAGACTGGCAATCGGAAGTGGCCCCGGTTGACCGAAGACTTTGATTCCATCGATGCCGTTCAAGCCAACGTGAAGTCGCTGTGATAGGGCGGCTAACTTTTGGGACGAGTCATCAAGTTCATTCGGCGTCGCCATGGATTCCATCGCGGCTAACCATCCCGCGATGGCGGGCAGATTCATGGTGCCCGGTTCGAGTTTCGCAGGCATCGATTCGGGCATCTCGTCAGACCGACCGTCGTCTCCGGTGCCACCTTGCATCCAAGGTTGAATCGCGGAGTGCCACTTCGGCGATACGTACAACATTCCAATCCCCGGCGGCCCACCACAACCTTTGTGAGCGGGTGCTGCCAACGCGTGCACGCCGAGTGATGCGACGTTGATTGGCAAGTAGCCAAACGATTGTGCCGCGTCGCAAAGAAAAAGGATTTGCTTAAAGTCAGCACGGGATCGGTTGGCTTCCGCGACGGCCGCCCCGATCTCCGCAATCGGCTGCACCGCACCCGTCACGTTGGACACGTGAGACAGTGCCACTAATCGAGTCTCATTGTTGATGCGTGAGATCACTTCATCAGCATCGAGCAAACCGTTGCGGTCTGTGGGGACCTCTTCGACGGTCGCGTTGCAGGACTTCGCAGCCACCAAAAGTGGACGGATGACTGCGTTGTGTTCGACCGCGGAGAGCAAAAGATGCGAACCGTCGCCGATGGATTTTGATGATCCGACCAATCCATGAATGACACAGTTCAATGCGTGAGTGCAGCCGCCATGAAAGCTGATGCACGACTCTGATTCGGCATGGATGAATCGGGCCAGCTTGTGACGCAACGAGCGAACGAGTTCGCTCGCCTTCATCGCAGAAGCGTAGTTGCCACGAGAGGCCGATGCGCCAACGCTCGAAAAGAACTCAACCATCGCATCGGTCACGCCATCCGCTTTGGGCCAGGATGTCGCAGCGTGGTCCAGGTAGATACGGCGTTTGGTCTCAGACAAATTCGTTTCAGCAATGGACGTGGAACGTGATGGCATCACAAACCTTCAGCGGTGTACCGCCAGCGTTTCAGGTAGGCAATCAAATCGGACATTTGATCCACCGACAGTGTTTGCTCCATTCCACTTGGCATCAAGGATGTGTCCACGGCTCGGAAGGTTTCGATGTCGTCGCGAGCCACACGGCGTTGCTGATTGCCTGCTTCCAGCAGTGTTACCGTTTCAGAGTTCTCGTTGTGCAACAGCCCCGACACGACTTCGCCGTCGACGGTCAAAATTTGGTAACGCGTGAACGACGCGTCAATGGCGGCATCGGGATTCAAAATCGCGACCAACAACGCTTCCGCAGTCTTCGTGCGGCTGTCGCTGATGTCAGGTCCGACCATGTGTCCAACGTCTTCCATGCGGTGGCAATTGGAGCAGTGTTGGACGAACAACTGTCGCCCTTTTGCGACATCGGCCGTCGAGAATCGATCCGCGACGACCGCATACTTTTGCAAAACCTCGGCGCGATCTTCCGGTGGAGCAAAGGTTTGATTGGCAGATTCGCGAATGGTTTGATCGCGATGTGCTCGCAAAGCGTTGGCCGTGGTCGCGTCCACAAATGACCGCGGCAAGTTTCCGTCCTGGACCGCCGCGAGCAACCACTTTGCCATGCCGGGATCAGAACGAGCGTGTCGGCAAACGACGCTGCGTTCTTCAGGACGCCACGGGTCCGGATGTGAGACCAAGATGGATCGCGTCCACTCGGGGTCGCTTCTGAGCAATCCTTCGAGAATTCGTGACCGCAAGTTTGCGTTCGTGGACTCGGTCAACTGATCTCGCAATTCGGTCGAGCTGGGAGCGAGTTGCAGCAAAACGTTCACCGCATTTTCGCGTTGGACAAGTTGCTGGTCCAAATCCGCCAGCGTCGTTTTCGCGACGTCAGCAACGCGAGCGAAGAAGTCCTGTTTCGGACCGGACGTCGCTTTCTTCACAGCCGATGTCGAACGCGTGCCATTGATCCAACTTGCAACAAATTGCAATGCGTCATTGTTGTCTTGAACGTTTGAAATCAGATCAAGAGTTGTATCGGGATCTGACGCGGCGGAACGTTCAATCCACTGCAAGCGATTGGACCGATAGTGTGCAGAGAGTTGCTGATTTTCGTTCTCAATCGACCGGCGAATGAGAAGTTGAAGCATCGGTTGGGGAACCGAAGCCAGGAGTTTCGCAATCAATGATGAGTCCGCTTGTTCCACCGCAACGTTGTGCAGCGTATCAACAACGGAGAGGAACTCATCAGACTGCGGAAGTTTCGCGATTCGTGCACATTCATCGGAGGCGAGAAAGCTTTCCAGTGCGACTCGGCGAACCAATGCACTCTCGTCACTTGCGAATTCGCGGAAGTTGTTGGTGTTCCAGGTCGTCGTGTGTTGGGCGGCGAGGGCGCGAAGGCGAGGTTCTGATTCCGATTGAAGCTTCGATAGCTGGTCAGAATTCAGGCTGTTCTGCTGAGCCAACAAGGATGCAGCTCGGGCCTTAGTCGCTGGCTTTGTATCACCCGAAAACAACAGTTCGGAAAGGCTTTCAAGAACGAGCGATTTAGCGGTCGGATTTGTTAACTGCTGCGTCAGGTGGAGAGTCGCCAATGATCGTCGGACGGCGTCATCGGAACGAAATGCTTCGATCGCTTCTTCATTGCTTTGGATGGCGTCAAAGCCGGGTTCGGCTTGAGGAGGAACCAGTCGCCAGATGCGTCCAAGGTCGTTTCCGTGCCATGTGTCCGGTCGGTTCTTCAGTTCCTCGGGCGCCCAATCGGGATGCTCGATGACCGCGCGAGCCATGTCGATGACCAGCACCGATCCATTTTGATCGGCAACCAAATCCACTGGGCGAAACCAGGTGTGCTCATTGGCGAGCAACTCGGCGTCGTTCTCTTCTCGCGTCGCATGCCAGTTCTCGCCGTCCAGTCGCATTCGTTGACGCTGGACCAATGAACCGGTCGGTTCGCAAACGAACAACCACTCGTCATCGACCGCCAAGACACCGCAGGCCGCACTGAATTGTCCCGCGTGCAGGTGGCTGGTTGTCCAAGCGTCACTGATCGGATGAACTTCTGAATGTTCACCCGCGACGGCGATGTCCAACAAAGCATCCGTCGGTGCCAGCTCGCGATCTCTTTGAATTGTGTTGGCACTCAGTACCGCTTGGATCGCTGGATTGCGATTGCTGCATCCGATTCGACGACCAAAATCGTCGATCGTCAAACCGTGTTGGCTGTTGCCAGAAACCGGACCCCAGTAGCCGCCATGCGGATCAAAGCAGAAGTCGTTTTTCGAAAGCGTGGAAGGTCCAGCGGCTGGATCAAATCGTGAGGCAACAGCCTCGATCTTTCCGCCACGCAATCCATTCGCAACGTAAACCAATCCGTCCGGTCCGAGGATCGGATGGTTGGCTCTGAGTTGTTCGTTGCCGGTTGTGAAGCCGCGAAACCACGTTTGGTGATCGTCAGCGATTCCATCGCCGTCAGTGTCGCGAAGCCAAGCGATTTCGCCGGCCAAGGTTACGATCGCACCGTCCATCTGCGATTCATTCTTGCTCGCGACCTTCGATGGCCATGGCAACACTCCAGTCGCGAAATTCAGTCCGTCGGCGAAAGTGGTGGCTTGATCCATCGTGCCGTCGCCGTCGATATCACGAAGAATACGAATGCGTCCCTGGATCGGTTTCGAGTCATCGACCGGCTGCGGGTAGTCGGGCATCTCCACCACCCACAATCGTCCTTGGGGATCAAAGGCAGCCGAGACGGGATCAACGACCATTGGTTCCGAGGCGACCAATTGCAGGCTCCACCCGTCACGCATCCGCATCATGTTGGCGATCTCGGCGGGACTAGGAGAATCGATCGTTTGAAGAGCGGGTTGTGCGATCGCTTGCTCTGTTGGGCCAATCCAAATGACCAGCAGAAGCAGGGCGGACGCCCACATTCGCAAACGTTTTCGAAGCGGTTTCCAAAAGGCTTCGAATCCGCTGAGCATCACTGCGGTCACCATCAACGCTAGTGCGAGAGGCATCGGTGCCAAGACCAATGCGATGCAACCGAGTACAAAGATCCAAGTGGCAGGGTTGGCGATCAAGTCTTGGACGTTGGTCACCCATGTGGCCTCTTCGGTTTGATGTCGATTGCGCCCCGGTTGAAGACGCAAGACAATCAGCAAACACGCACTGGTCAACAGCAATAAGAAACGCATCCCCTGTTGAGCCCATTGTGTCGCGATGGAAGACCGGGAGGCGACCGACCATTGCGGTGGAAGCTCGTTCCGGGTTGATTGATATTGACTGTCGATGATCCAGCGATCTGGTTGTTGGCTTGTGAGGGCGAAGGACCACTGGCCATCGGGACGTTTGTTTGAGTCACTGACTTGCCACCAGTTGTCGGTTTCGCCAGCCGAGTAACGCTGGATTTGCATGGCCAGGAAGGACTCCATTTCATTCCATGAGAACACCGATTTGGGTGGTCTGCTGGAAAACTCAGCGGAAAGGCGTTCCAACGAGACAGAGTCTTCTGCCGAAGCATTCGCGGGATCAAATGGGATCCCGGCGGCTTGACTGATTGAGTCGTATCGCTGCAACCAAAGTTTCATCCACGAAGCGACTTCTTCGTCACGTCGGTCGGCCAGTGAGTCCGAAGCGGCAGCGATCGAGCGGACGGTGTTGGTGGCGAGGATTTGCCAGCGTTGGTCTGGCTTGATTGACCGCCACGGACTCCAGTCCGTGACGGTTTGGTTCGAAGTCAAGTTTTGGGAAGCCATCATGGGAGCGGCAGAGCTTTGGTGTGACAACGAAAGTGAATTCGTCCCATCACTCCGCCGAGATAGCAGGCGGGTGAACGTGGATCGAATCGGCGTTTGAATCTCGTGCCAAGTCGGTGTGTTGGAACTCAAGACTTGTGAGTCCATTTCCAATAAAACTTCTACTCCTTGGCTGAGGCGACTCAAAGGTAACAAGAACTGAAGCCGGTTGTTGTCCAACTGGATCACGTCTGCAGGCAATCCATTCGTCCAGCCCGCGACGAACTGGGCTGATTCAGGCAGTTTCAGCGTCAAGTGCGATGCATCCCCGGGGACAATGTCAAAGCGACTGACCAGGTAGCGATCGTTCAGCAGTTGGTGATCCGCGTGCATGACGGAGGCCAAGTTGTTGGTCTTCCGCATTCTTTCCAATTCGACCGACCAGTTCTCGTTGGCGACACGGAAGTAGGCGGATTCTTCCGCGTCCGTTGCGTCGTCGTCCGAGGACTCTTCCGAAGTTTCATCGCCCGATGTTGATGGCAACTGCAATTTCCACCTTGGTTGCTGCATGGGTTCAACACCGTTGGTCTCCCAGCGAATCGGAGCGTTGGTCAATCGGTTGGGGACCACGATATCGGTCCGCGAACGCTGAGTTTGTAGCACGCGAATTTTGGGAACGCTCACACGCACCAAGTCACCCGCCGCAAGACGACTTGTAAGACGAATGGATCGGATGTCCTTGTCCGCCAAACGAATGCGAATGACTTGCCGGGCCGGAGTGAGCGTCGGTTGTCGAGTCGAGGCACAGAGTGGGGATATTTGCAAAGCGTCACACCAACGCGTGGGCATTTCGACATCCAAGAAATCAGGTTGCTGTTTCGATTTCAATTGCAGATCGGTTTGGGCGACCCACCGGCCTTCCTCCCATCGCAACGCAACGCGAACGTCGGTTTGAAATGGATGCCGTACCAGATTGGATCGGAAGCGAGCGTCGCCCAATGCCTTGGTGGTTGATCCGCGGACCAGCCATTGATCCATCAATATCATTCCTGACGCCAGCATCGAAGCCGGGCCCGCGTCGCCGGACTTTTCGCCTTCGATCTCTGGCGGCGTTTTCCACTGAACGTTGGTGTCGGCAGAACGAGAGACAACCACTTCGCTGATGGATTCAACTTTGTCGACGGAGTGGACTGGTTCGACTTCGATCAATGCCAGGGCATTGTCATTGTTCTTTTTTAATGAGACCTGAGCTTCGATCGACAACTCCATGCCTCGTCCTTCGTGCCGAATCAGCAAACAATCACGATTGTTCTTTCGGACCAGTTCCCACCGAGTTCCGGATTCGTTTTCGGAGGCACCTTTCGGTTTTGATGCATGGTTCGTTGTCGCTTCCGCATCCGCCGCTTCGTCATTGGTCGCATCGGCGGTTTCTAAATCAGACGCATTCCCGTCGAGCAGATCGGGTGAACTGTCGGGCAGTCCAGGTTGTTTGATTTGCCAATCGAAGATTTGGGTTTGGGGTGGAAGCACAACCTTGATGATGTGAGGTTCGACGCTTTCGTCCATGGCGGCCACGGTCGCTTCACCGCTTGCATCAGGATTTCCTGACGGCGGGTCGGTGGTCGATGAATTGTTGTTGGCCGGAGTTGGCTCAAAGGTCGCATCGAGACGAATCGTTTGGTGCGTCGCATCCAAATGAATCTCTTGCCGCGAACTGAAGACCAGCGTCGATTGATTGGAGAATCCAATTTGAACGATCGGAGTCGTTCCGGAACTTTTGGCGGCCCTGTCGAGACGGCTGATCGGTCCTGACCATTGCGAATAAAATTGTTCGGTCGGAACGCGTTCTGTCCCAAGCGATGCTGGCCAAAGCGGTTGCAAATCACCCGATAATGTCCACGCCACCAACGTCTCCGAAAATTCGGTGCGTGAGTTGACGAGGGCTGATTCGTCGTCTGATGTGGGCTCTTCCCAGCGGTCATGCAGTGACAGTCCGGGACAAGTCAGCAACCTTCCAGAAGCGAGCGGCAAGGAATCAGGCGATGTTGATTCGACTGCATTGGAAATGGGCGATGTGGGCTCGTCCTCAGTTGTTCGTGCCGACCAATCGGCACTGAGATCCCAAACCAATCGAATGGGTTCGTCAGACGAACTGACGCGAGTGAGCTTCCACTGGGTCGGTGTTTGCTGAATCAATTTCCAGTCTCGGGAAATCAAACGCGGTGGTGAACTGGTTTCTCGGTGGAAACGAAGGATGACTTCTCCGCCCGATGGTGGCGGTAGCAACGGTTCGAGTTCACATTCAACGGAGCATTGTTTCGCAGTGGCGTTCAGCCAGTAGCGACGGTTCCATTGCGATGCAGAATTCCAAGCGACGGGGAGTTGGTCTGCGTCAGATGTGTCGCCTGTTTGGTTGCCTGTGTTTGGGTTGGGTGCAGATCCACTCGCGATTGCGTCTGCGGTCGCTTTACTTTGCAGGTGAATCTGCAACCGATTGCACGGGCCGATGGAAAATTGGTTGGAGGAAATGATTCCAAATCCAACCGGACGATCGACCGCTGGCCAAGCAATTTCATCGGTGACCAATCGAAAGTTGTCGATGCGATAATCTCGACGCACGACCAAACGAGCTTGCGGAATTCGCGGAAGATCGATTGCGATTTGCGTGCCCGTCGCATTGTGTGTCGTTTTGCAACGCAGGCGAAGTTGCAAGTCAAACCGATTTCCCGAAGGCACAACGATCAGTGTGCCCGGCTGTTGATCCGTGGTGGTCGTCAATACCCGCGTGCTCTCATCCGGACGGATCAGTACCAGTTCTTCGATCGTTTCAGGCGAAAACGGAAGCCGAAGTCGACTGCTGGGAGTGGTTGTTTCCACGGTGAATCGGGCGAGCAGCTCGATGGCGAACTCGTCGTGAGCCAAACTGATGGCTCGTTTGGAACTTTCCGACGTCAGGTCCAATTCGTAGTTGGTGTTCAGAAACGAAACTTGTCGAACACGTTCATCGGGACGAACCAAAAACAACTCTTCGTACAGCGACTCGGGGATGTACGCCTTGTTGCCCATTGGTTGGTTGGCGGAATCCAACGGAACCAAGATGTCCATCGTTTGAGCGGAGGCAACATCGCCACTGATCGCAAAGTAACTTACAATCGCCCAACCCAGCCAACTACGCAATAACGCGGAACTGGAGAAGTCGCTAGTTGGATCATTGTCAGGGGAACGCGATGGCACGTTCGAATGATTGGATTGGCCGGATGTACCCGGCGTTTGATCAAACGATGATGTGGGAGTCTTGGATGCTTGCCATTGTTGGGTCGCGATCCGCAGGAGACCGATGGTTAGCGGCAGAGCAACCCAGGTTGTCAGAGGGACTAGCGTCTCAGGCCAAAGCAGCATGGCGAAGAGACACAAAGCCAAACCACATGCCAGTCCCCATCTCGCGGCCCAGCCTGCAGCCAGACTGATTGCGAGTATGACAAGTGCGCCGACCCATCCGATTCCAATCACCATTTGGGAAAAGATCAGAGGAGGTTCTTCAGAGGACCCGAGCAACGGAAGTTGCAAGCTGTCTTCGGCAGGAGAGACGCGAAACTGCGAACCCAGGGTCAGGCCAACGACTTGCAGGTCAGTGACTTCCGGTTTGCGGATCCATGATTTTTCAAAGGAGGTTGTCGTCCACTCAATTTCAAGCACCAACTCAGATTGTTTGACGGCTAGAAACCGAAGGTGGTGCTGACGCGTCATTTGCGGTTGGACTTCCACGCCATCGATGCGTGCTTCAATCAAATGAGCATCCCAAGGAAACTTCACTTCGATCGGTTGCGTGGCGATCATTTCGAATCGCGTGCGAGCTCGGTCGGTTCCGCTGGCTGAAGCAATCACGTGTGTGTGCTGCTGAAGCACCAAGTTGGACGGTGGCGTTTGGTTCCGGTGACGGACTCGCACAATCACATGCGGTGAGGTTTCGTATCGATAGCGGAACGGTTTCGATGCGGTGTCAGTGTCCGCCGTTGGGATTCCAACCAAATTCGCGACGGGACGAGCCAGTTGCAGATCGGAATCGATCAACAGTTCACAAGTTTGCGAAGTCGCATCCGCCAAGCGGAACAAACCGATCGGAAGTGCACGCGTTGGATGGTCGTTTTTGGAACCCGCGTCGTTTTCTTTGGTTGCGTGAAAACATCTTCCGATCAGCAACGATTTGTCGTTGAAGTTTCGAGGGACCGGGATGCTCCATTCAAACCATCCATCGGACCCGCTTGCGATTTCATCCGAGTCCGACGTGTCGGACGATGCCTGGGACTCGGCGTTCGATTCTGATTGGGGATCCATCGATTGACGCGGCACCCAACGCCGAGTGACAGCTTCCTCATCGACTGAATGAACGGCGGCGGAGGATGACAAGCGTGTCTGCCACTTCATGTCTTGTGGTGAAGCCTGTTCCGAGCGGGCGGCCAAGCGGACTTTGACGAAACGTGATGTCTGCGGCAAACCTTCGACTTGCACCTGAACCTGTTGTTCGATTCCGGTTCGTTCCTTGCCACTTCGAGCAACCGTGAGGCTGGTTTGGCATGACCCGACGATCGTGCTGTCGGGAGTTTCCAACGCAAGAGATGGGGTTTGGCGAATCGAATGGCTGAGCACGATCGCGTCACCGGGAAGCGGGGCGAAGTAGCGTCGTTGTTGAGCGGTTAGCTCAGAGAACTCAATTCGCGAAGGCGTGATGGCGGTTTCCGCTGTCCAACCCATATCGGCGGGAGGAATGACCGCTGCCGTCATTTGGCCCGGACATCCCAGCACTCGAATCATCCACAATTCATTGACGCGAGGGTTGTTCGGGTCTCGCCGCGATTGTCCGGTGGCGCGGATTTCGAGAGTGCCTTCACCGGTGGGCAGTTCCTCGATCTCGTCGGGGCTGGGCCACACCGTGATTCTGCGACCACGACGATTGGGAGCGTTGATGGTCAACGTTCGTCGTGTTTCACCGACTGTGATGGAATCGAACGAGAACCCATCTTGGATCTCTAATTGGATGGGAGCCAACCGGTCGGGAGACATCGTCATCTGAATGGTGCTGCGAGCCTGAATCGCGTTGTCTTCCAACAGAAACCGAGATTGGTGGTTGGCATACAACAGTGGTTGCGATTCCGCTAACTCGATGCCCCACGAGCTCGCGACGGAAGCAGCCGATAAACGAGTTTGGTCTGGGGCAACTGGGGGATCCAAGAGCGAATCCGTCACCAATGTTTCTCGTGAAGGCGGCGGGCCAACGGCGTTCCAAGTCGCCGGCAAGTCGGGTGACTTTGATGCGTCCAACGATGGTGGGGTGAGTTCCCATTGTTCGGGCAACTGCCAACTCGTTGCGTGTAGATGAGCCGGCATCGTCCATTGCAATTGCCAAGGCGTCGGGGAAACCACAAACGAAGATGGAAAGACCGGTTCGGGCAAGGAGATCAAGTTGCCTTTTTGAGGCAGCGGCGATGTTCCTTCCAAAACGATGATTCGCGAGTCGGCGGTGGATGTGGGTTCAGATTCTTCGATCGCCGTCATTTCGATGAGTGAAGCGAACGGTGATTGCGAGGACGTCTCGGTTGATTGCGAAGCGATGGGGCGGGAAGTGAAGGGAATCTCTTGCTCATCGATTGCGATGCGAGTCACATCACCGCGGAGCCAGACCCAAGGCGGGATGGACGCGATTGGTTGCGGATCAATGACCAAGCGACATTGCCAATTCAATATTGATCCATCGTGATCGAAGGACAACCTGCAACTGCGGACGATCGTTGCCGTTTGGACCTCCGCAGCATCATCGGTAACGGTTTGTAGTTGCAGATCCAAACGCGACGAACCAGCTGACTCAAGGAAAATCCAGCGATCGTTGTCCGAAGCCGAATCGGTGGCGCTGATCGACGAAGCTTCGCTGTACCAATTCGGCAGTTCGTCTGTGGTGACTTCACGCAGGACCGCTTGTTCGCAGCGAAGAGTTTGGTTTGCCGGAACACGAATCCATAAACGAGAAATCAATGCTTGCGGCAGAACGAGTTCCCACCGACTGCCGTTCCAGGTCGGCAATGCTTGCTGTCGCCAATTCCATGCCAGATTGCGATCCGCGAGTGGTTGGCTCACATCGTTTGTGGTGATCCTGAGCATTCCCGATTCATCGGATTCGAATGCTGCCGTTGTTTCGGATTCGACGCCAGATTCATCGTCCATTTCACGAAGTCGCGAGACGGCAAAACTGACATTGCCAAACTGATGTTCGCTGCCGGCTTGCGATGAAAACAGCATTCGACTGGCGTTACTGATCAACGATCCGTTGCGAATCGTTGCCACCATTTCGCATTGCAGAATATCGTCGGTGGACGTTTCAGGAGCGACTTCGGCCGCTTCGCCGAGAGCCTGACTCAGTTCGTCGGCCGCGACGGGCCGAAAGTTGTCTGGGACGAGTCTTGCAATTTGAGATCCGAACAAAGAGATCCACCGCAATGATTCATCGCTGCGGACTTGTTGAGCCAATGCCTCCCATTGAGACAGCCTTTCAGAAACCTCGCGAGAGACCAGTTCGTCCTCGTCGGGCGAGTCGGGAACGGTTGATTCATCCGTGACCGATGGTTCGTCTGACTCCGTCGTGTCTGGTGTCGGTTCGACCACCTCGCTTGTTTCGGCTGTCGTTGCGTCCGCTTCTTGCGCGGCAACATCGCCTTTGAAAGAAAGCGACGTTGTGACGAACCAAATGGCGACCCAAATCACCCAGGCCGATCGGATTGATCGAGACCGCGTCATGACGACGTTCCTGGAGAATGACTCGCCGCGGCTCCTTCTTCGTCGTGGCCTTCGTCCGAAGGGTTTGGGCGAGGTTCGGATTCGGTGTTGGAGCGTTGGCCGGAGTCTCCGCGATGCCTGGAGGATCCGCCCGGAACGTGCGTCCCTGTCGACTCGTTGATCATCGATCGCGAGCCGGGTGAAGAGCCCTGCCCTTTGCGATTGACTCGGGTGGAACCAAACGGTGGGATTTTCTCCGACGCTCGTGATGCGCCAGACGACTGCAACACGCGGTCGGAGGCGGGCGGTGATATCAATGCCGAGATCGCGTAGAAGACCGCGACCAACACAAGCGAAATCATGATCAGTTGAGCCGTCACGATCACTCCATCGGGAGCCGCAACGAGAACGCCGGCCAAAACCACCGCCAATAATACAATCGCGAAAGGATGTCGACTGCGAGGGAACAACTGAGTCGACGCGGCGAGCAATAGCGACAAGCTTCCAACGGCCAACCACATCATCGTTCGCGAAACTGTGAGAGCGGAGAACGAGTAGGGATCGCTGGAATAGAAAAGGTACTGGTTGCTGGGAACAGTGAAGGCGGAGTTCGTGGTCGACTCATTGAGTGAACCCAACAGCGTCGCGTTCTCTTGGAATGGGAATGTGACCCATTCGAGCAATTCGGCATCGTCGGCCATCGGTTGCCGCGACAAACGCAGTTGCTCACGTTCCCAACGCATCAATCGTCCGCATGACGAGGAAGCCCAAAACAGGTGTGAGTCCGTGGGGACGGAAAGCTGCCAATCGATTTGTGCCGACCCAACAGGCAGTCTCATCAACGGCTCGATGCTGGTCCACCATGGGCTGGAATCGGTTTCCGTCCACAGCCGAATGTCCAGCAGAAATCGTGTCGGCGATTCGGTGTCGCTCGGTTGCGAAGTTCCCAAACTGGTGGTGGGCACGTCAATTCGCAGGCCGCTTCGACCGCGAGACGTTGCGACGATGTTGCCATTCAGACGCGTTTCGATTTGGATGGCTTTGAGTGGCTGCGAAAATCCAATCGTGATTTGTTGGCCGCCTTCAACCACGGCCACCAACTGTTCGTGACGAACGCGTTGCCCGACCAGACTGCGGATCAGAGCTCGCGTGACTCGCACAGGAGTCTCTTCCAGCGACTCTTGATGAAACTCCAGTTTGAACGGTGCATCCGGAATGGATGTGAGCGTCCACTCGTTGCTTGGAATTGGTGCCGCACTTGTGCCAGCAGACGTGGTTCTTTGTGTTCCCGACAACAATCGTTCATCGCCGATCGTGACCATCCAAACCTGACCGGCTCCATCGGTGACCGAGTTGGGAACGGTCAACAGGTAATCTGAGTCCAGGGTGACTTGGTCGGCGATCGGATAGGGGATCGCTGCCAAGATCTGATCAATGGATGACTCAGGCTCCCGAAGGCTGTCCGGTGACGCATCGAGATCGACTTCGGCCGAATCCTCTGCGAGAGGTTGCTCGGAAGCTTCGTCGTCCGCATCCAATGACGGATCATCCGCAGCCGTTCGAATCAGTGTTTCAGAGTTTGCTGGTGGCTTGAGCAGGTCACGCAGCATCGTCCGCGAAATCAGCTCGATCTCGTGAGTGCCAACCGACAATCGCGGCGTCACAATTTCGTAGGTGGTCCAACTATCTGAGTTATCCGACGAATCAGATTTGCGAACCATCGCGGGAACGCCGTCGACCACCGATGTCCACTGAACGGATTGTGCATTCGGAGTCGGGATGGCGAACTGAGCGATGCCCTCGAGGTCAACCGCTGTGGTGAGATTCCAGCGTGTTTGAGTGACCCATTGGTTGCCTTGCGTGTCCATCGATGTACCGCCCGATAGATTCAGACGCAGTGGACGTTCAGTGAAGTTACCCGTCACGCTCCAAGGGCTATCGACCGAAAGCAACCGAAAACGATCGGACGAATCATTGTTGATTCGTTGCAGATTTTCACTTTGTGAAAGATCCACCGTCCATTGCAGACGTTTTGCATCGGTCACCTGAAGGGTTGCTTCTGTGACCGCACTGGAGGATTCGTTGGTCTGCAGTTTCGGCAGTGTCAGCGTCAACGGTTCGGCAACCATCTGTTCGGTGACGACTCGTTCGCAAGTGATGATGTATTGGCGTGGCCACTTGCCATCGGACGCATCCGCTTGCCATTGAACCAAGCCCTCTGAGATCGAAATGTCGAGTTCTTCGTCTTCATCGTCCGCGGTCAAATGAGTCAGCTGCCATCCTTGCAAATCCAGCTGCATGTCTTGCGGGTCGATGCCCGCGCCGCTGGATTGAACCGTCATCACCGAACGAGCCAACCGGTTGGTCATGCTGAGGTCCATCGCGATTTTCAATCGCTGCTGTCGCTGTTTGCCCGACAACCAAACCGGCAATTGAAAAGCGTCGCGAAGGAACCGGAACGTTTGGGCTCGTTCGCCGACGTTGACCGATGTTGCATCGGAAGCAATTGCCTCCACACCCAAACGAGGTCGCCAGCGAAGGCGGTGGTCTTCGGCGGTGACGACGGTCACGGTGCCTCTTTGTCCGATCGCGTCTGGAACACGAGGCAATTGCATTGTCCACGGTGTGTTCGCCGAAGCTTCCGGGACTGGCAGTCGCAACTGCAAGCGGACTTCAACCAAAGACGTTGATGTCATCGCATCGGCTCGTTCGGTTGAAAAACGAACGCGGCGTGTGGGTGACGAACTATTGTCTTGTGTGGTTTGCTTCGTGCCAGTTGATTCCGAATCGTTAGTTGCGTCCGCCTCAAGCAATGTCATGGTCCAACCGGAACCCGTGACGTCGATGGCGCTGCCGGATTCGAAAGCGGCGTCCGCGACTTCATCGCCGACCGAATCAGGTGTCAACGTGCTATCGCGGCTGTCTTCGTTGATGGCGACCTCTGGGCTGCCTAACAAAACCGCTTGTTCGGGCAATTCAATTTCGAATGCATCCAATTGACCACGCAAGTTCCGAACAATCATCTGAACCTGAAGGCTCGGAGGATCCGCGGGCGATTCCCATCGCAAGATCGCGTTGGACTCGGTCTCGAGCAAACGAGCGGCCTGGGTCGCCGATGGCAGCCATTGCCACTTGAAAGCAAATTCACCGCCCTGGCTATCGATTTCGAATCGTGAGCGTCGTCGGTTTTCATCGTCGGAATCCGGCTCACGTTTGGATAGCTGGCGCAGCACTTCGCGGCCACTTCCAACTATCTCGGCGGTTATCAACGGAGGCGAATTCTCGGCGGCGTCTGACTGATTCGGAGCGACCGATACTTCCACTCTCGTCGGCACGGTCGGTAGCGACAAAGGAAGGAAGCTGGTCAGTGGTCCGAGCCGGCGAACTCGCGTTGACATTCTGAGTTTGCAGATGCAGTCAATCGGTTTGTCGGGCAACGCAGCTTCGGCTGGCAAAACTAACTCGTAATTCAACCCAGCGTTTGCGCGAGACGAATTTGTCACAGTGGCACTGCCATTGGTCGCCGCGGCCGAAGCTGCGTCGAGTAGTTCGTCACGAGCGGCCGTTTTGCTTGGAGCGACTCGTACAAACGCGCGAGCGAGTTCGGTGTAGGACACGGTTTGTGTGTCCGCTTCGCCGGAGGCTTCATCACCCTCGGTGTCATTGCCGGATGGTTCGTCATCGTTGGCAACTCTTTGGACGGTTGCTGGTTCCAGCAAGTGAAAACCGTTCAAACCCAGGTCCAACACGATGGGTGTCGACGTGCCTTCTCGGATGGTTCGGGGATCGATGACAAAGTGGCATTCGAGTTCAAACTCGGCACGCTGATCATGAACCGATCCGACCAAGTTGATTCGCTGCAGCGTCGCTCGTCGATCCTGAACCTGGATTCCCTGCTCTAGACGTCGCAAGCGATCGATCTCCTCGAACGACATCCGAGGGATGACCACGGGGGTGCCAGATTCGTCCAAGAACACAAACGCATCCGGTGCAATTCCGCCTGAATCGCCGCGAATGATTTCCGGCGCTGGAATCGTTCCAGGTGGCTGGGCGACGATTTGTGACGCAAACCCAATCGTCACCAGGAGGCAACACACCAATGCCATGCCGATTTTGCCGCACAGTGTTTTGCCGCACAGTGTTTTGCCGCACTGAGTTTTGACGCACTGACCTCGAGTGCACTGACCTCGAGCAAACTGAGCAACAGCATCCAGGACCGGCGCATCGATTTGGACCGGGTACCGGTCCATCGGTATCAGGCAGTGGGAATTCGAGATGGACGTCGGTCCGGTCAACGGGGCACCGTCACAGAATAGTGGCGCGGCGATCAATCAGAAGAGGTTTCCTAGTTTACGCAAATCACGTCACCGGTAACAGCTTTTCCTGTCGATCCAGACAACATCCGCCCATATCAAAACCCTGCCAATCCCTACGATCTGGTCAGACGGACCGCTCGAGCGAACAAAACGCTCGCAACGGAGCTGGAATTGAGCCCGAACTCGCTATTACGACCTAGCCCGCTTGGCGGCGACGCCAAAGGAAGCGGAGGTAGTCCAACATCATCCATTGAATGATTAGCAGTGCGACCGGACCGCCGAACAAGATGAATTGGCTGGCCTCCTCGCTTTGGAACCAGGGCACTCCGGCGGCACTCAAAGCTGACAGACATGCCATTACAAAGGCACCATTGATCAACAACAGACCACACGACAAAGCCACCGAACTGAGCGACATCAGGCAGCCTCCCGCAAAATCGGTCAACGGCATCGAGTGGGCGCCAATCCGTTCGGCTTCGTCCGGGGACGAATCGATTCGTTCGTTTCCCGTTCGCGAACCACGCTGCCCCTCAGAAACCTTCATCGAATATTCTATCTTGCGAGATACTGCTTGAAAAACCAAACGTTAGACTGGATCGATTGGGCGGTCACTGAATGACGATCGAGAGCTCGAAGACGAGAGAGAACTCGAGATGGCGATTCAAATTAGCATGGCTGCAATTCGTGGAAGAAACAACCAGCCCGTGATCTTACGCTTATCTTTGTCGAATCGAATGACCGTATGAGCCAGGACGCCCGACTACGACCTTCTCCGATCTGCTTTTCGCAGCCACCATTGCGATCGTTCGGTCCCGCAGTCGCCGGGATGGTTCTGATTTTGGTTTTGGTCGTCGCCAACGCGTCTTCTTGGTTGGTGGGCTTGGTCAGTCTGGTTGTGATCGGATTGTTGCTGGTCTTCCGTCATTGGCACAGTTCGCAACAAGATGATGCGGTGGCTGCCTACGTCCGCGACAGCACCGAAGAAATTCAGAAGTGGCAGGAACGACTGCGTTGTCTGCATGCGGAGACTCGGCAGAACGCTTCCGCACTGCTGCAACTCAGCGACGGTGTGATTGTGCTGACAAAGGATTTTTCGGTCTTGCTGATCAATCCTTCGGCAGTCCGGTTGCTGGGACTAAAAAAACGGGACGCTTTGCTGGGACGTTGCTTCACCGAGTTGGTGCGTGTGCCGCAATTGTTGGCATCGATTCGTTCGGCGGTCCGAGAACAACAACCGCAGGAGTTCACTGTCGAATTGCATGACCAAGGAGTCATGCGTCCGCTGCGTGTCCGAGTGGATTTGATTGATACCGGCGAAGAACCCAATTTGCAGTTGTCGCTTCGTGATGAAACGGAAACGCGCCGCGTGGAAGATATGCGACGTGAATTCATCGCCAACGTATCGCATGAATTGAAAACGCCGTTGGCAGCCATCAAAGGCTACGCTGAAACGGTCGAGTTGGCGGTGCAGGATGATCCCGATGCGGCTCTGCACTTCATGCAACAAATCATGTCGCAATGTTTGCGGCTGGAACGATTGGTTCACGAGATGATGCAATTGGCTCGCGCACAAGCCGGACCGGCCAATCTTCATTTGTCCAGCGTATCGTTGTCGGAAATTGTCTCAGACGCGATTCGAACCTACGAACCGGTTGCCGCGGCGAACGGGTTGGATTTGATTCAAGAGGTCCCTTCTGGTGAAGCCAAGATCATTGCTGATCGAGAAGCCACGCTGACGATCGCCAACAATTTGATCGGCAACGCACTGCGTTACACTCCCTCGGGAGGAGAGATACGGGTGTCGATCGTTGAGCAAACCGACCAGTGGGCTCTCGTAGTCGAGGACACCGGCGTTGGCATTCCATACTCCGAACAACAACGTATCTTCGAACGTTTCTATCGCGGCAGTCGCAACGAAGAATCCAGCACAAGCGGCACCGGGTTGGGGCTGGCCATCGTCAAGCATTTGACTCAGGCCCAACAAGGCGACGTTTCCGTCACCAGCACGCCGGGCGAAGGATCCCGCTTCTGTGTCTGCTTGCCGGCGGTGCAAGCGTCGAAGGAACTCAACCGAGTTTGATGTGGCTGCGTCGGGATGTGGTCCTGCCTGCTCCGTCTCATCCTGTGCAAATTGGCCAGTACAGATCGGCCAGTACGGATCGGTCACGCCAAGCAAGCGAAGAAAAGCACGCGTGGTTTAGGCGGCGGTGCCCCTCGTGATACCATGGCAGCGTTCTCGCTCATCTCCGCCATCTGACACCGCCATGCTCCCGCGAAACCTGACTCTGCTGTTGTCCGTGTTGGTCATTTCATTCGCGTGTTATGCCATCTACTTGCGGACACGATCTGCGATGATGGTCAGCGAAGCCATCGAAATGATCGATCGGTACTATGTCGAACCTGTGGATCGCCGTGAATTGCTGACATCGGCGATGGCGGGCATGACATCGACGCTGGACCAACACAGCGAATACATTCCGCCGGTCAGCTACCAAGCCTTTCAGGACACGATCCAGCAAGAATTCGCGGGAATCGGAATCTACGTCGATCAACCGGTTGAAGGCGAACCCGTTCGCGTGATCACCCCATTGGTGGGCTCGCCTGCGCTCAGGGCCGGTCTGATGCCGGGAGACGCGATCTTGGAAGTGGACGGCGAGTACGTCGGCGACATGGACATTCGATCCGTCAGCGAACGATTGAGAGGACCGATCGCAACCACGGTGCAGTTATTGGTCGAACGTGGTGACGAGAAACTAGAAGTGAAGGTGCAGCGGGACACCATTCAGCTGGAATCCGTGATCGGTGACTATCGAAACGAAGGCAATGAATGGGTCTACCGTTTGAAGCAGCATCCCGACATCGTCTATGTCCGGATGACCAGTTTCGGCGACAAAACGGTCAGTGAACTACGTTCGGTCTTGAGTCGTTTGATGCCGAAGTCAGACGTGTCGGGGTTCGTGCTGGACCTTCGAGGCAACGGAGGCGGGTTGCTGACCGCTGCCGTTGATGTCTGCGATATGTTTCTGAGTTCAGGACGAATTGTCAGCACCAAGACTCGCGGCGGCGTGGTCGAAGACGAGGTGTCGGCAACGGCGGGGACTTTGGTGCCGCCCGATATGCCGGTCGCGATTTTGATCGATGAGCATTCCGCCAGTGCGAGTGAAATTGTTGCCGCGGCACTGCAAGACCACGGTCGAGCGACGATCGTTGGTACGCGGAGTTATGGCAAAGGTACTGTTCAAAATATCTTGCCGCTGGAATATGGACGCAGTGCTCTGCGTCTCACGGTGGCCAAGTACTATCGTCCGAGTGACCAAAACATTCACCGTGGCGTTGATGACACCGAAGAGGACGTTTGGGGCGTGAGTCCTGATCCGGGCATGGATGCAAAAATCGCGGAAGAGGATCTGCGGCAACTGGCTCGATTCTGGGAAGAGGCTTCTTACCCATCGCTGAAGAACCGCGATTTGAAGGACTCTCGTTTGAAGCTCGTCACGCCCGATGAAGAAGTGGATTCGGATGCCGAAGCTGAGGCTTCCTCGAACGAGGCCACGGACTCGACAGACGAGGACGCCGCTGCCCCCGAGCGAACGCCTGCCGAATCAGCCTGGGAGTTGGACAAACCCCTGCGAACCGCGGTGGAGGCCATTCGATCGGCCAACGCTTCCAAGCAAAACGCCGCGGCCGCTTGAGTCGAAGGCTGGCCACTTGCCAGCGTTTCTATGGTTGTTCGGGGCGATTTTAAACGGGTTTTCCAAATTGATAAGCTCCGAGATCGCTTCCGTTTGGAATGGCGGTTGTGAGTCTGGATTCCGCATTGGTAAGCTATATGGTGGTCTGAGACGGCGATCTCGTCGTGGTTTTGCACCTGTCAGGCTACCGAAAAGTCCGCTTCACTCTCATTGAGTTCACTGATGAAATCGATCGTTTACGTTGTTGCTGCCTTGGCCGCCGTTGGAATCATGGTCGCGATCTCAGCGACACCCGACCGAGCACCTGAAACCGAAGCCGCACCGGCCGCCTCTGTTGTCGCGACTCCTGAGATCATGGCCGAAGCGGGCACGATGACTTTGGAAGTGCCTGAAATGCACTGCCAATTCGCATGCTTTCCTCGTGTTCAAGAAACGTTGGAAAAGAACGGTGCGGTCAACGAAGTCGCTTTGGTCGATCAACCTGATCCAAACGCTTTGACGGTTAAGAAAGTCGTTGTGAAGTACGACGCCGGGTTTGATGTCACGTCAGCCTTGGCCGCTCTGCAAGAACAAGGGTTCTCTTCGGCCCAGAAAGTTCAGTAAGCAAATTCACTGAAGAAAGTGGCTCGATGGAACGTTGTGCATCACCAGAAGAAGCCACTTCGATCACGCAGCCCGCTTCGGTCGGTCATCCGACCCATGGGATTTTGCTGATCGGTCATGGGACCCGTGACGAACGCGGGACCGAAGAGTTTTTCGAGTTGGGCAATCGACTGGCAAGTCTTCTCGCTGGTCGATCGATTGTTCAGCCATGTTTGCTGGAGTTTCAGTCGCCAACGATTGATGAGGGTTGGCGACGATTGCTCGACGCGGGCGCGAAGCAAATCACCGTTTCGCCACTCTTGTTGTTTGCCGCGGGGCATGCCAAGTCAGACATTCCCGACGCAGTCGAAGCGGTCGCTCGCCAGACGCAAACGCTCGACCGAATCGCGGGCTACAGCCGTCCGATTTCGCGACAGCCGCACATGATCGATTTGGTTCGCGAGCGTTTGGCTGAATCACTCGAATCGGTGTCCGTCGGCGAAATGGACAATGCCCCGATCTCGACGGCGGTGGTGATGGTCGGCCGCGGAAGCTTGGACCCATGTGCTTCATCGGACATGCGCCTGCTCACCGAAGTCACCGTTCGCGGCCGGTTGAAACAAGCCGACTCATCTTCCATCGCGGATCGGCATGCGATCGACGCGGATGGTTTGCTCACGACGTTTTATGCGATGGCACAACCGCGGTTGCCGGACACGCTGGGACAGATTGCAGCGAGCGGTCGGTTCGGTCGAGTCATCGTCCAACCGCACCTGTTGTTCTCGGGGCGATTGTATGATGCGATCGAGCGTCAAACCAAAGAAGCCGCAGCCAAATTCAGTGAAATTGAATTTGTCATTTCACGGTACTTGGGACCGGATGCCAAAGTCGCCGCAGCCATCGCCGATCGAATTGATTCCCTGCAATCCGAGAACGTCGGCGGTTAGTGCCCGAATCCTTCGGGGCAATTCGTCAGTCGTTGATTGTGTCGGGTTGTCTGATCAATCGGGAAGCTTGCGGCGGAACTGAGGGCGTTTTGCTTTGGGCAACTCGGCTTGGTGCTCTTCTTGGAATCGACGACGCTCAACGGGAGTCGCGTAGTACATCAGGTAAGTATCGTTGTCGTCCAGGCATCGCCATTCCAAGCTCTTGCCGGGCGCGTCGACCTTCTTTTCGCACGCCGGAAGAATGTCGCGGTAGATCACTCGATACAGTTCGCGATCGGAAAGGTGATCGGTGAACGTGAGCTTGATGTTTTGGGAATGCAGTTGTTGGATCGTACGCTGCAGCTCGACCGACAGCGCCGCATCGTCCAGCGATTCTGGGGCGGGGATTTGTAGCGGTGGATTGAACCACTGAGCGATCGCAAGTGCTGGTGCCCGTTCCCAGGCCAGGATCGATGCGAGGTACTCGTTCTCCTTCTGAAGCGGCATGCTCCGCGTCGTCGGATCGTCGATGGAATCGTCTCGGTATGGTTCCAACTCGTCTCGCAAGCGAGCGTTGGTGAGAATCAAATCCACCTCGTCGATCATCGGTTGACTCGTTTCACTCATGTCCTGATACCCTTCGTCCTCTAGCAAAATCGCGTGACCGGGGCCCGTACCCCGCACTCCGTTTAATTCGCGTCGACGCGACTTGCGGCGACACTCCCAAGCTATCCAGGCCGGCTCGCCGCTCAATCTAGAATTGAGTCAAAACGGCGAACTCGCCAGATTTTTGCACGCTCGCGTGTGTCTTGATCGATACGAACGTCACGATTTACCACGTTTCACGCTTGGACAAGTGATCTTCGAGGCATGTGAGGTTCCACCTTCTTCGCTGGGGCAACCCATGTCTCTGCCCGTCGCCATCGATTCTCGCGACTCTGCAGCAACGGCCAGCCATGGCAAAACGCCGCCGATCGCGACGCCGAATGACACTGCACTCAACCTTCTTCAGGCTGAGCTGTATTCCAAAGACACATTCGGTTGACTTCCTGCGATCGGCAACAGTCGCTTGCCAAGCGAAGTTGCGGGGGAAGTCGAGCGATGCCGTTCAGGCGTACGCGAGGGGCCGGCGTGAGAAACGGTTCGCACTCCCCCTCCCGCTGCGGCTTGTCGATCGAGTCACCAACGCGGTTTCAACGCATGTAGGATGGGCACTCTTGCCGTTTTATACCCCACATCTCGAAACACCAAAGATTAGTGTCCAATTAGAGTGGATTAGTGTTCCGCCAGAGCGGTCAAGGGAACACTAATCTCCGCTGATCGAACACTAATGGTTCTTGGACAAGGGATGTTTGGCTTCGAACCGCTTGTATTCCCAACGCAAGCCGCTCCCAAAAGATGTGGGGTACAAAAAGGCACTCTTGCCCGTCCAAGTTACGGATGTCGGCCAAGAGTGGCCAACCGACAGCAAGATGGACTCGCCCGCCACCAACGTGCGAGGTTCGCAAGACGTCACTAACACAGCACTTCAACGCTGCACAACCTCTGCTCCGGGAGGGGCGTCCCGCTTCGGGCCGGGAGTGCGGGCATGGGATCGAACGTCTCACCCGACCCTCAATCACGTTCTAGTCGTCAGAAATCTGTTGTCGATTCAGCAACGGATCTGGCCTTTGAAGACTGTCCGGCCATTCGTTGTTCCGAAAACAGGGCTGGATCGAGATGAATTCGCATTGTTTGTCACGCTTGGCTCGCTGAACGTTTTCGAAACGTGTCTTCGCCCTGTTAGTTGGAGCAGCCCATGTCTCGTCTTGTCGCACCGGATGCACCCCGTCTCTATACCAATGGCCAACCCTGGCGCGACGCCCGCGGCCGAGACGCCCCGCGACACGCCGTGGAGACGGAATTCAAAGCGGAGCATGCCGTCGTCGACCTGTCGACTCAGCCGCCCAAGCCGTTGGTTGTTAAATGTCTGGTCCGCGAGTTGCGGATCCGATTTTACTCCGTCAACACCATCAAAAACTATCGCTCCGCTTGGGTCTGCTTCCTTCGCTGGTACCGAGGACCGCTGGACCAGATCGACCAAGAGGACATTCGGGACTACTTGGAACTGCTGGTCAATGGCGGCGCGTCGGCGTCGGAGTTCAGCGTCACTTTGTCGGCACTGCGAACCGGCCTGGACAAATTCTGTTTGTTGCGTTGCACGGTTGGACTGGTGTCCCCGCGAAAGTCAAAGCAATTGCCAGTCGTGATGTCCAAGAAAGAGGTCCAGCGAATGATGGAGGCCGCTCGCACGTTGCGTGACAAGTTGCTTCTCACCGTGCTGTATGCAACCGGTTTGCGAGTCTTGGAGGTCGCCCGTTTGCAGTGGTCGGACTTTGATTTCGATCGCCAACAAATTCGGGTTCAACTTGGCAAAGGCAAAAAGGATCGCTACGTCATGTTGGCCGACGATTTGTTGCCGCTGATGCGGCAGTTGTGGCGGCGCACCCAAGGAGTTGGCTACCTATTTCCTTCCGAAGACGGGCGTGTTGGCCGGCATCTTTCTCCGCGGACGATCCAACGTGCGGTCAAGCAGGCTCGGATTCTGTCGGGAATTGGCAAGGCGGTCACGCCGCACAGTTTCCGCCACAGCTTTGCGACGCACTTGATCGAATCCGGCACCGACATTCGGTTCATCCAAAAGTTGCTTGGGCACACCAATCTGGAAACCACCTCGCTGTACACCAAGGTCGCACAGATGAAAGCGACGGCGGTCGCCAGTCCACTGGATCGGTTGGGGAACGAACCTGGTTCGTCGTCGGGTTCTTCCGGTCGGCAACCGAAACCTCGGCCCTCCGTGGGTCGGATGCGGCTCGAGGTGGATCCGAATCCCGATCCAAACGGCGCGTATGCGGTGACGTTGGGCGTTTGGCAAGAAGGTCAATTGCTTCCGTTGCCGGGAATGCGAGCGACGATGCCACGCCGAGATTGGGTTTCCTTGCAAATCCCACTGCAAGACATCTGGGAACCGACGCTGCGTTGCCTCCCCGCGGAACAACGTGAGCGATTGGAGTCGCCCGAGTTCTTCTCGCAGGTGCAGCGAGAGGTTGCCAAGCGAATCCTGCGAATCAGGGACGCAGAACATTCTCAGGCGATCAAGACCTAAGCCATTCGCAGATGCGAGTTGGATTCTCCCCCCGCAGGACGTTGGTCTTGTCTGCCAGCGGGGAAGGTGTGTTTGCAACCTGAATTCAGGGTGAAAAACACCGTCGTTTGCACCCGTGCCTCGGAACCAGCAAACGCAACCCCGCGTCACGGAACCCTCGCCCGGTCGCCCAATTGCTGCAGACCGAGCCCCCTTCAGCTAAAATCAACACCCGTTCTCCCCCATTTCCAAGCATGTACGACACCCTGTCGTCCAGAACCCCGTTGTGTGCCATGGTCACTAACTTTGCCATCGCGTTTGTGGTCGCTGTCGCCATCGTCATTCTGTGGGGCTGGCTCGGAGACTGGTCCCAGAGTCGCTTGCGGCGCGACGATGACGCTTACTGGACGTCTCACACGTTGAAATGTCCGCACTGCGACGCGCCGTACCCACCAACTGCATACACCACCCGATGGATAACGTGTTCTGAATCTCCCACCAATGGTGCTTCGATCACATGCCCGTCTTGTACGGAAATCGCCTCTTTTGATCGTACGGATGACAAGCCAGTGTTCGTTTCTCTTGCGAATCGACCGCGTGAATGCGCCAACTGCGGTGAACGCTTCAATGGGAAACCGGATTCCGCGTGTCCGGTTTGCAACGTCGCTCGTAGCGCGTAGGCACACAACATGGTTTTTACGCTAGGCCGCTCTCCATTGGAGACTCGTTCGGCCATGAACGTCAATCGCTTCGGTGACGTTTTACTACGATGGAGACAGCGGCACACCCTCGCTCTTTGTTCAAACGGCGATCCTTTGGTACGATGGCTGGTAATTCGACGCTGGTTCGCTTCGTTCGGGGTGGGTGTCGTAAAAACCTTCCGTTGTGTGACGCAATCTATGAGCAATGGAGACCGCAACATCACGTGGTTGCCTCCGTTGTTCACGAACGCTGGCGGTGCCGACGTCGTCGTTGGTGTCGACGCTGGCTACGATTGGGTCACGCAATACCATACAGTCGTTTCGCTCTCCGGTGATGGCTTGCCGCCTTCGATGCTCCCGCTCGTCCAACCGGGTTACGGTGGCGATTATCCCACTGCCCGCGACCTGATCACCTCCCGACTCGAAACCGCTGGTCTTCCATCTTCGCTTGTCGATACGTTCCCATTCTTCGCGGTGGTTGACCTCGCTTTCCGATCGTCTGGCTTTTGGGCCATCAATGCTGCCGCGTGGCTCCCGCACTTTGACTTCGACGAATCGTTTGCCAATGTCCTGCTACAATTCACACTCAACAAACAACATTCGCAATCAGATCGGCATTTGGTTGCCCAACATCTTCACAAATGGGAAACGGATCGGGGCATTACGCTATTGAGACCGTAAACGCACTTCAGCGTCACCTAACATGGTTTTTACGCTAGGCCTGCGGCACACCTTCGTCCTTTGGCAACGATCGCTGGCCTTGGTACAATCTCTCGTAGTTCAGACATCGTTCGCTTCGTTTAGGGCGGTGTCATAAAACCTTCCGTTGGGCGGCACCGCTCGAAAGGTAACTCTCAATGACACTTGAAGATCTCGAAAAGACCATTTCACATCTGCCACCAGAGGAACTCGCGAAGTTCCGCGAATGGTTCTTGGACTTTGACGCTGCGCAATTTGACAAACGCATCGAGATCGACGCAAAAGATGGACGTCTCGATTCTCTTGCTGACGCTGCGTTGCGCGATCACTCGGCGGGCAACTCGACGCAGTTATGAATCACCACGCAAGCCCGTCGTTCTGGGAATGCTACAAGCAACTGCCCGAAGCAATACGGAAGTTGGCCGATAAGAATTTCGCACTGCTCAGAACTGACCCAACGCACCCGTCACTACATTTCAAAAAAGTGGGGCGATTTCGATCTGCGCGTGTCGGCAGATACTACCGTGCATTGGCCGTTGAATCCGATGATGGATTGCTGTGGTTCTGGATTGGCAATCATGCGGAATACGAACGCTTGATCGGCGCGTAGGTGCCGCCCAACATGGTTATTACGCTGAGGCTTTTCGGGCACACCTTGGTTCTTTGGCAACGGGCCTTGGCCTTAGTACAATTTCCTGTAGTTCATGCATCGCTCGCTTCGTTCAGGGCGGTGTCGTAAAAACCTTCCGTTGTGCGACCTACCGCGAGGGCCTCATGGGACAACCTCTCTGGCTCGGCCTCCTAAATGTCTCGGTCATGCCAACATTTATCGGTACATCGCTGCTGTTCTACGTGGCGCAGCGCTTCGACTGGTGGTTCGGTTACACAATCTTGCTCTTCGTACCGTTCTGGGTGCTCGGCTTCTTCGTTTGGAATTTCGGCGCTGGGTTGCTGATCGACCGACTGTTGTCAAATCGCCCCAGTGCGGCGGTTGGCCCTCCTTGTCCCCACTGCACAAAACCTCTCGCATCAAAATACGCACAGCAATGCCTTCACTGCGGTGCTGACTGGCACAATTCACGTACTGCGTAGGTTGCCGGTCGCACAACATGGTTTTTACGCTAGGCCTCCGGCACACCTTCCTTGGTTGGTCACGCGGGCTGGCATTGGTACAATCTTCCGTAGTTTGAACATCGCTCGCTTCGTTCAGGGCGTTGTCGTAAAAACCTTCCGTTGTGTGACCCTATAGCGAACGGATGTCGCGGTCTCCGGCGAATACGCGCGCGACTTCGATACCGTTCTTGATTGGCCTGAAGAATTATGACGTAGCGACCAACAACACTGCTACGAATCTCGGCACCGAACTCTGGCCGCCGCTCTCCAAATTCCGGAGTTGCGGCTATTAGCTTGCACTTCTCTTCAATCTTTTCGACCCAATTTGCCGCGGAGATGGGTTTATCGCGTGCGATATAATCGTAGATGTCCGACAAATCCTGCTGGGCGGACGGCGCGATTATCAATCTTGCCATTACTCGGCGGACTCCATCGCAATTCTTGCGCGATCTCGCAACTGCGCGAACACCACCTCACCGTCGATTCCCTGGCCGGCGTCTAGTTCATCAATTCCCTTTTGTACTTCCGCACGCAACTGTTGTTGGCTTTTCAACAATTGCACGCCCGCCGCAACGGCCGCTTCAGCTGACTCGAACTGTCCTGACGCTACCAATCCCCTTACGAATTGCATCGCATCGGGGCTGAGCTGTACATTCATGGAGACCTCCAACCGGGGCTACCGGGTCACACAACATGAGTTTTTCGCTAAGGCCCTGCGGGCACACCTTCGATGTGGTGCAGGCCTAGCTCCCATTATACAATCAAATCTTGTTAAGGACATCTGCGCGTTGATAGTGGCGGTGTCGTAAAAAACTTCCGTTGTCAGACGCTAGTCGATCATTTGGCCAACCCGTATCAATCTCCATCCACCAGCGTCGAGCCCAAATTGCTGCGATCTGTTGCACCGCGCTGGTTTGCTTCGGCAATAGCAACGTCTGCAGTTGGTGCTGCAATCTGGACGTTTGCAACGGCAGCATACGACGCCAGTGAAGAACCATTTGTTGGCAACTTTGACGTAGTCGACTGGCTTGTAATGTTCGTTGGTGGTGGTCTTGGCGTTCTGTTCTGGTTCGGATGGGCCTGCGCGATTATGTGGGCCGTGGTCCGCCGATGGTGGTCCGTCTCAATGATTTTCCTTCTGCTCATTGCAATTCCCATTGGCTATTTACATAGCTGGTGCTTAACTGGCTACCTTGGAGACCGGCGGGCAGCGATTGAGATGCAGGCTCAGCCCTAGTGGATCGCGTCTGACAACATGGTTTTTACGCTAGGCCTTCGGCGCACCTTCGTTCTTTGGCAACGGGCGGTGGCATTGGTACAGTTTCCCGTAGTTCAGACATTGTTTGCTTCGTTTAGGGCGGTGTCGTAAAAAACTTCCGTTCTGTGACCTTAGATTTTTGGTTCGTCAAAATCCCCTCGAATAACTCGGACGATCTCAAGGAATCCTTCGACGCGGCAAAAGAAAATCACGTAGCTGCCAACGTACGTGGATCGAATCTCGTTGCCAAGTTCCGGACGCGCATCGCCGACATCGGGATCCTTGGCCAACAAACAACACTTCTCGCGAAGCTTTTGAACCAATTGACGGGCCGCGACTGGTTTATCGCGGGCAATGAATCGAGCGATCTACTTGAGGTCTTCTTTCGATTCCGCAGAATAGCGAAGTCTCGGCATGTTCTCATGCTTCCTTGATGTTCGGCTTCTACGTTGTCAATTTCCGCGTTGATCTCGTCAAACACGGTTTCTTCGTCGTAGAATTTACCCGCATCCAATTGCTGAACGCCTTTTTGAATCTCGCTTCGCAATTGCTCACGCCCCATCAGCAACCTGACACCTTCAACGATGGCATCTTCTTCAGAATTGAATCTTCCTTGGGAAACAAGACCTTTCACGAAATCATTGACTTCGCTTGGTAGGTTCAGATTCATAGCTTCACTCCAGTGCGCCGGGAGTATAACATGGTGTTTACGCATAGGACCTGCGGGCATACCGTCGATGTAGTGCTGACCTCGCTTCCATTATAAAATCAAATCCACTTCAGGGCATCGCTCGCTTCGTTTAGGGCGGCATCGTAGAAACCTTCCGTTGTGCGACGCAGGTCAATGTTCTCCGAGGCCGATTTCCAAACCGCCGCCCATGGGATTTGCCACGGACCTGACCTCGAGTGGTTCGCCGTAGATGACCGCGACCAAATCGGAGCGTTCTGCAACGCCGGATTCGCGTGCGTCTCTGTTCCCGTATGTGCACCGTTCGATCTGTACGTTCGCATGCTGGACGCGATCGACGCACTTACCGTTGCCTGTAGGGCAACTTGGTACTGCACGCAACCACCGATTCACGATAGGTGGGACAATTGGTCTCCGCGCGGACTATTTGGTTTCGACTGGGAGCATGCAATTGGGCGACCGGCCCTTCGCTGCCCTGTCGTCTCATGACCCGCCCAACGACGTGACCGAGTACTTCAGTTCCAACCGACTCAAAATTGCCGACTTCTATTCCGAGTCAAAAATCATATTCTGACCGTGTTGCCACTTCAGGGTCATACAACATGGTGTTTATGCTAGGCCTTCGGTGCACCTTCCGTGGTTGGAAGCGTAAGCTGGATTTGATTTCACTGGTCGTGTTTCAGGCATCGCGAGGTTTGTTTGCATTGTTGTCTTGAGGCCGTTACAGCGTGAGGCCGGCTGGTTTCCTCTCTCGTCCACGCTTCTTGAGGAGAGCTGTAGGCGATCATCCTGCCTCAATAGCCCAACGAGCAATTTGAAGTCGGAAATGGCAATCTATGAAATATTGCGGTAGGGAGTGAGGGCAGCACACGCCACTTCCCATGCCCGGCCCTCACCCTCGCGTACGCCTGAACGGCGTCGCTTGACCTCTCCCCAAACTTCGTTTCGGGAGAGGTGCGCCATGTGAAAATCTGCCGAAAGACGGTATCGGAAAGCTGCACGACCTCAAGCGAGGCGAGTCAGCACAGTTCAAACGGAAGCTAGCGCAAGCGGATAGGGTCCATAACACTGAACACCTTGCAGGCAGGCCTATCGGACTGTTGATTTAATAGGCGGTACCGCGTTGGCGGCGGTTGGTCAAACGCCAACCGGGGCGAACGCCCATCGGCTAATTGTTGTCATTCTGTATATGGCTAAATCAACAGCCCGCTGCTCCGGCGCGGTCAACACTCGGATTGTTGATGCCGTTTTAGAGACTGACATGCTAAGCAAGTCGGCAAGATTCTTTCGGCATTTGAACTGTTTTGGCAAACGCCACTGGTCCCACGTAAAACCGGGGCTGACACCCAAACGGCTTACATGGTTGTGCCCGATCATTCCTGCCGACCTGCTCAACCGTGTGTACATTGACGAACATGTGAGAAAGGCGAGTTCGCTGAGCCAGATGATGTTGCACGGTTCCTGGTGGCGTTGTTGGTAGATGCGACCGACGAGCTGATCGGGGCGAGCTGATCGGGTCAAGGGAAGTTTTTGATTCCAACGATGCGATTGATCGTTTGGAGGTATTGCGGCACGTTGGGAAGTAGCCTTGGATTCTGGGTGAGGTCTTGGCCCTTTTTCAGGAGGGACAGTACGAGCATTGGGTGCGTCACGTAGCTTGGATTGTTGCAGAGTTGTTTGTCTCGGTTGCGGGGGCGATCGCGAAGAGTGGATGTGGTGTCGAGGCGTCAGTTCGCGTCCTGACTCGACTCGAGTTGATGTTCTGCGATCGGTGTGGCTCGCTACAATGAGTTGGGCTTCGCACCGGGGCCAGTTTGGCGGGCTATCACTTACACACTGATTCACGCATCCAAGGAATCCGCTATGAGCATCGAGACCAATCGACCTTTCCCAGTTGTCTCCAGCAATCGCGACGAAGTTGGACCGCAGAAGCAGGCGTCACGTCGGGCTTGGATGGCAGGGGTGGCTGCGGCGGCGGGAGCGTCGGCATGTTCCGGTCGCGTGGCTTTGGCTCAAGCTGATTCTGACAAAGAAGAAGCTGCTGCATCGCGGAAGCCCAATCCGATCGCGGTGTCGACCTATTCGTACTGGCGGTATCGCGACGATAGCAAGCTTTCGATCGAGGAGTGCGTGGACTTGGCCGCTGATGCGGGATTTGATGCGGTGGAGGTGTTGCATGTTCAGATGACCGACGAATCGAACGGCACGTTGCAACGGATCAAGCAGCGGGCCTTTCGTCGAGGCTTGAGTCTGTGTGGGATGTCGACTCACCAATCGTTTGTCTCGCCCGACCCGGCTGAACGTCAAAAGAACATCGATCACACGATCCACTGCATCGAGCTGGCGTATGCGATGGGGATTCCCACGATTCGAGTGAACACTGGTCGTTGGGGAACGTCGGGCAGCTTCGATGAATTGATGGCCAACAAGGGCATCGAGCCGACCTTGGAAGGACACACCGACGAGGAAGGTTTCGGTTGGGTCCGGGAAGGATTTGAAAAGTGTCTGCCGGTCGCCGAGAAGTGTGGTGTGGTGATGGGGCTGGAGAATCATTGGGGGCTCGGGCGAACCGCGGACGGAGTTTTAAGGGTCATTGGAGAAGTCGATTCGCCGTGGTTGCGGGCAACGCTGGACACCGGCAATTTTCTAGAGAATCAGTACGATCAGTACCGGAAACTGGCTCCCGACGCGGTGTTTGTTCAGGCCAAGACTTACTTTGGAGGGGGCACCTGGTACACGCTGGACATTGATTACGACCGGGTGGCAGAGATTCTGCGGGAGGTTGACTATCGTGGATACATCAGCTTGGAATTCGAAGGCAGCGAGGCTCACGAATCCGCCATTCCGAAGAGTCTGGCAATGTTGAGAGAGGCATTTCACTAATCGGTGGACATGGGATAAGAATGGGCCCAATTCGATGCCGAACCCACCGGCATCCCGTGTCGTAGCACCCGGGTATCACTGTATTTTTTGACCGAAACAGTGGTGATCGTTTCGCTTCGATTTTGTCTTCCTACGATTGGTTGGTTTCCAGTTATGTCCGCTGAAGTCCAGTTTTCAGGGGCCGCAGACGCTGCTGAGTTTCCCTACAAAGCGATCAACCGCGGCGCGATTGCGTCGCTGGTTTTCTTGGCGTTGTCGTTGCCCGGATTGATGCCGACGTTCTCGCCGATGCTGATTCTGACCGTCCCCGGGATTTTGGCGGGCGTGATTGCATTGCGAGCGATCAGTCGTTTCCCGGACGAATACAGCGGCGCGGGCGTCGCGAAAGTTGGCGTGGTCGGTTGTGCCGTGCTTTTCTTAGGTGGCATCGGGTTTCACACCTACACGTATCTGACGGAAGTTCCTGAGGGGTATGAACGCGTGGCGTTTTACAAGCTGCAGTCGGAGCCCAATGGGCCTGATTTGCCCACGCCTGATGCTTTGAAGATTGATGGGGAAGATATCTTCTTGAAGGGGTACATCCACCCCAGCAGCGGCAGTGGCATGCTTCGCCAGTTCGTGTTGGTTCCCGACCTTGGCACGTGTTGTTTTGGCGGAGATCCTCGTAGTAGCGACATGATTGAGGTGACTTTGCCGCCGGGTGAATCGGTGCGAGCGGGTCTGACGAAACGTAAGTTGGCGGGCACGTTCAAGGTCAATCGTGTTCCACAAAGCAAAGATGACTTTGAAAACGCGATGTTCTACAAAATGCGGGTCGACCTGTACAAATAACGGGACATCGATCGGCTGGATGCTGGGACGAGAATGATCGGCTGATCGTGAATGATCGACTGATTTGGCACGTTCACGTCTGATTGCGTTTTGATGTTGTGGGCCCCACGTCCGACATTGGTACGATGGGTGCATCGCGTTTGCAGACGACCGGCACAGCAATTTTCTTCCACGAACGATGGATGCTCGTCAGATGAAACTGAATTCTCGAATTCCTTCGATAGCGATGGCTGGATGCCTGGCCGTTGCAACGATGCTTCCCACCCTGTGCGTCGCGGATGACTCTCAGACGCAGAAGGAGCGTACCGCGACGGCTCGATCCATCATCGAGCAGCGTCGAGCGGCGATGCGAGGTGAGGCCGCTGGGCGTGAAAAGGTCGAGGTCCGTAAAAGCAGCCAAGCGGATTTGGCCAAGGGAGACATCACGTTCGATGATTTGACGTTTGATATCGAAAAGGGCGAGGTCTTCGACGAGGAGAAGCTGACCAAAGAGCTGAAGTTCTTGAACGGCCGCAACGTGCGTCTGCGAGGGTACATGTTGCCAAGCACGTTGTACAAAGAAACCGATATCGACAAATTCGTTTTGGTGCGAGACAACCAGGAGTGCTGTTTCGGGCCCGGTGCGGCGTTGTTTGATTGCGTGATGATTGAGATGCAACCGGGACGGACGACGGATTTTGTGCCGCGACCCATCATGGTGGAAGGCAAGTTCGTCTTGGATACTGAGAAGTATCGATACCCGGGCGGCAAGGGCCCCGATGGGGCATCTCACATGGCCGTGTTTCGAATTGAGGGACTTCGCGTCCGATGATCAACCAAGACCGCTTGCTGCAACGTTTTCTCCGCTACGTTCGAATCAACACCGCCGCTGACCCGCAGTCTCAAGCCTACCCCAGTACTGAGAGCCAACGCGAATTGGGGAAGATGTTGGCGGATGAGCTGACTCAGATGGGACTGACCGATGTGGTTTTGGATGAGCATGCGGTTGTGACGGCAACCGTCCCATCAACCATCGATGGCACCGCACCGACGGTGGCTTTGGTGGCTCACATGGACACGTCACCGGAAGCACCCAGCGAGTCGGTCGATCCTCAAGTCGTTCAGTCGTACAGCGGCGGGGACATATCGCTTCCCAGCGGCAACACGATCACCGTCGCCGGATGTCCCGATCTGGAAAAGATGATCGGGCACACTCTGGTCACCACCGATGGATCGACGTTGTTGGGCGGTGATGACAAAGCCGGTGTCGCGATCATCATGGAACTCGCCGAAACATTGGTCGAGAATCCTCATCTGCCACACGGTCCGGTTCGCGTCGTGATGACTTGCGACGAAGAGATCGGACGCGGCACGGACAAGCTGGATCTGCAAAAGCTCGATGCAACGGTGGCGTACACCGTCGACGGTGGCGGGCAAGGCATCATTGATGTTGAGACGTTTTCGGCTGACGCGATGACGTTGATCTTTCGCGGGCACAACATCCACCCGGCGATCGCGAAGGACCGAATGGTCAATTCGTTGCGTGCGGCGTCCGATTTTGCCGCTTCGTTGCCCCGAGATTCCGAGACGCCTGAAACCACCGACGGTCGAGATGGTTTCGTCCATTTGCATGACATTGTCGGCGGCGTGGGGCAGACTCGCGTGGAGCTGATCCTGCGATCCTTTGATAGCGAACAGTTGTCGGTTTACGCGGACAAAGTTCGCAAGCTGGCCGAGGAAGCCACGGCGGCATGGCCGGGAATGCAATTGGAGTGTGAGGTTCGACGTCAGTATCGAAATCTGGCTGATGGGTTGGCGAAGCTGCCCGAGTCAGTCTCGTTGGCCGAACAGGCGTTCGAGAATTTGGGGCTGCCTTGTCAAACGGCGATTGTTCGAGGCGGAACCGATGGCAGTCAATTGACCGAGAAGGGATTGCCGACACCGAATTTGTCCAGCGGTCAACACAATATCCACAGCGTCCTTGAATTCGCGAGTCTGGATGAGATGGTCATCTCCGCGAATCATTTGGTTGAGTTGTTGAAGCTGTGGAGCGATAAGCGAGTTTGAGTCTGTCGGTTCAATGCCCAGATTCAATGAGCTTTGAGGAACTCGATCGTCCAATCCTGCACTTCGGGTTCTTCCATCAGGAATGAGTGCAGCACGGGCACTTGGTGAACCGTTTCCGCTCCTTCCAGTTGGGCTTCTTCGAGGCTGACGACGAAGTCCCCATCGCCATCGACCAAGGGATTCGCAATCGGTGTTGCGACCTTTCCCGCAACGATTGCGAAGGGAAACGGTGGGGTGGCCAAGTGCGATTCCACATCTGACCAGCGAGTGCCTAATTCCATCGCACCGGGGCCAGCAACCAAACCAAACACGCCAGTGGGAGCAAGTCGCCGCGCGATCGCGGCACCTTGGTTGGGTGGGCCGAGCATGACCATTGATTTCAATCGCGGCAGCAGGTTTTTGGGATCGCTATCGGCCTGCAGATCACCGATCAAATGCCGAGTGATGATGTTGCCCATGCTGTGACCGACGAATGCGAACTCGGCTTCCGGCGATTGATTCTCGAGGACTTCACGGAGTGCTGCGGCTGATTCAGCCAGAGAGCCACGTGTGCTCGCGTATCCAAACCGAATGGTTTGTTCGTAGCCTTCGGCGTGAAGTTTGGTTTCCAGCGACTTCATGCAATTGTCCGTTCGCATCAAACCATGTAGCAGGACAACAACCGGCCGATCGCATGGCGAGGCGATTTCAGGTTGTAATTTGTCGAGTGCTTCATCGACGTCTTCACGACTGCCCCACGCTCGTCGAACATTGTTGGGATCAAGCAGACGCCAGTGCTTGGTCACCGCGTTTTGCTGGATGCGGTAACCAGCCCGGTAATCGTGATCGGTCCACAATTGAGCCCCGCCGAGCGTGGGCAGGGGAACGTTGATGTTCTGAGCCATGGTCGTGTTCTCGGAAGTTCCCCACCAGGTGTGAATGCCCCAACCGGGAGCAAGTGTAACGGCGGCGATCAAAGCAAATCGCCTGATGGCTTTGAAACGACGGCCGTTCATTCGAAAGAAATTCATGTGTCGACAATGCATCGAGGCGAGGTGTTTGGCGAGTGCTCCGGACTGAGGAGCTATTCAACCAGAGACCACGGCTGAAGCTTTCTGCGCGAAAAACGGTGGATCGGCAGGCTTTCTTTTGCGAATCACATCGCCAACAAGGATCGAGTCCATTGAAGGCACAGGTCACGGTTGAGTGTGGGGGTGGTTTGCAGCGGGCAGCCGATTCGGCGAAGTGTTTCGGCCCAAAACGGTAGCTCCGAATTGGGAGGGCTCGGGATCAGGACCCGAAGAAGCCGCGGCGGTCCGTCTTTTCGTAGGCGAACGGCAGGCGGTTCGGTCTCATTCGAGATCGCAACGCCAGTGAAAACGTTCACGGTCGAGAGAGATGCACCGAGAGCCATCGAATCAGCAGGGTTGGCTTTCTCATCCATCATGAAGGCACCTCCGCCAATCAGAGCGACCGCGGACGGCGATGCACCGGATTGCTTCAGCGATGCGGCTGTCAGTTTGCTGATTGAATCCACTTCGTTGGGACGCCATTGATCGTCGCCATCGCTGCAGATCACACAAACGGCGACGTGATGCTGGCGAGCAAGGTCTTTCCAAGGGCCCAGGATCACGGATGGATCACGGTCTTTGGGTGGAGCCAGAACGATTGCCAAAGCGAGCGGAATCGTCGGTGCTTCATCCGGGGGTGTATCGACGGTGGGTTCTGGTTTGGGGAACCAGATTGCCGCCGCGTTGGTGATGTCAGGCAATTGCAGTGTGTCAACGTTCCAGTCATCGGCCGGCAATGGTTCGGAGGTCTCGAAAGCTGCGATGCGGTCCAGGGAGCCATCTAGCGTCAGAGGATCGACCGAGACCACCTGTTCATTGCCGTCGCGTTTGATCGTCAACTCGATTGGAACATCGGGGTCGGATGCCCAAAGACGTTGTCGCATTGCGTTGGAGTCCAGGATCGGTGAACCGTCGAGTTGAATCAAACGATCGTTGACCTTTAGCTTGCCGTCAGCGGGAGACTTGTTCCAAACATGTTGAACGATGACTGCAGTCGACGAGCTCGATTCTGCATCCGTGTCTTCCTCTTCGGTTTGTTCGATCACTTCATCCGCTGTGATCAAGCCGATGAACTGTGGTTGAAGCGGTGGGATTGTTGCAATCATCTTCGCGGCGGAAGTCATGCGTTTTCCATCCCGCTCGTATTCAATTTGGACTTCGTCTCCTGCGTCGTATTGCCCGAGTGCAAGTTTGATTTCTTGTCGTCGGGTGACGCTTTGGCCGCCGATTGATTTCAGTTGATCACCGACTTTCAATCCGGCTTTGTCGGCGGGCGATCGTTTGCGGACGACACTCAGTTCGGTTCCTTCGGCATATGGGTCGCTGCCCGCGACAACGAAGCCGAGCAGGCCTTGTTGGATGTTTTCACCACGACGCAATTGGTCCAGCTTTTGAGCGATGATCGAGCTGGGGACTGCGAACGCAATTCCGGAGTCGTACCAAGCGGTTGGGTCTTCTGCGCCGCCCTCGCCGACTGCGGGAATGACGACACCGCGAAAACGACCTTTGAGATCGACCAAGGGACCGCCATAGAAAGCCGGTGATATTCGGGCATCGGTTTGTATCGCGGTGCCATCAAGTCGACCGACTGCGGAAAGGATTCCCGTGCTCACCATCGGCGTGTTGTTTTCACCGTAACGAGCGACCGCAACCATTGTTTCCCCGACTTGGTCGTTGGCTGGATCGCTCGTCGGAAAAGGAATCGGTTGCCATGTTTCATCGGGAGAGGACACCTTCAGCAACACAAGGTCTCGGTGCTCGTCTTTCGCGACGACTGTGGCCGGGTAACGCTTGCCGCTTGGAGCGTTGACGATGATGCTAGCGGAGTCACCGCCCGTCACCCACGACGACGTCAGGACATGGCCCTGCTCGTCGATCACCACGCCCGACGTTGGTGCATCTTGCCGGACTTCGCCGTTGGCTTGCATGACGCCGATGACTTCGATGGTCACGACGGAGGGCAGCGTGTCCTCGGCAACATGCCGCACGGCTTTTGCCAAAATGCTTTGGTATCGCGCGGGCGTTGGGTCATCGGCGTGTACGGACGTCGTCGTGCAAAACAGCAGGGCAACCGTAAGAAGCATTTCAAACGGATTGGATATGCGATTCACGTGAAAGCTGCGGTGCAAGCGTGCCGGGAAATATTTGCGAATCATGGACGTAATACCAAGTCAAGAATTTCGTTGTCTCGCTGAACCACCAAGGCGACTTGGTCGCGGCGGTCGATTCGCCTCAACAGATCACGAAGAGCACGCTGGTGCGAAACACGACGACCATTGGCGAGAACAATCAAATCGTCCGGTCGAAGGTCCACGCGAGCGGCGGGTGAGTCTTTCTGAACGAAGTCGATGTAGGCGGGAGTGTTTTCGAGAACGTCCGGGATCAATCCAATGCCCAAGCCAATTGGCGAGTGCGATTTTTCGCGTGGAAGAACCGGATTGGATTCATCAGGAAGCGTTGTTTTGCGACCCGCGATGATGTCGCCGATCGGTTGCCGAAGAACGCCAGCTGGAATGGCGTAGTTCAGCCAAACGCCGGTCTTTCGATCTCGAAGTTCTTTTCCAAGCATGCCGAGGAATTGGCCTTCGGGATCGACCAGTGCTCCGCCAGCCGCACCGGGGTTGTTGGCGACCAAGTCGAGAAGCAATACCTCGCCGCGATAAGGTGTTTGAAAGGTTCCGCGACGAGCGTCGAGTTTGGTTTTCGCCGCGACTCGGCCCTGCATCACACTGGCGGGTTCGTTCCCCGTTGCGATGCCAAACAAATTGCTGACCGCGAGGACCGGATCGCCCCAGGAAACGTCGTCGGATTCTGGAATGGGAAAGAAGGAAAGGTCATCCGCTTCGATCTTCAACACCGCCGTCTCAAGTGCCGGTTCAAAGCCCACAATCTTCGATTCGAATCGTCGGCCATCGTGGAGAATGACGACCGGATCAACGTCCAGGACATAGCTCCATGCTGTTGCGATGTGACCCGCTGGGGAAACCAGGAAGCCGCTTTGGTAAGCCTCCAGTCCGGACAACCCGCCGGCACCATAGACCTTGACCATCTTTGATTGGACTTGGTCGGAAGGGCGAGCCATCGAAGGCTGGGCCCACAACTTTTCTGGCGTGAGAAATGCGACCAACGACCCAGTGATGCACCCCAGTAGAAGACGCAGCAACCACGCATGACTCGAGGCGTCATGAGGTGAGTTCATGGTGACTCTCGAAAGTTTTGAAACGCAACTCATGATGCATCTCCATCGACTGGAACCTGAGGTAGGTTGGCTGGTCCGGCCGACCAATCAGTGATTTGCAAATTTAAAACGGTGGTCAGTCCATAGCGGAGCTGCATGGTCGATGGCAGTGCGTTGTCGCCTGCATCGAACCAAAGTTCAGCGGGGTCGGTGTCGTTGCCAGCGATGGATTCAATCACTTCCAAACGTTCGGATTGTGGATGATGCAAGAATCGAGTTTCCAAATCGGAGTGGATGCCAACGACGGTGTCGCGAAGAAGACGCTGGCCAGACAGCGGCATGGTGCCCCAGTAGTAAGTGTCGCCGAATTGTTTGGGGCCGAGCGTCAGCATGCGTTGCAGAGCGTTCAAGCATGCCAGGATACCCGCGTCGCGTTGTTCGTCGACGACTTGCAGCAGTTCGTCGCCACGTGAGAGTTGCTGAACTTCGTCGCCAATTTTCAGTTTGAATTGGCCGTCGCCAATCGTGATTTGAAAATCGCTAGCTTCTTGGCCATCGACGACGGGAATGGTTTTGCCACGGATCTGCCAAACGGAATCATTTGCTACGACGTCTTTGAATTGTCGGCGAAGTCGCTCGATGAATTTCGATTGGTGCAGTTCGTTGTAGTGGTAGTTGGCATAGCCTTCACGGATCTTAATCTGCTTGGCGGCCACCACTGGAATCGGTTCGCCCGCCGCATCCTTCATCACTGGTTTCGCATCGTCCGGTTTGGGGTTGTCCGTGCCGTCTGGCGATGTCTCATCGTTTGATTCTGAGTCGTCGGGGGCGTCTCCTTCGGGATCAGACGGAGCGGGTGGCTTTGGCGGAGCGGGGGGAGGTGGTGGCAACGCCGACTTCATCTTCTCAAGCAATTCCGATCCGCGGTGAACGCTGGCCAAACGAACCAGAGTTTCTACGCTCGTTCCCTCTTGCCGATACGTGATTGGGATTCGCCATGATTCAGGGAACGTCGCAAGAATGTTTTGAACATCGTTGGCAGTTTGGATGACTTGGCCGTCGATCTCGAGAATTTCGTCCCCGTAACGCAGACCGCGTCGGTAAGCATCGCTGGAGCTGAGGATGTTGGTGACTCGGACACTGCCGTCTTCGTCCGTGCCAACAGTGGCCCCAAGAGTGGCATGGTCGACGATGCGACCGCTGTGCAAACACCCCAGGAAATTTTGTGCTTGGTCGCCCGAGATCGCGTAACCAACACCCACGTTGACGCGTCCTCGTTTTTCAAACGAAGCCCGTCCGATGATCCCGATCAAATCGCCGTCGTTGTCATACAGCGGACCACCGGAATTGCCGGGGTTGATGGAAGCATCGGTTTGAAAGCAGTTGCCGTATTCGAGCAACGTGCCAGAAGGATACTGATAGCGACGCACTCCGCTGATGATTCCAGCGGTGACGGTTGGTTGCAGATTCGTCGCGAGCAAGAATGGATTGCCGATCGCGAAGCACCAGTCACCGACTTGGACAGAGCGGCTGGGGACGAACTCAGCCGTTGTGAAATCGTCGCGGCCCAACAACTGAATGAGTGCCAAGTCGCCGACCGGATCGATACCGACAACCACCGCGTCATACACTTTGCCATCGCTGAGACCGCATCGCATGTAGGTGCCCGCGGGACTGCTGACGTGAAAGTTGGTCAACGCATAGCCATCGGGAGTGATCAAGACGCCGCTTCCGCCTCCTCCGCCGCCGGGAACAAACACCATGACCGTGGAAGGAGTGGCCTTTGCGATGCCGGCAACGCGAGCGGACTCAAACTGCTCAATCCACTTTTGTTCGTCAGGCAGAAGGGAAGACTCTTCGGCATGAAGAGTGGCCGTCAACGAAGTCGCTGATGCAACAAGAGCAAGCGTCAAACAACCGATTCGCACCATGGCGGAATCGAGGCATCGAGATGGCATAGCGAATCGTTCTTCTCAGTGTGGAGACGTCGTTGCAAAGATCATCTGAGCAGCGTCGGACCGACGCATGACTCTATTTTAACAAGCGGGCACCCAGCCACTCGATCCGATGCCCCAAAGCGTTGTTGATTGTCGGCAATGTCTCGGATGCGTCCGACCCGGGTTGGGTGCTTCGAAGTGTGAGCCGCCGTGCGTCTTCGATTGGCAAGATCAAGCCGTGTGGTTTGCGGTCTTTGATTTCGAGCGTCCAAGCGACGCGATCGTCCAACAGCACCGAAACCGTTAGCGGTGCGAACTGGTCCACTTCCGATGCGACTCGGACGGCGGCGACCAGTTTCTGATATACCTCGGGGATACGGATGACATGATCGGAAGACAGAACCGTTGTCAGATTCTTGGTGTCGGTTTCGGTCGCGAACCAAGTGGAGGCGAGGTCGTCTCCAAGCAGTGCTTTGAGTGGATCCGATTGACGCTGTTCAGCAACCTCTGCGTCGGACAGATAGAGGATGCCACCGGAGAACTGGATCTCCAACAACTCTTTGACTGGAATGGAGTGCGTGATGTCGTTGCCAAGATCGAGTTGAATTGTACGGTCGGTGGCATTCCAGTTGACTTGATCGGCCATCCAGTTCGATCCACGTTGGTCGCGGACTCGAATGGGCTTTTCCGTTTCACGGTCGCTGGTCGTGGAGAAGATCACGCCCTCGAGTTTCTTCAGGGGGGCGTCAACAATGTTTCCACTGAGGTCGAACGAAACGGAGTCTCGGTTGATTTCTAAGATCGTTCCTTCGATCGGATCCAACACATCTCCTTCGCGTCGGATGACCAAGCGGTCGCGGCGTTGTGGTTCTTCGACCAAAGCGAGCCAGTCAGCATCTGTCGCGGCGGAAGGAGCTCGGAACCGAACTGATTGAACGGACCGAATGGACACGGTGAATGACGGTTGGCCGATCGAGCGGACCAGCAGCTTCTCGTCTTCCATGGACGTCGCGGCCGATGCCACTTCCGAGCCGCCACGAAGAACAACGCGAGTCGGTGGGTTGGTCTTTTCCGATCCATCGAACTTGATCCGTGCAATCTCGGTCAGATCCCACTGCTTGGATTCACCGCCCGCCAAAATCGCGGAAAGGGATGAACCCGTCAGGTTGCTGAGCTGTCCCGTTTCTGTGTCTCCGTCGATGGTCTCGAATTGAATTTTCGGTCCCAGATCAGCCTCGCCGGAGGTGTCCTGTCCGGATGCTTTCGTTCCTGAAAAGGCAACGATAAAAGTCGCGAAAAGAGCGATGATGGGCGTCTGGCTGCGGGACGAGCGTGTCATAGGAACCGGCTTGAGCGTGAAAATCCATTCGTCGAAGCATCGTTTTGAGGTCCCCTACAGGATAACCGTCTTGCCGGTTGCGAAGCAGGGGAAAGCCATACTTTCGAGGTCGGTTAGTGTTCGTGCGTGCAGTGCTTTGGGGCGATTTAGGGCGTTCGTCTTCACGCAGTCTTCCTCAATTTAGATCCTTGCCCGAACCCGTCGGCGGCGCTACCATGGCTGCAGCTTGAGCATCTATGTGAAGCTTGCGTGAAATGAGTTTGCGTTGTCGAGGGTTTGTGGATATTATTCCCCCTGTCAAACGGATTTAACCAGCCGAGTGGCTGGAAGTAGAAAGGTTAATCATGTCCATTCGATTCAATCAATCTTGCCCCACGTGTGGGCGGCGAATCGATATTCGCGCATCGTTACTCGGATGTACCGTTGCATGCCAGCACTGTGGTGCTGAATTCATCGCATGTATCAGCGATACGGCTCAGACGCCTGAACTGTCTGACGAATTGCTCGATCGTGTCGAGGCGGCGCTTCGTCGCGCGGAGTCAGCGGCACAGAAGAGCGGTTTGACCGCACCGTCGATCGCCTCTCCGTCTGGTCCAAACTGATTGCTTGCTCATGTCATGTTCGGACAGAGACAAGTGGCAATCATTTGTTGCCAGAAGATAAGACGATTCGCATTGCTGACGAAATCAATGAATGGTGGTCGCAGTTCGAACACTTGATTTGCCGAGCGATCCGCGTATGGGGCGTAGGCACGAGGGCTTCACCGTTTTGGCCTGACGGACTGCAACTTTTGTGTTGGTGACTCGGCGACGAGTCAGCGAGTTGGTGCCGGTTTGGTGGGCGCAGCTTGGGGTGACGCATGTGACTGCGTTGCCGTTGGAATTTTGCCTTGAGCCGTGTCCAAGACGTTTTCCAGTTCATCTTCGACAGGTTCCGCCTCCGCGGGGGCGGATGAGTCGTTCGCCAGCTCTTCCTCCGGGTCGAACTCCGGCTCAAGATGTTTCGGCTCGACCGTCGATTGAACTTGCACCGCCTTTTTGCCTTTGTAGGCACCCGCAACGGCGGCGAATTTGTGAACGTCCTGAACGGACAATTCCAAAGCGGAGCTGGCGGCTTGTTCGGTTGTGATAATGTCGCCAACACTCAGGTCTAACAGATCGCTGGTACGGATCTTTGATCGTGCCAAAGTTACCACCACATCCACCGGAGCTGCGTCGATGCTGCCGGCGATTTTGCGTCGAGATTGTGGTGTTGGGTTTGTTTTTCCGTAGCCCACCCATCCGTTACGAGACAGTTTGGCGTTGTATTTCTCGATTGAATTGAAGGGGATGCACAAGTTCATCATCCCTCGGTTTTTACCAAGCAGGACTTCGAAACCAACCAGGATCGCGACTTCATTGGGAGGAACGATTTGGGCGAGCTGGGGGTTGCTTTCCGTCGTATGGATCGTCGGTTCTAGCTGAATGACGTTTTCCCAGGCGGGCACGATTTGTTCGAGGAACAGATCGACAACGCGACACATCAACCGGGTTTCGATTTCGGTCAGTGGACGGCGGATCGTTTCACCAGGGACCGGGTCGCCGCCGAGCATTCGATCGATGATTGCATATGCTAATCCGGGTGCGATATCGAGCACCCAGTGGCCTTCCAGCGGCAACGGCTTGATGACATTGAAGCAGCTTGGGTTGTCGAGGCTGAAGACAAACTCGCTGTAGGTGAGTTGGTCCACGCTCAGCAGTTTGACCTCGATCATCGTCCGCAGCAGACCGGAAATCGATGCACCGAAATTTCGGGCAATGGACTCGTGCAGCGAATGCATCGCCCGCATCTGGTCTTTGCCCACGCGTTCTGGGCGTTTGAAATCGTAGGCCGTCACACGGGCACCGGCCGGTACACCTGGCGAATAGGGCTTGGAATCCGCTGGATGAGCCGCACCGACGACGGGGGCGGAACCGCCAACGGTCGAGCCTTCGGCGTCTTTGGAATCGGCAGAGTCTTTGGGCTCGGTCGGTGCGCCGGTACCTTCCTCGTCCAAATCGGCCGTTTCCATGGCCTTCAGAAGATTCTCGACTTGATTTTGACTCAGTGATTCGTTGGACATCGTGTCCTCAGCCTCTTATGTGACCGTTCCCACGTACGATGTACTTGTAGCTGGTCAGTTCCCGCAACCCGCATGGCCCTCTTGCGTGAAACTTATCCGTGGAAATTCCAATTTCGGCACCCAAACCGAACATTCCACCGTCATTGAAGCGAGTGCTGGCGTTCACCATCACTGCGGAACTATCCACCAAAGCGGTGAACTGCTCGGATGCGGCGATGCTGCTGGTGACAATGGCGTCGGTGTGACCTGATCCATAGTGATTGATGTGGTCCGCGGCAGCGTCCAATGAGTCCACGACGGCGATGCTGATCTGCGGACCCAGGAATTCAGCAGCAAAGTCAGCGTCCGAGGCGGGAACGCCATCAGGAACGTAGGCTGCTGCACGTTTGTCGACCCGCATTTCAACGCCGCGGCTGGACAAGCGTTTCGCGATCGCTGGGAGTGCTTCGGCGGCGATCGATTGGTGAATCAGCAGCGATTCGCAGGCGTTGCAGACACCCATTCGCTGACATTTCGCGTTTTCAATGATATCGACTGCCATTTCGATATCGGCGGACTCATCCACGTAGACGTGGCAATTGCCGTCGTAATGCTTGATAACCGGCATGGTCGCTTCTGCGGCGACCCGGCGAATTAGGTTTTCGCCACCACGTGGGATCGTGACATCAATGTGGTCGGCTTGCTTTAGGAAGTGCCCCACCGCGGCGCGGTCGGTTGTTCCGACCAACTGGACCGCATCCTCGGGAATCCCGACGCGACGGCCGACTTCGTGAAGAACTTCAATGATCGCTCGGCTGCTGTGAGCGGCCTCTTTGCCACCTCGCAAAATCACCGCATTGCCGCTTTTGACGCAGATTCCGGCTGCATCGGCGGTCACGTTGGGGCGACTTTCGTAGATGAAGAAGACGACGCCCAGGGGCACGCGACGCTTTTCGATTCGCATTCCGCCCGGCCGTGCGAATCCATCGAGGACTTCGCCGATGGGATCGTTCAACGAGGCGATTTCTCGCAAACCCGTGGCGATTCCGGCGATTCGAGCTTCGTCCAGACGCAGACGATCGATACCCGCTTCGGTCAGGCCGTACTTTGGCGCGTTCTCCAAATCCAGTTGGTTGGCCGCAATGATTGCGTCGGATGCGTCGATCAAGGCGTCCGCGGATTCGATGAGCCATTGATCCTTGACGTTGGTGTCCAGAGTCCCCAGTAAACGAGATGCGGCTTTGGCACGACGGGCGATATCAACGCACTGGGCGGCAAGGTCGTCGGATTGGAGAGCGTCGGTTTGTGTGTCGGTCGTGGAAGCGGTCGACATGGGAACCTATGAGTTCAGGTGGCGATCAAAAGAATCGTGATACGAAAACCGGCTGAGATCGGGGAAACCCCAACCTCAGCCGGTCGTTGATATTGTCTGGCATCGGCTCGTTGAGGTCAACGTCAACGAGCTTGCCGAGTGATTCCTGTCTTGGCTCTACAGCAGTTTTGCCATGGCCGCATCGACGGCAGACTGCAGCGATTTGCTGCGGTCATCGCTGCTTGAGGAGCCTTCTCCGCCGTTTGTATTGGCCGAAGCGATGCTGTCGAGAACGTCGTCACCAAGGTCTGCGGAACTTTGGCCGATGACCTTGTCACTTTCGTACAAGACTTCGATCAGAGGTTCACCGGCGGCCGTGGAGCCTGACCCGTTCGTGCTGACATCGGAACTCGAAACGGCAGCGGAAGCACTCGTTCCGGTTGCCGCCACGCTGTTCGCGGCCACGATAGGTTCGCCAAGCGGTTCGCTTTGATTGTTGTCGCGTCGGTTCAGTTCGTTAATAACCTGCAAGGCATCGAGCGAGCTGATGCGCAGGTCACCGCTGACGTCATAATAGCGACCCGGCTGCGAAGCACTTGGTCGACCGTTGTCGCCTTGCGTTACCACCAAATCTTCATCCACCGTCGGCGTGTATCCCGCAGGGAACGACGAGAAGCGGTTGAGGTGGTTGATGATCAACAATGCGTCCAGGGCCGAAACTTCACCGTCATCGTTGACGTCGGCGTTCAGGTCTGGGTTCTGCAGACGGCTGATAACAACCTGCAACGATACGGTAGCCAAACCACTGCGACGGCCGTTGGAGTCAGCGATCGAGTAGTCGAACGAATCGCGACCGGTGTAGCCCACCGCTGGAACATATCGCAATGTTCCATCACCGACGTTTTGAACTTCACCCGCCAATGGTTGACGTTCGATTTGAATTGAGCTGAAGTCCAGTCCATCCGCATCGGTGAAGTTGTTGCTGATGTCGATCAAGATCGCTTCGTTCAGGAAGCCTGAGCGAACACTGTCACGTCCGGCCGGTGCCGCGTTGGGACTGATCGTGACGGTTTCTTCGGTGCTGAACGTTCCCTCATCATCCGCGACGATGTAACGGAATTCGTCATTGCCAGGGAAGTTGGTGAACGGCGTGTAGGTGATTGTTCCTTCGACAGGATCAATCGAAACGCTACCGAACGCTGGTTGCTTTGTGACCGTCAACGAGCTCGGATCAATGACCCCGTCAACATCCACATCGTTGTCCAAGACCCGAATGACAGTGCTGCCAGGGCTTTGTAACGTTGGCACATCTGGCTCGGTCACTGGACCATCGTTGACACCCGTGACACTGACACTGACCAAGACCGAATTGCTGGTTCGGATTGGTGTCGCATTGGCACCGGCACGGTCAGCGACGGCATAGCTGAACGAATCGTTCAACGGTGCTGAACCTGATTTCAACCCTTGCAACTCAGTCGAGACGGTTGGGTCATACGTGATGGTTTGCGTGACCGGGTCGAACGTCACCAACGCACCTCGAAGTGAGAGCTGCGGCGAGTTCATCACGATTTGCAACTCATCTGGGTTGGCATCGTTCAAGTCGACATCAACATCGTTTGCCAACAGTTCTGCCGCGGTGATCACGCGAACGGTGTCTTCATCGGTGGTGAAGTTGTCCGGTGCCGGTGATGGGAAGTCATTGACCGGTTGGATATTCACACGCAGGGTAATCGGTGCTCCAGCCAATCCTTCGCTGTCTCGAGCGACGACACGCAGGTCGACCGCACCGTTGGCGTTGAGTGCTGGCGTGAAGGTCAGAATGCCGTCCGGCGAAATCGCAGGCTGTCCGTCTTGAGTGAACAAGGCAGTGTCAGCGGCATTGATGGTTGAGACTTCGAACGAAACCGACTGATTGGATTCGTCGATCGGCCCAGGGGAGATGTTCGTGGCCCACTGCGTTGTGTAGGGACCACGATCTTCTTGGACGCGAACGGTCGGTCCGGCGGTGAATGTCGGAGCGTCGTTGACCGGATCCACCGTGATGGTGAAGGTCCGAACGGTGGACGCGTTGATATCACCGTTGCCAGCGTCGTTTGGTCCATCATCGAACAACTGCACCGTGAAGGTGGCTGAACCATTGAGGTCTTCCGCGGTCACGTATGACAGAGTCGCATTGCCTTCGGAATCAATCGATGCCGATGGTGGAGTGACAAACAACTCGGGATTGTTCGAGGTTTGAATGATCTCGAATCGGAGTGGCTGGCCATTGGTGCCGTCGCCAATTTCATCGTCCGCTCCGGGAGGTCCGGCTTGAACGTTGGTTGCCCAGTTCTCGATCACAACACTTCCGCGGCCGCCACCATCGTTTTGATCTTCGTTGCTGGTCACATCGCCAGCACCACTGAACTGTGGTGCGTCGTTGACGCCGAAGACTTCGAAGGTGACCGTGCCGGACGCGATGCGAGGCTCATCAATTGGTGCACCGTTGTTGCCAACGGGAACCGTGACCCCATCGTCGGTGACGGTGTAGATGAAACTATCCGTTCCGACGAAGTTGGCTCGCGGTGTGTAGATGAACCGAGTGATCTCACCGTTCTCGGTCACGCTTTGCAGTGTGCCGCCTTCAGCGGTGGTCACTGGGATTGGCGTGGTCAAAGACAGCGTTTGGTTGCCGCCTGGTGTGTTGTCGGCCGACTCGTTGGCAGGACCAACATCGAAGACATCCAGCAAGCCCGGTGAAGTTCCGTCGCCGTTGACCAACACGTCGAACGTGCCGTCTTCTGACAAGGAGAAGTTCAATGGGTTCGTGCCAGGTGTGCTGAACTCTGGTTTGATGAACGGACGGTCGTTGACCGGTTGAACATCAATGGTCAGCGTGACCGGCAAGGACGATCGCAAGTCACCACGCGTGCTGTTTTCCTGTTGGTTTGATCCAGGCAGGATTTCGGTCAAGACCACTTCGAATTCGAACGTGCCGTAGACATCGGCTTGAGGTTGGAAGGTCAGCACGCCGTTGTCGCTGATTTCTGGTCCTGCGATGAAGAAGTCTTGCAACTCATCATCCAGGAAGGACAGCGTTTTGACGGTGAAGCGAACGTCTTGGCCGTTGATGAAGTCGACTTCATCGAATGCACTCAATGGTGGACCCGCAGCGATGCCGACGGCGAAGTTGTTGATCCGTTGTGGAGCACCATCTTCCGCGACTTCGTAGTTGAGCGTGTTCGCAACGAACTGAGGCCGGTCGTTGACGGGGTTCAAGTTCAATTGAACGATCGATGTGGATCGGCGACGGTCCTGGACCAGTGTTCCCGTGTCGGTCGAATAGGTTTCGCCGTCACCGGGGAAGTCGTCGCGGACTTCGAATTCGAAGGAGTCGAACGGTGTGTTCGGGTCAATCGTGTTGTTGAAGTCCACAGGAGGCGTGTACTCCAAGCCGATCAACAGGTTGCCTTCGAATTTCGGCGTCAATGTTCCGCCCAAAACGGTGCGGTCAGGGAAGTCGAACAATTCGAGTTGTTGTGGACCACCGGTCGGGAAGCCAACGCTGAGCGACTGGTCTTCGTTGTCAGCACCCACTGTGTAGATGTCCAACAGACCAATTCGTTGATACGAGCCGACTTGCACCAAGGCTTCTGGGATCGCGCGGCTCAGCGGGATGAAGTAGTTGCCCGTTGTGACGGCGTTTGCAGGATCGCTGCTGCCGGTCGGTTGGGTGTTGTCTTCACGCAGCGTGTACCGGATCACAGCTTGATCGTCGAAACCATCACCATCGGTGTCCGTGACATCGGTGATTTCGTAGGCTTCATCCGGATCGTTTGGCACTGCGTCGCCGGTCAGTCCAGGACGAATGCGAGGAGCATCGTTGACCGGGCGAACGTTGACCGTAAACGTGGTCGCTGGGATTTGTGAAGGAGCGATTCCGCTTTCGATTGGGTACAGCTCAAACGTTGCTTGGCCAACTTTGTCGGGGTTCGGTGCGACGGTGAGCGAAGCTTCTGTGTCGCCACCGACGTAGTTCACAACCGGGAGGCTGGCCAAGACGCCATTCGGGTCAGCAACGACGCGGACTTCAAATCCGGTCACGATCTGTGCGAGCAACTCGTCCGAAGCCGTCGAGGTTGCCGAGAAGATCTCGGTCAAGAAGTCTGGCACGGTGGTCGTGCTCATGTCGTCGCGTTCCAACACGTCGACCGTATTCAGGTCGTTGGTGAAGACTGGCGGATCATTGACCGCGTCAACGGTGATCGTGATCGTGCCAGCGTTGACCGAGCGGCGAATCGCGTTGATGTCTTGACGCGTTTGAGCAGGCGAGGTGATGCGTGTGAAAGCATCGTCTTCCACGGTGTAGAGCAACAATTCGCGAGCGGCGAATGGCTGTTCGCTGTTGTAGTTCTCCGCTGGGTTAAACGTCACGCCGCTGAAGTAGCGACGGTCCTGACCTGCGACTTGGATCGTCTCGACGGTGAACGTGTACGTTCCGCCCGCATCACTGTCGATGGTCGCGGTCGTTGCACCAGCGGGAACCGAGTTGATCTCGATCGCGTTTCCGCCTGGAGTCGAGAACGAAACGATTCGGAGGCTCTGTTCGTTTTCGTTGAAGGGAGCACCGAGTCGGTTGTCAAACATTCCGCTGGCATCGGTCAGTTCACCCATGCGAATCGCGGAGACAAGTTGCAGCGAAACCAGCGATTGGCCCGATGGAACACCCAAAGCGGATGAGTCGGCCAATGCACCAATGCCTGCGGCACGCAGTTGCTCTTGCAAGGTTGTCGCAACGATGTCGGACGAGTCGGCAACCGTGAACTGCACGATGACGTCGGCACCCGCGGTTTGTTGCCCGGACAGGTTGAACTCCACAACGTGTGTGGTTCCAACGTTGTCGGTGATTTCGAATCGCTCTCCATCAATCAAGCGATCGCCAGCAGGGACCAAGATGTTGGTTCCACTGAAGGAAATGCTGGTTGGCGACAACGATCGTGTGATTGCATTCGAGGTCAGCAAAGTGACGCTGTTGCCGGATGCTGTCGCACCGATGTTCAGCGTGCGAAGGACATCAGCCAACGTGGTCGCCACATCATCGATCGAACCCGCCGCGTCGTATTGGACGACCGCATCATTGCCCGATGAGAGCGTACCAGTGGTGTTGAGCTCGATGCGACGCACGACACCATTTTCGTCTGTCAACGAGAACGTTTGGCCGCTGACCAAATCACCGATGACAGGCAGGACGATGTCGGTTCCGTTGAACGTGATCGCGGTTCCGGTTGGATCAACTGACGTGATGTCAACGGTGTCAATCTGCCAGGAGGTCAGCGTGACCGACTGAGCGTTCACACTGCGACTGACCAGCGCGGCTTCCAATGCAGCGGAAATTTGTGCACGTGAATCGCTGGCCGAGTATTGGACGAGAACTGCGTTCGGGTCGATCAAAGTTGTGCCGGTTTGGAACTCAGCGACGACGAGAGTTCCATCGAGAAGCTCAACGATGAGAGCGTCTCCACCGTTGATCGCATTCCCGGCAGGAACGATCACATCCGAGCCGTCAGGAACCAGTCCAGATGCCGCACGGTTGACGCTGATCGATGCGACACTGTCCATTCGGACTCGGAATTCTTGTTGTGTGCCAGCGGTTTCGACGGCACCAAAGCCAGCCAACAACATCGCGTCGGCCAATGCGGTGGCAGCCTCTTCGGCGGTGCTGGAGTCGCTGATCGAAACTGGAATGGCACCGGAGACCAAAACCGATCCGGTCTTGGTGAACACAAATCGAGTCGGTGTGCCGGCGTTGTCCGTGATGGTCACAATCTCGCCGTCGGAGATCAAACCACCTTCGGGAACCGTGATTCGGCCCGCAGCGGAATCGACCACCACAGCGTTCTGTCCGGGAACGAACGAGAGTTGACCGGACGCGTCGAAGTTGACGGTTGCTCCGTTGACGGTGCCACCGAATCCGAGTGAGCGAAGTGTCAATTCGAGACGCGTTGCCAGCACATCGGCGGTTTCATCATCAGCGAACTGAACCACGCGATCAGTGCCGATCGAAGCGATGCCGGTGGTGTTGAATTCCACGACGACTCGACGTCCGTTGCCAGCGGTGACGATCAATGTCTCACCGTCTCGCAACTGGTCTGCGTCAGCCATGGTGACGCCCGAAGTCGTGGCCACGATGGCCGAAGGAGTCACGTTCACGCCATCGAGCAACATCACGTCGCTGATCGTCAGTGGCGTGTCTTCGACGGTGCTTGCAAAGCGATCATAGGCCACAGGGGCATCGTTTACCGGTTCGACAAAAATGGTCGCCGACTGCGTGACCGAGATCCCTGCGGGGCTGCGGTCGCCACGATCGGTGTCATCGTTCACGTCAGCGACGGCTGTGTTTTCGTTGACTCCGTTGTCCGTGGCGGTGTAGGTGAACTCGATTTCGCCGTACACGTTTGGAGCCGGCAAGAAAGTGATTTCGTTCGTGTTCGGATCCAATGTCAATGTGCCCTGGGTTGGATCGACCAACGCGACAGCGGTGACAACGACGGGGGCGTCGTTGTTGTTTGTGCCCGAGTTCTCGTCAGCGGCGTCGACTGGTCCAGCCATGTCGTTGCGAGTCAGGTAGGCCGTTGGGAAGACCAAGAGGGAGTCTTCGGTCGGCGTTGGAACGGCACCGGTGAAGAAGCCGGTGTAATCCGTGTTCGCATTGCCATTGGCATCGGTCAGGCCAACGTAATCGGCGGCCAAAACTGGAGCGTCGTTTTGAGGCGTGACGCGAATTCGAGCCGTGGCCGGAGCCGAAATCGGTCCGATCGCATCGAACTGATCGCGGACACCATTGGCGATTCCGAGAACATCCCGTTCAGCCTGGCTGAGCGAAGCGTTCAGGTTGGCTTCCAAGTCGGAAGGCAATTCGGAGATGCCGTTGTCAATCAAAGTGAACGTGAACGCGTCGACGGACAAGCCGCCGGCAACGGTTCCATTGTCACTGTTGAAGTCAGGAGCCGGCGTGTAGATGACTTCGGTGATCCACTCGTTCGTTGGATTGAATGCCGCGGTCAGCGTGCCACCTTCCGGAGTGTTGGCCACTGCGAAACGGTTGTCTTTATTGATCGTGACTCCGCCGGCCGTGATCGAATGCACAAAGACGGATTGGTTGGGTTCGTCCTGCACATCGGTGCTGGACGCTGGGTTGAACTGAGCGTTGGCATCAGGTGTCGATCCAGCGATCAATTCTGCAGCGGTGATCGTCAATGGTGCACCACCGTTGGTCGCGGTTGCTTCGACCATCACAAACGATTGGTCCGTTGCACCGGGTGCATCATTCTCAGGCACCACGTTGACCGTCACGGTTCCACACACAGGCGGATCGCCGGCATCCACTTCGCAATCGATGTTGCCCAGGTTTTGCTGAGTCGACAATCGATAGGTGAACGTGTCGATCCCGTAGAAGTCAGGGTCCGGCACGTATCGGAAACTGCCGTTCAGGTCGTCGCCAGCATCGGTGTCGATTTCCAGCGTGCCGTTGGTAGGTTCGTCAACGACGAAGTAACGCACGGGCAGCAATTGGCCGGCACGGTTGGCGGCACTGATCAAACCTTGCGATGCATCGACGTCCAGCGTCGCGTCTTCGAACGCGGTGTAAGAACGAGGTTCTGGTTCTGGCAATGGAATCGGAAGGACTGACACGAGGTAGTCTTCGACTTCGCCACCAATCGCGACTCCATCAGGACCAATGTTGCCGGCGTCGTTCACCCGGAATCGAGCCCAGGTATCAAACGGCAAGTTGCCGACGGTCAACGGCGTGGTGACGTTAACGATGTTGGTTCCCGTGGTCACAGGAACGTTCGACAACACGTGCTCGTCGTCATCGAAGACGCCGTTGCGGTCGAAGTCGATCCAGCCGTTCAGCAAACCACCACCCACGACATCGACAGCGATATCGGTGCCGGCTTCATCGAACGGGTTCAAGAATCCAAGAACCTGATCGGCGTTCAGTGACGTGAGGACTTGTCCGCCCGCACCGGGTTCACCAAAGACGCGGAAGAAGTTCAGTCCATCGTCGAAGCGAACGATCGATACACCGTCTTCATCATCGATGGCACGAACGCGAATTCCTTCGGCGTTGGTTGGATGAGTCAGTGCATCCACTCCGCCACCGGTGAAGTCGAGTTGCGGACGGATCGCCGTCAACAACGCGATTTCGATTTCTCTTAGCGAGTTACCAGTGTTGAAGAGAACCGGGATGTTCCCTGGTGATGGGTTGGTCGCCGCGTCGAGGAATTCAAATGTGAATGTTTGTGCTCCGATCACCAAAGTGATTGTGTCGCGAACGGCTGGCATCGACGTGATTTCGATGTCGATGATGTCAGTGTCCAACACTAGCGAAACCGACGCAGCGGCAGTGCTGGCCGAGATTGGAATCGTGACGTCGTCACCGATCACGTCGTTGGTTGACGAATTGGATGGTGTTCCGTCCGCTTCCGTGTCAATGCTGTTGCCCAATCGCACCGAAGTGCCATCGCTGATGACCGCGTGACGAGCACCGTTGCCCGGGATCGAGCTGTTCAGTGGGCTTTCCAGCAACGTCGCATAGCTAGCCGGTGCATCACCAAAGTCGAATCGAACTTCGGGCATGATGATGGTGAATCGGGTTTCGTCATTCACTCGCGTTTCGCGGACTGCATTGCCGGACAAGTCCGAGACGGCAGGAATGCTCAATCCGGTGACATCAACAACACCGTTTCGAGTGAACTGAGCCGAAACTGCATTGGCACCATTGATCAACAATGTGCCGCCGCCCGGTGCAAAGATTTCAAGGCCGAGGTTTGCGTTGAGAATCGTCCGTTGCAACGTGGCTGCAACCGATGCTTCGCTGAAGGTAGCCGACGGCAAGAACTCGACCGGTACCGCACCGCCACTGATTCCGCTCTGCACCAATCCACTGGTTTCGAGGCTGATCGTCGTGACTGTGCGAACTTCACCAGTAGGAACGATCGATGAAGCTTCATTCAGCTTGATTGAGGTGCCCGAAACGACCGGAGCCAGTTCGTCTGGGTAGACCGCACTGATGACCGCAGCAGCCTTCGAGGCAAGCGTTGCGGCATCGTCGCCGCCACCGATCAAGATCAAACGATCGGGGCTGGTCAGCGAGGAGTCTGTTGTGAAGCGGAAAGTGGTCGCGACACCGCCAACGTCCAAGGTGAACGTTGTGCCGTCAACGTCGGCACCGGTTCGTCCAGTAGGCACTGTCAGTGACAGTGAATCGGTGACACCTGGCATTCCCGAACGTGAAAGTTGGGAATTGGTGATGTCCAAAACGTCTGACGCCAAACCACCGAGCAGGACGCTGCCGTCGCCGGTCGCTTGAGCGGAATCCAAGCCGAGCGACACGTCGCCAACTGCCGCAACGATTGCTTGGGCAATTTCGTCTGGGGTGTCGGTGCGACTGATCGGCACCTGACGCATGGTTTCGGTTTCAACGAACGAGTTGCTGTCATCGAAGACAAACTCAACCGTGGTGCCGTTGTTGGTGTAGAGGAAGCTTTGGCCGGACTCGACGCCGTTTGTGGTGCCGTTGAGTTCCATGCCCGCGACCGTCGATCCATTGCTTCCCATGGTCACCGTGTGCCCGGAAAGGGTCCCGAGTTGGATCGAGTCGAAACCAATGGCCACCGGGGCCAAGTCCAATCGCTGAGCGTGGGTTTGACCGGATCCGGCGTGGACGGAATTGATCGCGGCGAGGATCTGATCGCGAATGTCAGCGATGTTGCCGACACCAGCCAAGTTGATTGCAACGTTCCCAGACGCAGTGGATCCGGTGAGGTTGATCTCAAACGACTGGCTGGTTCCATCCGGTGCGGTGATCGTGAACACATCTCGGTCACGGAAACCGCTGGTGACATCCAAGATCGTAAGCGTGGATGTTTGTGGAACAGTGACGGAGATGCCGCTCTCGAATTCAAAGACGGTCGGTCGGCCGGCTGCATCCAGAACGGTGACTTGATCGCCGTCCGAAATCTGATCGCCACTGACAGTATCAAACGCAATTCGCGGTTGATTGTTCATGGTGATTTCATAGACCGCGTCCTGACGCCACAAACCAGCGAGAGGAGTCAACCGGATCGTGCGGCTGTTGGCACTGTATCCGAACGTGAAATCTTGATCAGGCAGCAAACGACGGCCGTTTTCGGTCAACAAGACCGAGTCGACGGTAATCGTGGCTGGGTCAGGACCGGTGCCCGACGGGTCAACCAATTGAATTTCAAAGAACTCAACGGTTTGTTGCGGGTTGGTCAGTCGAACGAAGGAAGAACCTGGGTCGGTGTCGCCCATCGTCACGTTCTGAGCAGCCGCTTCGACGCCATCGGCATCGAACGGATTGATCAACAATGCAACGGGACGACGGTCATCGGCACGATCCAAGGCACCGCGGTCGATGAAGACGTTGGATCCAGCACCACCGGACCCACTTGATTGGCCATCGACTCGCGGTTGACCATAGGCGTCAAACGCGGGTGCGATGATTGGCGAAGCGGAAATGCCAACCGGATTCTTGACGGTGTTGAAGAAGCTATTGCGATCAGGCAACGAGGCAAACGAACTGTCAATGACAGGGCTGTTCTCAACCGGGATGTACAGCGACCGCGATGGATCTTCGAACAATGGCGTCCCGTTGGGAATGACGATCGACGAGCTGGCGATCGCTAGTGTCGAGTTGGTCCCGTTTTCGTGGAACGCATTGCCACCAACGATGGTGTTTCCTGATGTTGCCGTGTCGACTTGGATGCCGACGTTGAATCCGGAAATGACGTTGTTCAGTAGCGTTGGGTTGGCACGTCCATCGACGGTGATTCCGTCGCCACCACCCGTGTTGACCACGGTGTTGTTGACGATTCGGCCGAACAGGTTCGGCGCGGGGCTTTCGCCATCGTCGAAGGTTCCGCCGCCGAACAGGATGCCACCGGTGCCCGAGTTGGACACGACGTTGTTGATGATGACCGCACCGGGAATCAATCCGGTTGGGTTTTCGTTGCGGAGCAAGCGAGCGGAGCCAGGCAACGTGTCTTGGGTTGCACCGTTGGTCGTGTTCCCTTGACCGCGGTCGCCCAACGTCGCCGAGATGCCGTAGTTGGCCGAGTTGGAAATGAAGTTGCTGCTGATGATGATCTGACCCTGGTCATCGGTTCGGTTCACATCGGTGATTCCGAATTGATAGTCAACCATCAAAACGTCGCGGTCAGGAACGCGTGCTGAGGCATCGGCGTTTGGACGGATCGTCAGCTGGTATTCACCAAATTGCTGATCCGTTCCGCTGATCGGGCCAAGTCCAAAGTAAGCACTATTACTGACAACGACGTCATAGAAGCCGTTTGTTGGAGCAGTGAAGTTCAAGAATGCTCCACCAACGGTTTCCCCAGGGGCCATGGTTGGGGTGAAACCTGAAATGCCGAGAATATTCGCGTTTAAGTCGAAGTTATCTCCCGCGTTCAGGACCGAGATCACGGGCAGTTCCAGAGCGTCACCTGCTTTGGTGAATCCAAGGGAGTCGACATCAATGTCAACCGATTGGCCCGCCGAGAGGTAGATTCGAACAGAGTCGATGTCGTTCAGTGGGTTTGTACCCAGAACAATCAGGTCATCGACGACATTGAATGGAGAGACGCCAACGTTCACTGCGTCGCCGATCTTGCCGACACCGACAAAGGTGTCAACGTCGCCGTTGACGAACCCTGTTACGGAAGACTGAGCGAGTTGGTCTTGGAAGTTGATGTAGTCGACGGTGTCTTCGTCATGATCGACGATCGCGATCCGGCGGCTAGTCGCATTGCCAGCGGCGGATTCTTCTTCGACCAAATCCATCTTGATGAATCGGCCACCGCTGGGGTTCACCGTGATGGCTTGACCGAACAACTCGACTCGTGAAGAGCTTGAGTCACCCTGTTCTGCACTGTCTGCTGTTGCAGCGGTTATGCCCAGAACGTTTTGGACTTGTGGGGAATTGATCGCATTGCGAATCGCTCTCGCCACATCAGCTGGATCCGTGCCACTTGGATCATAGGGAACACGGACGTTGCCGGTTTCGACGCCATTGGTATCGAGGATGCTGTCAAATTCGAAGGTGAGCTGTCGCGTGCCATCGTCCAAAACGAAAGTGTCGCTGGCCGTGACCGTCGAATCGAGGCTGGTGCCGACGTCGATCAGCGTGAATCCAGCTGGCGCGATCAGCGTGACTGCACCGTCTGCTAGACGATCGTTGGAGTCAAATGATCGGCCCGCCCCGATCTGTTCATTGAGTACGAGGTTGATTGGATCATAGTCCTGCGGAACGCCATATTTATCGGCGGTCCGGATTTCCAACGAGTAGGGACCAACCAAGGTCTCGTTTTGACGTTCAGGCTGTTCGGCTTGTGGGTGGGAGTCGGGAAGGACCGATGGGTCGAAGACATAGTTGGTGTTGTTGGTCGGTGCGTTGATGACCATTTCACCGCGTTCAGCCAAGCCGATAATGATGTCGTCGATGTAAACACCTTCAACTTGGTTGTCGGCCGCACCCGCAGTTCGAATTTGATTGGTTGCGTAACTCGATGATGCGCCAACACCAAATTCGTCGCCGGGCATTGAGGTCCCGAAGAACGTATCGGTTTGAGACAATCCGTAGGATCCAATGTCCAATGCGAACGCGTTGTACAAGCGAATCGTGTCGCCACCGTAGATTGGATACTGTTCGGCAGACGCGATTTGGTTGAATCCGCTCGCTTCAGATGCAAGTCGACCAAAGCCTTCTGCGAATGCGATTCGCATCTGCTCGGTGACCTCGTTGGCCGTCTGATTCACCGTCACTTGAATCGGCGTCGGCCGAGTGTCAGCAAAGAAGTTGACGTCCGAATTCACGGTGGATTCGTAAGAAACCATCAGCGAATCGTCATTGGACAACTCGACTGAAACCGCATTGATGAGATGAACCTCGCGGTCGTTAACAACGACTCCCTGGAGTTCAGCGTTGATGGCTTCTACGACACGTTGTGCCAATGCGTCAGCGGTGTCGTTGACGTCATAGAAAATCTCAGAGTTGTTTGCCGGCGGTGTGGTGACAAAGGTGTAGGTCTCTGGAGTCGCTCCAGTTGGATCGTCTTTCCGGAACACGGTGAAGGATTCACCGGGAACAATCTCGCTGCCCTTCGGAAGCGTGATTGGGACGGCGTAAGTGGAGACGGGCGACTGGACGAGCGTGGTTACCGTCGTGGTCGAGCCGATCGTTGCAAAGTTGAGGTTGCCGGCGAGGCGGAACCCGTCACCGGATTGATCAAGGTAGGCCTGGTAGCTGTCATCGAATGCATTGAGTGCCAAGACGATGTCGGTACCAATTTCTTCGGCCGTGGAGGTGGCATTGAAGTAGACGCTGACGTCGCCGGCGTTCGGGACATTCAAGCCTTCTCGGATAAAGGTAATCGTTGTGCTTTGGAAGTTTCTAAACAGGGTGATCTGCTCACCATGGTGAACCAGGTCGCCCGATGGAATATCGAAGTCCCAAATGTCATCGGTCAGAACAATCGTGTTGAATGCAAATGAAGTTCCGGCGTTGCTGGAGCTGACGGCATTGGCAGCAACCGACAAAACGTTTCCGTTGAGGATCGCACTGAAACGAGTTGGCAAATCTTGGAAGACTCGGTCAGCTAGCGTCGCACCCGGTGTGCCAGCGTTGTCGTCCGAGAACGGGATGAGTTGATCACCCACGACGTCAGGAGCGTTGACGTCCGCGAAACGGATGACGTAATCGTTGCCGTCGGTATCGACGAAGGTGATGTCTTCGTTGTTGGCGATCGAGGCACCATTGGGGATGGTGATTTCGATTCGGCCTTCGTTGGCAACTTCTTCATTGATGGAGATTCCAGTTGGTGCTGGAATGAAGTCAACACTTGTCGAAGGATCCAGGATGACGATGTCACCGGAGCCATTGACGTAGGCTTGGGTGTTGTTTGGCAGTTGCTCCAGGATCTTCTGGGCAATCGCTTGCTTGCTGTCGAACGGAGCGACGTAGATTTCACCAGGGAAGAACGTTGCTGGTGCAACGGAGTTGTCGACATTGGTGTAAGTCAATGTTGTCACCAATCCATCCGGCCCGGTGACTTCGATTTGCTCGCCAGCTTCGAAAGTTTGTGCCGTTGGGATGATCATCCGCGAGGCAGTCACTTCGACTTGAGTTGGATTGGACTGACCAGCCGCAATGTTGCCATCGACGATGACATCGGTGGCGGCACGGAAGCTGACACGCCCGTCTCCTTCGAAGTAAGGAGCGAGTACTTTGTCAACTGAAGCGACAACCGTTTTTGCTACTTCGTTAGCAGTCATGCCGACATTGAAGACGACCTCATTCAATGGCTTCGGCGTTGCCGATGGAACAGTGACAAATGTGACTGTGGTTGGGCCGTTTGGACCGACGATCGACAACTGATCCCCGATTTCCAGGTCGGCGCCCGTTGGGAACACGATGTCGCGTCCGACGACAGTCTGGAAGAGAAGGGTATTGAACAAGTCATCTTGGAATGAGATGACTTCGCCATCGACCAAGTTCTTGCCCGCGGTGCCGGATACATTGATCGATCCGAAGTGGGTGCGCATCGATCCCGATGTCGAGAAGTCAAATCGGATTTGAACGTTCTCATTGCCCGCCAATGGCGAGACATCGATCCGAGCCTGACGCCAGTCGTTACCGTCGTCAAAGATCTCCTGAACGAGGATGCCGGTTTCGTTGAAGTAGTCGTATTCATCATCGAATGCTAGCTCTCGATAGTTATTGTTCGTGGCGAGCAGTTTCCATTCGCCATCGTCACCGGCGCCGAAGACGCGGAACGAATCGTTCTGAGCCCGCGGAATCTCCCCGTCATAGTCATCGTTGGCTTCCACATCGATGAAGTAGCTGAAGTACAACGTCGGTTTATCAGCCGGGTTGATTTCGCTGAGGTCGAACGGACGCGAAACGACCGAACCTTGGCTACCACCGGGGGCGATTTGTCCCAGGTTGTCACCATCGGCACGAGCGATTGTGTTGTCAGCTGCATCTGCGGTGACTTCGAATCCGTAGTACAGCGATGTGCCACCGAACGTTCGAATTCGGGTTTGTGCTTCGTCTGGATAGATTCCTTGACCTTCATCCAAATTGCGGTCGGTGGTGGTGTGCCATGGGTTGATCTCAAGGTTGCTAAATGCAATTCCGTTGACCGTCCGCGCGCCGTCACCAACCGCTAGGCCGCTGTCAAACTGCATTTGAATTGCAGATCGACCGTTGTAGAACACGTTGGCAGGTTTAATTGATTGCCCGTCCAATTCCAATGCGTACAACCAGCCGTCGTCAGTCGCAGCAAAGATGATTTGTTGCAGTCGACCGTTTTCGACCGTTTGCGGTCCAAACGACATGCTTTCGAAGACGGGATGACGTTCGCCCGTGGTGAAGTCGAACGGCGCTGAAAAGTGGTTGGCGTCAGCCACAACGCGACCGTAATACGTCGTTGGGATGACCCGGTTGTAGGCTTGCAGTTCGAGGTTGCCTTGTGGAGCCGGAATGGTGTTGTTGGGATCGAAACCATGAATGCCGCCCAAGTCGGTCGTGGCCAAGAATGTCTCGATTCCTAGACCGGCCGGTGCATAAGCCAAGCCGGTGATGTCACCACCATCGGCTCCGGTGTTGTAGATGAACCCAGTGTCAATCACACCATGTTCGACGTCCGCCGAAGTTGTTCCGTAGAACGAACGATAGGGGATCGTCCCATCGAAGTTTCTGTGCGTGTTGGCGTTGGTGCTGCCAAGTGACGTGATTTGGCCGTTTGAAGCAACAGCTTGATATAGGATGTTGCGAGTCAGTTCGTCAGGGATCTCGCCACGACGACCATTGTTGTCACGTTCTCCGACCAAGAAGAAACGTTCGTTGTCGTTGACCGCGGAGGTGTTGATGCTGGTCGTTGATGGGCCTGGTGGGAAGGCCATCGCATTGATGTCGAGTTGAGCGGCGTCATCGCCTTCCAAATCAGTTCCAGCTTGGTTATCTCGTAGGAACGTGATTCCATCGTCACCAACGTTGCTTGCAGCGGCGTTGAATGGGCTGATATTCAGGAAGTTACCAACGTTGCCGTTGTTTTCTTGTCCACTTTGTGGCCCCTGGCTGTACGAGAACAACTCGCCATCACGACGAATGGCAATGTCTCCGGTAGGTTGTCCCGATTGCCCGATCAACCGGTCCACTCGACCGGTAAATGGATTGACGCTAACGAGCACACTGTTGTTGTTGCCTGAGATCGCTCCATCCAGGGAAACGAACAAGCGGATGTCGTCGAAGGAGTAGGGGACGATTGAAACGTCGTCGAAGATCGGCTCAACGATCGGAGCTTCGGCCGTGTATTCGAGCGAGCGAAACTCAAACTGTCGGTCGTCATCGGAATCAGCGATGGTGCTGCTTCCAGCGAGCGTGTCATCAGCAATTCGACGTACCGAATTGATTGGCATCAAACGGGTCAGCGGGTTGGCCGAGTTTGGATTGAAGAATTGATCCAAGGCCTCTGGAACGGCAACCTCGCCAGAAACAGCGACGTAGTAAGTTCCTTCGGGAAGTTCCACTGGTCCGATGTAGGCATCCAGAACGCCGGCGGAACCGCCGTCCAGGTTTTCCATGTCCACTCCGTTGAGAGGACGTCCTTGATCGTCGGCGATGTTTGAATCGCGGCTGTGCAGAATGAGTTGCCCTGCAGCGTTGTAAACCGAGATCGATGAGTTGACACGGCCCAGTGCATCGGCGTAGTCGATGTCGAACGTCGTGGTTACGAATCGGTTTTCGCTGTCGAAGACATCCGGCGAAATTTGCTGTGCGAACAAGTCGACTCGGTAAACATCAACGTCTTCGATACGAACGTCCAAGTTTGTTGAGTCGATGTTGCCGATTTCGCCGGTGATGACCAAGGATCCGCGATCCGAGGTCAACAGGTTGCCGACTGTCTGCGCATTTCCTGTGGTGAATCCGAGACGATTGTTTTCCGTTTCCAGTGTTCGCTCATCGCCACTGTTGCGGTTCGCGGGCGTCGGATCGATGTAGCGGACTGCTTCGCCCACGTCACCAACGAGCGGCGAGTGCAGCGGAGCACCCGTGACCGCGATGGCGTCAGTGGCGTAACGGATGTCGGCCAACTGAACGGTTGAACCGGCGGTTTCGTCTGTCTCACGCAGACGCAATGACAGTTGGTACTGGCCATCGGTCTTTTGGTTCAGTGTGCGGACACGGACGTAGTAAGTGTTGTCACGCTGCGTGTCACCTGGCAGGACCACCCGGAATCCGGCATCGAGTGCGTTGGGTGATTCAACGGAACCTGTTCCCAATTGGTAGAGCGGTCGCACATCGTCGACCGAAACACCGTTGGGAAGATTGGGGTTCGCATAGAGCTTGGTTTGGTCGGTCGTTGAGACCTCTGCGTCAGTGATTTCCGAGAAACTGTTATTGCTGCTGGCGACGACGTCTTCGTTGACATTGATCAGTTCGACGACCGTGTCGAGCCCGAACGACGTTTCATCAATGTCGATGAACAACTCGGTGCCACCGGTTGCGGTGAAGCGATAAACATCTTGGTCTTGAGGGGTCGCCAAGGTGCCGCGGACATTGAATCCGAGACGTTCGTTTTCATCGCCGGCGTATTCGTGCTGCGCGAGGTCACCGATGACCTGTGCATCATCTGGGGTGGCATTGATGGTGATGTCAGATGCCAATGCACGCTCGTTCTCGAGCACGTAGGCGACGTTGCGATCGTTGACGTAGGCCTGCAACTGCAGTCCTTGCCAATCGCCAGCAGCTGGATCGGTGGCGTTGGCCGCGGTCTGCAGCAATGCACGACCGTCGGGTGTGAAGCCAGCACCAACGGTTTCGTCGTTCAGGCTGGTCAAGACAACCGGGTTGCCGGGTGTTCCAAGTACTTGCAACGTACCGCCGATGCGATCGGTGATATCGAGCGGACGTCCGCTACCAACCAACGTGCCGTTCGGGCCAAATTTGACGACGAGGCTTTGGCCCACGTCGCTCTTCAATCGCAACGCACCATAGAAGTGGTTAGTCATCGAGACGACCGAACCTTCAACGATATGAACGATGTCGGTGTCGTCCCAGACACTGTCCGTGGTGATGATTTCGCTACGAACACGCAAACCGTTCAGCGTGTTGAGGTCCAACAAGTTCCCCGCGATCAATGGGCCTTGGTTGTCAAGTTCGGTCGCGATGATGCTGCTTGGACCGGTGGCACGACCGGTGTCCAAAACGTCGTCGAAGTTCAGTGCATCTGGGTTGATGCTGATCGCGGCACCTTCGTTGTCCGCAATCACATTGTTCAAGATGACAGGTTGGCTGCCACGAACAAAGATGACCGATTCGTCGTTGAATCCTCGGCCTTCACGCGTGCTGTTGCTGGAGAATCCATCCGCGTTGCGTGTGAATGTTGAGTTGGCGACACGAACATCGGCTTGAAGGATTTCCAAGGCGTTGAATTCGGTGAAGCCACCTTCCACGGGGCTGGTGCCGCCGCCGAAACGAACTTCCGCGAAATCGAGGCTGGCCGTCGTGTCTTGTCGGAATACCAATCCACCCCAGTCGCCGGGGGTACCTGTGCTGGCACCGTTGTTGTTGCTGTCAAATGTTCCGCCGGCACCGTACGTGTCGTCCGAACGCGATGTGAAGATGACTTTGTTTCCGTCGTCGCCTTCAGCATAGAAGTCTGCACCAAATGTGGCTTCGATACGAGCCAATTCAGACTTCACGACGATGCCTGGATCGATCGTCAAACGCGCGTCATAGCGTGGCAGCAGTTTGGTTCCACCGTCAGCATCGTTGCCCAACGTTTCGCCAAGCAACAAGTTCGACGCGAACGTTGTCAGTCCACGATCCATGAAGCTGGTCTCATCCAGCATCAATCGCGCGACCAAGACATATTCACCGGTGCTAGGTGTGGAGCGATAGAGGTTTCGTCCGATGAACCCTTCAGCGGTGGGCGGCAGGTTGTCGAGGGTGATTCCGTCATTGCGGGCGACGACTTGCATCGAACTGGCGGCGCTGGCACGCGACTCACCGCCGTATGGATCGACGAACGTCATGCGATAGTCGTAAGCCTGGTTCTCTTCCAGTTCGCTGATTCCGACCAAGTTGGGATCAATGCTGGTCGTGACTCCGCTTAGGTCAGGGCTTTGCTCGCTGGTGAGAATCCCGCCGCGGGTTGTTCCGTCATCCAGATAAAACGTTGCGCGACGATCCAATTGGATCACTAGTTCATAGCGGATGACACCAACTGGAGCGGATAGATCGCGACGATACAAGTTTCGACCGGCAAACTCAGAAGGCGCCGAAGGCAAGTTGCTCAGTCGAACCGCACCAGTTGTCGACGTCACCGATCGTGTCGCCAAACTCGCCAACGACTCGTTTCCGTCCTCGGTGACGTAGGTCATCACATAGTCGTATACCCCATCAGCCAGCGAACCCCCGGCGGTCGAAGTTTGGACTGTGACACTCAAAACATCGGGGCGTTCTTCCAGCAAGACAGGTCCGCCTGGATTGCCTTCGATGGTCAACACTTCGCTGATCGCGTGGACGATATCGTGATCATCGAAGCGACCACTGACCGTCATCGGTTGCAGTTGGCCGGCAGCGGGAGTGTCGACGCGAACGAACAAGGCGTTGATCGTGTTGTTGATCAGCGTGTTGCCGGCGATCTCAGGACCGACGCGTCCGTAGTCGCTGGTGAACGAAGCGACCGATTGATAGCGGGGCGAATGAAAGTTGGTTTCGCGGAAGCTGTCGGGGTCAGCACTGATGGCGGCATCAGCACTGTTCATGATCGTGTTGTAGATCAACGTTGGTCGACTCTCGTGCATTTGCAGAGGGGTCACGACCGGCGCGTTGGTGTCGATCTTGCCGCCACCGTATTGCATGTTGGCGTGCGAGACGTAGTCCAGGAAGATCCCTTCGGTTTCCCAAACAGGACGGCCTTCAGCGAAGTCGAAGTCGTTGCGGAACTCAACACCCGCCCAGTGTCCGGTCGATGGCACGGTGGGCAACGGGTTGTTGTCGATTCCGATGGTTGGGTCATCAAAACTGGTGAAGAAGACCTGACCACCATCGGTTGCTACGCCGTTGGAGTCAACAAGAACCGGAGTTCCCAAGACTTGTAGGGCAGCCAACGATCGATCTTCATCGACCGATTCACTACCGACGCTGATTTTCGCGGTCCGCAGTTTCAGAATGGCACCCGCGTCGACCATGACGGTGACGCCCTTGGGGACTTCGAAGACGTCGCCGTCTGCCAAAGCCCGATCGCCTGTACCGCCCCGCCCGATTTCGTAGGCGGGGTTGTCGGCGACCGTGGAAATCAAATTGTCGGCACCCGCACTTGGGAGCAAACGGACGATGTCGCCCGGTTCCGCCAACTCAAATGCACGGCTGATCGTCCGCACTGGAGTAGCAAAGCTACCGTCGTTGGTGTCGTCTCCATCGGCGTCTTTCAGAACGTACAACACTCGAGGTTCGTCGGCCGCGGAAACTTCGCGAGCGGTGCGGAACCAGAAGTTGAATTCACCGCCTTCAACGCCATCGGCGTCGCCGTCCAGGCGCGAGCCGGCCGTGTCGGTGATGGTGTTGTTGCTGTCAGGTTTGAAAGTGACACGCAGTTGGTAAGTGCCTTCGGTACGACCACCAAGTGCGCTGCCTTCGACTTCACCGTTGTACGAGTCGTTGCCGGTGCTGCTTACGCCGAGAACGTAGTTGCCAGCGGTGACGTCGACGGACACCAACGAATCGTTGCTGTAGAAGTCGTCGTTGGAAGCAACCAACTCATACGAAACCGGGTTGGATCCCGATGCGGGAACGACGCGGTAAAGCTGAACGAGAGTGTCCAGTAAGCTGCTGTCTTCGAGTCGTTGCGCAAACGTTTCGGCGGTGATGCGACCGGTTTCTGCGACATTGAAGGAGTAGAAGTCGACGTCGTCGCTTTCGGGACGATGCAATGCCTGGCCGAGCGTGATGTCACTTTGGCTCAGGAATTCAGGTTCGGTCGGTATGTTTGGAAACGAGTTGCCGGCGAATTCGCTGAAGAATTCCGAGTTGGGTTCATCGGGGCTCGATCCACCCGCGGCGACGCCATCGGGTTGCTCGAACAAATCGCCGATTCCGATGACATTGCCGACGCCACGCAGAGCTTCGACAAACCAGCTTGGACGGTTGTCGGGTGACAAACCATAGCCATCAAACCATGGTTCGCCGGCATCCATGACCAAGACGCCACGCGATGGGTCTTTTTCGTTGACGCGGTAGAGGCTGTAAGGCGTGCCTTCACCTGCACCGGTGTCAGCGGTCAGAACGACCGCTTGCAAGTCACCTGTGACGAATTGCAAACCGCTGTCTTCTGTTTCGACAAACTGGACGCCCATTCGCTTGGAATAGAGATCGAGTACCTCACGAACGCGTTGCTTCTGCGCTTCGGTGATCGCGTTGGAGAGTTTTTGCCCCTGGGTACCTGTGCCGTACAGTTCAGCAAAGTTGTAGGGGTAAATGTTGATACCGGTGGTGGTATCGATTTGCTGAGTCAATTGTGACTCGCGGCGGTATTCTCGCAGACCAGCAGCGTCAAACGCGCCCGGCCAGTTTGGGATCACATCGGTGGTTGAGCGGATCAGTCCACCATCCACCAACACACTTTGAGAGCCGCCACCGAAATTGGTTCCCAGTGCTTGCGCATTGGTAAACGTGTCAGGTAGTTCGACCGCGGCGACATTGGAAGGAGCCATCGGAAGGTCATCGCCACGTCCGATTCGCAAACGGAACGTACCACTGCCACTGTTGGATTGCGGCCCCAACAACGTTGTGGTTCCATCCGTGACGTCCGGCAATTCTGACAGATCAGAATCGAATGTCAGCGTTGCCCGATTGAGCGCAGGATCATATTCGACCAACGTCGGAGCGTAGACCGGATCGTCTGTGTTCTCGACCGTGTCGTTCGTGAAGATCAGTTTGTAGAAGTCAGGATTGACGACTGGCAACAACACTGAATCGGTTGATCGAACCACACCCGCATTGAGGTTGGACAATGGATCATCGTTGAAGTACACGTGCACTTGGTCGCGAGCTTGAACTCGTGAGGTGCCATTGAGCGTGATCGGTTGTGGAACAACTGCGACCACCTTTGGCCCAACTTCGATTTCGAAATCGATGTTCACCGCGGGACGCTGAGGATCGTCCGGTTGAGCCGGCGTGACAGCTTGTCCCGATGCATCACGCAGTGCGACCACGCCCGAGGTCGTGTCGTCGTAACCGGAGATCACGATTCGGTAGCGGTCATCGGCCAAAGTTTCAGCGAATCGAGCCACCACAACTCGGCCGCCACTTTGATCGCCTTCAAAACCCAAGAATCCAGGTTGGATTGGGTCGTTGAAGTCTTCGCTGTCGAAGGTTCCGTCCCCGCCCGCAGCAACGAATCGAATTCCGTCCAGCGTGCTGCCGTCGACCTGCGATCCACCATCAAAGCGGAATGTCAATTCGGAGGGAGCCACTGACAGAACGTTGTTGTCGTTCAGATCGAACTGCGAACCTGTGTTCGCGGCCACGCTGACCAAACGAGGCCCGCTGACAATTTCCGCCGCGAGCAATTCGCGTCGCTCGAGTGTTTGGTGGTGCAAACGGCGAGGTTGCGTCGAAGAACTGCCGCGTCGGCGAAGATTTCGTCGTTGGGTCATGGTTGACCGAAGCCTTGCAGAATATGAATCAAAAACGGGAGGGAATAAGGGGGGTGCCAATGAAGGGGCCCGTTTTCGGGCCCCTCAGGTCAGCAAATTCTAGTTGTGATCAGTTTCATCTGAGAAAAGATCAACCAAGGCGGAGTCAATCGCGCCGTCCAATCCGATGCCTGGTTCGGATAACGACGATTCTAAGTCGTCCGCCAGTGCGTTGGCCAACAATTCGTTGCGTTGCGATTGGCTCGACTCAATGTCGAAACCAACCGAAAGCAAATTGTCCAACGACGCTTCCGCAGAGACAGTCAATTCACCAGCCGGGGTTCGGGAACTGGTGATGGCCGAGGAAATTGGTACCGCGTTGGCCGCCGTGGCAGTTGTGGCCGCTGGAGACGCCAAAGCTTGGGTGGAACCAAAACGTCCGGCAGAAGCCGAATCCAACGATCCCGAAACGATCGTCGTGTTGTCGGCGAGCAACGGTTCACCGCCGGCACCGTTGACCGACCGAGTATTCAGCTCGTTGATCACCTGCAACGCATCCAAGGCGGAGATGCGACCATCGCCATTGACGTCGTAGTAATCCGGTGGTGAAGTCGGAATGCGATCGATCGTCAATTCAGCGTTCGGATCATTGGGATCACGAAGGTCATCACGGTTGAGCAAGTTGATGATTCTGAGCGCGTCGATTGCCGTGACAAAACCATCCGCGGTCACATCGAATCGGTCCGATGGATTCTGGTAGGCCGATTGCCCGAAGGTAATCGTCACCGTCACCGGTGGACTCAGTCGACCCGTGTTGTCTTGCACGCGGTAGGTGAAGCTGTCGCCGGTTGGCAACGGATTCAGCGAGCTGGACTCAGGGTTGAACGTGTAGATGAACGTTCCGTCGTTGTTTCCGCTGAGCGTGAGCGTTCCGTAAGTCGGTTGTGTGACCGAGCCCGATGCGATCTGCAATGTCGAGTTCAGATCCGGGTCGAAGTCATTTCGCAACAGTCCCAAGGCAGGGTCGTTGATTTCAAGACGGCCACCCAGCGATACCGCGTAGGCATCTTCCACACCGGTCGGTGCATCCTCGGCAGCCAAGACTTGCAATTCAAACTGATGAGTTGCTTGGAATTGTGCGTCACGAGCTGACAGTTCGATCGTCACCTGGCCAGATTGGTTTGGCTTCGGTGTGATTCGCATCGAGTCGCCAAAGAACTCAATCGATTGAACCAAAGGATGAGCAGCGATTTGGGCCGCTGTCGGATTCACGATCGATCCAAGACGTGTGACCGTGTAGGTCAGCGTGTCGCCATCCGGATCGAAGAAGACTTGCGTCAGGTCTTCGACGGCGACGTTGTCTTCGATGATCTGCAACGGATTCAAGCTGCCTTGAACCACAGGAGCGTCTGGCGATCCGGTGACGGTGACCAAAATCGTTTGACTGGTGGTCAATCCGGAAGGATCGCGAGCGGTGATCAACACTGGGATGCTGTCGCCGTTTTGGAACGGGACAAAATCGATGTTCAGTTCGTTGCCCGAGACCGTTGGGTTGATCACGGATGTTCCACCCGTCGCCGATACCTCATAGGTCATCGCGTCGCCGTCTGGATCACGGAACCAAGCGTTCAAGTCGAAGTTAACACCTTCGCCCGTCTGCTTGCGTTCGTCGAATCGCAGAGTCGTTTCGCCTTGAACGCCATTGATGCCAATGAATTCGGGCTGATTGTTGACGCTGCCAACGTTGATTGTCACCGTCGCAGTCGAGACACCACCTTCGGAGTCCTGAACTTCATAGGTGAATCGATCGGTGCCGCTGAACTGCGAACGCGGAGTGTAGATCAGTTGGTTGCCGTCCAAGCGAACCGTGCCACCGGCTTCGGTGAAGCGGTTGTTGATCACTTGACCGTTGACAATGCGTTGGAACTGACCGGGCACCAGGAAGATCTGCTGACCGTCGTTCTGCTCGTCGATTGGACCGGCGGTGTCGTTGTTCAAAATGCCGTCGGCACCATCGACATTGATGGTCAGCGGAGTGTCTTCGTTGGTGCTGTAAGTGTCGTCCACCAAACGAGGATTGTCGTTGATCGGAGTGATCACGATGCTCACGCGACCAACCGTTGCGGCGGTTGCGCTGACAATCGCGTTTTGGCCCGGTGCCTCGCGATCCGCGACTCGGTAGATGAACGAGTCAGGTGTGGCTCCACTGTAATCTTGCGGAGGTGTGTACTGAATCGTTCGGCCGTTGTTGGTGATGGCCAACGTTCCGCCCTGCGTCGTTTGGAACGCGGTCGAGCCGGTGCCAGCGAACTGGAAGAACAACTCTTGCTCGTTCGGTTCCGAACCAGGTCCAGCGACGAAGTACGGATCGATCAGGTCGGCAGCTGAGAAGACCACTGGTCCAAGCGATGTTTGATCTTCTTGGCTGACAACGTTGTCTTCCAGGATTGTTTCCGTCGTGAAGACGTCGCTCGGTTGAACACCAGGTTGCAAAGTCGGTGCATCGTTGACCGGAGTGACCGTGATGGTCGCCGTGATCGCTCGCGAGCTGACAAGTTGTCCATCCGGGTTGCCGGGCGAAACGTCCGTTGCACGCACGACAAAGGTCGCTTGCCCAGAGAAGTCCGCATCAGCATCGAAGGTGAATGTTCCATCGACGGCGATGTTCACGACACCAGCAACACGCGTTGCATCGTTGACGTCGTAGATTGTCTTCGACCCAATGTCGTCGGCGAAGATCGCAACGTCTTGTCCGTCGGGTTCGACGACCGCACTGAGCAAACCATTGTCATTGGCGATGGAAGGTGTCAGTGTTCCCGTCGCATCGATCGCTTGCAACGTCGCACCTTCCGCAACGGTGTAGTTGCGGTTCGCTGCGGCGTCATCCACGGTCGGTGGCAAACCTGGCAACAAGGTCACCAAGTAGTCTTCAACTTCACCGGACAGAGCCAAGCCACTCGGCGACAATCCGCCTTCGGTTGAAACTCGGAATCGAGCGTAAGTTGCACTCACGCCGGCCGTGGGGGCTGGAGCCGTGTCAGGGAACTGAATCACGAACTGACGAGTGATTTGACCAGGAGTCTCTGGGTTGCTTTCGAACTGAACGTCTTGCAAGACATACTCGCCAGCGTCATCCCAGTCGCCATCGGCGTTGAAGTCGATCCACGCCTGCAGCACGCTGCCTGGCGAAGCGGTGACTTCAATTGGTGTGATCACGCCTGGGTTGATGATTCCGCCAGGGTTGGTCGCACTGGAGAAGGTCACGCCGTCTTCGTCGTTGCCGGTGAAGTTCACAACGAACACCCCATTCTCTTGAGAGATCGAGCGTTCTGCAGGACGAAGAGGGCTTTGATCGATGGCTCGGACGATCGCTGCCGCGATGTCTTCTTCATTGATCAACGCGTTGTCGACATTGCCATTCTCATCGAGGGCATCGATTGAGATTGCGAAGTTGTCTTCCTCGAAGCGTCCGTCAACGTCGAATTCCAACGTTGCTTCGACACCGCCAACCGTCAACGTGATCGTTTCGCCATCGAACAGGTTCAGCGAAGAGAAGTCCGATGGGTTCACTGCGATGCGAACATCGCCGTCAACAATCGTGTTGGAGAACAAGGTTGCTGGCAATGGGCCGCCCGCTGGCGTCAGCGGAGACACATCAATGGTCAAGTCGTCACCGTCGGCGGTGCGGACAGCCAAAGCGTCCACTTCCGCGTCAACGCGACTTCCCAAAACAGGATTGTTTGCACCACCAATCACGTGGCGAGCACCGTCTTGAGCCAAAGTCGTTGGGTAACGACCTGGAACACCGGCTACCGGGTCGGGTGCGTCACCAAAGTCCAGTCCGATACCGGGCATCAGAATGGTGAACTGGGTCGAGCGATCTTCGCGATTAGGTGCCAATGGGTTGCCAGCCAAATCCTTGATGGCGGGCAAGTAGTAGTTGCTGACCGGGCCGTCGATGATCGAAGCGTTCTCGACGAACAAGGTCGAACCACCACGGTTTTCGGCTAGCAACGTGGTTGTCTCGGGTTGCCCCGGTTGATTGACGCCTTGCAAGGCTCGAAGAATGCTTCGTTTGACATCCTCGGAATTGTTGTCCGGCGAGATTGGAATCGCGATCGCTCCACCGGGAACACCAACCACATTCAGTGTGGTCGAGCCCGAGATGTCAACTTGGGTGCCCGGCAAATCGTTCAGGCGAACGGTTCCAGCTTCCACGTCGGCCACTGGCATCAATTCTTGACCCGTTGCAGGATCCACTGCGAATCGCAAACCACCGCGATTGTTGCTGATCGTTGCTGCCAAGCTTTGAGCGATCTCACCGATCGAGCTGCTGGAGTTGAACGTCACAGGAATGTTGCCCGCACGAACTCCGCCACCACCATCGCTGAGTTCGAACTCGAACGAGATGTCGACGTCGCCCTGACGCAGTCGCAACACTTCTCCATCGGCCACAATACCGCGGTCGACCGAGATGCCTGGGGTGCCCGGAACGAGCAAACCTGGCAAGCCGTTGTTGTCGACGCGATCGCGATCGATGCGTCCCAGCGAGATCTGGTTGTTCGCATTGACTGTGGCGGTCATGTCAGCAGGCGAGGCATTGATAACCGCAGCCAAGTTCGCTGCCAACGTCGCACCGTTTTGGTTTGAGTCGTAAGGAACGAAGATCGCACCCGGAACAGGCGTGACGTTGTTCAGACCCGTTGGCAAAACGAATTGCAGCACAACGTCGTTGCCCGCGTCGTCTCGCAGAATCAATGCACTGCCATTGGTGATGCTGAATCCGCCAAGGGTTGGCATCGTCAACAACAATGGTCCAAAGACTTGAACCGTGCTGCTTTCTGTCACACCGGGTTCGCCACGAACCTCGAGTGAACTTCCGGCGGTGACCGTGATGATGGCCGGTTGAGGAATGATGTCTTGTCCGTTGACGTTGACCGTCTCGTTGGACTCGACCTGTACCTGGCCGGGAGCAACCACTCGCGAACCCGGGGCCAAGCCGTTGATCAGATCGGCTGAGTTGTTCAGTGCATCTCGAACCGCGTCAGCCAAATCGCTGGCGGTGTCGGTCAAGCGGAACGGCATACGGAAGTGGCGAGGCTCAACACCGTCGAAGGTGTCCTGTCCATTTTCGTCCTGCGTGATCAAGTCGAATTCCAACGTGCGTCGAACTTCAAACTCGGAAGTTTCACTCAACGACAACCCGCCATAATCGGATTGGAACGTCGCCGTCACGCCGGTTGGCAAGTTCAAGAACACAAACTGGTCTTGAGCGACTGGATCACCATTCAGTCCGGCGTTGCGGAGCAGGCTTGCCAGTCGGCGAGCAAACTCATCTCGCGAAACGAGAACCAGAGTTTCGTTTCCGACGTCGTCGGTGACCGTTTCGGTGATGTCCAGAGCAAAGCTGCCTGGAGTCGGGATCAAGTCGTTTTCGGAGGCGTCGATTTGAACTCGAACTCGATCGCCAGCACTCGTTTGTAGAACGAAGACACTGTTGTCCAGAGTTGCACCGAAATCAGACACGGCCAAACCGGCTGGATAGGCGGTGCCCAATTCGATCGACGTTGAAACCGTTGCGGGGCTTTCAGTCACGCGAATGATGTCGCCGTCGCTAATCGGACGGCTGAGTCCGATGGCGGTCAGTTGGCCAGCACTGATGTTGACGAAACCAGCCGAAGGCAAATTCAGGTAAACCGCATCATCGACGACAGTCGGAACCAATCCGAGTGCCGAGTTGGACAATGTGTCCGCGATGACCTGAGCCAATTCGATGGAGGTCAACTCGTTTGGAGCGACCGTGATCACGACAGGAACGAACGATGGATCGCTGAGTGTTCCGTCTTCGGTGAATTCGAAGGTGCGAGTCACATTGCCATTGCTGACGATGAATGTGTCACCGACTTGAACGCCACCAAACGCGGTGCCAGCACGAGGTGCTTGCAAGGCTAGCGTACGGGCATCCTGTTCCATGCCACCTGCCGAGGTGTCGACGGTGTATCCCGAAGGAGCACCAAGGATGACTCGATCGCCATCAACGACGACTTCGACTTCGAAGTTTGGATTGGCGGCAAGTGCCGTGTTGATCGCCGTTTCGATGTCGCGAGCGATACGCTCACGCACTTCTTGGCGACCTTCTGGTGTGTCGACCTGGGTATCGGGAAGGATGATCGGAGTCGCATTGCCCAAGACGGTTCCATCGCGATCGAATTCGAACACCAAGGTGTCGTTTTCGCCATCGCCGATACGGAACGAGTCGCCATCGCTGAGACCGCCTGCATCAATGCCAACTTCCGGGACGACCAGCGTCAACGTTTCAGGCAAGAACAGTTGGTAGCCCGACTCAAATTCGAAGACGACCGTGCCTCCGTCCGAGTCAGTGATGCTGACTTGTTGTCCATCACGCACTTCGCTTGGATCGGGAGCAACGATGACGCTGCGGTCACGGTTGTTCAACGAGATGCTATAAGCGTTTCCTTCTCGCCAAACACCGGCAAGCGGAGTCAGCGTGATCAGGTTGCTTGTTTCGTCGTAATCGAAGGTGTAGTCGATGCCTTCGGTCAACAACTTTTCATTTTCGAAGACCGCGACGTTGGCGCCCACGGGACGCAAGCCGTTGATCGCAGCCACCACGACGGTGTCATCATCGATTCCGATTCCGGAGAATGGATTGGACGAGTCACCTGTGTCACGCAGTTGGATGGTGAATTTCTGTTGGTTGCCGCCCGTCAATCGCAGGAAGCTGTCGGAGCTATCGCCGTCACGACCCTCGGCATCGTTATCGAGCGGGTCCTGCAACGTTGCGACCGGGCCGTTGAAGTCGGCCAGTTCGTTTGCACCGCGGTCGATGAACAAGCTTCCGCCGACACCGGATGGAGGAGCTGCCAGATCGTTGTCCGCACGCAGCACACCGTTTCCGTCACGGGTTGGTGCCAGGATGTTGCTGGTACCCAGACCAACGCTTTCCTTCACGCCACCAAATGCGTCACGTTCGACCACCGAGCTCGCACCACTGTCGATCGCCAGCGAGAACAACGCTGGGATGAAGTTGTCACCATTGGCGTTAACGAACAGAGCATCGTTGTTGCCCAACGTGATGTTGAAGTCATCGGTGCCGCCGTTGACGCTGCTAGGGCCGGTGGCACCATCGGTCGTCAGTCCAACGCCACCATTGTTAACGCTGTTGATGTTCTGACGGAACACAGTCGTTTGTGGTTGGTCGTGCTGGAACAGGTTGTTTGTGACAACGACTTCGGATGGCTTGATATGTTCATCCGGATCGGTTGGGTGACTGAAACCGCGGAATTGGGTTTCCTCGACCACGATGCTTTGGTTCAAGTTCGACAAGACGTTGTTGATCAAGGTCGCACTGCTGCCACCGGTCAACATCACACCTGTTTCAGGTAGCAATTGGTCCATCTCAACACCTGGTTGAGGGTCCATTCGCAACGGAGTCGTGCCGCCTTCTGGTGGAATGATCTCGACCTTCGCTGCGTTCTTGATCAGCAGGTAGAGTTCGGTTGTGCCGAGCCCTGACGTTGTCGTGCCAGCAAATCCCAAGCTGTCGACTTCGCTTGTTCGGTCGTGGCCAAATCCGTATTGGAAGTCGCTGCCCGTTCCGAATGGGAACGGAATCGAGAAGTTGAAACGTTCCAATCCGGCTGCACTGCCGGCAAGTCCGCCGAGAGCGAGTGCTTCGACCCGGGTGATTGGGCCCGCAACAGCACCGATGTCATCGTCATCGGGACCATTGTCAAATTCGTTGTTGGGCAATGGAGGGCTGGTCAGCGTCGGGTTGTCGACAACTCCTGCTCCGTTGATCGCATTTTGCAGTGCAGAGATGATTTCCGGCGTTCGGAAACCATCGCCAGGTTGCAACGGAACGTTGACAACTGTTTCGCCGTTGTCGTTTGTGCGGATGCCACCAACGGAATCCGTGAATAGGAACCGAATCGAGTTTGTGCTGTTAGGAGCAACGAATCCGTCCTGACGATCAGGAATCTGTGTGATCACGACCGAGGTGCCGATCAAATCATCACCGGTCGATCCCAAGTTGCCTGTGTTTCGGGCCAGGTTCTGGTCGTCGATGCTCAGCACGAAATCGCGAGCCGCATAAGCTTCGATTGCGATGGTGTAGTTGCCGGTGATGTCGTTGCTTTTGGCGCGGCCAGACAATGCGTTCGGGTCGTATTCGCCGTTGGATTGCAACGAAACAGCAACGTAGTAGGTACCTTTGGCCGTCGCGGTGAAGTCCAGGAATGGATCGACCGCACGAAGGTTCGGCTGCGTATCGTCGGCAGTGTCGACCGGATCGATACCCGTGTCGACAAAGGTGTCTTCCTGTGTTGGATCCGTTGCCGTTTCGAGATAAGACGGAGCTGCGGCGGCATCATTGGATGCCACTTCAACGCCGTTCGAGTCGAACAGTCGCAGGACCAAATCGGGGCCTTCGGGAATGTCCAAGGCGGCTGCCAACGTGTCGATGTCGACCGTCAAACGATCGCCCGCACGAAGTTCGACTTCATAGAAGTCAACGTCTTGCTGAGCGGTCAGCAACGAGTTGCCATTGCCGATCGTTCCGTCGGTGATGTAGGCACCGTTGTGGGCTTGGCCAACCTTCGTGTCACGAGCACCGCTGATGGTGTCGTCTCCATCGACGCCGTCGATGATCGCGGCCTGGGAGAACTGCGACTCAGTTCCATCCTGACCATAGATCGTGTTGTTGACGATTCGCGAGAAAGGTTGTGGAGCTTCCGCGACGGCCGCTGGGCTGGCAACGAATGGGTTTCCACCGCCTTTGGCGAACGAAGTGTCGAAATAGATCCCAGTCACACCTTCCAGGAACACCGTTGCGGTCGGGAACGAGATGTCGCTGAGGTAGCGATTCTCTTCCAGTTCATCGCCGAACTGGATGGATGGCCCGATTGTTGGATGAACCAATTGAACCAGGTCATTGGTCATCAAAATGCTGCCCTGGATGGCTTGATAAATTGCCATCATCGCTTCGTGACGGGTGTGAGCGTAGTCACGGCGTGCCGCCTGAGGAATCGTTGGCGGGTTGTAGAGTTGACCCGTATGGCGGATGTAAATCGGCACGTGACCATCAACGTATCCGTCACCACCAATCACACCGCTACCACCGGCTGGCACGACGCCACCCCCAATGTCTTCGAATTCGAATGTGACACGAGTGCCTGCGGCGTCGATGGTCATCGTCAAACCATCTGCGATGAAGTCGCCGAAGCCGATGTCGCCGAGGAAGTCACCGCTGAAGAACGAATCAATCTGCCATGGTCGTGTTTCGCCATCCACTTTGATCGCGGAATAGCCAGCACTGTCGATTGTGTTGTTTACGATCGTGACCGAAGGAGCCAAACCACCGATGACGGAGTTGTTCAACGTGGGCAGATTGCGGACACCGCCCGGTGTCGTGTTGCCAATCGGAGGCTGTTGCAGGTAAGGATTTTCCTCTCCCGCAAAGAAACCATCGTTGTTGAATCCGAAGAAGTTCCCAAGGTCCAACGCGAATTGCGAACGCGTCTTGATGTCTTGGGGATCAACGCCCCGGTCGCCTGGTTCGCTCCAAATTCCAATCGCGTGAACGTCGCTGATTTTGTTTGAGTCGATGAAAAATTGGTCTTGTCGACGCTGGACATTTTGGTCGCCAATGAACTCGGTGTAGATCGCTGGCAAGCGGAAAGGAGTTCCTGCCGGCACGATTGGATCGGCCGCGTCCGGCACATCTGCGACGCTGTCGACCTTGTAGAAATCACCAACCACGGCAGCGGACAAATTGATCCGTATGTCATTGTTGCCACCGGTCGTATCACCCGATGAATCCGTTGCTTGAATCGGAATCAAGGCCTGGACGGCTGGAAGGTTGAACGCTGTTCGAATTCGTTCCGCCACTTCGATTTGGGTGGTCACGCCAACAATATTGATGGGAATGTTACCAGCCAGAACCGATCCGGAACTGTTGAATTCAAACGTCACGCTGCGGACGTTGTCCGACATGGTGAACGTGTCACCGTCGCTCAATTGCGATGGGTGAGGAGCGACAATCGTCATCGTCCGTGCCAGTCGCTCGTTTGTATCAAACGAGGCCGTTGGAGTCTGAGTCGTTGCCGAAGTCGTCGATGTGTATTCCTGACCAGGGCGGATTTCAAGTTGGTATTCGCCGAGGACAGACTGCGATTGTCCGGTGAATCCAGTGCGGCCTGATGCAGCACCGACAACCAACTCACCACGCTCTGCGAAGCCGACGATGAAGTTGTCGAGGTACAGGCCTTCTCCACCGAAGACCGGACCGGTACCGGCAGCTAGGTCGGTGTCGTATTCGAAGCGGATGATGACGTTGGAGTCACCCGCGAATTCTCCCAGGTCCAGTCGAGCCTGATACCAGTTTTCCAAGGCGTCTTGTTGCAACAACGAGCCGTTGGTACCAGCGATGCCCGCAGCATTGCCCGCCAAAACGGTGTCGCCCTGTTGGTCACTTCGAGCGATGACGCGAACTTCGTCATCCCCAATGTCGCTGAGCAAGTAATCGAAGTACAGGTAAGGTTGGTCAGCGTCGCTGTAACCCGTCAGGTCAAACGCAACGCTGTCCAAATCGCCGCGAATCTCGGAACGATCAAAGTACAGCGATTGATTGTTCGGGTCGCCACCACTGGTGACATGGTCCTCGACCGAAACGTTGAGTTCATAGGTGCCCTGCTGTGGGCGATCCGCAACGTCCAACGAGAACACTTGGTTCGCTGGGTCGTAGGCGGTTGCTTCGGGCGAGACGGCAACGAAGTAAACACCCGCTTGCAAGAACGTTTCGATGTAGGGGTCTTCGCTGAACAGACTCAATGGGTCGCTCGTGCTTCCCAAAGCACCGTAGCTGGTTGGCGCGAATGAATTCGTCGCAATCACGGTGCCGAAGGCATCCAGCAACTGCAACTTCAAGTCGACGCTGTCGCTTTCGAAATCTTCGATGTCTGGATCGACGTCGATGCCGCCGAAGCCAGGGTTGGTGTCATAGGCAAATGGAATGAAACCATTGTCGACGTCCAAGATGACTCGTGAGCCATCGACAGGGACAACGAATTGGTACACATCGACCACTTCGTTGACCGTGGTCCCGAACACCTTGGTGTGTGGGAGCTGCTGCGAGGTATTTGTGCCGAAGAAGTTCCCGACATTGGGGTCGTCGTTTAGACTCCAGCCGAGGTTGGCTTCGAGGTCGTCCGCAGCAAGCAACGAGTTATTGGATTCTGATTCGAATTGAACGCTATCAGGGAACAAGTCCACATTTCGCGAACCGTTGAAGGTTTGCTTGGAGTTGTGCCCAACATCACGTGCACGATCGAGTGTCGTCGACCAACCGAACGGCAAGACACTGGTGTCGATGAAGAATGGTTCGACCGGTGCGTCTGCTGTTGTTTGGATGCTGTTGGCGATTTGGTCATCAACAATTCGCAAAATGGAATCAATTGGTTCCAACCGGACCAACGGATCGGACAAGACATCCGGTGTTGTTCCTTCGCCCGTGACGGCCACGTAGTACGTTCCGTCACCACCTGGCATCGCGAGAGGACCGATGTAAGCGTCCCCGTTATCGATGCTGCCTCGCTGCAACAGATCAATTGGCGAGTCGCCCTGGATGGTTTGGTCTTCCAAGATGTTGCTGTCGTTGCCAATCGCAACCAATCGTGGTTGAGCATCGCCTGTTTCGCCATCGGGATCGTAGAAGATCGAAAGCATCGTGTCGGGACGATTGAAGCCATCGGCATAGTCGATGTCGAAGATCAACGTGTCACGACTGACCGCACCTTGTGATCCGAGCACATCGATTTGGTAATGGTCAATGTCTGCGACGGTGTCCAATGAGCCGCCGACGCTGAGCACGCCATTGCGACTTTCCAAGGTGTTGCCGAGGTACTGTGCTCGTTGGCCAGGCGTATCCAGATCGGATACCGCGATGTCGTTGCTGGACGTGTTGCCAAACTGCTCGTTCTCTTGTGCTTCACCCAAAAGTGGCGAATTCGCCATGGCACCGCGGACGTGAATACCGTTGTTCGCATATCGAATGTCTGCGAAGCGAACCATGCTGCCGCTGAACTCTTGCTCTTCACGCAAGCGAACTTGGAAACGATAGCCACCACGGGTCAGGCCGCCTTCGGCGTCGTCTGGATTGACTGCCGCACTGCGAACTCGGATGAAGTAATTCGACGAGTTGCCAATAGGTCCTGGCAGCGTGATTCGTAGACCGGCATCACGTGGATTGACCGTGTCGTAGTCCATGAATCCATCGAAGTTCGAATTCGCTTGAAGCGATCCGGCCAAGCCTTCAGCACTTGGGTCGAGGATGGCCACTTCTGCGTCGCCATTGACTTCGTCGAAGGAGTTGTCGCTGCGAGCGATAACGTTTCCGTCGGGATCAAGGATTTCCAACACGGTGTCCAGCGTGAACGATGTGTGGTCGAGGTCGACCCAAATCTGAGTTCCTGCTTCGCCCGTGAATGCATAGGTATCGACATCGTTGCTTTGCGAAAGGAAACCTTCCACTTCGAAGCCCAAGCGATTCTGTTCGTCACTGAACAACTCGTTCGGAGCAAGGGTTCCCAAAGCTTGAGCGGTGACAACCGAGCCATTCAGGCCTGGGCTGATTTCCGACTTCAGTTCGCGTTCCAGGATGAACTCGATGTTTGTGTAATTCGAATTCTCGTCGAAAAGAATGCTTCGCCAATCATTGGTGTCGGGACGGCTCGCGAAGGAATCACCGTTGGTGTCCAAGAACGCCGTGCCATCTGGCATCAGACCCGCACCGACGGTATCGTCCGCAAGGCTGGTCAAGACCACTGGTGATCCAGGCATCCCGATGATTTGGACCGTACCGCCAATGCGATCGTCGATGTCGCCGATCGTTCCCGTCGCGGTCAATCCGGTTCCGCTTGTTGGGCTGAATGCAGTGCCGCTTCCGGAAAGCTTGACGACCAAGCTTTCTTCCGCACGACTGAACAGACGCAGTCCGCCAGTGGAGTGAAGGTTTCCGACTTCGATGCTGTCGAAGATCATGTGAACGATATCGGTATCGTCCCAGATGCTTTCGGTTGTCAGTTGGCCACCGCGAATTTCCAAGCCGCTTAGCTGGCGTTCACCCGCCGCTGCATTGGCAACCACTTCATAGCGGTTTTCGCGAATCAATGGACCATAGTTGTCGTCCAGTTCGGCGAAGTTATCGACTGAACCGGTTTGGCGACCAAGGTCGATGATGCGTTCGGCTGTCATCGAGTTGCTGTCGATGTCGATGATGCTGCCGCGGTTGTCGACGAAATCGTTGCCAACAATGATTGGCTGGCTGCCACGAACGTGAATCGTGGAAGGCGTAACGCCTGGTCGGCCGAATCGACCGACATCGCCCGCACCATCTTGCCCGTCGTCGTTGAATTCGAACCGCGAATTCACGACGCGTGCCGAAGCCTGTTGCAGCTGCAATGGAACGAAGCCGCGGCTTTCACCACCGGGAATCAAGCTCACGCCACCGGCATACGCGATCGTCGCTGAATCAAGACTGATATGCGAGTTTGGACCTGCATAGATGCCGGACCAATCGCCGCGATCGGGATCGAACACCGTGCCAGTTGCCGCGTCGTTGCTGGTATCAAACGTTCCACCAGCACCAAAACGATCGTCCAGCAAGCTGGTGAAGATGACCGGGCGTTGTGCCGTGCCTTCGGCCAACAACTGAGTGCCGTGGCCAAGCTCGATGCGTGCTCCGTTCAGCTTGACAATCAGACCGGGATCGATGGTAAGCGAAGCGTCCAAACGACCGCGAACGCCATCCAGATCTGGATCGAGCAGTGTGCTGTTGGCAGCAGTTTGTTCGCCAGTGTCAACGAAGGTTTGACGTGTCGCATCCAGCTGAGCGACGAAGACATAGTCGTTCGTGCCCGGGATGCTGCGATACAAACGACGGGCGACGAAGTTGCTGACACCGCCGATGGCGGGCAGATTGCGAAGTTCAATCGACGATCCGCTCAATGTCGACGGAACCGCAAAATCGCCACTCGGATCGCTAGCCGCTGACTCAAAGCCGAACACGTCGACGAACGTCATGCGATAGTTGTAGGTGCCTTGCTCCAAGTTGCCGCCGAGATTCACGTTGCCGGCCGAGCTGGTCAAATCGGGACGGATGCCGTCTTCGATGCTACCGCCGGGGGTACCGACGATCGACAGGTTTTCAGCCAAGTAGTGAACCACATCGATGTCGTCGAATCGACCGGCAACGGTCAACTCACGAGGTGGTTGGTTCGCGGTGGTTTGAACACGAATGAACAAACCGTTGATGCTGTTATCGATCAATTGGTTCGAATAGATGTCCGGTCCAACGCGGTCGTAATCCGCGATGAAACGTCCAGCGACTTGGAACTTAGGACCTTGGAAAGTGGTTTCTTCGAAGGTGTCCGGTGAAGCGCTGATCGCAGCATCAGCACTGCGAGTGATGTCGTTGAACGAAATCGTAGGACGTCGACCGATCATGGTGATCGGATTGACCAACTGCTGAACCGAATCGATCAGCAAGTTGCTGCCACCGCCGAAGCGAATTTCTGCGTGGTTCACACGGTCGACGAAGATGCCTTCGTCTTCCAACGAACTTCGACCTTGAACCGCATCAAAGTCACTGCGGAAGACGATTCCGCCCCAGTCGCCAGGGCCCGCTGCCGGAGCGATGCCAGCCGCAGCGACATCCACACCACGGTCTCGCATACTGGTCAGGATCACGCTGCCGTTGTCATACGCGGAGGTCGCATCGGAAACGTGCGTCAACAGAGTTGTTGTGGGATCGAATGCCGGATCGTTGACGTCATTGTCGGTCGACAATTCAACCAATCGAGGTGTGCCCAAGACTTGCAGCAAGGATCCGCTGCGGTCGATTTGCAAGCTGCTACTGCCGACGCCAATGCGAGCGCTGCGGAATTTTAGTGCGGCGCCCGCGTCAATGACAGCTGTCACGCCTTGCGGGACTTCCATGTTGCGGCCGTCTTCCAGCACTTGGCCACCGGTTTCGGTGATGCCAAATTGATAGCTGAAGTTGTCCGCTTCGGTTTCGATGTCGCCATCGATACCGCCGTTACCGACGATGCGAACTTGGTCACCAAATCGAGCGACCGAAAACGCGCTGAGCACATCGTCGCTGGCGATGTTGTTGATCGGCGAATCGATGCTGCCGTCGGCCTGAGCCGCGCCCATCTTATCGACGAAAATCGTGCGACCATGAATGGTCATGCCGCGGAAATTGGTGGACGTTTCGACGGAACGTTCGCCCGACAACTGGACCAATTCACCCGATCCGATTACCTCGGCTGATACGCCGGTGACACCCGTCAAAAGATTGATGGAGGTCGCCAATTCGTTCGCCAAGCCCGCTGCGGGGGAACCCGCACCGACGGTGGCGTTGTACTGAACCACGACGCTGCCTGGGACGGTCGAGCTTTGTCCGATCGGCACAAATTCATAAACCCGACGAGCACCCGTTCCACTGATGACCTCAATCGTTTGGTGAGGCGTGATCGAGTTGCCGGTCAGTTCGAATTCCAAGATTCGTTCTTCAGGACGAGTCTGGAACCAGAACTGGTACAAACCGCCAGCGGCTCCGTCACCGTCACCATCGAGTGGCGTTCCGGGAACACCAATTCGATCGCCGGCATTGTTGCCTTCGAGGTCCATGTCGCGAAGCACGTTGACTTCATCGACGTTGGGGTCGAACTTGACGAGAAGTTCGTATTCACCTTGTGTTCGCCCGCCGAAACCACTTTCAGGAATCAATGGGTTGTATTCATCGTTTCCGCTTGCGGCGACACCGATGTAATAGGTTCCCGCTCCCAAGGATGCGGTGAGGAACGAGTCTTCACTGAAGTAGTCGTCGTTGCGGCTGAGCTGTTCCAAACCACCGCCAGCGAGACTGATGGGCGAGAAGTCCAGGACTTCATTCGGTCGTGAAATGTCGGTTGTGTCGTTACCTTCGACCAAGCGAGCTTGAACCAGCGATGAAGCAAACGGGTCGTTGTTGATTGCATCGATCAATGCGGACACCGGAACTTCACCCACGCTGCTGCGACGGGGGACGTCCAGCAGGATGACGTTGTCCAACAATTGGCCGTCATCACCGGTTCGACGCAGCACGCGGACTGCATCATCGTTGGCGGCGCGGTCGCTTTGAACGAATTCGATTCGAGTTTGATTGCCTTCGGCACCAGCCGCGACGGCCAAGAACTCAACCGACAACGATGGACCCAAGTCGAAGTCGGAAGTTGCCGATGCGGGGACTTCCTGGAACAACGTCAACGTCGTGTCGAGCAAGCTGGATTGAGCCAGGCGTTCCGCGAAAGTTTCGACGGTCAACGTTCCCAATCGATCAGCATCGTTGAGGTTGACCTCAAACCGGTACATGTCGATATCAACACTGTCAGGTTGATACAGGTACTGGCCGTGCAACACATCTGCGTTGCCCGGGAAGACTGGTTCCAGATCCTTCAGGTCGGCTTCGGTTTCTGGATTGATTGTGTCGTTCAAAAATGCGAACGAACCGCTCAGCAATGTCTCCGGTGGCAATTCAGGTGCGAATTCCAATCCGAGTAACAAACCGACGCCGGCGGCTGCTTTGCGAGTGAAGTCTTCGCCGTAAGCCGTGCCGAATGTGACTTGGTTGCTAAAGACGATCGCTGGATCAGCAAACGTTTCGTCAACACGAACATTCGCGTTGATCACGTTGAAGCTGACCGAGCTCGCCAAACGAGCGTTGTCGCCGACGGCGAACGTGATGCCTTCCGAAACCGTTTCGCGGAACTGCACACCAATCTTTGCGGACCATAGGTCCAGCACTTCGCGAACGCGTTGACGTTGGCGTTCGGTGATTTGGTTGCTGAACGTTGTGCCGCCGGTCGATGCGACGTTAGACTCGAAGTTGTAGGCAATCTCGGTGATGCCATCGACGGAGTCAGCACCGAACAACGGGTTGAGGTGACCTTGGAAAGCGGTGTCGACTTCGCGGTGCCCTGGATCGTCATTCCCACCGGGAAGATCCAAATCAAACGGCATCGGCGAAATGGATTCGCGGATCAGAACGCTGGACAACTCACCGGTCGAACCGAGTTCGCCAAGGTTGTACGCGGTCGTGAGCGTGCCGCCCAAACCGACCAAATTGAAATCGCTTTTGTTGGTCAAGCTCAATGGCAACGCGAGCGAACCAAAGCTGTTGGGGTCCACTTCAACCAAGCCGGCGACCGAGGGCGTGCTTGCCACTGCGACTCGCAAATCGTTGACCGTCGGTGTGGATCCACCAAAGTCGACCACGACGCGACCGTTGGCGTCCAGGCTGACTGCCAATCCACCCGCGGCGGAATTGACAAACGTCACGGCTCGTTCGGGTTGGTCTTCGCCGAGCAACAACGATCGAATCAAGAACTCGCTGCCGCTGTTGTCCAGAGCAACGCTGGTGAACGGACGAGGAATGACTTCAGCGGGTTGCAGCTGCAGTTCAGCCGAGCTGCTGATGGCATTGCCAATACGCAGTCGGAACGTGCCGCCACCGACGGGAACAGCGAATGAGTCTTTGAACGCGGCCAAGTTGGCTTCGGCTTCGGCCACCGAAGGCGTTCCGGCGACCAAGGCGGCCTCGAGCTGTGCCAGTTGCGATGCGTCCTGAGCGGTCAGGACAGCTTGCTCGAACTTCAGATCGTTGATGTCGTCCGTATCGAAGAACAAACGAGCCGTGAAAGTTTTTTGGTCGTAAACAACCTTGGCGGGTTGATAGACGACATCGTCGGTGGTGCGAACCGTGTCTTGGGTCAGCAGCAACTGATAGAAACGAGGGTTTTCGGCCGATCGTGTGGTTGGATTGCCGTTGGCATCGTTTTCGACGAACAACGGATCTTCGTTGAAGTAAACAACGATTTCGTTGCGGTTCTGCGTCAGGCTGCCATCAGCATTGCGAACAACCGGCTGCGGCACGACCGATTCAATCAGTGCACCCAGGTCCAAATCGAAGTCGATTGTTTGGACACGCTCACCGGCTTCGTTTGGAACGAACAGTTCCCCGTTCAAGTTGCGAATGCCGACGATGTCTTCATCGGGATTGTCGTAACCAAACAGTTTGATTTGGTAGTCATCGTCCGGCAGGTTTTCGGCAAAGCGAACGATGATCTCGTTTTCGTTGGGATCGCCCAACGTGATCGAACCCGGTTCGATCACGATCTTTTCGTTGAAGTCGCCATCGCCACCGGCGCGACTGATCTCAACGCCGCCCAGCGTGGTTGGGTCGATCTGTTGGTTCTCGTCGAAACGGAACGTCAACACGCGAGGGGCGGTTTGGCGGACGGCACCATCGTCGATTAAGTCGCCCTCATTGGGTTGAACCCCAATGAGCTGTGGCCCAGCCAGCAACTGCCGAGCTTCGAGCGTCTCGACCAAGTGACGTCGACGCTGTTGGCGACTTTCGCCTCCGCGTTTGGACGTCTTGGACCGACGACGAGCTGGCACCGATGGCGCACGATCGCGGGAGGAGGCATTTTCCGTGGACGGAGACACTGTGTTTCGCTGACGCGAGGTCATAGACCGAACCTTCTAGGCAGACCAGAGATTGGGTCTTGGTTGGCTTCCGAAACAGCCAATTTCCAACCCAATCCGCCGAACTTGTTGTGAATCTCGGAGCTTCAACGGACCGCGGAATTGCGGCCAATCAAAGATCAGTCGTGGATGACAAGGCTGATCTCACGGCGTTGCTGGGGATCGCACCGACGTCAATGTCGGGCAATTGGGGCGTGGCTCGCGCGATCAGTCCGACGAGTATAGTTGGGGTAAATAACGTCGCAAATTTTTGCGTCGTCGCGACTTACCGCAGCGTTCTCTCGCGGGATAAATGTGCCAATTGCACCGGTTCTGATGACGAAAGCGACCCAAGAATTACACCCACAGGAGGGGGCGGGAACGGTGGGTCAAAGGTCTCGCAACTCACAGCCGTCACAATCGACACAATCTTGCGTCAAGTTGGACGTTGGGTCTGCAAAAAAGTTCCCTGAACGAAATCAACGCCGGCGAGGGCGTTTTCGCGTCATAGGATTGAGGGTGCGACGTAGCTCTTTCTCTGGCTCGGGCGCCGCCGCGGCAACCGCTGCAGCCTTCTCGGCGGGCGATTCAAAACCCTCCATTTTGTCCCGAATCAGCAATTTATTGATGCGTTGCTCAATGCTGGTCAGAATATCGCCTTCTCCAGGAACGACGAACGTGTAGGCAACACCGTCGCGGCCCATCCGGCCAGTTCGGCCGACACGGTGGACGTAATCGTCGCAATCTTGAGGGACATCAAAATTGACGATGTGTGAGATCGTACTGATGTCAATTCCGCGTCCCACAACGTCCGTCGCAACGAGGAATTTCAGATTGCCATCGCGAAGTTTTTGGAGGACTCGGTCGCGTTCGCGTTGCTGCAAATCGCCGTGAATCGCACCGCAAGCTCCACCGTATTCATGAGAGAGCTTCCGATGTAGGCGATCCGTTCCGCGTTTCGTTCGGCAGAAAATGATCGCTTGTTCAGGTTTTTCGCGTTTCAGAAGCGATTCTAGCAGTTTGACTTTGTCGTCTTGAGCGATCGTGAAGTATCGCTGCTCGATCGTGTCGACAGCCATCTCGTCTCGGCAACAGTCAATCACGACCGGTTCGTGCATGTAGCTTTCGGCCAAGCGGCGAACGACCGGAGGAAGCGTTGCCGACAGCAGCAGCGTTTGCCGGTTCCGCGGGCACTTCCGCATGATTCGCTCAATTTGCGGCCGGAATCCGATGTCCAGCATACGGTCGGCTTCGTCCAGGACCACGCACCACACGTTGTTGGTTCGCAGTGTTCCTCGTTGCAGGTGATCGTGTACACGACCGGGGGTGCCGACGACGAGCTGAGTGCCATTTTCCAGCTGGCGTAGCTGGCGGTTCATGTTTTTGCCGCCGGATAAAACGGCGATTTCCGTCGGAACTCCACGAGCGAGCCGTTCGGCTTCGGCGGCGACCTGGTCAGCCAATTCGCGAGTCGGGACGATCACGATCGCTTGCGGGTCGCGACAATCTTCTAGGGAATCGAGCTGTTCGAGGATCGGAATGCTGAACGCGGCAGTTTTGCCGGTTCCCGTCCGAGCTTGGCCGATCACGTCTTTGCCATTCAAAGCGTGCGGGATCAATGCGGCCTGGATGGGCGACGGGGTTGTGAATCCCGCGTCTTTGACCGCTCGACGCATGATCGGCGACAAATCCAATTCGTCAAAGGAATCCATCTCTGGCGGGGTTTCCACCGGTCCAACGGATTCTAGCAGAGCAATTGTGTCGACCGGTTCTTCGAAGCGAGCTGGTCGTGATCCGCGTCCTGTACGCGGTGGGCGTTGATTTCTCATTCTGTTCATGCCCGGAAGTCTATCCTCAACTTGTCCTTTGCAACACTGATCAGATGCGGCGGGAACGCAATTTTTGTCGGGTTACGACCCGTAGATGCACCTGTGTCAGTCAAATTCACTCTCCTGAGACCGCCGGACGGAGGAGCCGAGCGATGTTTTCGTCGTCTTGATTGTTTGCCGTCGCGACGAAAACACCAGTATCAATGAATTGTTCCGGTGTTTCGCCACGAAGATGAGCGGCAATCGTTTTGACCGCCTGATAGCCCATCGCGACCGGGTCCTGCAGCACAATCGCGTTCACTTCGCCGGCCGAAAGGGATTCTCTTAGCGAGTCACTGCTGTCGAACGTGATCAGTTTGACCTTGCCGGCCAAGTTCCTTTCGCGGAGAGCACGCAGGGCTCCTTCGGCAGTTGGTTCACAGACGGTGCAGATTCCGTCGACTTCATCGCCAAACCGGTTCAGCAATGCCTGAGCTTTGTCGATGGCGGATTCCGTGGTGGTGCCAGCGTACTGGTCACTGCTTAAAACTCGGATGTTTGGGTACTCGGCGATGGAATACAGAAAACCCTCTTCGCGTTGATGAGTGCTTTCACTGCCTTGTTCGTACCTCAGCAAGATCACGTCACCGCCCTTTTCTCCCAAGGCGCTTGCCATCGCCTCGCCCGCCAGTTTGCCGCCTTCGAAGTTATCGGTTGCGACGTAGGAAACAAAATCGCCAGGGTCGGTGTTCAATCCGCTGTCGAAAATCACAACGGGCACACCAGCTCGGCTCGCTTCTTTCACGGGACGAACCAGCGCGTCGGCATCCAAGGGGGCGAGCAAGATTCCATCGACGCGAGCATTCAGGAATCCTTGAACGACATTGATTTGCTCATCGCGGTCGTTCGCTTTCGATGGGCCTCGGAAGGTGATCTTCGCACCGATTTCTTCGCCGGCTTGCTCTGCGCCGTGTTTGACGGATTGCCAGAAAATGTGAGTGGTGCTTTTGGGGATGACCGCGAAGTGCAACTCTTTGTTGCCTGAGTCGGCTGACGAGTCCGCAGGAGGCTGGCAGCCAGCGCAGGCCAGCAACATGACGACCGGCACGAGACAGAATGAGCGACGAACGAGGTTTGCTAGCAATTGACCAATCGAAGCACTTGAGCCAGTCGCGTTGATCAAGCCTCGGTGATCCGATGTTGCTGCAGAGTGATGACGCAACTCGGCGGAACGTGACGCGGCAGATGAGGGATCACCCGTAGAAACCTGTGAATTTTTCTCGGTGTTGGAATGTGAAGAGAACTGCATGGAAGGAGTTGGCTTTGACGGGAGTGAAAAGAAAATCGATAAAGTTTTCACGCTGATTCTAAACGATTCTCGGGACCAAAATGACTCGGAGTCAAAGGACCATCAAGAACCTGAAAGAGTTTTTACGAACTCGGCTTGACCCATGAAAGCGGCCCCCGCTAAGTTGCCCCCATCGTCGCAAACGGACCTCCAACCCGGTCCGATTGCGACGTGCGAAGTTTTGAAATCGCATCTCGCATCGGTCGTCTTTTAGTTTTTGATTGAGAGATTGGCTGCGAGATTCTCAAGACGTTTGGATGGTCACGGATCGACCTAGAAACGCTTGTTAGGATTTTGAAATGACGGACGTTCGGTTGGTGATCACAAGGATGTGCTCACTCGATCGAACAAACCGACCACCGGCTCCCGGAACAGAAGCGCGTTGTCCTCCGCCCCCCTAGGACCTCGTACTTTCCGGGAGCTTTTTTTATGCGCCGACCGAGCACTTGATGAGAACTCGTTCTGTTCAAGCGTGATGGCGTTGTTGATCGGTCAACGACGGATGACGACGGACTCCCGCCGACGCTGAACTCGGGCGATGGTTTCAAAAACGTCTCTTGGGGTCGTTCGTCTAAAAGGAGTATGCTTAGCCACGCCGCACCACAATGGAAGAGGATGCGAGCTTACTTTTCATGGATTGAATCGATGGCGATGCGACGCAAAGCGGGCCGGAACTACGACCTCGATGCCAAATTGGGTGTCATGGAACGTTCGCAAGAAGTTCGCACTCGGAGCCGACGTCAGGGCCGACTGCAACGCAAAAGAACACTGGTTTTGGTGCTTTTCGTTTTTGCTGTTCTCGGTATTGGTGCTTTTCCCAGTCTCATCAGTCATTCGCCGATGGGACGTTCGTTGTTGGTGCGAACGCTTGACTCGTATGATTTGGATGCGGACGTTGCTTCGATGCAGTTTGGTTGGCTGACGCCTCTGCAAATTCAAGGCTTGCACCTGGTCGGGCGCACCGGTGGATCCGAGATCACTGTTGACGATTTGCAAACTTCGATTTCACTGAGCAACCTTTGGTCGGGCGATCCTCAAACGGGACAATTCGGCGAGGTGCTGGTCCGAGGGGTACAGCTATCTTGCACTGTTGATAATGGAACCACTTCGATCGAACAGGATTTGGCAAAGCTTCTCGTCCCGACTGATGAACCATCCAACTTCATCCCGCGAGGCACGGTCAAAATCCAAGATCTCGCAATCCAGGCGACCGATGCATCGAGCAACCAAACATGGACGCTGAGCCAATCCCACGCGAACGCGATTCTCGATGCTTCTTTACTAGATGTCACCTTTGACGGTGTCTTGAGCCAACCCGGCGGTGGCGACGGATCGCTGGCGGGACAACTTAAGTTAGCGATGGATCCAGCCAACGTTTCCGCCGATGGCGAGCAGTTGGCGGTTGAAATCGACGCCGACTCACTGCCGCTTTCCGTTCTCACCTTGGCTCAACGACGCTTCCCCAGCAGCGAATTGCCGACGGCAATCACAGGAGACGTCTCAGGGAAGACACAACTGATTCTGACCGGATCGGGAGAACCCAATCTCGTTTTGCGTCAATTGTATGTTCGGAACTTGGTGGCGGCTGATGCTCAGACCGGCCGGAAGTTGTGGGACAACGAGTTGGCGACTTTCGACGGCGATTTGCAAATTCGCGGCGGACGAGTCAACGCACGGCAAATTGCTGCGAAGACGGATTTCGCCAGCGTGCAAATGAATGGATTATTCCCTGATTCGGTTTCATTGGCGGGAACGTCAACGAATCCATTGGCTTGGCTGAACCAAGTGGACGCAACCGCGACGGTTCAAGTGAACCTGCCACGATTGCGACGCGCATTGCCAGAGTTGTTGCCTTTGCGAAACGGAGTCACGTTGGTCGATGGGATCGTCGAGGCTCGGATCGAACCCATCGCGAACGGACGGTCCGCGGCTCTTGGTGGCGAAAACGTCCGGCGTCGTCGCTTGGTCATCCGCAGCGGTGTCATCCAGGCTCAATCCGATGGAGGCGAAGTCCGAGTTGCCCCCATCGACGTGTTGGCGGTCGTTGCCAGCGATTCTCAAAGACTTTTCGCCGAGCAATTTGAACTCGAAAGCCCATTTGCGGCGATCAATGGCCAGGGCGACTTGCGAAGCGGATCGGCGAATGTGGACATTAACTTTGGAAAGCTTGCCCGAATCTTGCGTCCTTTGATTGACTTGGACGAACGAAGGTTGGAAGGCAATGTCCAAGGCGGGCTGCAATGGAACGCTCAGAACGACGGGTTGTGGCGTCTGCGTGGGGATGGACGAATGACAGGATTGGCAATCGAGCTGACTCCTGGACAAAGCTTTCAACCTTCCTCGTTACGGTCGCAATTGGACGTGACCGGGCGTTGGCAATCGAGTGGTGGTGGACACTTGACGGAATTGACCAGCGGAAAGCTGAATGTTCTCGGTGACGGTCTCGAGGCAGACGTCGAGTTGGTGCAGGCGATCTCTGGTTTGGATGCCGACCGATTGATTCCATTGCGAATGAGCGGACAAGGTCAACTCAATGCAATCGCGCAGACATTGGCACCCTGGATGCCTACCGGTTATGAGTCACTTCAAGGCGGTTTCCGGTTCAACGCTCGAGGTGGCATGAGCCAGTCCGGTGCGGCGTTGCTGGAATCGGTGGACGCCCAAATCACACAACTGGAAGTTCCCTTGTCGGAGCAGGTTTGGGAACAGCAACTCGTGAAGCTGCATTTTGATGGCAAGGCGAGCTACCCACAGCAGGACGTGATCATTCGTTCGATGACGGTTGCCGGGGACGCCGCATCCGCCGCCATTCAGGGTGAATGGATCGGTGGGATGACCGATATCGAAGTTGCATGGCAAGCGGAACTGGAACGATTGCAAAGCAGTGTGCGGGAACGAATGGCAACTCGTCCGCAGGATCCACGGCTATCGCAATCCAATCCAAAATCGCGATCCGTCCAACAAGTTGCTTTCCGCAACACGGGAGCAGGCAACACCGAATCCAGTGAATGGTTGCTGCGAGGGAAAATGGAAGGCAGCATCGTGGCAACCGGCGACCCCGCGGTCTTGTTCCTCGACTCGCATCTGACCGGACGACAGTTCGAACTCGTCGAGACTGTCCCGCCGACATCTGTCAATTTTAGTAGCACCAAGCGTGTTGTTTGGGCCGAACCCAATCTTCGCATTGATGGTCGGGCTGAATGGAACATGCAGGAATCATCGCTTCAGGCCAAAGCGATGCAGATCGCCGGCGACTGGTTCGCGACGACTCTTTCGGGAACCGTCGATTGGAAAGGCGAGCAGCAATCGTTGCGTATGGAAGGCCCCGCGAATTTCAAAATGGACGAAGTCGCGCGGCGACTCACCGATTTGACTGGCACATTGATCGTTGCCGAGGGAGTCCACCCGACTCCTTTGAAATTGCAGTATGTGCAAGGGCCTAAGGATCAAGTTTCCTTCAACGTGGACGGCAGTTTGGGATGGGAAAGCGTCGACGCGGCGGGAATGTGGTTTGGACCCGCAGAAGTTCCATTCAAGATGACTGAATCTGTTGTCTCCATCGCACCGAGCACCATTCCGGTGCTCGGCGCCAGTCGCTACGTGGAACAACAATATGGCCCGATTGTCGCACCGTTGGATTATGACCCTAACGATCCCGCAACCTATCAAGTGGCGAACAGCAATTCAGCTGCAAATGGCAGATTCTTGTTGGCGGGAGATGTTCACTATCGCCCCGCTATTTGGATTGATTTGAAGCCGGGGCCGATCGCGAAGAATGTCCAACTCACTCCTGAGATCACCGGGCAGTGGCTGAAGTACATTGCCCCGATCGCAGCGGATGCCGCTCGAGTCGATGGAACGTTCAGTGCAACGCTGGAACAAGGAATGGTTTCGATTGACAACCCGAATCAATCGACGATTCGAGGACGGTTGGAAGTGGATCAAGTTCGCATGAACGCCGGACCGTTGGCCGATCAGGTGATCGCGGGTGCACGTCAGTTGCAATCACTTGCCGCGTTGGGTTCACGAGCCAATCCACCTCGCAGTGGTCGCACCTTGATAACGATGCCAGCACAAACGATTGAGTTCAATGTCGCCGGTGGGGTCGTCGATCACCGTGCATTACTTTTAGAAATTGACCGAGCCAAGGTGACCACCAGCGGCCGAGTGACGATGGATGGGCAGTTAGATTTGATCGCCCAAATACCGCTGGACGCTTCTTGGATCGGTAGCGACTTGAGTGCACTGACCGGTCAAACGATTACCATTCCGGTCAACGGAACCTTGGATCGTCCTCGTTTGGATTCGTCAGGAATCCAGCGGATTGTGGCTGATATGGGAACACGTGCGGCTCAAGAAGCCGGTGCGAACTTCTTGCAGGAGCAAATTGGTAGGGGCCAGCAACAGCTCGAAGACAGTCTGAACAAGGGCTTCGAGAAGCTGCGAATCGACAAATTGTTTGGTCGTTGATACAGCGAGGCAGCTGCACGTTGGGGTCAGTTAGCGAGGATGTCCCTCACCCAAATCAAACTACAGCCGATGCAAACTCACTTGGGACCAGCGTTCCTGCTACGTCAGCGATTGGTTTGTCAGACGCTTTCTGGCGATGATTTTGACGTGGTAGACAGAGCGTGAAGAGAGTTCCTTCGCCGAGATCACTTTGAATCTCTACCGTTCCGCCATGCAGTTTGGTAATGACGTCGTAAGTGATTGACAATCCCTGGCCGGTGCCCTTGCCAACCTCCTTCGTCGTGAAGAATGGTTCAAAAGCTTTTGCCTTTACCTCATCCGACATTCCAGGCCCGTTGTCGCGAATTTCGATGTAAACGTTTTCTTCATCGAATCGTGTCTTCACATCAATTTTGCCCAGTCCAGAAGAGCCATCGTCAGTCACTTCACCGATGGCGTCGGCTGCGTTGATGATCAGATTCAGGAACACCTGACTGAGTTCAGCCGGCAGGGCATCGATGGTGGGTAGGCCGTTATCGAGCGAAAGCTCGACTTCAGCGACACACTTCCAACGGTTGCGACTGAGAATGCTTGAATCACGAATCAGTGTGTTGATATCAGTGTCGCTTTTGACCTGAGATCCCGGATGCGACATGACTCTCATCGCCCGGACAATTTCGACGACTCGTTTGGCCGCGGTCGAGGTCTCTTCAATCGCCATCGGGAACTGTGAACGAATAAAGTCGAAACGATTTGTTTCGAGGATCTTCGCCACGTTTTCTAGGCGATCTTCACGTTCCTCAGGACTCATCTCCAGCAATCCTCGGAACGTATCAGCCACAGTCAGCAGACGATCCGAATGTTCTTGGAGGAAATCGATGTTGCCGCCGATGCACTGCATGGGTGTGTTGATTTCGTGTGCGATACCAGCAGCGAGCTGTCCGATGGACTCCAGCTTCTGAGCTTGAAGCAGTTTGTTTTCGAGTTTCTTGTAGACCGTCATGTCCGTCGCGCAGGCGACGAAAACCTGCTCGGACTTGTGTTCGATCGTGAGCGTACGAACATGAACGGGATATTGCGTTCCGTCGGATCGAACATGAGTAGTCTCGTATTCCGCTTCGACCGCATCGCTGTTGATGATCGGTTTGAGATGTTCTTTCAATCTCTCGCCATTGGATTCGTCCATGAAGTTCAAGAGTGTTTTGCCACGGTACCCTGATTCGTCAATGAGCAAATTTTGGCAGGCGGCATTATTGACCTCCAGCAATTCAAAGGTCCGCATGTCGAACACGTAAATTTCGCTCGGGCACTCCGCTTGAATTTTGGCCAAACCGTTGAGCCGTTCCTCCGCAGCTTTCCGCTCGGTAATGTCGATGTAAGCTCCGACCAAACCAACGCTTTCATTATTGAGATTGCACAACGGTGTCTTGCTAGCCAGGACGATGAACTGTTTTCCATCGGAACGTTGCTTCGCCATCTCCTGGTTCTTGATGGGGATTCCAAAATGCATGATCGAATCCTCGAGCACATTTTTGTGTTCACGAGTTTCTGGTTTCCAAGGAAGTTCGATGTCGGTTTTGCCAACGATTTCGGCTTCTGATGACAGCCCTATCCATTCCGCGAAAGAGCGGCTGCATCCTTGGTAGACTCCGGCTTTGTCTTTCCAGTAAAGAGGAATGGGGAGGTTGGATAGCACGGAGCCAAGAAACAGTTGCTCGTTCGCCAAGTCGGTTGCCGTTTTATCAATCGCGTCGACCTGCATCGCGATGTCTTGCGATACCTTGCGGGTGAGTATGAGGAACACCAGTCCCAAAATGGCCCCAGAGGCGAGGTTGATCCTCCAGACGTTTCGAATTGCTCTGGCAAAGCTTTCTGCATATCGGTTCTTCAACGTCGTGCCGGCGAACGCGAGCCTGCTTCGCTCTTGTTCGAGCACGTTCGCATGCTCCGTTGCGAGTTCGCTGAGACGCTGACGCTCCGATCTGCTTTCCGCGAGTGCAAATTGCAAGGCGAGGAGCCCGGGCGATTCAAGGTTTGAATCTTCCGTTTGTCCGCTATCGGCCATGTTGCTTGGCAGTGGGTTGAAAATGGTGGTTTCAATTTGCTGAACCACGTCCAGCTTCCCAATTTCTTCAGTTGATGCTTTTAGTCGCAACAAGAGCGGGCGAATTTTATTCTCGCTCATGTCTGCCAAGTCATCGACATCAGGAGTCGTCATTAGCTGGCTGAGGTAGAAACGAAGTTGTTTGATATCGCCGCTGAGTTGGTTGGTCAGCGTCGAACCGGCACAGTCCTTCAGGATGTCCGCAATCGGTTTGGGGGTTTTTGAAAGATGACTTCGCAGTCCAAGTGCCAAACGTAGGCGTTGAATGCCACGTTGGTTCTCAGCCGTCTGCAGCAGTTCAGCGAGGATCAAGTTCAATTCGGAGTATCGCTGTTGAGCCGTTGCGGTGAGATAGGTGTGTCGGTTTTTCCACGCTTCCGCTTCGATGCTCCATTCCTTCAGCGGTTCCATTGTGATTCGAAGCTGCTTTTCGCCTTGAAGGCAAAGAGCGGCATTGAGTGAATTGCAGGTGTTTTGGACTAGTGACAGTTCTTCTCGCCAATTGTCGTATTGACGGTTCAAGAAGTCCTTGTTTAACGCCGTTGATTCCGAAAGTAGTTGGGTTGCTTCGTGATTGCGGCTGACGGTCGCTCGGCTCATCGCTAGTCTCGCCTCGTTGACTTGGGCTTCGATAGCGTTGGCTTTTGCGCGACTGTCTTCGTGCCAATTCAACAGAGCGGTTGCGATGACGAAGAACAGAATGCCGCTGCACACCGCAGTTGCACTGAGCCACCGTACTCGGCGTTGAGCGTCATGAGCATTTCTTGACGGTTGTTTCGTTGTCCCATGATCGGCGTCGTTTAGACTATTCACGAAGCAGTTCCTTCCACGAGAGTGACTGGCTTCCATCAGCGTTTATCAAAACAGGCCAAACCTTGCTGCTGGCTTGATGGTCCTCGACGTCCAGCGTCAATGGCGTGCCCAAGCCGATGTCGAATTGCCCGAGTTGTTCCAAGGCCGTCAAGATGGACGACCGACTGATCTCGCCACTAATTGAATTGACCGCCCTTATCAGGATTCGTCCGACGACATAGCCCTCCAGCGACACGAACGATAACGGCAGATCGGGATCGTAATCATGCATTGCGTCGCGATATTCGCAGACGATTGGGAGGTCGCTATCGAAATGAGGAACCACCTGTGTCGCGACGATCCCGTTGGCCAGATCGCCGAGCGATCGTTGAAGTGCATCGGCGCCCACGAACGAGACCGCTAGGAACTGAGGGTTGAAATCGTTCATGCGTGCCAAGCGAACTAGCTTCGAGCAGGGCTCGTAAGTGCCAACCATAATGACGGCTTTTGGCAGTGGCTGATGCATCAGCAGATCAGCGAGTCCGTCCTCGACTTGTGATGTGTTGCGACGGTAACGACCGTGCGGAACGCTGGATACTTTGACGGGTTGGTGTCGTCGTATCGCAGCCAAGCCGCCAAAGAAGCCGTCATCACCGTAACTGTCGTTTTGAGTAAAGAATCCAATCTCTTCGGGCTTGATGCCTTTGGCTACCAAAGCATCGACCATCGCGGCTGTTTCTTCTGCGTAGCTGGCTCTGTAGTTGATGACATAGTCGGCTGAATCTGCTTTTCGCAGCGCGCTGGCTCCTGTGAACGCACCAAAAAATGGTGTTTTGGTTTGCTGTGCGATCGGGATCGCGGTGATCGCAGTGGGGGTTCCGACGTTGCCGACGACTGCCAGCACGTTGTGCTCGTTGGTCAGTCGATGCATATTCGGAGCGGTGCGGGCCGGTTCGTAGCCATCGTCGAGGGCGATGAGCTCGAGCGTGTTGAACGGAAGACGATTTTTCGCCGTCGCCTCATCAAACGCGGCCAGGATCCCATGTCGCATGTTGATACCAAGTTCCGCGGCCGGTCCGCTCAAAGCGGTCGACATCCCGAAAATCAATGGTTGCGCATCGACGGGTGACGCAGTGAGTGACTTCGGCGTTTCTCCACCGACTGACGGTGTGCCAACGCAGACGACCGCGAAGATGGTCGCCAGTGTTAAGTGCTGTTTGAGCGAAAGTGCTCGCGCAGTTGCCCCAATAGTCTTCATGAAAGATTGCCCCTTATGTGAAAGACTCACAGGGAACCTAGTTCCTGAATGTTCCACACCACATGAGTCTTAGGTGAATCAAATCGGTGCAGCAGCCAAACAAACGTGTTCGTGATGGTCGTGTCGAAAATGGAGGCGATTTGCGAGTCGTTGGTTTCAAACGGCGCCCGTCCAAAAATGGAGGGTCTCAACACGGTCGAACGCTGGGATCGCGGTGAGTTTAAAATTTCCGATTTTGACGACAATGAACGGTCAACAGTCTCGCTGATCGACGACCGAATTGTGGCTTCGGCGTGGGATGCTCCATTGCGATTGAGTTGTGGGTACGCAGACGAACTAAGCTGGAGGTTGATTGAAAGCGAAGTCATAGGCATGTGACGAAGGCGGAGAAGGTGCCCGTTGTGCCTGCCCCAATTTGCCGGTGTTGTGATACAAAGACGGCATGAACGCCAACTCGCCGTCGACACCCGAGCCCCTTCCCCCCGCCCTACCACGGTCGAGCCTGATCTCGATCGAGACACGTTGGCGGAGGAGTATTTTGAGCTGCTTGCCTACGAGCCGTATCCGGTTCAAGAGGAAGCGTTGCTGGCGTATTTCACTGGAAATACGCAGCGGACCGAAGATGGACCAGCGGCTCAGCATGGGGTGCTCGTCTGTGCACCGACGGGCACTGGCAAGACGTTGATCGCCGAGGCTGCTGTCTACGAAGCGTTGCGGACCGGCAAACGGATGTACTACACGACGCCATTGATCGCTCTGACCGATCAAAAACTGGACGAACTCAGAGAGTCGGCCGTGCGATGGGGATTCTCAGCGGACCAGGTTGGTTTGGTGACCGGCAACCGCAGCGTCAATCCGGACGCTCCGGTGTTGGTGGTTGTCGCCGAAATTTTGCTCAATCGTTTGCTCAACCCGGAGGCATTTGAATTCGACGACGTCACGTGCGTGGTGATGGACGAGTTTCACTCGTTCAACGATTACGAACGTGGGGTGGTTTGGGAGCTGACGCTTGGATTGCTACCCAAGCACGTTCGGACATTGCTGTTGAGTGCGACGGTCGGCAACTCCATGGCATTCACGAGTTGGTTGCGAAACGCTCACGGTCGAAACCTTCAGTTGGTGCAAGGCACAGAGCGAAAGGTCCCACTGCAGTACGAGTGGGTTGAAGACGATTTGCTGAACGAGTTCTGTGAGAAAATTGCGGCCGGTGATGACGAAGAACGTCGAACTCCAGCATTGCTGTTTTGTTTCAGTCGATCGATGTGCTGGACCAATGCTGAAATGCTCAAAGGCAAATCGCTGATCGACAAAGCACGCCAGAAGGAGTTGTCCGACATCCTGAACGCCTCCGATTTCACCAATGGTGTTGGCCCAAAACTCAAGCAAATACTGATGCGAGGCGTTGGAGTTCACCACGCCGGAATTCTTCCTCGTTATCGCCGAATCGTCGAAGAGTTGTTTCAAAAGAAGCTGCTCAGCATCTGCGTTTGCACTGAAACGCTTGCAGCTGGCATCAATTTGCCAGCACGTAGCGTGGTTTTGCCGAGTTTGCTGAAGGGGCCACGTGACAAGAAGAAGTTGGTCGACATCGCTTCGGCGCAGCAGATCTTTGGTCGTGCCGGACGTCCCCAGTTTGATGATCGAGGCTACGTGTTCGCCTTGGCTCATGAGGACGACGTCAAAATCAATCGATGGCGTCAAAAATACGATTCCATTCCGGAGGACACCAAGGATCCGGGATTGTTGAAGGCGAAAAAACAACTGAAGAAGAAGATGCCAAAACGCCGGGCCGGTGAATCGTATTGGACGCAAACTCAGTTCGAACAATTACAGGTCGCCAAATCGGCGGATCTGTCCAGTCGCGGAAAGGTGCCTTGGCGGTTGCTCGCGTACTTGTTGTCCAAAGATCAAAACGTCGAGCCGATTCGTGATTTGGTGGGGCGCCGGTTGATGACGCCTTCGCGGATCGAGGTGGCTCAAAAGGATCTCAATCGGATGCTGATCACGATGTGGTCGGGCGGTTACATCGAGTTGGATCCACCACCCCGAATTGCCGCCGAACGAAAGCCCACGCCAAAGGGAACCAAACCTGGGCAACCAAAGCCGGGAACAAATGAGCCCGAGCCGGTTGCAACCGGTGGGTTGTTTGGTGAGTTGTTGGACGAAATGCGGGCGGCGGAACCTGAATCGAAGCCCGAGGAATCCGCGGGGGAAAATCAGACGCTCGACGACGCGGAAGCTCTCGCCAAACGCGGTTACGAGCTTGAGGATTACCGACCGGAAACTGCCAAACCGACCGTTCGGCTGGAGCGGCTGGTTCAGCTGAAAAGTGTCAATCCGTTGTTCGGCGTTTTCATGGCGGATCAGTTGGCGGACGCCGATGAACAAGAACGCATTGCGGCGATGGAAAGCATGCTGGAGGTGCCGGGGTCGGTCGCGAAATTTGCCCGCATGCCATCATACGACATCGTCCCGCCGGGTGCCTTGGCCCAAAATCGTTTGGACGCGCTGCTGCTGCAGCGGGGGCTGGCCACGATGGAAGAACTGGGCGGCGGCAAAGAGGAGGAAGAAGAAGAGGTGAAGGACCGCGGGTTTGGGCGAGTGATGTTCGAGGAACCTCGGGTGTGGCCGCTGACCATCGGCGAAAAGCTACTGCGATTGTTCCGAGATGAATTCCCGAAGGTCGATGACGTGCGAGTTCGCCCGGTGTGGATCGTGGGCGAATTGCTGGAATTCGGGGGCGATTTCAATAAGTATGTCACGGCGAGAAAGCTTCAAAAGGAAGAAGGCATTCTTTTCAGGCATTGCTTGCGAATGATTTTGCTGTGCGACGAAATGGCGAATGTGCCTCCTAAGGGAACCACTGTTGAGACGTGGGAGGATTGGTTGGACGACATCGCTGACACTTTGACGGAAGCTTGCCGGAAGATCGACCCGCAAAGCACGGATGAAATACTGAGTCAGTCCGAATCGCCCCTGACGGATGATTTAACCGGTGGTCGCCGCAACACCGGCAGCAAAAATACCAAACCATTGATCAGCGAATCAGCTGAGAATGAGGAACAATCGACACCATGAGTTGGGACTATCGACCGCTGCTGAGCGGCCAATCTCGAGATCCTTTTTCGTCGATGGCTCGAGGAGCTCTGTGGTGTGCCAGTGGATTCTACAACGCGGCCGCCCGGCATCGACGTCGGCAATACGACAGCGGCAATCGTGAAACCTGCCACGCTGGGGTTCCGGTCATCAGCGTTGGCAATCTGACCACCGGCGGGACGGGGAAGACGCCGGTCGTGGCAGATCTGTGTCGTCGGCTTCGTGCGATGGACTTTCGAGTGACGATCGTCAGTCGGGGCTACGGTGCTAGCGATGGCCGAATGAACGATGAGGCGATGGAGCTTCAAGAGCGTTTACCCGACGTGCCGCACGTGCAGCACCCCGACCGAGTCGAAGCCGCTCGCATTGCGGTGGAAGAGTTGGCCGCGGAGGTTTTGGTCATGGACGATGGGTTTCAGCATCGCCGTCTGCAAAGAGATTTGGACATTGTTGTCGTGGATGCGACTTGCCCGTTTGGGTATGGGCACGTTCTGCCACGAGGGACATTGCGTGAACCGCTCGACAGCTTCACTCGTGCGGATTGGGTTTTGATCACCCGGGTCGATCAAGTCGATCCAGAGGAAGTCCTGGCGATACGGTCCACGATCGCTCAATATGCTCCTGACTGCCCGGTGCTCGAAACGGAGCACCGCCCGTCAACGATTCAGAGTTCCGTTGGAGATTGGGAGGCGATCGAGGTTTTGGTCGATCAACCGGTCGCGTTGGTATCAGCCATTGGCAACCCCGACGCGTTTGAGCAAACCGTTCTGGATTGTGGTGCGATCGTGGTCGATCATCTTCGACTGCCCGACCATGATTCGTATGAAAGAGCGACTCGCGAGAAATTGCGTTCTTGGGTCACCAAGTTGAAAGGCGGCCCGCAACCGCCGCAACGTCTGCTTTGCACTCACAAAGACGCTGTGAAGTTAGCGACCGATTCCATCGCCGGAGTGCCTTTGGGCTACATGCCCATCGAACTTGCCTATCGTACTTCCGAAGAACCGCTTCAACTGCGGTTAGAATTGTTGATGGGTGGCTCGGTGGAAAATCAGTCGTCGCGAGAAGATTCGGCGTGAATGGTCGCGGCCGAATCGGGTAGGCGTTTTATTTTAGGACGACGCTGCTTGCGGACTTTTTCCGGAACCATGCCCCGCATCGCCTCCAGCTTTCCAAAACAAAGCAATCGGTCGTGCGGTTCCAGCGTTCGTTTCAATCGTGGGTTAGGGATCACCGTCGTGCCTCGGTAGAGCGTCAGCACATTGATGTCCAATTCGGGCAAACCGGATTCGTCGATGGTCTTGCCGACGTAGTCCGATCCATCGCGGACGTGCAACTCAGTCACGCCGTATCCGCGGCTGACGGTCAAACGCTGGCGAACGTCCACTTCGGGAAAGTCAACTTGTGCGGACATGTAATCGATGATCGCTCCAGCGATGTCGAGCTTGGTTGCCGATTCAATGCCTTCCAAACCCGGTGAAGAATTGACTTCCATCACCTGCGGACCGTTGGCCCCCTCGAGCATGTCGACTCCGGCAACTCGCAGGCCCATGATTTGAGCGGCCCGGACGGCGGTTTCTGCGTAGGTTTCATCCAAAACCACCGCTTCAGTTTGACCGCCACGGTGAACGTTGCTGCGGAACTCATTGCCAACGGCCACACGACGCATCGCGGCGACCACGCGATCGCCAATCACGAACGCCCGAATGTCTTTGCCGCGGCTTTCGGCGACAAACTGTTGAACCAGCACGTTCTGCTTGGTGCTTTGCAAAGTTTCGATGATTGCTTCGGCGACCTTGACGTTCTCGGCTAGGATCACGCCAACGCCTTGGGTTCCTTCCAGCAATTTGATGATCACGGGAGATCCACCAACACGCTCGATCGCGGGAAGGATGTCTTTGCGGTCGCGAACAAACGTCGTTTTGGGAATCCCGATTTGATGTCGAGACAGAATTTGCAAGCTACGCAGTTTGTCCCGCGAGTTGCTGATTCCTGCCGATGAGTTGGCGCAGAACACATCCATTTGCTCGAATTGCCGGACAACCGCGGTGCCAAAGTAGGTGATCGATGCACCGATACGAGGAAGTACACCGTCGTAGTCGCTGAGTTGCTTGCTGCGATAGTAGAGATCGGGTTCACCTTCGGCCAAGTCGATCGCGAACTTCAGCGTGTTTAGAACTTTGGCTTTGATGCCTCGTTGTTCGGCAGCTTCCACCAATCGTCGTGTGCTGTAACAACGTGGCGAACATGACAGGATGGCAAGTTTCAAGGGTTTTCTCTCAGGATGCTGGGAGTTGCTGAAGGTGGACCACAGGACCCGGCAACGGATGCTTCCGAAGCGAGTGTAAAGGCAGTGTCTATCTTCGACCGAGTGCGACGGTCACGTTACGGCGATTCAGTTCAACGGTGGTTCTGTCCCATTGGGACGTTTGCGTCTTCTGCGGCCGGCCAAAAACGATGCGGCGGAATCGACTAAGAATCGATTTCGAATCGCTTCGCGGCCCACCAGCATACGAAAACCCATTGAGTCACGATTGGCGAGGGTCAGATCCACCAACACTCGGCGTCGTAGGATTTCAAGTGCGGTGCGAATCACGATCCGTTCGCTGACATTGCCGTTGCTGCTGCGCACATGGCGACGCTCCAGAATCGGCACATCGGCTTCGATGTGCAGGTCGTCACGACGCTGGACGGGGTGAATCGAGAAGCGAACCCGCTCCACATCGTTCTCGAAATACGTTTCCACATCGAACGCGTGCAACGAGCTGGACCGTGCACCCGTGTCAATCTTGGCCTTAATGTGTCGAACTTTTAGCTCTGGCAATCCAACCCACTCACGCCACCCGATCACGACCAACGGGTCTGTTGGCAACAATTTCGAGCCGTTGAATTCCGTTTCAGGATGATGAGGGCTAGGATCGTTTGTCATTGGCCATCATTGGTGGATAGGATCGCAAATGGCTGGTCGAATCGGTCGTGCGTGACAACCGAAGCTATCAGTCATTCAGCGTTGGGCTCTCCATCGATTGAGCGCATACGATGAGCGATGGGATGCGTGCAGATTGACGATTGAGAGTGGGAAACGTCAAGCGGCTCAAAAAACTTTGGCGGGTGCCACGTCAGAGCATCGGACACATTGTTACCGATTCGCTATACTCCGAGGGCGATTTATTCTGATTTGTTTGCCGGAAATGTTTTCCGTCCTTTGCCCTGCCCCTGGAGTTGAATGAATGTCCGCTGAATCATCCGATTCGATCCCGCCCGCCGATTCTTCTCAACCGTTGAAGGGGAAGCGTGCATTGATCTCGGGAGCTTCACGCGGAATCGGACGTGGAATCGCGTTGGAGATGGCTCAAGCGGGTGCGTCGGTTACGATCAATTATCATTCGAATCCCGAGGAAGCCGAGAGCGTCGTGAAAGAGTGCGAGGCGATGGGCGTCTCCGCGTTCGCAATCGGGGCTGATATCTCAGATGCTGACCAAGTCCAGGACATGGTTTCCAAGGCGTGCGAGCAAATGGGCGGTTTGGACATCGTTGTTAGCAATGCGGCCTACAGCGATCGGCATTTGATGTTGGAATCCGACATGGATGAGTTCCGACGGACGATCGATGTCAGTATGTGGGGCGCCTTTCATCTCGTTCGATCGGGCGCCCAAAAGATGGTTGACGGTGGCAACGGGGGCAACATTGTTGTCATCAGCAGTCCACACGCGCACATGCCGATGCCCGGCGCGATGGCTTACAACATGGCCAAAGCCGCGAACGATCAAATGGCTCGGACCGCCGCGGTGGAACTCGCACCGAAACGAATTCGCGTGAACCTGATTCACCCGGGTTGGATCGACACGCCTGGCGAACGAAAGTTCTTCAAAGAAGAAACGTTGCGTTCCGAAGGGGCCAAGTTGCCCTGGGGGCGTCTTGGTCAAATTCGCGAAATCGGTCGCGGTGCAGTGTTCCTGTGTGACCCACGCAGTGAATACATCACCGGCAGCACGTTGACGATCGACGGCGGCATCCAATTGCCTTGGCGTGAGATGTACCGTGTCGAAGAGGCTCGCCGCGAAACGGCAGCGACCTGATCACGTCTGAGTAGTAGCGAGGATCTTTACCACAAGATCAGTATACAGGCGCGATCAATATCAAAACGCGACGCTCATTCCATCCGTCGCGATTTCGATTGGACAGTCGAGCGATTGGCCTTCGTCTGCGATATCCAATTCGGCAATCGGATTGATGTGCGTGAGCAACAAACGTCGCGGTTTGGTTTGACCAGCGATGTCCAGTACTTTTCGCAAATAGCAGTGCCCGGTCTTCTCCGCCCACTTCTGATTTTGATTGTCGAAATTGCATTCGTGCATCAGCAAGTCCGCACCCGACATCCATTGAAGTGATTCCGGATCGTCTTCGCCAAGCGTGTCCGTTGCATAGACCAATGTGGCGGGTGGATCCGACGGAGAAGAATCTGGCCGCGGTGTGTTCAGCCGATAAGCCACCGATCCACCGGGATGCTCTTGCGGTCGCCAAGTCATCTCCGTTCCGTGCAGGTCGCACGTGGAGTGACCGTCAATCGCTTTCCACGTCACCGGAATCGCAACCGGGAAAAGGCTCTCGTGGAACAAGTGTTCTCGGATGGCTGCCAGCTTGTCTTGCTGACCCCAAACACGAACATCCTTCACCGGCCGCTGATGAAGGATATCCAACAAGAACGTCAGCCCGACGACATGATCGAGATGTGCGTGACTGAGAAGGATATCCAGATGGTCGGTTTCGATGAGCTTGGGCAGGCGAAAGATTCCCGTGCCCGCATCAAGCAGCACGCCGGACTTCGGTAGGAAGTAACACGATGTGTGACGAGATTCGTTGGGATGATACCCAGCCGTTCCCAAACAATGCACTTCCAGTGTCTTCATCGAATTTCCAATGCCTTCCCCAATGTCACCATCTTAGAGATGTCGTCCAAGTGGGCTCATTTGTACGTCGTGCGCTGTCTCGTCGGCGAGATACCAAACGTCCTGTCAGAGTCCATTGTCGAATGATTAAACTCTGATTGACATGAACGCCCTACCCGACAAGATCGATGCTGGCACCGCAGTCGTTTGCCGCGATGCCACGGTAACCTATCCCGGAGGCGTGTGCGCCCTCGATCGCATCAATCTAAGCGTCCGGCAAGGAGAAAGGCTGGCATTTGTCGGCCCGAGTGGATGTGGCAAGACCACCCTGCTTCGGGTGATTGCCGGACTGCAGCCTCTGACCAGCGGTGTCTGCCAGCGAAGCAATCCGAGCCAGCACGGCAGCGAAAACAAACAGGAAGACGCTGTAGAAAAATCCCAATACGACGAAGCTCACGAAGAAGGACATCCGTGCGCGGCTGATCGCCGCTCGGTTTCAACATCGTTTGTCTTTCAGCAACCTGCCCTGTTGCCGTGGACCAATGTGCTCAAGAATGTTGCTTTGCCACTCACCCTGGGGCGGCGTCGCGAACGCTCCTCCGCGAAAGAACTGCGGGAACGTGCGTTGGCGGCAATCGAGGAAGTGCAACTGACCGAGGCTGCAACTCGCTATCCTCACCAATTGTCTGGTGGCATGAAGATGCGAGCCTCGATCGCCCGAGCATTGGTGACGAGACCTGAGTTCTTGCTACTCGATGAACCTTTCGCGGCACTGGATGACATGCTGAGGAATCAACTCGGCCGTTTGTATTTGAATTTGTGGCGGCATCATCGATTCACCAGCGTTTTGGTCACACACAACATTGCCGAAGCGATTCAGCTCAGTGAACGTATTTGTGTGATGCATCGCGGAAGCATCGTCAGTGAAATGGTCAATCCGCTTTCGACATCGAAGCCACACGAGGACCTGAGACGAACCAATGAGTTTGCAGAGTTCTTTGGCAAGGTCAGCGATGGTCTTGAGAACGCTGCGTCGTCCAATTCGGAAAGGGCGTCCTCATGAGCAACGAGATGCAACGAGGCTCTCAGACGAATGCCCAAAGTTGGCGTGAGATGGTTTGGACCGCCTTCGCGGTGATTGCGGTTGCTGCATTGGGAATCGCTGCTTGGCATTTTGTCGTGAAGCTCTTTGATTTGCCGAAGCTTCTCCTGCCCACACCTTGGCAAGTTGCCGAAGCGGCGTGGCAACATCGGGATGTCTTGCTGAAATCGGGCTGGATCACACTGTGGACCGCAACCGTCAGTTTGTTCGTTGCGGTGATCATCGGTTGCAGCGTCTCGATCTTGTTCAGTCAGTCACGATTGCTGCGACGTGCCCTCTTTCCATATGTGGTGTTTCTGCAAACTGTCCCCATCGTCGCTATCGCTCCACTGTTGGTCATTTGGTCGGGTTACGAGTTTCGAACCGCGGTCATCGCGACTGTGATCATTTGTTTGTTTCCGATCGTCAACAACGTGACCACGGGGCTGACCTCGGTTCGTCCCGAACACAATGACTTGCTGCGAATGTATGGTGCCACGCGATGGCAGCGACTTTGTCGCGTCCAGATCCCAACCGCCATTCCGTTTTTGGTGCTCGGTGCACGAATCAGCAGTGGGTTGGCCGTGATCGGTGCAATTGTCGCGGAGTTCTTTGTCAGCAACGGGGCTGACTATGAGGGGCTCGGCGCCGTGATGACGGGCTGGCAAGCCCGGACGATGACTGACGCATTGATGGCAGCTTTGGCAGTCTCTACGTTGTTGGGTTTGATTCTCTTTGGCGGAGTGAATCTACTGAGTCGAATGTTTTTGAAACGATACCTCCTCGTGAATTGAGTTCACCGATGCAATCGCCAGCCCACTCTGCAACCTTTCGTGCGTCTGAATGGATGCGAAGTTGGTCGTCCGTTGGCTGTTTGCTGCTTGTGGCCGCGATCGGTTGCTCACAGAAATCAGCAGACTCATCTGGCAATGATTCAGATGATTCGATTCGCAGTGTTTCGGTTCAGTTGAACTGGTACCCCGAAGTTGAGCACGGCGGCGTTTATCAATCAGTCGTCGATGGAACTTACGATTCGCTGGGACTCGATGTTGATATCCAACCAGGCGGACGCGCCACCCCGATCGCACCCGAGCTGGCGATGGGACGCAGCCAATTCGCGATCACCAATGCGGACGATGTGGTTTTGTTTCGGGCTCAAGGTGCGGACGTCGTTGCTGTCATGGCAGCCGTTCAGGACCACCCGCGATGCATTCTCGTGCGAGCGGATAGTGGTGTCGAAAGCCTGGAGAATCTGTCTGGGTTGACGTTGCAACGCCAAGCCGGCCGAGCGTATCTCGCGTTTCTCGAAAAGCGCGGCTATCTGAAAGATGTTCGTCAGGTGCCTTACCACAACAGCATCGCGGCAATGGTGACCGATCCCAAAATCGCGGTGCAAGCCTACAGTGTCGCGGAACCGTTGATCGCCGAACAACAAGGACTGGAGGTTCGCACGTTGATGGTCAGCGAGTTGGGATGGAATCCTTACTCGAGTGTTTTGGTGACGACTGGCGATATGATTCGAGAATCTCCCGAAGTCGTTCGCGCGATGGTGGAAGGAACAGTCGCGGGTTGGAAGAAGTTCTTGGATTCACCGGAGCAAGCGAACGCGGCGATTCTCGATGCAAATCAACATGGGATGACCGAAGAAGCACTGCGTTTTGGAGCCGAACAGATGATTCCGTTGGCAATGCCGTCTGGCAACAGCGACGAAGTCGGCTCGATGAGCGAAACGCGGTGGCAAGAATTGGTCGAGCAGATGACCGAACTGGAGTTGGTCGACGCGGACGCCGTGAAAGCGGAAGACTGCTTCACGACTGAATTTTTGACTTCGGCGGATTGAGTCCGCGTTTCAACCTGGTCAACTCGGATGCAGTGCCGTTCACGCGGCCTGCGATGTCGAAGCCGTTGACGTCGAGTTGGCTTGCAACGCTTTTTCTCGCTTCTTTGCCAACCGCCGGGCAACTTTTTCAGGAGGTTTCCGCCAGCGTCGATGCAGCCACCAATATTGCTCGGGTGCCAGGTCGATCATCGTTTCGAGTTGTTCGTTGTACCACTCGGTCAGTTGGCCGACGGATTGTCCGTTCTCTGAACCGGTGGCCGGGTCCACGACGCCCAGCAATCCGGATTCAAACTGCATCGGTTTGCCTTCAACGCGACGTGTGTACACGCTCAACATCGGAGCGTTCGCCGTCAGTGAAAACAGAGCGAGAGCTTTGTGGCATGATGCAGGAACGCCACAGAACTCGGTCCACAACCCTTTCTCGCCGGCGTGTTGATCGCCCAACAGAGAAAGCATTCCGCCTTCGCTCAAGTGTTTTTCGACGATCGGTGCGCACCCGATTTTGTCGACCATGCTTTGGCCCTTCGCACTGCGAAAGTCCTCGACCCATTCATGCAGATGTTGGTTGTCCAGTCGCCGGGCGATGGTCAGCGTGCCAACTCCCATCACCCCCATCGTGTAACCACCGACTTCGAAGTTGCCGAAGTGACCGGTCACATAGACCGAGGGGCGGTCGATCAACATGTGTTGCAACATCGTCCGGTTACCATGAAAACGAACGTGTCGGTGCCAGTTGCTGCGATGCAATCGGCGCTGTGCCCAGGCGACTTCGCAAACCATCAGCATCAAGTGATGCCACATCGCGAAGGTCAGTTCTTTTTGTTTCTGTTCGGGCAGGTCGGGGAAAACCTGTGCCAGCGTCGATTGGATGACCTGTTTTCGAATGGGTAGCGGGCCGCTCAAGATCGCTGCCACGACGCGGCAAAATCGATCGCCCATGTCCAGCGGCATGACTTGGATCGACGCAACGATCAAACGCACCATCGCGTAAGCAATCGCGTCGAGAGCACGTTGACGCATCAGACGCAGACGCGATTTCACGGTTTCCTACCCGGATTCAGGACGTTGAGTGATTTGGCTGGCGACTTTCCTGCTCAGCTCGAATTTGCATCGCCGAAGTGGGCGATATCTGGGGATTTTGACGCAATTCGCCATGCGTCGCCAGATGAATTCAACGTCCGCCTAGAACCGTTTTGGACTGGGGGACCATGGGGGCTCGAACCGTGGTTTCGATCACCAGACGGTTTTCGTCCCGAAATTCGGTGACGTAACCCGTGACGGTCCAGCGATCGTCGTTGGAATCTTCCTCAATTGCCCGTGAGATTCGGTCAAGCATCAGGTTTTCGGTCACCAAGGTCATCGGCACCGCGATGGCTGCCGGGGTGATTGGCAAGTCAGGATCTTCCAGGTTGGTGGAATCAAAGGTTCCAATTCCACGACCGATCGGTTGCTTCTTTCCGAGCAGCGTTTCTTCTTCTTGGGTGGGTTTGCGAGCCAGCCCGTGTTGGACCAGCGTGTCCAAGTTCTGTTCCCGAACCGAATCCGGTTGCTCGGGTAGAAAACGCCATCGATGGCCGCTGAGCACGAAGCGTCCCGTGACCGGTCCGACGCGGGTGCCTTCTCGCAAGATCACTCCCGCGGTCGTCAACGGATCACCGACACCCGCCGCTCCATTGGACATGGACGGCGCGTCCTGGCGGTTGAAACTGGATTGCCCTGCCCCGACTGGATCGGCCGCCGAAACCGTGGCGACGCCAAAGCAAAGAACGCACGAAACGGCCAGCATCACGGGGATGATGAGCTTGGCCGCGATCGAGTTCCCTTGTATCAGTCGTTTGTCAGGCATGGATTGATCTCTTCACGCGAGGTGCGAAGCTGTCATCAACAAGGCGTTTGCGCTCATTTCCAAAGAGTCGTTCACTCTCGAGGCATGGCGATCGCGTGCAGGCTGACAACGGTGCCAACGGCGATCATCGCCAATCCCAACCAGCGTGGCGGGTGGACTCGTTTGGTTGGTTTCGGGTGCACCTGCATCAGAAAATTACTGAACGAATCTTGGGCGACAACGTTGGACTTCTTTGACATCTTCGCCATCGCTCGCGTCGTTGGTTCATTGAGAACAAACGAGTCGACCATTCGAAATTGGACGCCCAGCAATATCAGCAGGACTCCGATCATGAAGTACCGATTTCGATTCATGTCCATTGCGATCATTCCCATCACGCGTGAAGCCTACGCTCTGAACTGAGCGCTGCTGGAAATCATCGACTTGGTCGGCCGTCGAGCTCGAACGATCCGGCTCAGAATCGCGTTGTCGTGAATGACACGAATGATGCAAGCGAATTCAATGAAGCGGTCGTGACGGTTGCATCACTTGTCAAACAATCCATCGACCAGCGAATGAACGTTTTCGCGAAATCCGGTCAGGGTTGAGTCGGACAGCAATTCGGAGCGATTGCTCTTCATGATCGCAGCAGCCAACGGTTTGTGCTCCTTCCAATCATCAAGCGTGTAGTCGCGGATGTCGACGTAAACGTCTTGCAGGTTGTTGCTGATCTTCGGAACCAGGAAAAATCCTTCTTCACCACGTACCAAGTGGTAATGCATCGAACCGTACATCAGCACGGCACCGGTCAACATTCCAAAGAAAAAACGAGACATCCAACCATTCCTTGACCAACGTTTTCGGAAGCTCAGCCGCTCCCGCTTCCTTCATCGTTCGTCATCAAGCGTCAAAAAGCAAGGGGATCTGCCCGCTGTCGACGTTCACGCTCAGCCTTGCTGAGCAAACTCAACCGCCCGTTCCGTCACGCGATCAACGATCTTTTTCCGGTCTTCGCAAAGAATCGCGACGTGATCCATTTCGGGATAGAAATCCACGGTGGCCTGGTCGTTCCAGCGAACACCGGGCAGCATTTCAAAGAATTGTTCGGCGTAGTTGTAAATCTCCAACGCTCCGCCGGTGTAGATCATGTGCAGTCGGCAACCGCGATCCACCAGACTCTGAAATTCCACTTCCGCAATTTCGCGAGCGGGATACTCACGCAAATCAGATCCTATCGGCATCGTTGAGTATTCGGGACTGGAAGAGTCGGGTAGCAATTGCAGCAACCAAGCCAACGCGGAGGTTTTTCCAAGGACCCGTCGGCTCAAACGTTTCCATGCGTCCAGCGAGGCAAGTCGCGGAACGTAATGGTGTCGAATGCGGTTCCAACGAAAGCGACGCGTGGAAAATCCGCACGCATCCATCGTGATGATTCCGGATACTCGCGAATCTCTTTGTGCTGCGTGAATCGAATCGTCCGCGCCCGAACACAATCCGAAGAGGATGACGTTTTGGATGCCGTGTTGTTCTTGAAGCCAATCGATCGCTTCGCGAATTTCATCGCTGGCTCGATCGATCGAACGACCGCTGGCACCCACCGGCAAGCTTTCACCGATACCTGATAAGTCGAACCGGAAGGATGCAACGCCGCGACAACCGAGTTGGCGTGCGATGTCAACGTGCAGTCGAAATGGTCCGGCGTTGTGCAACATTCCCGGCGTGACAAAGATCACTGCCGTTTCGGCGTCGACTGGATTGGTGGTTGGATGATAGATGCCGACCAAATGATTTTGGCTACCGAAGACGACCGCTTGTTCCGCGGTGGCGTGCTCTCGTTTCGCCGCCCGCTGCTTTGACGGGACCAACGTTGGCACGATGGTGGGACTTGCGAATGAGGTCGTGGGTGTGTTGGTTGGGTTCATGATTGCACCTCGATTGCACAGCCGGCGTCGGATTCATCGACCAAGAGTTTTGTGATGTGCCGAATCGCACCGGGTGACGAGAACGCTGACTCGTTGAGTTCGGGACGGTCCCAGCCGATTTCGTCGTCCATTTGAATGACGGAACCATTGATCAATGACTGCGGGGCATCGATTCCAGGCACCACATAATCTCGGCTGAGCAGCAACGTGGTTGCGGGATCATCCTGCGAGTCGCTCAGGTTCAACTTCAACTGGCTCAACTGTCGGCGAATGACGTGATTCAGTCGTGTGCCGTAGGCTTGGTCGATCGAACTGGATTGACGCGGTCGTGCAAAACGCATTTCATTGCTAAGTGTTTCTGAATGCAATTCATCAAGGCTTTGAAGGAATGTCTCTCCACAAACGACGGGGTCCCAAAGCAGTTGTTGGTCAATGCCGGTAGCTGCTGAACATGCCGCCAAGGTTGCACCCAGACGAATGCCGATCAGTGAGACCGAATCAAGCTCATGTCTCTGCCGCATCCAATTCGATACATCGCGAATGTTTTTCATCATCACATGCGGCGAGGCTTCCAATGCGTTGCCGTGTGAGTTGCCCGTTCCGGCGTAATCGAAACGCAGGACATCGAAGCCTTGTTGAGCCAAATGCACCGCAAGCTGTTGCAGATTTCGATAGCTACGCGCGTACTCATGGCCATAGGCATGGCACAGCACAACCGCTCGATTTCGTCGGGTTTGACGCGAGGGTGGCGAGTAATGAACCGCGAAAAGGTCATGTGAACCGCTCGGTAGAAAGAACGCTTCCATCACCGGCAAACGATCTCGCTGAGATTGAATCGCTGCGGTCGCTTCGTCCGCTGTCTTCGATTCGTCGCCCAACATCGCTTGAATGTGCCGTGCGGCCAATTCGATCGTCGGGTTGGCAAAAAAATCCCGGACGGGAAGTTCTAAACCCAATTGGTTCTTCAGCCGCGCGACCACCTGCGTCACCAACAATGAACTGCCGCCGAGCAGGAAGAAGTCGTCGTCGATTCCGATCTGCGGAACCTGCAGGACCGAGCTCCAAATCTCACAAAGTTGTTTCTGCAACTCCGATTGAGGCGCGACAAGGCTTTCCTCGCGGGCCACGACCGCATGACTGCTGTCCGGAAGGTTTTCACGATCAATTTTGCCGTTGATCGTTTTTGGGAAATGCTCAACGAAGACAAATCGTGTCGGCACCATGTAGGGCGGCAGTTTCTCTCGCAGTTGTTTGGCGATTTTGGCCGCAGTCGCGGTGAGTTCGTTCGACGCTTCCTTGTCGATGCTGTTGGCAGACAGTGCGTCTGCACCCAATCCGATATGTGCGAGCAAAGTGGTTTGCCCGTCCAGTGTTTCCGCGGTCACCAAAGCCTCTTTGACCTCGGAAATCGAAGTCAGTGCGGCTTCGATTTCTCCGGGTTCGATGCGGTACGATCCGAGTTTGATCTGATGATCGACTCGGCCGCCAAAGTCGATGTTGCCATCGTCCATCCAGCGTGCGATGTCTCCGGTGCGATACCAGCGTTGCGTTTCACCATCTGAATCTTTGCGTTCAATGAAGGCGGCTTGTGTCAGTTCAGGCCGATTGAGATACCCGTCGGCCAACGCGGGGCCACCGATGAACAGTTGGCCGGTTTCGCCAACGGCGACTTCATTCAAGTCTTTGTCGAAGATGGCGGCGGAGTAGCCTGGCAGAGGTTTTCCGATCGGCATGTTGGCGGCAGAGAAGTCAGCTTCCGGTACGAAGACCGTCGCGGTGACGGTGGCTTCGGTCGGTCCGTAGGCGTTGCACCACAGCACGTCGTGATCGCAAATGGTTTGCCAGCGTTGATAGTGATCGACGCTCACTTTTTCTCCCGTGACAACCATCAAGCGGAGACTCGATGGAACTTGGGAGTCGGTGGCAACCATCAAATCGACCCATTGATGCCAATAGGCGGTTGCCAAGTGGACGGCAGTGATTTGGAGCGTGTCGATCAAGTGTGAGAGTTCGTTGGCCGAATTGGCTCGTTCGAGCGGCCGTACCACGACGCAGCTGCCGCACAACAACGGTGGGAAGATCTCTTCGATTGCGATGTCGAAGGTGAGCGTTGAGAACTGCAGCGTCCGGTCGTCCGCGTGCAAGCGGTAGACTTCCATGTCCGCTTCGCAATAAGTCGTCAAAGCGGCGTGGTTGATCAACACGCCCTTGGGATTTCCCGTCGATCCCGAGGTGTACATGACGTAGGCGAGTTGCTCGCCAGTCAGTTTGAAATAGTTTTCGCGAACCGGGAAGCTGGGCGAGATGCCATCACGGATCAGGTCCGATGCGTCTACCCACTTGAGAGTTGCGCCCGAGTTCGTCGAGCTAGTTGTGGAGTCATTGGCATCGAACAACGAACGATATCTCGCGTGGCCGATCAGCGTTTTGATTTTCGCGTCGTCCAACATGAAACGCAGTCGCTCGGCTGGGTACTCCGGATCCAAGGGCACGAAGGCCGCGCCGGCCAGATGAATTCCCAGCATTGACGCGATGGCGATGGGGCTGCGGTCGACGCACACTCCCACTCGTTCGCCCGGCTGAACGCCGGCGGTTCGCAGTGAGTCGGCGACGTGACAAGATTGCGAGAGCAATTCGCGGTAGGTCCACGAGCAATCGTCTTGCACGACCGCAACACGGTCTGGCGTGGCTTCGCATTGTTGCCAAAACAAATCAATGAATGGCGTGATCGAATCAACCGACTTCATGAGACCACCATCGATGAGCCAAGCGAAGCGATTGGCGATCCGGTTGATGGCACGAGTGCTGATTTGGTTCCAGAGGATTCAAGAAACACTGTTTGCAAGCTTTGTCGAAACAATTGCAGTCCTTGGCGGAGTTGTTGCTCCGGAATGTTCAGGGCCGGCATGAACTTCAAGACTTCGTCATCGCTGCCGCACGATTCCAATAGCAGCCCATTTTCAAATGCGGTGTCGATGACCATGCGAGCCAGGTCTCCTCGGCGAATGTCCAATCCCCAAATCATGCCTCGGCCGCGAAGGTCCCAATTCTCGTCCGAGTATTCCGAGATGATGGATGCCAAGTATGTTTGCAGCGTGTTGCTGCGGACTTGGATGCCATCAACGAATGAAGCATCGTTCCAGTGGTTCAAAACTGCGTTTGCCGCCACGAACGCCAAGTTGTTACCGCGGAATGTCCCGGTGTGTTGGCCCGGTTGCCAGATATCGCACTCGGGCCGAATCATTACGAGTGACAGAGGCAGACCGCCGCCGATCGATTTGGAAAGACAAATCAGGTCGGGTGATAGCCCGGCTTTTTCGAAGCTGAAGAAGTCTCCCGTCCGGCCATTGCCAACTTGAATGTCGTCGATAATCAGCAGCACATTATGCTCGCGGCAGAGCGTTTGGACTCGTTGCAACCACGCATCGCTGGCCACGTGAATCCCGCCTTCACCTTGGATCGTCTCCAGTACAACCGCTGCGGGAAGCGGCATGCCACTGCTACGGTCGGTCAGCATTTTTTCGAGCAAGATGGTCGTGTCGAAATCGCCAAGGTAGCCGTCGTACGGAAGAAAACTGACGTTGTTGTGCGAACCGTAGTATTCGCTGTGGTAGGTCTGGTTTCCCGTTACCGCTAATGAGCCGAGCGAATGGCCATGATACGCATTGGTGAATGCAACCACGTGAGAACGTTTGCGGTGTTGTTTGGCGAGCTTGATCGCCGCTTCGACGGCGTTTGTACCCGTTGGTCCGGTGAACTGAATCTTGTAGTCCATCGATCGCGGTTGCAGAATCGTTTGCTCAAAACACTCCAAGAACTGAGCCTTGGCCTCGGTCGTCATGTCCAACGAATGCTGGATCCCATCGCGAGAGATGTAGTCCAGCAATGCCTGCTTCACCACCGGCGGATTGTGCCCATAGTTCAGCGATCCAGCACCACAGAAGAAATCGATGAACTGACAACCTTCCGCGGTCGTCAATGTCGAGCCATTCGCTGTTTGAAAGACGCTCGGGAAGAGTCGGCAATAGCCACGCACCTCTGATTCCAAACGTTCCACGGTGTTGGTTGCTGAATCTGAAATGGATGATGAATGACTCAACCGAAACACCTGCGATCAATGAAGAATTGCGAAGAACAAACTGGCATTGAAAGCTAGAACGCGGCGATTTGTCCGTCGTGCATCGCTGGGTCGGCAAGCCAACTTCACAGAGCAAGTTGGCTGTTTTTGACGATTGTTCGGTTTCTGCGGTTGGTGATACACATCGCGGTACGCACTCGGGCCAAACGCGACTCAGTCGTTATTGAACTGCTGCTTGCGGTAGCTCTTGCGATCGTTTTGGTATTGATCAGGATCCGGCAAGACTTCGGCGTCGGGTTGGCTGGATTCAAACAAACGTTGCAAGAACGGTCGGCACCAACCGCATCCTGTTCCGGCTCCAAAGCACTCCGAGAGTTCGCTAGCACGTCGCGGCTTTTGCACGCGGATGTACTGTTCCACCTTTCGCCGAGGGACGTGGAAACACAGGCAAAGATCATCGTCGGGTTTCATCGTGCGAAAACGTTTTCGATTGTGCCATCGCGTCGCGTAAGGCGAAGCGAACTGTGTACGGATGGAGAATGGACACGAGATGGGGCGAAGCATTGATGCGACGAATGGTTGCCTGTCATTTCAATTCCGAGGTCATGTTTGCAATGTCGGGAAATGCTGGCACGAGAGTGGCAATAGATGCCGACCTACACTGCGATGCTCGGCGCCTGTGGAACGCCTTGTCAATTGAAAACCAAAAACAAGCGGATCGGAATGAACCAGCCTGCTGAGTTGATTGACGACATCGAAGTTAGATTAAGAGTCGGGAGGTGCGATAATTGCATCACGCGGACGTCGGTGTAAGCTTGCCCGTGGTTCACGGGATAATTGTCGATTGGTCCGAATCGTTTGAAGGGCGGGCTGTTCCGTTGACCTTGACGTTTCGTTTGTCATCGATCACGACCTCATCACCCACCTTTAGGTTGCCAAAGTCCTGTGTGTTCAAGACGAACTTCACTTCGGATTCATTGACGCTGTCGAGTTGAATCGTGATTTCGTCGCCGAAGGAGAATTGCTTGGTTGCATGGGATTCTTCGGGGGAAACGAAATTCGCCTTGATTGAATCCTTGGTGCTAGCACCATTCGAATCCACATCGACACGAAAATGGATTCCGAAAACCTTTGCCGTTCCGACACCGTTCTCATTTTTTACGAAGTCATCTTCAGTCGGAGGAATTGCAGGTGACCCGCTGCTTCCGCAACCGACGAGTATTAGCAACAAGATTGAGGCGAATTTCGACATGGTTTCCGTTGCAAGCTCAAAAGTTCTTTCGGGTGATGCTGCAGTCTATCAGGTGTCGTCGAATGCCAGGTATCTTTTCGTAGACGCACGGCTCAGCGTGGTTGGCCCGCAGCCGAGAAACTGATTCGTGTGAAGCTGGAAAGCCAAACGAATCTTGCGATCATTTCGTGGGAGAAGACGCCAATGTTTCTCAAACCAAGTCGACCAGACTGAGTGAAGCCCTGCTGTTCTCGCTGCCATCGCTGCAGGAAATGGGAGAGAGGCAAGTTCATGCGTCAACACGGTCTGGAGTTACTAACCTCGAGCCGCGTAATTTGAAATTCGCTCTAAATGGGACGCCACCCGTCGTATGGGACAGGTGCCTCAAAACACTGCGACCAAGCTTCTTAGAACTTCCAGCGGTATTCCATACGGGTTCCGTACACGTTTGGTAGATCGCTTCGCCAGCCATGCATGACGTCGAAGCGGAGCAGCGTGCGGTTGGAAACCGGGAATTGATAGCGTGTGCCGAGTCCAAATTGGTCGCCTTGGACAAATGGGTTGGAGTCGCCGTGTTCGGTGAGGTAGGACGCTTCCAATAGCAGTTGGCGATCGAGTTGATTGCCGATCAAGTCGATCCCAATCGATCCGCCAACTGTGTCGAACCCAGTTGGGTCCAGCGTCGCAAATCCGTTCAGGCCGTCGGTGTCGAAGTTGATACCGGTGTTGCGAAGGACGCCTCCACTTCCGCCCGCACGAGCGACGGACTGTGGTCGTCCCCATCCGTAGAAAAAGTTGGCGTACGGAACCACGGTCAGTGGCGACGAGGTGATCAGGCTGTTTTCCCACAAAAACAAACCGCCGTCAGCTGTCACATCAGCATCGGGCAGGTTTTGTCCTGTGTTGATAATTAGACGAAGTGAGTTGCTGATTCGATCCAGGTAACGCTTGGTAAAACTGACCGTCATGTTGTGATAGCTTCGACGTGAGTCATTGCGGTCTCGCAAGAATGCGTAGCCAGCTTCGATGTATCCGCCGTAGGCTTCGATGAAGCACGCGGTGCCGAAGGCTTGAGCGGCGTGTTTGTCCGTTCCAAACGCGTTGCTGTTGACTTGGTCGATTGCCGCAAAGAACGTCCAGTCAAAGTTGGCCCAGTTCAGTGCCCGACTATGACGAGCCGGGATTGCAAACGCGGCACCGGTCACGGCATCTTCCATCCAGATACCATTTTGAAACAGCAGCGGGATCAAACCGATTGTCACAGGCATCTCAGCGGGCGATGACTTTCCATGAAAGCCGCCCCACATCGCCCCCAAATCACCTTCGAAGAATGCGGTCACAAAGTTAGGATCGAACACACCCTGGTAGTCGAATTTTCCATCTTGGAAGTCCACCCGATTGAACTGACCGTTGCGATCAAGCGGCCCGATGAATCCATGGAATCGCTCGGAATCGGTCAGGCGTAGATCGAGGTCCAAATTCAGACGACTGGCCCAATTGTCGGTTCGCCCCGCTGCGTTGCGACCGGTGATGATTCCGGATCGGAAATCGCCGTACAAGTAGAACTCGGGGCGGGCGAGGTTGGTGCTGCCGAACCAATTTTTGCCCCGTGGCGTGATGCCGGGACCATAGAACGTTCGTCCCCACTCAATCCAGGGACTCTGAGTCGGGACCGCGGCTTTCGCGTCGTAAACCCATTGCTCGCGGGATCCATCGTGCCAGTTCGATTCCTGCGGTAGCGGAGTGGGGGAGAAGTCGTTGGCGAAGTGCGATAGGTTTTCTAAACCAGCCGACTTTGCAAAGTCAGCAGCGGATTCTTCTTCCAGTATCGAATGGTCCGCGAAGGATGGCGATCCAAGCGCGACGTTCGCGTGCCCGGCGTAGTTGAAGTCTTGCCGTTCCGGAAACGGCGAAGGCGGCAAGTCATCGGCCGTGTCCACAGCGATCGTCGTTGGCGGACTCGCTGGTGATTCCGGCTGGACGAGTGGCAAACGTTGGGGTCGAAGACGAGCGGTTTGCGCAAGCGAGTTCGCCGGCGTCATCGCCGTTGCAAACACGGCGACACACAACGCGAAAGTGCATTGGCACGAAGAATTGAATCGCAACATGATCAACGCACCATGAATGTGTGCGAGCCATGGCAGATATCTATCATCCGCTCGTTCATTCGGCGAATCATGTCCGGCGTGCAGTTGATCTGACGCATGAAATACATCGGTTCGGTCCGGCTCCGCATCCGGACGCTCAGCCGGTACGGTCCCGGGACTCGGAAGGCTTCGGCCGGGATGGTGTATTTGGCGATGCGGTGGTCCAAGGGAGCGATGCTGTGAGCTTCCATTCGGATCAATGGCGGGTGGTTGAGCACGCTGATTGGCAACGCACCAGGTCGTAAGAAAGCGAGCTGGTCCAGGCTGAAGTTCAATGGCAACGCAGCCTCGCGGTCAGTGCCACGGACGTTGTTGATCAAGAACTTGGTTTGCAAGTTGAATAAGTTTTTGTCACGGGGAATCCGACCCTTGGCCACTTCGACGCTGTGCATGTCGCAAAGGTCTGCATTGGCATCTAAGTAACCCGTTTCCCAAACGCGTTGGTTGTTGGGATTGATCAGAACGGCGTTGAGCCAAAGTTGTGGTTGAGCACCCAGCGAACCTGTGGGCAAGTTGTGGCCTGTGCTGATGTTGTCGACTCGGTAGCCCAATTTGAGCGGCATGCCAACTTGAGGTGTCGTGAAAAATACCGGATCACTGACCTGAGCACCGGCTTCCAACGTCATTGCCGAATAGCCGCGTTTTTCGTTCATCCTGGCGAGGTTGGTATCGATGATCTTGCGACCATCACGCCGATCGTCCGCGTTGTCCCAGGGTTTGGGGAAGTACATGCCGTCCGGCACGTTGCGTTCAAATTCTTCGGTGCCCCAGCCGGCACGGTCATCGAACAACAGCCACTGGCGTGGTGTGAAGGACTTAGCCTTGGGATTGTGTGGGAAGATTCCCGGATGAGCGATCGAGTAGCCGGGACCCCAGAACGTATGATTGGAGTGCTTCTTGGGTTGACCGTAGGGTTTTCCCGATAGCTCCGCGACATGACACTCTTCGTAACCTTCCGCCTTCCCAGGGACAGCTCCCATGTGACAATCTTGGCAAGAGATTCCGCACTTTGCTGCTGGACTGCTGCGGTATTGAGCGTGAACGACTTCCAATGAGATGCCGGGGTGCACCGCGACTTGGTGGCACGACGCACAAATGTCTGATTTGGTAAGTGGTTCGAAGAAGTACGAACCATTGTGGATCGCTTGGCCCGGTCCCTTTTGACCGGCGTGGGTTTTTAGTTTGTTCTTTTCAGCATTGGCCAAGGCATCAGCCAACCCGGCTCCGTTGCCACCTCGACCGACCGGAGCATGGATGTTGCCCGGTTCGATTCGACGATCGCCGTTGCTGCTTCGACCGTAGTGTTCATTGATTCGATGACAAGAAATGCACGTCACGCCTTCGCGAGCGACGGGTGGTTGATCTAAGATGCTGACCGTGCGCGGAATTTCTAACTGAGTCGCGACGGGTGAATGACATCGCATACAGAAGTAACCAACCGTGCCTTCGGTTAATTCATTCATAGCTTGTTCAAACCGCTGAAACATTGGCGAGACAGCAGCGTAGGCGTGGCTGCTGACACTCCATTCATCGTAGTGCTTCGGGTGACACGCACGGCATGATTCAGCGGACGGGTAGCACTCTTCCGTCCATAGTCCTTCGTGCGGATCTTTCTTCTCTGGATCCTTGGCTGCCGGCGGCTTGATGGGGTCGTTGCTACCGAGATTCGCGAGAGGATCGGCCTCTGCGGATGGATCGGCGAACGCCGCCAGCGGATCAAGTTCGGCACCAACCAAGCGATCAGGGCGCCGCGGATTGGTGGGCTGAATGGTTGCAACGGAGGCCGCCGGTTGGCGTCCGTACAGTCTATTTCCCACACCGAGAAGTTGCCCAACTTTCAGCAATTCTTCATCACTTAAGGTTTGCTGGCCACTGAACGGCACACCTTCGTCGGCGGCCAAGTTTCGTGCGGGCGCGAACCCACTCCATAGGCCCAGCCAGAGCGTAAGAATCGCGAGCGTTTCACGACGAGGAATGATGAGCATCATCGTGTGAACCTGAACAACCCAAAATCGCATGGACAATCCGAACAAAGCCGACAAACACTTTGGGGAGATCGACCGGTGGTGTTCGGATCGTCCAGAAGCATCCGCGGGATGCGATCAAACGCCTCAACCGGCAAAGCTTGCCAGGTCGAGGGGTGTGAGATTTGCGATCGAGATGTGAATTTAAACTCGCGGTTTCATGCGTGTCGTTTCACGCATGAATTAGGTGTCCGCGACTGATTTCACGTGTCTTGCGAGGCAGCCATCATGCGGATGGCTTCGGGCAAGGTTTCGCATTCGAGTTTGAACACGCGTGACGCGAGGTCATCAGGGGTGTCAGTTGGCAGAATCGGACAGGCCTTCTGGTGGATGATCGGCCCGTTGTCATAAAGGTTGTCGACATAGTGGACCGTGCAGCCGCTGATTTTTACCCCACGCTCGATCGCTGCCGCGTGCACGTTGCGACCGTACATTCCTTTGCCGCCAAATGCGGGTAGCAAAGACGGGTGGATGTTGATGACGCGATGTTCAAAGTCGGTTGGAATCAAAACATGTTTCAGGAAGCCCGCCATGATCACATGCGTTGCTCCGGCCTTTCGACACGGTTCAAACATGGCTTCGCGATAGGTTTCGTCGGATTCGAAATCGGATTTGCGAACGACGCAGGTTTCGATGCCCGCATCTTCGGCAATTTTGATTCCGCCCAATCCGTCTCGGCTGGCGATCACCAACCGGAAATCGATCGGCAGTCCATGCTCGTCGCGATGACGAATCAAATTGGCCAGCGTGCGACCGCCTCCACTGAGGAAGACGGCCACTTTCAATGTGCTTGCATTGCTCACTTGCCACTCACCTTGGCGACGTACAATTCGCCGCCTTCGATGGCAACTTGCTGAGCATTGGCCAGAGTGCCAATGACCAGTTCGTCCGCCAACGTCTCGCCACAAATCATGGTGCGATGTTCCTCGATCGCAGATTGCAGTTCCGCATCGGACGTTTCAATTGCCACTTGAATCCGATCGGTGTATTGGCAATCGAGTTCCTTGCGTTGACTTTGGATGCCGCGAATCAAGTCCTTCGCCAATCCTTCACGACGTAGTTCAGGTGTGACTTCGGTATTGAGCACGACGACACATCCCGATCCTTGAGCGGCCGCCCATCCTTCGCGAGCTTGCAGTCGGACCTCGATGTCTTCGCCATCCAATTTCAATGGACCCGACGGAAGTTCCAATTCGACGAAGCCGGCAGTTTGAAGCTGAGTCAACAACTGGTTGCCGTCGGCTTCTCCCAGCATCTTTTTGACCACGGGGATGTTCTTGCCAACCTTTGGACCAAGCCGTTTGAAGTTGGGGACGATCGTGTATTGAACGTAGTCGCCGCCATCGGTCGTGTAATCGACGGCTTTGACATTCAACTCTTCCCGAACCAAAGCGTCGTGGCTTTGCAACCAATCGATCGCTGAGTCGTCGGTCAAAATCACTTCGACCTTGGACAGCGGCAAGCGAACTTTCAGTTTGGCATCCGCACGAGCCGATCGTCCCATCGATGCAATTTCGCGAAGCAGTCGCATCGAGTCGGAAAGCTTTTGATCGACGCGGGTGGCATCTGGTTTGGGGAAGTCACAAAGGTGAACGCTCTTCAGTGCCTTGTCGCCAAACGGAGCGGTCAACTCTTGCCACAACGTGTCCGCCAAGAAGGGAACAAACGGGGCGATGACCTTGGTCAACTCCAGCATGACTTCGTAGAGCGTCCAGTACGCATCGTGCTTGTCGGGCGAATCCGAATCGGGGGCCCAGAAACGATCGCGACTTCGACGGACGTACCAATTGCTGAGACCATCGAGCAAGTTCGTGATCGCTTGGCACGCGTTGTAGTTGTCAAACGCATCCATCCGGTTGATGACCGTCGCCAACGTGCGATGCAATTCGGAATGGATCCATCGATCGATTTCGCTCCGTTCGCTAATTGGGCGATAGGTCGGTGCGGAGGCGAGCGATGCCGGACTCAACTGCTCGTCGACATCCGTCGCGGATGTGGGATCGAAACCGTCGATCTCTGCATAGATCGAAAAGAAGCTGTACGTGTTCCAAAGCCGCAGCAGGAACTCAGGGATCGAATCGCGGATCGCTTGATCGGCGTAGATGATCGAATTCCAGGGTGCTTGGTTGGCGAAGAAATACCAACGCATCGCATCGGCGCCGTACTTGTCGAAGATCTCGGACGGACTGCGATAGTTCCGAAGACTCTTGGACATCTTGCCGGTCTTCTTGGTGAACTTGCCTTCGGCTTGATCTGCTTCGGCTTCTGACAGCAACACCGTTTTCGCTTGACCTTCTTTGCCAGCGGATTCGTACCATTGCGACAGCATCAAACCGAGCACGATGCAGTTGCGGAACGGGTGCGGGTAATCCGATTCGCTGTCACGCGACGGTGCCAGTTCGTTTGCTTTCGTTCCGGCTTCGCGAATCGACGCGCCTTCGCCGAACAACATCGTGCTGATCGCCAGTTGGCTGTAGAACCAACCGCGGGTTTGGTCGATCGCTTCGCTGATGAAGTCCGCTGGGAACTGCTCTTGGAATTGAGCGTCGTTTTGGTGTGGCCATCCCCACTGAGCAAACGGCATCGCGCCACTGTCGTACCAGCAGTCGATGACCTCGCTGACTCGTTGCATTCGGGCACCCGATTCGAATGGCGAATCGTAGGTGACTGAATCGATGTACGGTTTATGAACTCGCAGATCGTCAGGCAGTTCCGGGTTGGCCGCTTTCGCGTTGTCCCAAACCTGAGTGCCATCCACGCCTGGTTTCGCCAGCAACTCTTCGTAGCTTTCAATGGCTTCCATGCGCCCGGTCGATTGGCAAACCCAGATCGGAAGCGGAGTGCCCCAGTAACGCTCTCGGGACAGTGCCCAGTCGACGTTGCTTTCCAGGAAATTCCCAAATCGTCCATCGCGAATGTGTTCGGGTTGCCAACCGATCTTGCTGTTGTTTTTCAACATCAGATCCCGGAACTTGGTCGTCCGGATGAACCAGCTTTCTCGCGGGTACTGGATCAAGGGGTCATCGTCCGCCCGCCAGCAGAACGGATAATCGTGCAGGTATTGTTCCAAGTGCAACAGGCGTCCGGACTCACGCAACGTTCGCGTCAGGGTCTTGTCAGCTTCTTTGACCCAGACACCTTTCATCGATGCAAACTCGTCGGTGAACTTGCCATTGGGACCGACCGCACACAGCAGCTCGGGACGCTGGCCATCGACAAAACGGGTTCGTTCCGTCACCAAGACTTCATAGTCGATTTCACCGAAGGCGGGTGCCAAATGAACCAGGCCACTCCCTGAGTCAGTCGTGACAAAGTCAGCGGCAACAACGCGCCAATAGAGAGACTCTTCTCCACCAGCGACCAGCTCACCGGTTGGATCGTTTAGTCGAGAGTGGTAATCATCAAACGGAGGTTGGTAGCGTTGGCCCACGAGCGACTCGCCCGAGATGGTTTCAATAACCGTCAATTCGCGTTTTAGCTTGCCCGCCAGTGACTCGACCAGCGCGGCGGCCAACACCAACTCTTGGCCGGTCTCGGAATCCTTGACCACGGCGTATTCGAGGTCGGGTTTCACCGCCGCGTACATGTTGCTCGGCAAGGTCCAAGGTGTGGTCGTCCAAACAACCAGCGATCGTTCAGGTTGGTCCACCAACGGGAACAAAACATAGACACTCGGGTCAGCAACTTCGCGGTAGCCTTGGCCGACTTCGCCAGCGGAGAGCGCCGTGCCGCCTTGGGCCCACCACCACACGATTTTGTGACCTTGGTAAAGCAGTCCGCGGTCGAACAAGTTCTTGAGTGACCACCAAACACTTTCAACATAGGATTGATGGTAGGTCACATAGGCTTCTTCCAGGTTGACCCAGAACCCGAGCCGGCGGGTCAACGTTTGCCATTCCTGCATGTAACGCCAAACACTGGATTGGCATTTCTGGATGAAGGGTTCGACGCCGTAAGCTTCGATTTCTTCTTTGCTATGGATGCCCAGTTCTTTGCCGACTTCGACTTCGACGGGCAAACCGTGAGTGTCCCAGCCAGCCTTTCGTTCGCAGCGGTAACCTCGCATGGTTTTGTAGCGAGGAAAAACGTCCTTGATCGCGCGCGTCAGGCAGTGCCCGGGGTGAGGCATGCCATTGGCGGTCGGCGGCCCTTCGTAGAAGACGAATGTTGGTGCGTTGGCGCGACGGGCGAGCGATTGCTCGTAGATCGAATGCTGGTCCCAAAACGCCAGCACCTGCTCTTCGAGAGTCGGGAAATGGGGGCTTGCGGCGGGGGCACGAAAAGCGGCGGTCGAATTCGCGGACACGTGATAACCGGACGAATGAGATGGGAATGTCAAAACAACGCATAGTTTTATGCGTTGAAGGACATTTCCCCTACCCCCGTCCGGCTGGCGAGGCTTCTCAGGCGACCGCGGCCGCGTTGGAACTCGCCGCAGCACGCTTCGCCGCCACCATTTCCTGGTATTTCAGCCGCAGAACGTTCAGCCAGTACATGAGGTACAGGTTGGCGACAAAGGACACGAGCAGCAACGCATTGAAAAGAGTCTGCGTGGCCACCTTTTCGCGGTTGGATCGATCGCCATTGTCGGAGGTTGCTCCCGTCGTGGCACCTGCGGCGTCAGTCGAGCCGGAACCGAGACCTCGGGGTGGTGCGGCGCCGGCACTGGGCAATCCTGTCGGAGGCCCACCGGCGGACGTGTTGCTGTTTGCCACATAGGTTGGAACGGTGTTGGGATAGTTCGCGTTTTGATACGGGTATCCCGTAGCCGGATTGATGTTTGGATCGATCGGCGTGTAAGGCGGATTGGTTCCGTAATTCGGCACCTGAGGGTACTGAGTCTGGGGCTGAGCCGTGTTTGGATATCCGTTTCTTGGCGAGCCAGCGTATCCGGTTGGGATCGTTGGCGGCGGTTGCTGCGTGTTGGCGGTTGGGTACGTTTGGCCGTTCGGCCCATACGGGTTTGCCGGAGCACCGGAGGCGGGAGCTCCCGTGTTTGTTTGGCCGTAGCCATTGCTTGACTGATTGGCGTAGGTGGCGTCTGTCGAATTTCGACCGGTTTGAGTCGTTGTTGACGCATCACCAGGGAATGGGGGGCTGCCGGGATACTGAGAGTTGCCAGCTGGACTCGTGTTAGCGTTTGCACGATTTTCGGCATAGCTCGAAGAACCCACCGGTCGGCCGTTTTGACCAATGCGGTCGCCATAAACATTCAAGCGATATCCAAAACGATCGACAGGATTGCCGGCGTCATCGAAGTCGTAGCCGTTCTTGGGCAGTCGGGCTGCTTCGGCCGCGGTCAGGTGCGGGGCGTACTCATCCCGCTGGATCGTGTCGTCTCGATCAGTCGCCGTCGTGGAATATGGGGTTTCTCGACGTGAGGGGGAGTTGGCGAGTGCGTCCGAGCTCGATTGACCGTAGGGATTTTGTCCACTGATCCCACTGGGCATTTGATTGAAGTTGCCTGTGTTGAGTCCCGTGTTTGTGGCGTTGCGATTGGTTGCGTCCGAACCTGGTCGAGTCGTTGTGCCCGCGTTGGATGCGGTGGCGGAATTGTTGACGGGCGCGGTCGAAGGACGTTGGGCAGGTCGTTCTCCCAACGCGTACCAATCGTCGTCGTTGTTTGGCCAAGGTCGTGCGCTGCTTCCTGTGGACGCCGCCGGATCAGTCGATGGGCCTCCGGCACGGGCGGCGCGATCCGTGTTGTTCAGATTGGGATTCCCGGACAGATTGGAATTACCGGTGCCGGTGAACGGTGGAGGAGCTACGGTCGTTGAGGGATCGCGATTGGGGGCGGCTGCGTTTGTTGGGGCGGTGCTCGGTGTGCCCAGCCCGATGGAACGCCCGAAGGATTCGGCACCCGCACGAAGGCTGTCACCAAGCGATCCATTGTTTGCGGCACCGGTGGCGGTGGGGCCTTGCGCCAATGACGGCGGCATGCTGAAACCGCCGGTCGGTGCTCCGCCAGTTGGAGTGGGCGCATCGAATCCGCCGGGCATGCTCATGCCGTTGGATTGCGGCTTCATCAACCGAGTGACGCTGGGCGAGTTGACGTTCCCTGGAATGATCCCCGGTTGCATCGAATTGGATGACATGGGAATCGGAATCGGTCGACGGTCGTCCGATGCGATTGGCAATCCGCGAAGTGCATTTTCGTCCGAGACGACTTGCGAGACTCCGTAGGGATGCGATGCGTTGGTTTGCATCCAATTCGCAGGCATCTGCCGAGGCACGGGGCCATCGCCTACGCGAATGACGATCTCGCTGACGCGTCCTCGCACTTCCGGCGAAATCGTGCTGGTGATTTCACCGACGCGTTCGAGTTGATCGAGCTGGTCAGGCGGGACTTGGATGATGTATTTCACCCCATCGGCACCGTCCGGAGTCCATCCGAAAGTGATGCCCATCGTCGCGACCAACAATAACGTCACAGCGCCACCCATGGCACAATCCTTTGCTGTGTTCAGTTGTGGGCTTGGAAGCACATTCCGAGTGATTCACATCGCAGCCCATCGGGTTTCACGCCAAATCGTACCGGCGATGGCTGATTGAGGTAAAGCCCGATGTGGGGTGAAAACACAAGACTGTTTGGTGCCGGAACTTGAGATGACGGCTCGGCCTATTGAAACCGACTGTAGAGCAACCTTCGATCTAGAAGCACAGTTTTTCGGCAGATGGGGGGTGGCTGCTAGGGCACTCTAGTGGCCTCTGAGCCAGTTCTTTGCGACAATAACTTACAAAATATGCGTTTTGGAACGCGATGTTTCTGTACCTGAGGTCGACAGTGTCCTTAAGATAGAAAGGCATTTGCTCTGCTCGTATTGAGCGACTGTTTTTTCGTTTTGTTCCTAGGAGATGTTGTCATGAAGCGTTTTCGCGTTCAGCCAAAAGGTTTCACTTTGGTGGAGCTTTTGGTGGTCATTGCCATTATTGGCGTTTTGGTGGGGCTGCTGCTGCCGGCAGTGCAAGCAGCCCGTCGGATGAGCTGCAGCAATAATTTCAAGCAGTTGGGGTTGGCAATGCACAACTACCACTCGGCTTACAATCAACTTCCAATTCACGGAGTCGGAACTGGGGGGACAGCTGGAGGTGCTGCTCCGTTCGGAAACACTGGGGTTACTACCAATTGGTGGACCAACTACGGCGATGCGAATGCATGGCGATTGAGCATGTTGGTTGGACTGACGCCTTTCGTTGAACAACAAGGTTTGTGGGAAGAGATCAGTAATCCGAGTTTGATCAACGCTCTCGACCCAGCGACGCCACTCGGAACAGCATGGCCCGCTATGGGGCCAACCGTCGAGTTCCTGCAGTATCGACCATGGATGACCAATCTTCCCATGCTTCGCTGCCCAAGCGATCCCGGACAAGGATTGCCTGGGCAAGGCCGGACGAATTACGGTGCGTGCTTAGGTGATTCGATGGAGTGGTCGGTCCGTGGAACTAAATCACATGATGGGAACAGCGGTGAGAAAGTCAGCAACAATGGTTGGGCACAGAGGTCGCGGGCAGCGGATCGAGGCATGTTCGTTCCGCATACAACATCCAAATTTCGTGACGTTCTAGACGGTCTTTCTAATACTGTCGCCATGGCGGAATTGATCACTGATATTGGGGACCGTGATACACGTGGGATCCAGTCCATCAACGGAAACCCGCCCAACGAAGTGCGGGCCAACCCAAATTTCTGCGTCGAGGACGGCCAAATCGATCCGGAACGCCCGCAGTTCTGGCTCGCGGGCACTCCGATCCAGGGTGTGAATGGTGGACGTGGCTTCAAATGGGCCGACTTCCGGCCCAACTTCAGTGGTGTTCACACAATTGCTCCGCCCAACGCTGCCATTTGTGGAGGCAACAATGCCGGGCAGACGGGGATGTTCCCGCCATCGAGCCGTCATCAAGGTGGTGCTCATATTTTGATGGGTGATGGGGCGATCAAGTTCATCACGGACTCAATCGATGCAGGGAACCAAAACCACGAGATGGTTTGGCAGAATGCGACGATGGCAACCGCGAGACCAGGATCAAAGAGCCCCTACGGAGTTTGGGGATCGTTGGGCACAAAAGCGAGTCGCGAGGTCATCGACTTCGAGTTGTGATGCCAATGAAATGGCTAGAAAAATAACAAAAGCCGGTTTCGCTCAAGGAGCGAAGCCGGCTTTTTTACTAGCCACGAGCGAACTGGCGTAAATGCTAGATCGAATGCGTTATATCGGTCGTGCGCTAGCGGGCTGTTGATTCAATGAGCCGCACCGCGTTAGCGGCGGTTAGTCAGACGCCATTCGGGGCTAACGCCCATCGGCTAATTGTTGTCACTCGGTATACGACTAAATCAACAGGCTGCTAGGGCTTGGTATCGAGCGAATCGTCCATCGCGGCTTGTTCTTTGGCTTGTTCCGCTTGGTAAGCTTCAATCGCCGACTGGTCTGCGTCTTCCAGTGCAGTGCCCGGTTGTGATGGGCATCCAATTGCGGTGCCCAAGGTAAGGCAGCAAACAACAGCGAGGGCGCGACGAAGATTCGAGGCGTTCATGGGGCACTCCGGTCAAGAATTCGAAAAAGGACAGGCGTCAACAAAGTGGACGCGGGCTCGCCATTGTAACCGTTTGGAACGGGAGCGGTGTTGTTCTGAGCGGGGTCTGGCAGGTGTGAAGTCGATGTCAGCGCATAAAAAATGCCGAGCCACCTGGGTGACTCGGCATCGAATTTCAGAGTGATATCAACTGTGGCGATTGAAGTCGCTCACGATTGAATCGGCTCAGCAGCCTGGGCCGGGAACTTGGTTCAAACGCCGGCTGGGACGTTGGCTGTCTTGACCGTTGCGATGATTGCACTGGCAACCATGTATGGGTCAGCGTTCGAAGCTGGGCGACGATCTTCCAACCATCCCTTCCAGCCCTTTTCAACCGTGGCGATTGGAATGCGGATCGATGCGCCGCGGTCCGAGATGCCGTAGCTGAACTTGTCGATCGATTGCGTTTCGTGCAAACCGGTCAAACGCTGATCGTTGTCAGCACCGTAAACATCGATGTGCTCGGTGATACGAGGCTCGAAGGCTTGGCAAATCGCTTCGTAAACTTCTTTGCTGCCGCACGTACGCAGGGTCGTGTTGCTGAAGTTGGCGTGCATACCGCTGCCGTTCCAGTCGCCTTTGACTGGTTTGCAGTGGTAGTTGATTTCCATGCCGTACTTCTCGCCGGTGCGATCCAGCAAGTAGCGTGCGAGCCAAATTTCGTCGCCAGCTTGGGCAGCACCCTTGGCGAAGATTTGGAATTCCCACTGGCCCATCATGACTTCGGCGTTGATGCCTTCGACGTTCAAGCCAGCTTGCAAGCACAGTTCGAGGTGCTCTTCGACGATTTCACGACCGACTGCTTTGCCGGCACCGACCGAGCAGTAGTAAGGGCCTTGAGGTCCTGGGAAACCTTCAGATGGGAAGCCGATTGGTTTCTTGGTTTCTGGGTCGAAGATCGTGTACTCCTGTTCGAAACCGAACCAGAAGTCATTGTCGTCGTCCTTGATTGTTGCACGGCCGTTGCTGCGGTGAGGCGTGCCATCGGCATTCATCACTTCGCACATCACCAAGAAGCCGGTGCCCAAACGATCCGGATCGGGAACGCAGAAGACGGGCTTCAACAAGCAGTCGCTGGCTCCACCGGGGGCTTGTTCGGTTGACGAACCGTCGAACGACCACATTTCGGCGTCTTCCACTTTGCCGCTGAAGTCGTCGACGATTTTGGTTTTGCTGCGCATGCTCTGGGTCGGTTGATAGCCGTCGAGCCAGATGTATTCCAACTTACACTTGGTCATGGATGCGAGTCTCCTAAAGACTTTTTGGTGCCCTTGGCGGTCTTGCCAGAGCAAAGAATGAAACTGTCAGACAAACGGTTCTACCCAACCGCAGCAATGAAAAATGAACCAGCGTGATTCACTTCGATGCAGCCAACGGCCCTTAAAATACCCGAATTGACACGGATTACCAATGCTCAGAAAGGGAAGAATCTGGGGCGGTACCAAATCCGAATGCATTTGGGTTTAATGTTCGCTCTGTTACGAAGCAGCTGAATATGCCAGCTTGGTAAGCATTGCGGGAGCCATGGCGGTCAACGCAATCGTCAATTGCTTGTCAGGGAAGAATCTTCACCATCGCGTGGGCGAAACGGAATCATGTCCAATACACCAAACGATCCATTTGATCCAAATCGGGCCTATCAAAATCCATTGACTCCCGAAGTCGTTGGTGGTCCCGGGGGGCCCGGTGCTCAACCACCGGCCAAGAAAAAATGGCCGATGATTCTCGCAATCGTCTTGGGGCTCGGTTTCGTCTCGATGCTGATTTGCTGTGGCGTGCTGTGGTTTGCGATGTCAAAAGTCGGCGGTTTGGGTGCCGTTTTCGAACCCGTTCGAGCAGACCTGAACCGAATGCCCGAGGTCACCGACGAGATTGGCGAGATCGAGTCGATGTCGATGAACTTTGGCGAAACAGTCAACGAAGCCGAAGAGAATCCCGACTTCATCGTTTTCGATCTGGAGGGAACCAGCGGTTCCGCCAAAGCAGCGGTGAAAGTGGGACCGGGCGGCGGAGTCGATGAAGCCATCTTGATCTTGCCCGATGGGACTCGCAAAGAACTCAATGCTTCGAATCCGTCCTCGACAATTCCCGATGGCCTTGGTTCCGACGACGAGCCGATCGATGAGATGACGTTTGAAGACGAAACTGAGCGAGAACTTCGCGAATTGGAATCGTCGCTCGATTTGTGAGTCTTGTGACCGACGCGAATGGCGTTCTCCCAATCAACCCGACCAACAAACCGTTTTTACTTCTTAGACGAAAGTGACCGATGAAAGTTGCCACCTTTGACACCGATCGCGGAACGATTCGCATCGAATTGTTTGACGACAAAACTCCGAAGACCGTTGAGAACTTCGAAACGCTCTGCGAGAAGAAGTACTACGACGGATTGGTTTTCCATCGCGTGATTCCCAACTTCATGGTTCAAGGCGGTTGCCCCGAAGGCAGTGGACGCGGTGGACCTGGGTACCAGTTCGAAGATGAGTTCCACCCCGAGCTCAAACACGATGGCCCCGGCGTTTTGTCGATGGCCAACGCTGGCCCCAACACGAATGGGTCGCAATTCTTCATCACTCACGAAGCCCAGCCTCACCTCGACAATCGACACAGCGTGTTCGGCAAAGTCATCGAAGGCCAAGACGTCGTTGATGCGATCGAGCAAGGCGACACGATGAAGACCGTTCGCGTCACCGAAGAGTGAACTGACACTGTCCTCGGCAACCCGCATGCTGGGAATGTTCTTGATGCAAACGCGACCCCGGTGAATTCACCGGGGTTTTTTCATGTCGTTTCGGAATGGCCGAATCCAATTTCGGGCAATTCATCGGGATGCGTCAACGAAGGTTGATGGCTTGTGGTTTTCCCTGAACCATCAACCATTCTGAATCGGTTGCGAGTCCCGCAAAGCTTTGTTGCTGGTCGTCCGGCCACGTGATTTCGACACGAACCTCGTCCTCGGCATCCGGGCAGCTCAACATCCAACTCGCTTCCTCGTTGCAGAGGTAACTGCCACCGGAGGTTACCCAGTGCGTCCTTTTCCAGTCGCCAGCGGTCACGGTGATCTTGGTGCCGATTGCGTCACGGGAAGATCGCGTTCCGGTCACGCGTAATCTCAGCTTTGGAGCTGACGACTCGGTGTGATTGACGAGCAACGCGACAGGCTCGGTTTGGTGAGTCACCAACAGGTCAGGCTTGAAATCGCGATTGGCATCGATCGTCCACAGGCTGCGTCCGACATGTGGTTGAGAAAGGTATTCGCCAGAGGTCGCCGCGGGTTCGAAACGGCCGTTGTCTCCGTGGCGAAAGAACTGCATCGGCTGAGCATATTGGCTTCGGCGAGCAGGTCGGTCTGTTGCTTCTTCAGAAAGGTCATCCCGCTGGAAAATATCAACGTGGCCATTGGAAACGACTAACTCATTGTTTCCGTCACCGTCCAGGTCTGTCGTCGTGGTTCCAAAGCCAACCAGCGGCAATGTGTCTGATCCCAAGTCCACTGCCATGGTGGAATCACGCCAACTGCCGGGACCGGTTTGGAGATGAAGCGTGTTGTACTCCTGGTCAAAGTTCGTGACGTAGAAGTCAATTTTACCGTCGGCGTTGAAGTCATCCGCGGCGATGCCCATCGAACCCTGAGCGACCGATCGAACGTCAACGGCCAGCCCTCGTGGCAAGGCTGATTCGGTCCAGCTCATGTTTGCGGTGTCGTCGCTGGACGTTTGGTTCAAAGCACGCGACCAATAGAAGTTGCTGGTCATGTCATTGGCGACGAAGATTTGGTTGCCAATGCGATCTTCAAAGCGTCCGATTACCAGACCGAGACCGCGGCCGGCATCGGTGGCTTTTACACTCCACTGTTCGGTCACGTCGCGAAGGTTTCCGCGGAAGTTGGTTCGGAAGAATTGATCGTGATCGCCACTGAACCGCATCGGCGAGCACGATCTGGCTGGCTCGTCGTCCGAGTCGCTGCCACAAACAAACGTGACAGGATCCAAGCCTTCGCAGTAATTCAACACAACCAAATCCGACAGGCCATCCGAATCCAAATCAGCAAAGGCAGCTCCAGTGGACCAGCGTGATTCGTCTGGATTAGCGAGCCATTGATCGGTCGCGTTGATGAACGTTCCATCGCCTTGATTGATCAACAGCTCGTTCGGTCCATAGTTGGTGCACAGCAGATCGGGCCAGCCATCTTCGTTGAGATCGCCCACCGCGATTCCTTGTGCGAAACCACGGTCGTTGACACCGGCTGATTCGGGGGCTGTTGTGAACACACCGTTCTCGTTCCGCAGCAGAACGTTTGGCGGGGAGTCCTTTTGTGGTGGCGTGCCGCCTGCTGTGACCAATGCCAAGTCGCTCCATCCGTCGCGATCAAAATCCAGCGTCGCACCGCCGCATCCGAGTGTTTGATGCAGGCTGATCCCCGGTTGGTCCAGGTCATCGCCGGTCGAAGCTAAGAAGGCAATGCCGCGTTGTTTGGCTTCGTTGACCATTTCGATCGGACCAGTTTTTCCGCGATCTTCGTCCGCCATTTCGAGCTGTGGATCATCGATCACCGAAGGCGGCGTGTCACGCGGGTCTTCGTCTGATTGCTCGTCGAGGAATCGTTCGATGGAAGGTTGAAAAGCCAGATGGGAAAGATCCAGTTGAAGTTCTGGGAATTCTTTGGTCTGTTGCCAAGGCGTGTCGCGACGGAGTTCAGCGATCAGGTCCTTTCGCATTTGCTGCAGGTCGATCGTGTCGTCCTCCGGCAAGTGCATCGCGACGGAGATCCACGCTTCGGCTTCCCAGGGACGGCCCATTTCTCGCACGACGCCTACCATGTCAGCGATCACGGACCGCGAAATACGACCGGACCGATTGAAACGACGGCGAAGTTGATTGAATCGGTTGAGTTGTTCGGCTCGATTTCCAACCGCTTCGATCACCTGGGGACTCGCACCGAGCGAAGGGTTGCTTTGAAGGACCCGTTGCAGATCCAGCCATGAACGCGAAATGTCGGGATCGAGTTGAGCCGCTCGCAAATAAGCTCGTGCCGCTGAACCGGCGTTCCCAACCGCTTCGGACCACATGCCCATCGCCGTCCAGAAATGACGCCGCTGAGTCACTTCCGCGGGCAAGTTTGCCAGCGATGATTCGAGCTCCTTCCAATCCGCTTGTTCAGCAAGCAGAAGCGAACGCATTGCTGCGGCGGTCGCGTAATTCGGGTGACGATCAACAATCTTGTCCAGGCTTTTTCTTGCTTCATCGAATAAGTTTTGGTCCAGCGCCGAACGAGCCGCTCCGATCAACGGGCGGAGGTCATCCGGATTGCGCTGCACCATTTCGTCCAGCGGCTTTGCATCCATGGATCGGATCTCGGTGTCGGTCATCGTCATCAGCAGTTCGAGATCAAACTGCCTTTCCAAGATTAGCTTGCGTCCGTGTTCCAGGCCGGCTCCACGTTCTTCGGTGCCCATCTGCAGATCGAATAGCACTCGCCGGGTTTCGTGGCGATCCGGATGGGCGTTCACGACCTTTTCCAAAAAGGCCATCGCGTCGTGCGTTCGACCGGCGGAGATCATCGCGATGAGCGTTTCATCGACTCGTTTTGCGGAAGCGTAGTTTTCGACCTGGCTGGCTTGCTCGAGATAGTCGGCCGCCAGATTGGCTCGCCCGGTTTGATGTGCCACCCGCGCGACATACGTGATCGCGTCTGGATCTTCGCCGTGTTTTTCCAGCACGGCTTCGCGAAGCTGCCAGGCATCGTCCCACTTTCCGTTTCGACCGAGCACGCGCATGCGTCCCAGTGGTCGCTTAGCGGTGACCTCTTCATCGGTATTGCTCGTAGTGGTGGAGCGAGGGCATCCACCGCAGAGGGTCAACAAAGCCCAAATAGCAACGAATCGACCTGCCGCGGGACGGCAGCGACGGAGAGAATTCTTTATCAAATAACAAGCAGCGTTCATGGCAGTCATTGTATCTCAGCAATTGCTTTGGCATGAGCGGCGGGGCTAAACTGCCAACGGTATTTCGTTGTTTCCGATGTGGTTTCGCGGTCCACCCTGTCAGCGGGAGGACGTCCTCCGCTCGTTTTTCGATCACCCTTCTACTTGGAACAATTTTTTGCTTTTCGGTACGCACACGACACTCACTCGAATGCTCTGTTTCGGGTTGGCCATCGGAGTGCTTTCGATCGAAATCGGATGCAGGCCTTCGTCTGATTCGTCATCGGACGACGTAGACAAAGAAACGGTCCAATCCAAGAAAAACGATCCCGTTTCGGACACAGCCAAAGTCACCGATTCGCGATCGCTTGATGACCGATTGGTTGAGCGGGTTCGTCCTCAGGTCGAGGAGTTCTGTTCGACTTGTCATGTGATGCCCAGTCCCAGCGGCGCACCACAATCCGAGTGGCCGCAGGTGGTCGATCAGATGTACATGACTTACCAGGAATCAGGCCGCACGGACGTGATCGTTCCGGACCGCACGGAAACAGTGAAGTTCTTTCAGTTGCAGGCACCCAAGTCGAAGGGGCTGCCGTTCGCCGAGCAAGAATTTGGGCGGAGCCGTGCGGATTGGATGCAACGTTCCGTAGATCTGCAAACGTCACGCCCGCCCGGGATCAGCCACCTGCAATGGATCTCATCCGGACTCGGTGATTCCCCGGCGCTCGTTGCCTGTGATGTAAACACCGGGGCGGTCTTTGCGACGTGGCCAGGTGAATCGGAAAGCATGACAAAACGTTTGGCAACTCTGTTTCAACCCGTCCATGTCGAACCTTGTGACATCGACGCGGATGGTTTGTTGGATCTGATCGTCGGCGATGTCGGTGAGTTCAATGCGGCGGACAGCGACCTTGGTCAAGTCGTCGTGCTTCGCCAGTCAAAGCCGGATGAAACCGATGAGGTCGGAACCATGGAAAAGATCGTCTTGGCCGATGGGCTGGGACGAGTTGCCGAGGTTCAACCAGGTGATTTTGATTCCGACGGCGACCTGGATTTTGTTGTCGCGGTTTTTGGTTGGAGAAAAACGGGTGGGCTGTTCTTATTGAGACGCGACGGAGAAGTCGACATCTCGCTAGGAAGCAAAGCTTTCACGATGGAAACAATCGATGAGCGAGCCGGCCCGGTCAACGTTCCCACAATCGATCTGAATGGGGACGGGCATTTGGACTTTGTCGCCCTAATTAGTCAGGAGCATGAGTCCATTGAAGCGTTCTTCAATGACGGGACGGGGCAATTTCGAAACGTCGCCCTGTATTCGGCTCCTGATCCGTCTTATGGTTCAACCGGCATCGAACTGGTTGATCTGGATGGTGACGATGATATCGATGTGCTGTTCAGCAACGGTGATTCATTTGACCGAGGTGCAAAGCGTCACCACATGGTTCAGTGGCTCGAGAATCCATTCGAGGACCAAAGCCGCTGGGTAGAATCACCCGCATCAAAACCTGACCAAGCTCCGAGAGCTGAGTTTGTGCATCATCCACTGGCCGTTATGCCGGGTGTGTTGCGAGCGCAAGCGGGAGATTTTGATGGAGATGGCGACCTGGATGTGGTCGCGGGCGCGCTGCTGGCTTCACCGACGATCAAGCGTTGGCGGGGAAGCGGTTCGCCATCGCTGTTGTTGCTTCGACAAAGCGAGGACGGTGTTTTCGAAGGCGAGATCCTTGAGACCGATTTCCAATACCATCTGACGTTGGAGGTCGCTGACATGGACGCCGACGGCATCGACGAATTCGCAATCGGCAACTTCTTTCGAGACGAAGAATCCGATGATCCTCACGTCGAATGGTGGAAGCAGCTGAAGGCTGCGGACTGAGGTTCTCCGTTGAAACTCGCTGGTACGCTTTGGGCGTTCTAACTTCTTAGCGGAATAGTGCGAGCCATCCGGTTCCTCACCGGGGGGATCGCGTCACTCCGCTAACACGAAAGCTATCTCAACCTCGAACCGGATTCGGGCCGGCGGTCAGTTTCGCTTTCGCATCTTGCAGAAACTGCCAAGCCTGGATCGGTGACATTGAATCAATGTCGACTGTTTCAATCTCTTGGATCAGCGGGTGATCGGCGTAGCCGAACAACGTCAGTTGATACGTGTCGCCGGAGCCCTTTCCGTTGGCTCCACTTGGTGGAGCGATCGTGGGTCGGTCGAGACTGTCACGGTGGTCTGCTTCAAGTTGTGCCAGCACGTCCTTCGCACGCTCGTTGACTTCGACCGGAATCCCGGCCAATCGAGCGACTTGGATGCCGTAGCTCTTGTCTGCACTCCCCGGCACGATGCGGTGCAAGAACACCACTTCGTCTTGCCATTCTTTCACCGCGACGCTGAGGTTGGCGACGCGTGGAAGGGTTTCTTGGAGTGCGGCGAGTTCGTGATAGTGCGTTGCGAAAAGCGTTCTTGCGCCGATTTGTTCGTGCAAATGCTCGGTGATCGCCCAGGCCAACGACAAGCCATCGTACGTGCTGGTTCCACGACCGATTTCGTCAAGGATGACCAAGCTGCGTGAGGTCGCGGTGTTCAGAATCCGAGCGGTCTCGACCATCTCGACCATGAACGTGCTTTGGCCGCGACTGAGTTCATCGCTCGCACCAACCCGAGCGAAGATTCGATCGGCGATTCCAATTTCGGCGGAGGTCGCGGGGACGAAGCTGCCGGTTTGTGCCAGCAAAGTGATCAACGCGACTTGGCGAATGTAGGTGCTCTTACCAGCCATGTTGGGGCCGGTGATCAGCAAAATCATTCCCGTTTCGGGGCTTTGATTGCAATCGTTGGGAACGAATTCGCCCTGCGCCATCGTGACATCCAACACCGGGTGTCGGCCGCCTTCGATACGAAGCACGCTGTCATCGGTCAGGGTTGGACGCACCCAATGATGTTGCGCCGCGACTTCTGCCAATGATGCGACCACGTCGGTCATGGCGATGGCGTTCGCAACTTCCTGCAAGATCGCCAGATGCTTGTGCGTGTTTTCGCGGAGCAGCGTGAAGAGCATTTGCTCGCGGCTGGATGCCTTTTCATCCGCCGCGAGAACCTTCTCTTCGTATTCTTTGAGCTCCGGCGTGATGTACCGTTCGCAGTTCTTCAGTGTCTGCTTGCGAATGAAGTCCGCGGGGATTTTGTCTTTGTGTGCGTTGCTGACTTCCAGGTAGTAACCAAAGACGCGGTTGTAACCGACCTTCAGATTGGGGATGCCGGTTTCGTCCATTTGTCGCTGTTGATATTCAGCGATCCAGCGTTTGCCGCCGCGAGCCAATTCGCGGAGTGTGTCGAGTTCGGAATCAAAGCCTTCACGAATGAAGTTGCCATCGGCAGCCGACAGCGGGCATTCATCATTGAGGGCGGACTCGAGTTGTTCGCGAAGTTCGGGACAGAGATGCAGTTCCGATTCCAGTTGAGTCAGACACGCGCTGTCTCGTTCGGCCAAACGAGCTTTAAGGGCCGGAAGACCACTGAGAGTGACGGCGATTTGTCGCAAGTCGCGCGGTCCGGTGCGTCCGGTGGCGACTCGAGCCAGCAAACGGGTCAGGTCGTATGTGTCACCAAGGACGGTGCGGATGTCGCTTCGCAAGTTGTTGTTGCGAACGAACTCGTCCACCGCGTCCGTTCGATAGGTGATCGCGTCCGCATCGATAAGCGGAGCAGCCAAGTGATCCGCGAGCAATCGCGAACCCATCGGCGTCACGGTCCGGTCAATCACGCCGAGCAAAGCACCTTCGCGAGAACCGGTTCGCATCGTCCGAGTGATTTCGAGACTGCGTCGCGTCGCGGCGTCGATCTGCAAAACCGGGCTGCGGTTGTGGCAGGTCAGCGAACGAAAGTGATCCAGTGATCCTCGCTGGGTTTCTTTCAGATAACAAAGCACCGCACCGGCGGCTCGGATCGCAACGTCGCCGTTGTCTTCAAACCCAAGGCCTTCGAGGTTGGCAACCGAAAGCTGTTTGCACAGCGATTTTTCGGCGTCGGCGGCCGCGTAGCTCCAGGCGGGACGAGCTGTCCAAGACCAAGTCGCGGTTGGGTCGGGGTGAACGGAGGCGTCGTCTTCGCAGTGAAGCACTTCGGCGGGACCAATTCGAGCGAGCTCATCGTCCAGGCGGGCTCGCGGGAAAACGCCGGCCTCGAAACGGCCGCTGGAAAGTTCCGCCCAAGCGATCCCGACGACGTCACCACCGCTCGGGTCGTTGTTTTTGGCTGCTTCTTTCTTCGCTTTTTCGCGAGCCTTCTGGCTCGGTGCGAAAACGGCGGCCAAGTAGTTCGGTTCCTTGGGATCGAGCAATCCCTCGTCGGTCAACGTGCCGGCGCTGACCACCCGAGTGATCTCGCGGCGGACCAAGCCCTTGGCGGCTTTTGGATCTTCGACTTGCTCGCAGACCGCGGCTCGAAAGCCCGCACGAATCAGCTTTTGCAGGTACTGATCCAACTGATGATGGGGGAAACCCGCCATCGCCGTCGGATTTTCGCTGTCTTTGTCGCGGCTGGTGAGGGTCAGCCCCAAGATCCCCGCAGCGACCTTGGCGTCGTCCAAAAACAGCTCGTAGAAATCGCCCATGCGAAAGAAGAGCAATGCGTCACCGCACGCCTCTTTCGCCTCGTGGTACTGTCGCATCATGGGAGTCATGGTGCGAATCGTACCGGCAGGCCGCCGCCTCGGACAGCCTCGCTGGGGTCACATTTGCGAGTAAGGTTTCGCCGAGAGTACGAATTTGTCGATCCGGCTGACCGTGCCACCGTAGCGAGGGTTTTTGCTCAGCACTTTCCAGTCCGGGTGGGCACGGAATGCGTCCCAAGCTTTTTCGCGGGCCGCTTCGTTTTTGTACACCGTCAGGTAGGTCAAGCTAGGCATTTGCGGTCCCACCAGAGCTTGTCCGATGAAAATGGGCTGAATGCCGCTGTCGAGAAAAATCGGCACTTCGCCGGCGTTGAACATTTCGACTTTCAAGTCACCCAGACGCTCGTTGGCGCTTTCGTACAGGCGAAGTTCGTACACCCGTTCATCGTTTTCAAGCGTTCCGTCAGGAACAACGGTTTTGGGCCAGCAATCCATCGCGGTGAGCAATTCGCTGCTGATTCGCGAATAAGGAGGCGACTTCGCGTCGCGGCCCAAGTAATCCGCGGCGGCATTTTGATATTCCGAATCCTTGGCCAATGCGGCTCGTGACGTTTCCACCTGCCCAAGTTCGGTGAACGGGATGATGACAAAGACCGATCCCGCTTTGGTTTCGGAGTTTTCTTTGGGGGCAAAGACGCCGACCGGGCCAATGTTTTGTCGTTCCAATGCGGGAATCAGTGCTTTTTCAAGATACTGATCAATCGCCGCCGCATCGCCCTTTTCGCCCAGAACGATCGTGCGGACTTCGTAGTATTCGTCAGCAAAACTCATGGCAGATTGCAAGCAAGCGGTGAGGCAAAGAGCGGCGGTCCAGCCGAATGTCATCCATCGTTTCATGGGAAGTGTCTTCAAAGTGGGAGGGAAGGATCGTTGTCCGGAGGAACGAACGCAGCAGGCAAATCGGAAGTGCGTCCGGCAACCAGCGTCAATTTAGCACAGCCGACCGCACCAGATTTAACTCGGCCGGTGGCGTCGAATTTACACCGTCGGTGGCGAACGAATTTCACAGCCGATTCGCGTCACGCTGATCATTGAGTTTCGTGGGAGTCCACTCATCGGATTCGCGTGATACGATTTTCACCGAGGGCGTTGGCTTTGCCGATCGACCCTCCACATATCTTCACTCCAATTCAGCGGAACGAAACTGTTGACGGATTCAGACGGCACGCCAGCGACCGACACCCCACCGTTGCTCGAGTTGCGGGGTGTCAGCAAGCACTACGTGGACGGCGATGTCGACGCATTGGTGAATGTCAATTTGTCGATCGCGTCCGCCGAATTTGTGGCCATCGTCGGGCCCAGCGGAGGTGGCAAGTCGACTTTGCTGAACATGTTGGGGGCCTTGGACGAGCCAACTCGGGGTGAGGTTTGGTTTGAAGGCAAACCGTTGTCGCAACAACCCAGTCTGGACCGGTTTCGAGCTCATAAGATCGGATTCATCTTTCAGTCGTATCATTTGTTGCCCAATCTGACCGCTCATGAGAACGTGCAACTGACAATGTTCGACACGCATCCCAACGTGTCGCAACGAAAAGCCGAAGCGATCCGTTTGTTAGAAAGAGTTGGACTCGGCGATCGAGTGAACCATCGCGCCGACAAACTTTCGATCGGGCAAAGACAACGTGTTGCCATCGCGCGAGCGATTGCGGGGAACCCGCCATTGATCTTGGCCGATGAGCCCACCGGTGCACTTGATACCGAGCGTGGGAACGAGGTGATGGATTTGCTCGATGAAATCCGCAAAGAAGAAAACTCCACACTCGTCGTGGTGACTCACGATGAACGCGTGGCGGAGCGTGCTGACCGGGTAGTCTATATATGTGACGGGATGTTGCGGACCGTCTAAGATGTGGTGTGGGCTTTAGCAGACCCTTGCGGTTTGTTCCTTCGCACAGCCATCTTCAAACCTTCCCACCACAAAAGCCACGGCACGCAATGCGTGATCTATCGACTCTGTTCTTGACCCGCGACGGAAAACGCAATCTGAACCACCGGAAGCTTGGTTCATGGAATTGGATTGTGTCCGTGATCTGCGTCGTTGCGCTGGTTCCGTTTGCGAACGCTGACGACGCGAGCGAACCGGAAGATGCGATCCAGTTCAATCGCGACATCCGTCCAATCTTGTCAGAGAATTGCTTTCACTGTCACGGACCAGACGACGAAAACCGTGAGGCTGGTTTGCACTTGGATACCGAAGAAGGGGCCAAGGACTGGGCGATTGTCGAAGGCGATTGGGAAGCCAGTGAAGTCTGGTTGCGAATGGTGTCCGACGATCCGGACATGTTGATGCCGCCGCCGGATTCGGAACGCAAGGTGACACCCGAGCAAACCGAACTCGTGCGTCGTTGGATCGAACAAGGTGCTCACTATCAAAGCCATTGGTCGTTCATCTCACCGGCGGACGTCGATGTTCCAGATGAAGACGCACTCGGCGATCAGTCATCGGGTGGAGCGAACGAGATCGATCGGTTCATCAATCTCGCGTTGACCAAGGCTGGGTTGCAGCCCGAAGGTGAAGCCGACCGAGAAACTTGGTTGCGCCGGGTAACGTTTGACTTGATAGGCATTCCGCCGACGCTTTCGGAGATGGACGCGTTCTTGGCGGATGACAGTCCGATGGCCAAGGTCCGCGTGATCGATCGATTGCTCGCGCGTCCCGAATACGGCGAACGCATGGCGACGGATTGGCTCGACGCAGCACGGTACAGCGACACATATGGGTATCAGGTCGATCGTGATCGCTTTGTCTGGCCATGGCGAGATTGGGTGACCAACGCGTTCAACGACAACATGCCCTATGACGAATTTGTGACGCAGCAACTGGCGGGCGATTTGTTGCCGGGTGCGACTCGCGAACAGATCTTGGCGACCACGTTCAATCGTTTGCATCCACAGAAGGTCGAAGGCGGAAGCGTGCCGGAAGAGTTTCGCATTGAGTATGTTGCCGACCGAGCCCAGACCGTTGCGACCGCGATGATGGGACTGACGTATGAATGTTGCCGATGTCACAACCACAAATACGATCCGATCAGCCAAGAGAATTATTTCCAACTGAATGCGTTCTTCGACAATATTGACGAAGCCGGGTTGTATTCGTATTTCACACCATCGGTTCCAACGCCCACATTGCCGTTGCCGACCGAAGAAGAGGAACGCCGGTTGAAGCAGTTGCAAAGCGACATTGCCGTCGCGGAACAACGGCTTCGAACAACGATCCAAGAGCGACGTGATCATTGGTCTGAACAGTTGAATCAGACCAGCTTAACTTCGATCGCTTCATTACCAGAACATCGTTTGGCGAAGCCTGTCGCCTCACTGGATTTCGAAGACGAACCCAAATCGCCCAACCAGTCAGTCGAAGGCAAAGTCGGGAAGGCTTGGCAGTTGACCGGCGATGACGCCGTTGCGACCGAAGTGGGAAACTTTGATCGTTCCCAGCCGTTTTCGGTTTCCCTTTGGATGAAGACTCCCGACCTCAAGGAACGCGCCGTCGTCTGGCATCGTTCGAGAGCTTGGACGGACGCCGCCAGTCGCGGTTATGAATTGCTGATCTTGGATGGAAAACTTCAGTGGTCGCAGATTCACTTTTGGCCGGGCAATGCAATCAGCGTTGTGACGAACGAAGCCATTCCCGTTGGTGAGTGGGTGCATGTCACGGCCACAACCGAAGGATCCAGTTCAGCATCTGGGCTGGAAATTCACGTCAACGGAAAAGCGGTCGAGACCAGCGTTGTTCGAGATACCCTGACCAAACAAATCCAAGGCGGTGGCGGCGACAACATCACCATCGGCGAACGGATGCGAGATCGTGGTTTCAAGAAAGGGGCTGTCGACCAGTTCCGCGTCTTTGATGTTCGCTTGAGCGACTTGGAAATCCAGCAACTCGCCCGCGATGAATATGAGTTCGACACCGAATCGGACTGGGATCGGGATCAGTTGATCGATCATGCCTTGGAGCGTTGGGACGAAGAAGTCGCCTCGGCTCGAGCCAAGTTGCGCGAGGCTCGCGTTGCGAAGTGCAAGTTGGAAGATTCGCTCGATGAAATCATGGTGATGCGTGAGTTGCCTGAGCAACGGCCCACTCACTTGCTCGCCCGCGGTGTCTACGACAGTCCACAACAAGTCGTCCAGCCAGGCACGCCTGACTTCTTGCCGCCGATGAACTCGGACGGCTCATCCAACCCGAACCGATTGACGTTGGCGAAATGGTTGTGTGACCGAGAGCATCCGCTGACGTCACGAGTCGCAGTGAACCGATTGTGGCAAATCTGTTTTGGTCAGGGTCTGGTCCGCACGCCGGAAGATTTTGGAAGCCAGGGGATGCCGCCGACGCATCCAGAGTTACTGGATTGGTTGGCTTTGGATCTAGCAGACAATGGCTGGGACCTGAAGCGAATGATGAAGCAGATCATGCTTTCAGATGTCTATGGTCGCAGCAGTGTCTCGACACAAGACAGCCTCGCCTTGGTTGATCCGAGCAATCGGTTGCTGTCGCACTTTCCGACTTATCGATTGCCCGCCGAGATGTTGCGTGACCAAGCACTCGCCGCCGGCGGACGCTTGGTTCGAACGATGGGCGGACCGCCAGCGAAACCATACGAAGTGGAAGTGTCGTTCAAGCCCACCGATCGCGACAAAGGCGAGGGTTTGTACCGGCGGAGTTTGTACACCTATTGGAAACGCACCAGCCCCGCTCCGGTGATGACAACATTGGATGCTGCCAAGCGAGATGTTTGTCGTGTTCAGCGTGAACGAACCGCGTCGCCACTGCAGGCGTTCGTGATGCTCAACGGCCCGCAAACGATCGAGGCCTCTCGCGGTTTAGCGGAACGATTGGTTCGGGAAGCATTCTCCCAAGACGTGAAGACGGTGCTTCGTGATGCATTCCGTGTCACAACGAGCCGGCGTCCAACGCAAGACCAACTGAGTGTGCTGGTCGATTTGTACGACGAGCAACTCAACTACTTTCAAACTCATGAATCAGCAACGAGCGAATTTCTCTCGATCGGCGATGCCGAGCCGGATGCTTCTCTGGACGCCAACCGCGTGGCAGCGATGACGGTTGTGGTGGGAACGTTACTGAACTTTGATCTCTGTCTTGTGAAACGATGAACGAATCCGCACTGAATCCGATTTCAATCAATCGTCGTGCTCTGCTTCAGAATTCCGCTTATGGATTCGGCGGTATGGCTCTCGGGCAGTTACTCGCCAGCAGTCTGGGCGAATCCAGTGCCTTCGCGAATTCAGCGAATGCTCATGGTGAGGGGACGCCCGTTCCGGGGTCGATGGGGACGTTGCATCACGCCGCGAAAGCCAAACGGGTGATCTTTTTGTTCCAGTCCGGTGCGCCGTCACAGTTGGATTTGTTTGATTACAAACCTTTGCTGAATCAAAAACACGGCACGGAACTGCCCGACGAAATTCGCGGTGGCCAGCGTTTGACCGGGATGAGTGGCAATCAATCCAGTTTGCCGCTGGTGGGTTCTCCTTTTGAATTCAAGCAGCATGGCGAGTCTGGCACTTGGATGAGTGATCAGCTGCCCTACACATCCAAGATCGCGGACGACATTTGCGTCGTTCGGTCGATGTACACCGAGGCGATCAACCACGGCCCCGCGGTCACGTTCATGCAAACGGGAAGCATGTTCCCCGGACGACCCAGCATGGGTGCTTGGGTGGATTACGGTTTGGGCAGCGAGAACGAAAACCTGCCCGCGTTTGTGGTGATGACGACCAAGAACCAAAACAGTGGCCAGCCATTGGTGTCACGATTTTGGGGCAACGGTTTCCTGCCCAGCGAGCACCAGGGTGTCCAGTTCCGTAGTGGTGCCGATCCGGTGTTGTACTTGAGCAACCCACAGGGCATCGATTCAAAGAGTCGACGCTCGGCGATGGACGCTCTCTCAAAGTTGCATCAAATGCAATTGGCGACCCAAGCGGATCCATTGGTCGAGGCTCGCATTGCCCAGTACGAAATGGCGTTTGCGATGCAGTCTTCGATTCCCGAAGCCACCGACTTTGCTGACGAACCCGAAGAGGTTTTTGAACTGTACGGTAAAGATTCCAAAAACCCCGGTTCGTTCGCCGCGAATTGTTTGATGGCCCGAAGATTGGCTCAGCGCGGTGTGCGTTTTATCCAGCTTTACCACAAGGGATGGGATCACCACGGCGGATTGCCCAAGGGATTGCCGAATCAATGCAAGGCGACCGATCAAGCGTCTGCGGCTTTGGTTCAGGATTTGAAACGACTGGGAATGCTCGATGACACGCTGGTCATCTGGGGCGGCGAGTTCGGACGCACAAACTATTGTCAGGGCAAACTGACGCAAAACAGTTTCGGCCGTGATCATCACCCGCGGTGTTTCAGTTTGTGGATGGCCGGTGGAGGGGTGAAGCCAGGGATCACGCATGGTGCAACGGATGACTTTGGTTACAACCTGACGGAAGCTCCCGTGCACATTCACGACCTGCACGCGACTATCATGCACTTGCTGGGAGTCGACCACGAGCGTCTGACGTTCCGATACCAGGGACGTCAATTCCGTTTGACCGATGTGCACGGCGAAGTGGTCCACGACATCCTGGCATGACCGGGTGAGCGTCGTCGGTGCGATCGCCTCATCATTCTTTCGCTTTCTGTTGAGGCTGTATCGATGTTGCGTTGTGTTTGTCTGTTGGGTTGCTTGCTGGTCGCGGTCTCGTCTCGCGCTGAGACACCGTCTGATTCGGAATCCGCCAAGCCTCTGCAGGTTTATATTCTGGCCGGACAGTCCAACATGGAAGGTCACGCCAAGGTCGAAACGATCGACTACATGAGCGATGACCCGAATTGCGAGGCGTTGCTCAATCGAATGCGAAACGAGGACGGATCTTTCCGCGTTTGCGATCGAGTTTCCATCTCTTACTTGACCGGTCGAGGTGAGAACAACGGAGAAGGCGTTGGCAAGCTGACCGCCGGCTACGGCTCGCGACAAACACCAAGTGAAGACGGTGGCAAGATCGGGCCCGAGTTCACGTTTGGATTGACGCTGGAAGAAAACACCGAAGCCCCGATCCTGTTGATCAAAACGGCGTGGGGCGGCAAGTCATTGTTCTACGATTTTCGTCCACCGAGTGCTGGCGTCTACGCGAGAACCCAAAACGACATCGAGCGAGATCGCAACGGCGAGAAGGATTCAGGAAAATACTATCGGTTGATGGTTGATCATGTGAAATCGGTGCTCAACGATCTCGATCGGGTCGTGCCTTCCTACCAATCCGAACAGGGTTACGAACTAGCGGGTTTTGTTTGGTTCCAGGGTTGGAATGACGTTGTCAATCGGGATGTTTATCCGCGACTACCCGCCGATACCGAGCAGAACCGATTCGCGAAATATTCCGAATGGATGGCGGACTTCATTCGTGACGTGCGATCGGATCTGAACGCTGCGGAATTGCCGTTTGTGATTGGCGTGATGGGAGTCGATGGTGAGCACCCGAGTCCCGATCATCAGCAATTCCGAGATGCGATGGCAGCGCCGGCGAAGCTCGATGAATTTCGCGGCAATGTGGTCGCGGTGCCCACGGGGCCATATTGGGATGACAAGCTGGGAGCCATCGCGAGCAAGTTCGCGGAGGTGCGGCAGAAGTCGTATCAATTGCGAACGAAGCAACGCGGGCATGAGAATCACGACGGCTCGATGTCCAAAGAACAGCAAGCCGAGTTCATGCAAAAGTTTGAACGCGAGTTGATTTCAGAAGAGGAACTCAGGTTGTGGAAGCGTGGCGCATCGAACGCCGGGTACCACTATTTGGGCTGCGGAAAAACCATGGCCCAGATCGGCGAAGCATTCGCGTGGGCGATGCTAGAGTTGCAAGGCAGTTCCAACTAGTCGGCGAACGAAGGAGATCGCGGGGGTCAACACGAGTCCAGTTGTCCTGGACTCGCCCGCTCAATTCTTTTTCCTGTCTTAGGTCAGCGAAGGACGAGCTTCGCTTGTTCCCGTCGTTTCTTCGTGTTCGACCAAGAAGCGTTCCGCATCGAGAGCGGCCATGCATCCGGTTCCCGCTGACGTGATCGCTTGACGGTAGTAATCGTCTGCGACGTCGCCAGCAGCGAAGACACCGTTGACGGAAGTGTTCGTTCGGAACGCCTTGGTCCACTGGATGTAGCCTTCGCTGTTCATTTCGACCGCACCGTCCAAGAACGAAGTGTTGGGTGTGTGGCCGATGGCGACGAACATACCGCCAACCTTCAGTTCACGAGTCGATCCATCGACGGTGTCTTTCAGACGCAAGCCGTTGACCAGCTTTTCATCGCCGAGGACTTCTTCCACGACGGTGTTCCAAAGGATCTCGATGTTGGGGTGATTGATCGCACGATCTTGCATGACTTTGCTGGCCCGCATTTGGTCGCGACGCACGAGCAAATAGATCTTGTCGGCACCTTTCAGGTTGGCCAGGTAGGTGGCTTCTTCGACCGCGGAGTCGCCACCGCCGACAACGGCCAATGGCTTGCTGCGGTAGACAGGTAGTGCACCATCGCAAACGGCACAGGCGCTGACGCCCTTGTTCTTGTAAAGTTCTTCGCTCGGAAGACCCAAGTAGTTGGCTCGGGCACCGGTGGCGATGATCACCGTCTGAGCTTGGACCGGCTCGCCCGAGGCTGGGTACAGCGTGTGCGGTGGTCCTGAGAAATCGACGCGTTCGATGTCGTCACCAACCACTCGTGTGCCGAAATTCAACGCTTGTTGCTTCATCAGCTCCATCAACTCGACGCCTTGCACGGCGTAGTGTGGTTGGCCGTCTTTTTCGTGGCCTTCGGGAGCCATCGGTAAGTTCCAGTGTCGATCTTTGTCGACGGCGGATTCCACGAATGCACGGACGTTGCCAGCGGGAAAACCGGCGAAGTTTTCAATTTCGGTGGTGTAGGCAAGCTGCCCCAAAGGAATCATTTCTGGCTTGACTGTGCCCTCGTAAAGAACGGGATCCAGGTTCGCTCGAGCCGCATAGATGGCCGCTGACCAACCCGCCGGCCCACTGCCGATGATGATCGTCTTTTCGATTTTGGATGGGGCGTTTCCGTTGCTGGAAGCAGAGCTCATGATTCAGTCTTGATGGGTGAGTGGTCGCGAAAGCGAAATGGTCTCGATTGGGCCTGCGGCATCGTTCGGAGCCCACACGTTTCGCGTATTATAGGGGCCGAATTCGAATCGACGACCGGCCAGTGGCAGGAATTCCGCCGGGAACGATTGGGATTTGCGAATCGGTTCCGTCAAAGCGTCTCGGTCGGTCTGGCCACTTCACTGCGATCCGCGGACCAATCGCGAGAACGGGAGGTCGTGAAAGTCGCGTCCTTCCTACTGAAGAATGGCGAGTTCCTGCCCTGCACCGCCGGTAAACTCCGTTCGCTCGCGACCAGTCCTAGTCGCTTTCCCCTCGCCACTTGCCCCTTGTCTTCATCGTCCCTCGTCTGCTCCCGCCGTTCATCCCCACCTTTGCCAGCCGGCTGATTACTCCGTATGAGCACTCTTGTCATTGCGATCCTTTCGATGGTCGCGTTTGTCGTCGCCTACCACACCTATGGTCGCTATCTCGCCACGAAGTTGTTTCGGCTGAGCGGTGACGAACCGATGCCCAGCGTTGCGCTGCGGGATGACGTCGATTTTGTGCCGACCAATCGGTCGATCGTTTTTGGCCACCATTTCACGAGCATCGCTGGGACGGGGCCGATCGTTGGCCCGGCACTGGCGGTTTTTTGGGGATGGTTGCCGGCGTTGCTTTGGGTTGTGTTCGGTTCCATTCTGATCGGCGGCGTGCACGACCTGGCCGCTTTGGTGATTTCAATCCGAAACCGAGGCGAGTCGATTGGGCAAGCCGCGGGACGATTGATTTCGCCACGAGCGAAGGTGCTGTTCCTGATTGTCCTGGCACTGGCGTTGTCGATTGTTCTGGCGGTGTTCGGCTTGGTGATTGCAAACATCTTCAAGCTGTATCCCGAATCGGTTTTGTCCGTCTGGACCGCGATGCCGGTGGCCGCCTTCATCGGTTGGGCGGTGATTCGACGCGGAGGCAATTTGGTCCTGCCGTGCTTGATCGGGCTGGGGATCCTCTATCTGACCGTTTATTTGGGCACGACGACGTTGCCCTTGGATTTGTCAGAGGTGTTGCCCGCGGATGCGGTTTACATGACCCCCGTGGTCGTTTGGACTTTGCTTTTGCTGGTTTATGCCTTTTTCGCTTCGGTGTTACCGGTTTGGTTGTTGCTTCAGCCCCGTGACTTCTTGAATAGTTTGCAGTTGGGTGTGGCCTTGGTTTTGTTGGTCGCTGGTTTGGCGGTTGCTTCGCTGAACGGTCAAGCCAATTTGGCCACCGCAGCACCCGCGATTGCAAAGCAAGTGCCCGCGGACGCTCCACCAATGTTGCCGTTCTTGTTCATTACCATCGCATGCGGTGCTTGCAGCGGATTTCATTGTTTGGTCAGCAGCGGTACGACGAGCAAGCAGCTCAAAAACGCTCGTGATGCTCAGATGATTGGATATGGTTCCATGCTGGGCGAAGGCATGCTGGCCGTGTTGGTGATCTTGGCCTGTTGCGCGGGAGTTGGCATGGGCCGGCTGACTCGCGATACGTCATCTGGGTCGATCGAGATCACACGCCAAGAACCCGTCGCGATGGCGGAAGTTTCTGCGGAGGAAGCTGCATTGGATGGCTCGGCGGCGTGGCGTTCCTATTACCGAACCGGACGAACGACCACCGATGGCTCCGAAGGAGCTGCCGCAGCTGCGGGTGGTGGATGGAAGGGGCAAGGACTCGACAAAAAGCTGGCTGCTTTCATCGACGGGGTGCCAACTTCATTTCAGCAATCGGTATCCCGTTGAAATACGGCGTTGCGATCATGGCGGTGATGGTTGCCTGTTTCGCCGCGACAACCTTGGACACCGCGACTCGTCTGCAACGTTATGTGATCAGTGAACTCGCCTCTTCGGCCGGTTGGCAGGCTGGTACCAACAAATATGTTGCAACGACGATCGCTGTTGGCATCGGGATGGCCATCGCCGTTTTCGCGGGCGACAGCCCTGGCAAAGGCGGTTTGATGTTGTGGCCGTTGTTTGGTGCAACCAACCAACTGTTGGCTGGTTTGGCTTTGATGGTCGCCGTTTTCTATCTCGCGCGACGCAGTCGACCTGTCGCGGTTCTAGCAATTCCGATGGGCATGATGTTGTTGTTGCCGGCGTGGGCAATGGTCTTTGATTTGGTCAACAACTGGTGGCCGCAGCGAGACTATGTACTGATCGGATTCGGAACATTGGTTTTGATTCTGCAGGCTTGGATGGTGGGCGAAGCGGTTTCCCTATGGCGACGTTTGCCCGAAGTGATGAAGGAAGCCAAAGCAAATGGCGAACCGGCGAGCACTGATCCTCTCGCGACTCCCTAATTGACTCGATCGTCGTGGACACTGGTTTACGGTGTTCCGAGCTTCATTACCGCGGTCAAGCTTTTGTGACGCTGTGCCTCTGAAAAAGACAGCGAGCGTCTGAGACGCAGCGGTCTTCAATGGACCATCGTGATTGCGAATCGCCGCTGCGCAAAAGCGGTGTCGAAGTAGCACGTCTAGGGGGAGGCTCCCGATTGTGAAAGCTTTTCGCAAGGCGAGGCCCCATTTCTTCACAATATCTTCAACACCGCTTGTTGGCTCGAATTGAGCGGTTCGCGTCACTAAGGGTGGGATGAGGCTGCAAAAGACGTCTTTTTAGGGGGCGGATGTGGTTGTTCTGTCGCGTCGTGGGGTCTGTTTGTCAAGCTAGGGAAGAGGATTACAATTCCTCCGCGCGGATATCAAACCGCGTCAAAGGATTGAGCATGACGAATTTTATGCCTCTTCGAACAGACGTTCCCCACTCCCCTAATCGTCCCAGAAATCCAGGCGATCCGACAATGAAATTCTCCTCTTTCGCTTTCTCGTGCTTGATCGCCCTCGCGGTCGTTTCGACAGGCTGTGACAAGTCTTCATCGAACACTGAGCCCGGCGCCGACTCATCGGCACCAGCGGCTGAATCAAATTTGGTCGGCACGATCAAAGTTGACGGCAGCAGCACCGTGCAGCCGATCAGCAACGCCATCCGCGAAGGCTTCATCAAAGAACACCCCAACGTTGACATCATCGTCAGCGGCAACGGGACCGGAAACGGATTCAAGAGCTTCTACGACAAGGGCACGGACATCTCCGATGCTTCGCGTCCTATCAAAGGCGGCGAATTCGAACAGTGCAAAGAGAATGGCGTTGAGTTTGTTGAACTGCCCGTCGCATACGATGGTTTGACCATCGTTGTGAACCCTCAAAACGACTGGGTCAAAGAACTGACCGTCGATCAACTGAAGTCGATGTTCGTCGGCGACGACGCAGTGAAGAACTGGAGCGATGTTGATCCGAGTTGGCCTGAAGAAGCAATTCAGATCTATTCCCCAGGCACGGGTTCGGGAACCTACGATTACTTCCACGAAGTATTGGCGAAGAAGTCGAAGAAAGAACTCCGTGGTGACATGAACCTGAACGAAGATGACAACATCTTGGTCAAGGGCGTTTCAGACAACAAATTCGCAATTGGTTTCTTCGGAGTTGCCTACTACGAAGAGAACAAGGACAAGCTTCGTGCGGTTCCTGTTGTCAATCCAAAGGATGAAGTTGCCTACGAGCCAACGACTGAGAACATCGCATCGAACAAGTACGCTCCGTTCAGCCGACCTTTGTTCATCTACGTCAACACTGACTCGCTGAATCGTGCGGAAGTTCAAACCTTCGTCGAGTACTTCGTGGCCAACACTCCCGAAGTCAGTGAGAAGGTTGGCTATGTCCGATTGCCTGAAGCTGTCATGGCAAAGGCTCAAGCCAACCTGGACGCGGTCAAAACCGGCACCCACTTTGTCGACGAGTCGGGAGAAAGCCGTAGCGGTGCATTGACCGATCTGTTCGTTGAAGAGAATCTCGTCAAGTAAACATTCGTTTCACTTGTTTCTAGATCTTTTTGTTCGCCGCTTCCCTGGCGGCGAATGCTTTTCTTAGGGCTGCCCTGCTATCCAAGCAGGGCGGTGGATCGGGAAGACTGCTTTGAATCGTCCAGCCGCGCTCGTCAACAAGAAGTTTCGTTCGACGGGAATTGGCGTGGTGCAAGAGAAAGTCATGGTGGCTTTGCTCGCACTTTGCGCACTCATGACCATCGGGATCACCGTGGGCATCATCGTGATGCTGATTGGTGAGAGCTGGAATTTTATCCAGAGCAAGTACGTTTCGCTCAGCGGTTTTCTCACCGGAACCGAATGGACGGCTCTTCAAAGCAAAGACATTGAGAAAGCGGAGTTCGGGATCTGGCCATTGTTGTCGGGAACCCTGCGCGTCACGGTCATTGCAATGTGCATCGCATTGCCCTGCGGTCTGATCACAGCAATCTTTTTGTCCGAGTTTGCTTCCAGTCGTGTTCGAGCGATTTTGAAGCCGACGCTGGAAGTCATCGCGGGGATCCCCACAGTAGTTCTCGGTTATTTCGCCGTGTTGGTCGTCAGTCCATCGCTGCAATTTTTCTCCGGTGGTGGATTCGATACGTTCAATGCCACCAGCGCCGGAATCGCAGTTGGCATCCTTTGTTTGCCAATGGTGAGTAGTCTGTCCGAAGACGCTTTGCACGCCGTGCCACGAGCTCTTCGTGAAGGGGCATATGGTTTGGGATGCACACCGTTTGAAACCGCCGTCAAGGTTGTCGTACCCGGGGCACTCTCGGGGATCATCTCCGCCTTCTTGCTGGCGTTCAGCCGGGCGATTGGTGAAACGATGGTGGTCGCGTTGGCAGCGGGAACGCGTGCCACTTTTACAGCTGACCCACGCGAACAATCTCAAACGATGACAGGCTTCATTGTTGAGATGATCAAGAGTGAGAACGAGTACGGGACCGTTCAGTATTTCAGTTTGTATGCGGTCGCAATGACGCTGTTTGTGATTACTTTCGGGATGACATTGGTCGGCCAATTGATTCGCCGTCGCTACCAAGAAGTTTACTCCTGAGTCACTCCCGCTTTTACTTACAGATACAAGTTTCATGGCGACTGATATCAACGCACCGGTCGACAACAGCGACCCGCCAGCGGCCTCCGGGTATCCGGGCGGCGGATACGCGGTATCGACTGACAACTCAAGCCGACGCAAATTATACAGCCGGTTGTTCTATCTGCTCTGCGTTTTGATCTCCGGTCTTAGCGTTGTGGTTTTGGGAGTCCTTTTGGTCTCCATCGGGTGGCAAGGCCATTCGCGATTGACCTGGGATTTGCTTCAGAACTCACACAGTGAACTCAATCCAGAATCGTCTGGCATGTGGCCATCGATCATTGGGTCTGTCTTCATCTGTGGCATTTGCGCTGCGTCCGCCCTGCCGCTGGGAATTGGCACCGCGATTTTCTTGGAAGAGTTCAAGCCGGCCAGTAAACCGCTGCGAATGCTGCACAGCTTCATTCAATTGAATATTTCCAACCTCGCCGGCGTTCCATCCATCGTTTATGGATTGCTTGGCTTGAGTTTGTTTGTCTTCATGTTCAATGTCTTCGGTCGGATTCAGGTCAATGAATCCAGCGGGACTGAATTGTTCGGTGTCAGCCACTACTACCAGGTTCTCTCGCTTGCGGGGGGCGGACACACGGTTCTGATTCCCCAGGAAGATGAGTCACAAAAGACCATTAAGATTGATGAGCCGACTCAAGCGGTTTCTCGTGACGGAGAGACGTTTGAGTTGGCAATTTGGGATCCCGCATCGGGCCAGCCCAAACCGAGTGACCCTGAGGTTCGGAAGCGAACCGTTCGGAAAGGCCAAGGCGGTGGCGCTTATTCCGAAACGGAGTGGTACTACCTGAGGTTGCCGTTTGGCAAAAGCTTCCTGGCGGCGGGTTTGACGCTCTCACTGGTTATTTTGCCTATTGTGATCATCGCATCCCAGGAAGCTCTTCGCGGAGTCGCCCCCAGTTTGCGGGAAGCCTCGTTTGGATTGGGATCGACCAAGTGGCAAACTGTTCGGCATGTTTCGCTACCGGCGGCCATGCCGGGTATCATGACGGGTGCCATTTTGGCGATGGGCCGCGCGATTGGTGAAGCGGCACCAATCTTGGTGGTGCTCGGTGCCGCAGTGGCAAAGAATTCCGGGCCCCAGAATTTGATGGATAATGTGGTTACGATGCCGGTGTTGATTTTTAATTGGGCCGGCCGTCAACAAGCTGCTTATCAAGAACTCGCTGCAGCGGCGATTATCGTCTTGCTCGCCGTGTTGTTGCTGATGAACTCAGCAGCGATTTACCTTCGACAAAAAATGCGGGTGGGATAAAACGGTCCAATGAAAGCTCTAAACGCGAATATCTCCACGATGTCTGAAGTCTCTCGATCGGCGACTCCCCAATCGGATTCACCCGCGCAAGCGGAGGTGACGCCGGAAGTCTGCATTCGCATTGCAAATTTTAACGCCTGGTACGGGTCGTTTCAGGCGATTCACAACCTTTCTCTCGACGTGCCTCGCAATCAGGTGACCGCCTTCATCGGTCCCAGCGGTTGTGGCAAGAGCACGTTGTTGCGATGGATCAATCGAATGAACGACATCGTTCCCTCGGCGAATAGTCGTGGGACTCTGATGATTGATGAGTTGGATGTGCTGGCACAAACGACTGACGTTGTGAACCTTCGTCGTCGCGTCGGGATGGTGTTTCAAAAGCCCAACCCGTTTCCGAAATCCATTTACGACAACGTTGCGTTCGGCCCCAAGCTGCACCTTTATCTCAGTCGTGCTGAGCTGGATGAGTTGGTTGAATGGTCGCTTCGCAAAGCGGCGGTTTGGGATGAAGTGAAAGACCGGCTTCACGCACCCGCACTGGGATTGTCCGGTGGTCAACAACAGCGGTTGTGTATCGCTCGTGCGATCGCGGTTGGTCCGGAAGTTCTCTTGATGGACGAGCCGTGTAGCGCACTGGATCCCGCCAGCACGTTGGCGATCGAAGACTTGATCTATGAGTTGCGAGAGCAGTACACGATCGTGATGGTGACCCACAACATGCAGCAAGCAAGCCGCTGCAGCGACCGGACGGCTTTCTTTTTTGAAGGAAAGTTGGTCGAATCGGGGCCCACGCAGGATGTCTTCACCAAGCCCCAGGAAAAGCGAACCGACGACTATGTTCGCGGGCGCTTCGGTTGATCCGCCTCACGTCCTGTGGCAGACCATCACCAATCATTCATAGCCCTCGGCCGATCATGTCCGCCGAGCGGCAGCTTTGGAATCACGCATGAGCAAGCATCTTCACCGAGCCGTTCAGGATCTCCGCACCGACTTGGTGGAGCAATTTGGCGTCGTTGAGCAAATGATCAATATGTCAGTGCGGGCGCTTGTTGAACGCCGTCCCGACATGGCCGTTCAAGTGATCGAAACCGACGACAAGGTGGATGCGAAAGACATCCTGATTGAAGAAGAGTGCTTGAAGCTATTGGCACTCTATCAGCCCGTCGCGATTGATCTTCGCTGGATGGTGTCCGCGATCAAGCTCAATGGTGATTTGGAACGCATGGCCGATCTGGCTTGCAACATCGCAGAACGGAGCAAGTCATTGGATTTGTTTCCGCTGTTCAAAGTGCCGGACGACATCAACCAAATGGTGACAATCACTTTGGAAATGGTTCGTTCCGCGCTGGATTCCTTCATCGAGCAAGATGCGGAGCTCGCTCGCGAAGTGATTTCTCGCGACGACGAGGTGGATCGTTTGAATGTTGAGTTGATCGAAGAACTGCAATCGATGATGAAAACCGACACGGACTGGATTGAGCCCGCTGTTCATTGCTTCAGTGCCACTCGCCACATCGAGCGAATTGCCGACATGGCCACCAACGTCGCGGAGGAAACCATTTACATGGTCAGCGGCGACATCGTCCGGCACAAACACCACTTGGAAGAAGGCAAAGCTCACTGAGCCTCGCTCGCCGCTTCGCAGGCTTGCTCGTGGTGAGGCGAGTGACGTTGATTTGGTCGATGCGAATCCAGTTCTCGCTTTGAATTCCAGGGTGTCGATACATGCCGACTTTCAAATAACGCCGAAAAGCGTTGTTCATGTTGCGGCTGTCATCGCAATGGTGCTTCAGGAATGTTCACCAGGGAAAACTCGATGATGTCTCGGCACGAGCGACCTGTCGAAGCTTCATCGGACTTTCGATGTCCGGATTGAACCGTACGAAGGTTGGGGGTGGTGGTCCGATCCGTGCTTCGGGGCGGTTGGGTGACTGGGCTCGGATCGTCATGAGGTATGGTTTGTCCACGAAAAAAGCCTCGGGACTGCGAGGCAATTCCGAGGCTTTGGATTGTTTCTGCGTGTGGTTCGCAGGGCGGATCAGGTCGTTGGGAGTTCGACCAGTTTCTTTTCTTTGGCCATTTGGCGGATGTCCTCGGTGATCTTCATCGAGCAGTACTTCGGTCCGCACATGCTGCAGAAGTGGGCGCTCTTGAAGGTGTCTTGAGGAAGTGTTTCGTCGTGGTATCGCTGGGCTGTTTCCGGGTCGAGCGACAAACGGAATTGCTCTTTCCAGTCGAATGCAAATCGAGCTTTCGAAAGGGCGTCATCACGATCTTGGGCGCCTTTGCGTTTGCGTGCGACGTCAGCGGTGTGGGCGGCAATCTTGTATGCAATCACGCCTTGCTTAACGTCTTCCTCGTTTGGCAGGCCCAAGTGCTCTTTGGGCGTCACATAGCAAAGCATGGCAGCGCCGTGCATGCCGGCATTGGCCGCACCGATGCAGCTGGTGATATGGTCGTAACCAGGAGCGATGTCGGTGACCAATGGGCCCAAAACGTAGAACGGAGCACCGTGGCAAACTTCGATTTGCCGCTCAATGTTCATTTGGATTTGGTCCAAAGGAATGTGTCCTGGTCCTTCGACCATGACCTGAGTGCCTTTTTCCCAGCCGCGTTTGGTGCATTCACCGAGAACGTCCAGTTCGGCGAACTGAGCGTCGTCGGAAGCGTCTGCGATCGAACCCGGACGCAGTCCATCGCCCAGCGACCAGGTCACGTCGTACTCACGCATGATGTCGCAAAGGTCGTCGAAGGCTTCCAGCAATGGGTTTTGCTTGTTGTGAGCCATCATCCATTTGGCGATCAGCGATCCACCGCGGCTGACGATACCGGTCACGCGATTGACGGTCAGGTGCAGGTGTTCCAGTTTGACACCGCAGTGAATCGTCATGTAGTCAACGCCCTGCTTGGCCTGGTGCTCGACCATGTCCAAGAAGTGTTGGGCGTTCATGTCTTCGATGTTGCCGCCGAGCTCTTCCAGCATTTGGTAGATCGGCACGGTTCCGATTGGAACGGGGCTCTTGTCGATGATTTGGCGACGGATGTTGTCAATGTCTTTGCCGGTCGACAAATCCATGACCGTGTCGGCACCAAAGTGGACCGCGGTGTGGAGCTTTTCAAGTTCTTCGCCAACATTGCTGGTCACGGCGCTGTTGCCGATGTTCGCGTTGATTTTGCACTTGGCAGCGATGCCGATCGCCATCGGTTCCAAAGCGCCAGCCGCGTGGACTTTGTTGGCTGGGATCACCATGCGGCCCGAGGCGACTTCATCGCGAATCAGCTCGACCGGCAGGTCTTCGCGTTTGGCGACGTATTCCATTTCGGGGGTGATTTCGCCCGCGCGGGCAGACAGCAGCTGGGTCATGCGATTAGAACTCAGGAATTCGGAGTGCGAATGGGTTGGTAAAAGTTATACGTCAGCACCGGTGCATCGAGTAGGCCGCAAAAAGCCGACTCGGGCAGGTTAAGCCAACGATTTGGAAGACAGTTAGCCGACGATGCCACGTTCAATTTCGCGGCCCACTTGATCCCAGGACATGTCAGCGGCTTCCTCGGGAACACTGCCGGAAAGCTGCAGCAGCCAGGTGAGGGCGTGAACGCGTTCAGCAATCACTCCGGGATCCAGTCCACCGGGAATGTCTCGTCCCGCTGCTCCTTCAACCGCGAGTTTCCACCACAAGCAAACATGCAAATCAGCAGCTTGAAGTAGCTCTTCCATTGGCCGCAGGATGGCGTGTTTGATCAGGTCTTCGTGCGGTAGCGACAGGATCAAGCGAAGCACGCTGGCAAGGTCACAGCGTTCATCGGGCCAATCGAGGTCCGGTTGCATTTGCAAGGCCCACTGCAGTGTGTGCAGCGACTCGTAACGCCATGCGGCGGTGTCGACCATTTCAGCAGGAGGCGAAACGAGGTCGAAGAAATCTTTCTCGGCGGGTGTTAGCGCTTCTGCGGCCAACGGGGATCGCTCGCGGACCCGGTCCAAGTCGAGCGTTTGGTTGTTGGCCATCGCTTCGGCTCGAGCCGCAACCGCAAACAGTCCCAGCATTCGCTTGGCCGCGATCGCAGGTGCAAAGGTTTCGGTTTCGCTGCTGCTGGGCAGAGGAGCGGTGCCGTCGACTGGGTCGAGATTGCGGTTTCGCAGGACGGTTTCTGACTCGAGGCGTCGCTGTCGGGATTCCGGAAGAAAAGGAATCTGCGCTTCGGCATCGAAATTCCCAGGGCCGTGCAATTGTCGCCCGGCAGGATCGTTCAGCGTCGCTGGTTTGCCGATGCTTTCGGGGGTCCACCAAAGAGCATTGGCAGTCCAGGCCCAATCTTGCCAGTTGGACGCGGGAAAGCTCGCCTGCGAATTTTCGGGCGATTCCAGGCGAAAGACGTGCCGGGTGCGTTGCAGGTGACGCTGCAGGAGTGCCGCCAGCGGATTGGGAGATTGATTCGGGGAATCAATCTGTTCCCAGCATTCTTCCAGCAGGTCTTCGGTTGCCTCGGGGGCAAGTTCAGTCACGTTCCAATCCGACTCAATCTCAGCAGGGTTCGCGGGAAGGCGAACCGTCGAAATGGCGAAATGGACCGAAGCAGATGAAGGCTCGGACGGATTGCCCATCGGGCTCAGCCGAGGCCCCACTTTTCTTGGAACCAAGCCACGCGGTCAGCACGACGCGGGCTGTAGTTTGCGGTCGGTTTGAACTTTTCTCGTTTCAAGAAGCTGATCATCGCCGCGGCGGGCACATAAGCGTGCTGGGTGATCGCATCGGTCGTTTCGCTGTCGGCTTTCCAGTTGTACAGGATCGCTTTGTCGCGTTCGAACCATTCGTCGAGGTAAGCCGCATCGGTCGAGCTGCAGACAACGTGCTCGTAGTCCTTTTTGCAAAGGAAACCAAGCATTCGTCCCGCCATGTCGCGAGTCCGGGCGGTATCGCCGTCACAGGTGGCCGAAGCAACATTCCAAACCGACGCGAAGCCATGCTCGTCGGTATCGTCTTTGTTGTAGCGCAGAACGATTTCGACGGGGGTTTCTTCTTGGGGCGTATCTTCGGTTTGCTCGGTAGCCATAAAGCGTCAGGGCGCAGCTTGTGAGGGGTGAAAGGGAAGTCCCGTATTGAACACGAAAATGCCTAGAAAGAGAAGTCCCCGCCGCAGTGCTGCGTCAAATTCCGCTTGGAGAGCCCTGGTGAAAGTGGCATAATTGGAGGGTTCGCGGTGAATTTGCCGGCGACGCTTTCACATGGATGGTGGCGAAATCAGGATGGTGACCAAACGCAAAGGACGTAAGAAGCGGCATTCACAGCCCGCTGACCTGTTGAATGAAATGGGTGGGGAGGTTGCCGAAACTCCTGACGCGAATCCTGCGGAAGAGGCCAGCGACCGGGCGAATGACGCCACCCAGGTCGGTGAGGCCGTCGCCGGGTACGAGCTGGCGAGTGATTCCAGCGGCGAACCCGTTGCTGACAGTGCCGCGCGGCAACGTCCGTCAGGTCACCTCGATCATTGTCCTTCGGGTGTTCGTGTTCCGGTCCCCGCCATTTCCTCCCATCTGATCGAAGGCTTTGGACCTGATTCGCTGGACCCCTACGGTGGCCGTCCCGGTGACATGGTGGGTGCCAGTGATCGAAAGGGGCTGAGGTCGAAGGTCCGCACCCTATGCCCGCCGGTTCCGGGTATCTACGGAATGTTCGATCGGCATGGCGAGCTGATCTATGTTGGCAAGAGTCGGTCGTTGCGACACCGATTGCTGAGTTACTTCGGTGAGGCCGCACGCAAAGAAAAGGGCGGTCGTATCATCGAGAACTCGAGAGCCATCCAGTGGGAAACCCAGCCCAGCGATTTCGCCGCTCAATTGCGAGAGCTGCAATTGATTCGACGTTGGACACCGCGGTTCAATGTTCAGGGCGTTCCTCATCGGCATCGTCCGGTCTATTTGTGCTTGGGACGAAAGCCAGCAGAAACGTTCTTCCTGGCCAGTTCACCGCCGGCAACCGATTGCGTTGCCATCGAAGGACCATTCTATGGTGCCGAAAGAATGCGATCGGTGGTGGACGCGCTGAACAAGACGTTCCAGCTTCGTGACTGCAGTCAGCAAACTGTCTTTCAGTACCAGGACCAGTTGTCGCTCTTTGAGTTGAGTCCGCGACCCGGATGTCTTCGTCTTGAAATTGGCACTTGCCTGGGCCCATGTGCGGCAGCGTGTTCTCGAGACGAATACGTTCAACGAGTGAACGCTGCGCAAAGTTTTTTGGACGGATTCAACGACGAGCCCTTGGTCGCCGTCCGCGAATTGATGGAATCTGCTTCGGCGAACCAGCAATACGAATTGGCGTCGCGAGCCCGAGACACGCTGAAGTCACTGCAATACGCTTCACGCAAATTAGGTCACTTGGCCGATGCGCGACGTGATTTTTCGTTTGTGTATGCCGCGACGGGATACGACGCGTGTTCAATTTGGTATTTGGTTCGAAGTGGTGAGATCATTGATGTCGCTTCTGCTCCCAAGGACCGGGACCAATACCAGCTTCTACGGCCGACGCTAAAGAAGTGGCAGTCCTTGCTTGTGTCGCGGCATCAACGTGTGCGAGTCGATCAGCCGCACAGTGTGGCCGTCGTCGCATCTTGGTTCCGCAAGCATCGCGGTGAACTGAAGCAAACGTTTCAGCCGGAAGGTGCCGGCAGACGCTACCACCGACTATCGCACCATCGCGCGGATGCGCTGTGAGCTGAGTCGTTGCTCTTTTGGTCAGTCTTCAAGACTCGATATCACCGATTGCATTTCGCTGGGTGAGATGCGTTTGCAGGAAGCTTCCATCATCTTTCTCAGGTGTTGTTTGCCTTCAAATCCTGACACGGATCCAATGTTTCCCAGGGGACCTTTGCTGTCGATGATCCTGGTCCCGTCAGCGGAGAACATGGCGTGAAACGGGATGCCAACATGATTTCCATCGGTCAAGCGGTTCACGATTTCACTGTTATCTGAACTCGTACCCTGCTCCAGTTTCAGCATTACAAAGTCCTTGCTCAATACGTCGCTGTGGTCATCCAGCCAGCGAGCGAATGTGAAGCATGGACCGCAGTAGCGTCCGCTCAATCGCACCCAAACTCGTCGGTCCGTTTTCTTTGCCACGGCGAACGCTTCGTTCCAAGCCTTTTCCATGTCGACATCCTCCAGGGCGTGTTGACTCAGGAATGCTGATGCTTGAGCGACGCTGCTCGGGGCACTGGCATCAAACGTTTCACGTCCGATTTCCGTTCCGGATTTATCGTAGGCGATCGCAGTGAGTTTGTTTTCACTAGGAACGGTCCAGTTCTGAGTCGCTGCGAAACGGGCGTCAGCGGGATTGGGATGGTAAGTCAGCGTCATAAACTTCGCAGCGGAACGATTCTGTCGATAGTTCAAGAGGTGATCACCTATGAACTGATTCATTTCGGCATTGTCTTGCGAGAGAATGACCAACGGACGGTAGCCACCCAGTCGGCAGTCTCGCATTAGAGTTGACCAACGTAGGGCGATGGGTTTGCGGGGTGCTTTTGACTGGGTTGTGCTTTGAAGTCTTGAAACCAACGGCGGACGTTTTTCGCCGGGTTGCAGATAGACTTGGTCGAGCCGCCAGTCCTGGCCTTCGGCGTAGATCGTGGTGGTCACAAAACACGGCAGACCGGTGATGACATAGTTGCCATCGGCATCCGAAGTTGCGATCCGCTTCACAAGTCTTATTTGAGAGGGGAACGTGACCGCACCGAATGGATCAACTGTTTGAGAAGCGGTTGGGTCGCGTATGTTCCCGATCGCGGTGATCTTTTGACCGGCAATAGGAGATCCTTCTGAATTCGTCACGCGACCGTGAAGGGGCTGCGTCGGGTACATCGTGACAACGATCGGTTGCGAGAGATCTTCGGCGATGATGACGCCTGCGAATCGCTCATCATCGGTGACGGCGCCAACTCCAAGTTTGGTTGCCGCTGTTGTGAAAGAAAATGTTGTGACGCCGTTGAGCCGGATCAATCGTTCGTCCCGAGTTTTGCCATCAAGGGCGCCGATGGTCAGCTCGCAGTCGTTCAAGGAGGCATCAGCATTTTCTGCCAGCACCAGTTTTCCCGTCACCAATCTCGACTCGGCAACTTCTCGGTGAAGTTCAGCAAAGTTCTCGCCGTTTTCGGCGACATCGATGTTAGCTGAACTCCGCCAGTCTTTTTGTAGAACTGAGACTTCCACGGTGCCGGGAAGCACGAGCATTGTCGCGATTCCATCCTCGTCGGTGGTTGCCCAAGTGCTTCGCCCTGTGACACCCTTGCGGGATTCTCCATCTTCCATCCATTCGTACCGGTGCTTTTCTCGAAAAGACACGCTTGCGTTCGCGATAGGTGTCCGATCCTTGCCAGCGGTCAATTTGGCCTTTGCCACGACACCTTCTTGCAGGGTGAGTTCAGGTGCATTGACTTGCGAGGTTTCTGGATCGAACGCGAGCACGTCGGAATAGTCGCTGGCTAAGATCGAGTCGTTGACATGGACGCTGTACGTCGCTCCGGGAAGCACGTCAATCCAAAAGTGTCCCTGGGAATCGGTGATCGCGAAAAGTTGCTCGCTATGACCTTCCGTTTCTGCCTGGAAAGTTCCGGCTTGTACATTGAAGCCGGCCAAGTTGATCTGATCACCCTTGAGACTTCCCATCACACGGTGACGCTTGACACGACGTTTGAGTGTGATGACCAGTGCGTCATCGACAGGAGTCGCTTCTTTCAGAATGAACCAATCTTGGCTGAGCAGTTCGGCGTAGCGATAGACCTCCGGCCAATCCGGGAAATATTTCAAAACGGCTTCACCATTTGAATCCGTCTTCAATTCCCACTGATCGGTCGTGCCGATGTAGTTGACGTACGGTACTGGAGTTGCCAACTGCATTCGGAATTCAACGCCCTCGATGCCGGCGCCATCTTCGTCAACCATGCGGATGGTTTGGTCACGACACTTTGACAGTTCAACATAGTGAACCGGGGCATTGCGATCTCGAACGGGTTGGCGACTGAATTGATAGCCGCCGACGCGATGGTCCGCGGTCCACGCCGTGATGGACGACAGCCTTTTGTTTTCGTAGAGATTGATTTTGGCCATCCCGTTGCGGTCGGTTTTCTCGCGAGCGGTTCGACCGAATGCGATTTGAACCTGCACATTGGCGTTTGGAACAGGCTGGTTCTTCTCGGTAACATGAATCTCGGTGAAGCCTGTCGGACGTTGTAGCTGCACGTTCATGCCGTTTTTGAGGAATTCACGGAGTTCACGGCGTCTGACATAGTAAAACGCACGTTCGTTGCTTGTGTCATCTCGGCGAACATCCACATTGAGGCTGTGCCAATTCAAACCTGAAGCCGGCAACCAAGTTTTGAAGGAATTGCCACTGATCGTTGGCTTGAGGCGTTTGTTGCCATGCACGAGTTGAAGCGATATTTCGATTTGTGGATCGGGAACAGGGTTGCCTTGCGAATCAACCACCGTTCCACGCAAAAGGACCTCCGTCGAAGTCCCAGTGCCACGGGTTTGGACTCCGAGTTCCTCAGTTTGTTCGGCGACTGTTGTTGGTTCATCCGCCATCGAACTAGGACGCAAGACAGAGACCGCACCGCTGATCATTGTGATGGTAACCAGCACGCCAATTGCAAGGGATCGGTTGACTGCGATGCGTGATCGTGTCGCATCCAGCAGTGAGACGATGCGTTGTTGCAAAGCGTTCGGGCGTGCCATTGCGAGTCCGATCGCATGATGGGAGCGGCGATAATCACGTGCGACATCGAGCAGTGTTTCGGCGTATTCGCTGGCAACGACGCCCGAGCGAAGGACGTGGTCATCGCAAGCCTGTTCGCGTTCAACATGCAGCCGTGCGACGGCGAGCCAGACGAAAGGATTGAACCAGTAGACAGCACGGCAGATCTCGGCCAGTGATTGAGTCAGCAAATCACGCCGAACAACATGAGCCAGCTCATGAAGCAGGACTGACCTCAGGCGTTCTTGCGGCCAAGTTAAACATTCGGTCGGAAGGAGAATGACTGGTCGAAATATTCCTGCTGCACATGGCATCGACAGATCTTCTCGGTGCAACAGCGAGACCTGTGGAGATCGGCTCGAAGCGTTTCGCTCCATCGAATCTTTGCGAATATCTGACAACAACGAGAGCACTTTTGGCTCGTCAACAGGATGCGCGTTGGAGATCCAGTTCAGCGTCCGAAATTGACGAAGCAACCAAGTTACCAACAACACAGTGGTACCAATCAGGTACAACACAATCCACCACGAATCGCTTGCTGCGGGCGTTTGAACCAAAGGAGGCATCAGAATTGACGGTGCCGATGCACGGTCTGGTTGATGTGCCGACTCTGCCATGGATGCGGCATCGATGACAGTCGCATCGGGCATCGCATTGGGTGACTGCTGTGGGGGCTCGCCAACAAGAAGCGGTTCGACCATTCCGGTTGATTCAGCCAGTGCATCGGTCGAGGCTGTTGTTGCGGCCTCCGCAACGGATGTTGGCGGCAGAACAGCGACTTGATAGCTTGGTAACAGGCATGTGAACAAAGGGATGCCGAGAGTCCCGCACAATCCGAGTGTCCAGATTCGGTGTCGAACAGCAGCGGAGGAACGGTGAAACACCAACGCCATCGAGGTCACGATCGCCATCACGACGAATGATTTCAAAGACACGTTGAACATCCAGTCGCTGAGTGACATGTCAGTTCCCTTGCTTGCGAGCTTGGTCGATGGATTGTTGAAGTTGAGCCAATTCTTCGTCGGACAATTGGCACGCGGATTCATCTAGCAAGGCGGCGAGCATCTTGCTGGCGGAGCCTTCGAAGAACGTCGACATCAAATGCGTTAGTGCCGAACGCCCCGCTTTCTCGCGAGATCGAGTTGCCGAATAGAGATGACGAACTCCATCACGATGCCGTTGCAGGAATCCTTTTGTTTCCAGGATCCCCATCATCGTGCGAACGGAGGAGTAGCTCGGCGGGTCGTTCAGTTGCGACCTCACATCAGCGACCGAAGCCTGCCCAAGGTGATAGACGGCATCCAAAATCTGCCGTTCTCGGGCGCCTAGTTTGGGAGGTTCAGCTGGTTTCTTTTTCGCCATTGCCAACGATGTACCGCACGTGTTAATGAATTAACACATGTCAATGTATTGGCATGCGGTGGGCGGCGTCAAGCGTTTTTATTCACCCTCAAATAAATCTTGCAGGTCCAGGGTCGCGGTGGTTTGGATCGACGGAGAGGCTGAATCGCCAATTTGAAAAACTTCGCGATGGTTGTAAGCCTTGCCGTTTGGCTCACGCATCACGTGCAGTCGCTGATGCGGTACATCGACGACCCAGTACTCGGAGAGTCCTGCCTCGGCGTATAAGTCTGCTTTCTCGCCCAAGTCATACTGCAAGCTGGAATCGGCAACCTCAATCGCGAGAACAACATCACTCACTCCAGGATGTCGGTCGCGGTAACGCCTGCGATGGATCCAGAACACGTCCGGTTCGGGACGACTGCCCACTTCGGGCATGTTCACGCCGGATTGACCGGTTACAAGAAATGCGGAGCGATCCGCCTGATCGTGAGACCAATCAAGTAAGTACATGATCAGATCCCCGTGAACCGGTCCTGCTGGATTCATCTGGCGCAACTCCCCACGAATCAATTCGATGTGCCGGTCCATGCCGACGAATGCTCCCGCAGCAATCATCCGGTCGTATTCTTCGAGTGACAATTGCAGTGCCGTACTCATCTCGCTTGTTCTCCTTTGACACATCCGACAAAACCCTGCCTGCTATTGTAACGTCGAGGATGAAGCCAAGGCGGGAGTGATGCCGGACCGACGTATGCGAGCTTTCCAAGGAAGGGGAACACGCCTCACTTCTCATGCCCGGCCCTCACCTTCGCGTACGCCTGAACCGCGTCGCTCGACCTAGTATATCGCTCTCCCCAAACTTCGTTTCGGGAGAGGTATGCCATGTAGAAATCTGCCGAAAAGCGGTATCAAAAACTGCACGGCCTCTGCCACGGGCGGCGTTCTGCAGAGAATTGCCGGGGCGCTACTTTGACGGGCGGATTCGAGTTGGCCGCTTATCCGCTAAGCTATTGGAAACGAATACATGCTTCTCTTTGAAGACTCTTGATGCTGCCGCACTCTGAATATGTTGAACAAGCGTACTTGTTCGATCTGCTACGACAACGCATCGCTGAGCAGACTCCGATGCAGGAGTTGCTGGAGCAGTTGCGGCACGAACTGCTTGCGACCACTCGTTTGCCGATGGCGATCGAATTCATGCTGACAGAACTGCGGCACACCGGTTTGATGGGGCCGGCGATGGAGCGACTGTCGCATTACTTCTCGCCCTTTCAGACTTATCTGGTCAATGAGTCCGAAGAAGAAGCCGGGCGATTCACCATTCACTTGGCTTTGCAGATCTTGCAGGCCGATGCGAAGTTGCGTTCTCAGTTCAGTGAGCAAATGGAAGCGATCGAATCGAATTCGATTCCACCCGCTCGAGCGGATTCGCATCATCGCGGACCCGCCACTCCAGAAGCAATCGTGCAGCATTGCCGTTGTGGCTTCTTCTTCTTTCAGTTTGAAACGCTTTCGCGAAATCGACTGGGGTATGACGCGGGATTGCTGGCGATGAGCAAGGATCCGGTTTACGACCAGGCTTGGTCTCAGTGGTTGCTGAATTTGCGTGCCCAAGTCGGTTTGGTCGATCTGGCTGACTTGCTGTTTTTAAGCAGCGAAGAGTATCGCCGTCGGCTGATCGAAATCGACCAAGACGTCAGTCAGAAAGGACCGTTTCTGTTTGGCGAAAAAGAAGGTCGCATCGCGCTCGCGAACCGACGCAAAGATCCGGTGTATTTGTTCGGTGCGATGCAGCGGCACTTGGGTTATCCACCAGTGCCACGCCCCGTTCGTGTGACGGAAGATCGCGACACGATCCCACAATTGCTCCGCCGAATCGAACGTTTGGAATCACGTTTGAAATTGATGGAGCAAGAGCAAAAGCAGGAACTCGACATCAGCAAGTTTTACGAGAAGCCAAGCTGATCTGAAGGCAGGGGCAATTGGCTGAGGGCGATTGCCACGTGGGTTGCCAGCGTGAGTTGCCAGCGTGAGTTGCCAGCGTGAGTTGAGCCGATTGCTACAACGTGACCCAGCGGCTTTCGTCGGCATCGCTGCGACGCAGTGCGTCAAGAACTTGTTGAGTCTTGACCGCAATCTCGGATGAGCGAGCTTCGACTCGGCCATGCAAGACCTCATCAGCGAAGTGCCGGAACATTCGAGTTTCCTGTGAGTCCGCTTCACCGCTCGCGTGTTCGGTGACGCCGTGCTTGCGACTGTGCTCGCCAAAGTTCCAACGGCAATTGTCGATGATCAACTCGTGTTGGTGTGTCTCCCAACTGCATTCTGATCCGTTGAAAGGCAATACAAAATCGTTCAACGTTGCGTAGCCGCGGTTGCCCGAGAGGGTTGCGGTTTGTTGGTTGACACAAAAGAACGAACAGAAGAAGCCGGCGGTCAGTCCGTCATCAAAACGCATCTCACCTTGGAATTCGCCTGGCACGCGGCCTTCGTCCAAGCGAACCGTCGATTGGCCACTGACGGCAGTTGGCAATCGGTCGCCGGCAGCCCAGAGCGTGAACCGAATGCAGTACCAACCGAGGTCGCCGAGTGCGCCATGTGGTTCGAGATCGGCGCTGGCGCGAATGTTGGCTTCTTCGAACGAGTCATCACCGCAGAATGAGAAATGCGTTTGGATCCGCTTGAGGTCGCCAAAGGCGGCGGGGTCGGTCAGCGTGTGCTTCAGCTCAGGCAATCGGCTGGAGTGATCAAACATCACGCCGTCCATCAAGTTGACGCCCGCTTCACGACAGGCATCGGCCATTTCGATGGCGTCGTCAGCATGGACCGCGAAAGGTTTTTCGGCGATGACGTGCTTGCCCGCAGCGGCAGCGGCGAGGACCCATTTCTTGCGATAAGTCGTCGGCAACGCGATGTAAACCGCGTCAATGTCGTCGCGGTCCAGCAAGGTTTGGTAGTCACCGATGGCCTCGGGGCGAGTCAGTTCGGCCGAACCGTCTGCTCCGGTGATCACGGGAGGACATTCAAGCGAGCAATCGTGAATGAAGCCTTCGGCTCGCTGCACATCTCGACTGGCGACAGCGGTGACAACTCCATTCCCGCTCATCCGGATGGCTTTCCAATTTTTGCGGGCGATGTTCGCTGCGCCTAGGATTCCCCAGCGGCAGATTGGCTTGGTCATATTCGAATACGGGGTTGTTAAAAGATGTTCAGTGATTTTCGGACAAGTTGGCTGGCAAGGTGTCGTTGATGTCCAGCTCGTTGATCGTTTCAGATTGTTTGGAGGCTTGCGGTTCGTCTTCATCCGACTGGGCAGCGGCCGGTTGGGATCGGGGCGCACCCGCAGCGGCGTCTTCGGTTCGTTCGATGATGACCATGCACATGTCGTCGAACTGCACCGCGCCGCCCATGTGCTCAAACGCTTGACGAACGATCTCGTTCTTGACCACTTTGGCCAGAGGTTCGTCGTCTTCGTCGGAAGGAGTCGCTTCAAGCACAATTTTACGAAGTGGATCGGTGCCCCACTCCTCTTCTTTTGCGTTGAGTGCTTCGCTGAATCCGTCGGTGTACATCAACGCCAGATCGCCGGCATGCATTGGGACGGTGGTCACCGCGTATTCCATGCCTTCATCGATCGCGATAGGCAGTCCCGAGTCTTCGTCGCCGGGTTCGCTGATTTTGCCCGACACCGCATCGCGAACGATTGGAGGCATGTGGCCCGCGTTGACGATTTTGAGTTCGTTGGATTGAGGGTCGATCACCACCAGCAGGTAAGTCACGAAGCGTTGGACTTCGAGAGCACTCATGCGATCGTTGAGTCGTTCCACCGCGCGAGCGAGATCGGGTTCGCTAGCGAGACAGAACCGAGTTTCAGCGGAGAGTTTGGCCATGTACATCGCTGCGGCGACACCGTGACCGACAACATCCGCGACGACGACTGCGAGACGCCCGTCCGGCAAGTCGACGTAGTCAAAGTAGTCGCCACCGATGTGGTTGGCGGCTTGGTAGAAGCTCTCCAGGTGGTACGTGGGAACCTGGGGCGCTTCCGCGGGAAGGAAGGCACGCTGCACTTCCGTCGCGAGCTTGAGATCTTGTTCGACCTCTTGTTGCCGCAGGGCTTGTTCGTGCATGCGAGCGTTGTTGATCACGACGCTGGCTTGGGCGGCGATACCGGTCAGCAGGTCGATGTCCTCGTCTCGGAATTGACCGCGACCTTGGGTGGAATCGATTTGCAACGCGCCGATGGCATTTCCGTCTTCGTCGTGAAGTGGTGCGCACATCATCGAACGGATCGAAAAGTCAGCGATTGATTCGCTGCTGTCGAACCGGCTGTCATCCATCGCGTCGAGTGACAAGATCGTGTGACCCGTTTCCATCGTTTGGCGAATGATGGTTCGGCTGATGCGAATCGTTTCCGTGTCGTCGGTTTTGTTTCGCAGTTGGACCCAGCGCGGAACAAGTGCTCCGTCGGGTGTCTCCATGACCACAAAACCCCGGTCGGCTGATGGAAAGATTTGAAACAAACTGGACAGCACTTTGGGCAGCACATCATCGACGGAAATCGCGCCGGTCAGGTTGCTGTTGATCGCGATCAGTGCGGCCAGCTTGGCTTCCGCGGTCGCTGACATTTTCAGGCCGTCGTCGCCCGATCGGAATTCGACTTTGGGACCGGTGATCTGCTTGGCGTGAGTCTCATCGACCATCAGGATCCCAAAGTTGGATCCGTCGAAGGTCATTTCGCCACTGCCACTTCCGCTGGCAAAACCGGGGACCTCGTCGCCATGAAAGACAAGCACGACTTCGCTGATTCGGATTCGGTCTCCTTCGGAAAGCACATGCGGTCGCGAAAGGAGTTGGCCGTTGACGAACGTTCCGTTTCGGCTGCCGGCGTCTTCGACCGCGAACTCGTTCCCTTTTTTCGTGATTTTCGCGTGGTATCGACTGACCGCCCCAGCGTCGACCACGATGTCACAATCGGGATGGCGGCCCACCTGCATTTCGTCTCGGTCCAGCTGGAAGGTGCCCGAGGGATTGCCGTCGATGGTAGAAGTGAGGTGGGCCATGAGATGATTGAGTGGAAGGCGGGCACGGCTCGCGAAAACTCGCAATTTCACTAAAGCTGTTTTAGCGGATCAAGGATGCAAAGGATCTTTGTCCGTCGCGACGTGCTAGTGTAGCCACTCCAACCAGAACCCAAAACGAGGTGACCCTTGCGAGGCGATCTCGGCAGGGTGATCTTGATACGGCGGAGCGGACTGTGCATTCATTCAGGCGTTCCGATGGAAGCTCGACGCCGCGACGCGATGTCCAAGTCCACCAGAGTGTGGACCACCATCAAAGACCCGTGGTTTGCTGTGGATTGCCGGCTCAACCGCAAGGGGAGCCGTGAACGTCATCGGGCCGCTGAGGTCACAGCGGATGATCGAGATGGGACGGCGGTTCACCAGAAGGGCACCAGGCCAACGAAAAACGCCCTTCATGCGAGCGGGTTCGCATGAAGGGCGTCGAGGCGGGGTGGCACAAAGGCCCTTCTGAGTCGGTCTTAGACCAACTCCTTCTTTGCTCCGACGAGGGTTCGCAAACGTTCTGCCAGCAAGTGTGCGTCGAACGGTTTTTTGAACGTTTCGTTGATGCTGCTGCGATCGAAGCTCATTGGTTGGCCATCATCTGGCAGCAACGCAATCAACACGATATCGGTGAAATCGATGTTCTTTCGCAGGTTTTGGCAAATCTGAACCGCTTCGATTTTACCGATCGAAAAGTCCACGATGATGCAGTCTGGATTGAAGCTTTCGGCTTGAATGCCGGCTTCAAATCCGCTGGCTGCAACAGCGACTTTGAACGATTTTTCGGGTGGCAATTCACGCTTCAGGTTCTCGATGAGAACTTGGTCCTGGGCGACGATCAGGCACTTTGCCATCGCTTCGTCTTCCAGGTCGCCCAAGGGCATACCATGCTCCTTCAAGAATTTAATCAAATACTCCCGCGGGATCCGCCGATCTTGCGATCCAGGAATGCGGTAGCCTTTCAAACGCCCCGAATCGAACCATTTACTAACAGTTCGTGGGGCAACTTTACAGATCTTGGCGACCTGTCCAGTTGTGAAGACCTTCATACTAGGTGCTCCAAAACGCCTCGTTGATTCTTCCCTTGGAACAATGGTGCGTCGGTAACCATTGCCCCTGTGGCCCTTGTTTCGCTCTCCGTTCTCATCCACACGCTCTCAACGAAAATCTCGTTGGGAACCAATCTGTTCACGGTGGGTCGTGCTTCGATTGATGGTGGGTGAGGTTGTCAAACGCTGGGTCTGGGCCTGCCGGCTCGCGTCCTGCTGAACGCTTTCCGATTCGGGATTCTCGCGATGAAAATGTAATGAGTCTGTTCAAACGACTGCATGGGTTTGCAATCGGCGGGAAGAACACAGAAAGCCATCAAGTGACACTCGGCCCAGCGTTCCGCAACATCGCACTCGTTTCATTCCCCACGAGTCATCCTGACACGTGGTTCATGCAATACGATTTGTTGGTGCGGAACGATCGGCTGAGATCGCCCGTTGGCAGTGCTAGGAATCACCTGTGCAATCGTGGTCCGTCGTCATGACGAACCCTTCCCGCGGCGGTGAGACACCGAAGCACCGTTTCCCAGAATTCCCCCCTGGGTGTCCGGGAGCGTTTCAGCCGAAGCCAAACTGCTCCCTTCCGAGACATAGTGTCGAGTAAATCCGGGTCAACTCTTTAATGTGATTCATCGCGAACAATCACTATCAGCGAATCGACTGCTGGAATCACGTGTTTTCCGTGTCAACATCAATCAACATTCGCAAAAAAACTTTCCCAAATCTTTTTGATTGGATGCCGGGGATAGCGGTTTGGTTCCCCAGGCCCACCCGAGTTGGGCATTGATGGACATCGTCTGCGGCGGAATCATCGTGCGAGCCGCCAGGACCGCGTTTGCGTGCAGTCAGGCCGCTCCGGTGAAGTTCGATTGAGGCTAGCAACTCCGATTGCGCATGCGGCTTTGGTTGTGCTCATGTGGCATGCGGCTCAAACTGCTCGAAACCGACGCTGATGCGACCGCAATGGATTTTGTGCCGGTCAGTCCGCCATCCAGCTCGCTCCGCCTGTCATTGCCACTTCTGTCATCGCCGCTTCGATTCTGCCATGAAACCCGATCCACGCTCGACTCATTTCAACGCCGCGGGAGAAGTCCATATGGTCGACGTGACCGGCAAGGACATCACCGTCCGTCAGGCAGTTGCCTCGGCGAGGATTCGCATGTCGGCGGATGCAGCCGAATCGATCCGGCGGGGCGACGCCAAAAAGGGTGACGTTTTGGCCGTGGCAAGGTTGGCGGGAATCGCGGGTGCAAAGTGGACGTCGCATTTGATTCCGTTGTGCCACGCCATTCCGATCGAAGCCGTGTCCATCGACTTTGATTGGGTGGAGGAATCCGAATCGGATGATGCCGCGGCCGCTTGCCAGACGCTTCGATGCACCGCGACGGCTCGCACGACCGGGAAAACCGGTATCGAAATGGAAAGTCTGACCGCGGCCAGCACCGCCGCACTGACTGTGTACGACATGCTGAAGTCGGTCGACCGAGCGATGGTCATCGCGCAAGTGCGGCTGGAGTCGAAATCCGGTGGGAAGAGCGGTGACTTTCGTAGAGGCACAGGCGAGCAAGCTTGAGATTGCCGCGAGTGAATCGGCAGAATCAAGTTTCAGCTGAGAATTCGAGGTTGTCCTCGGGGCTTGGCTTCGGTTTAGTCCAGACGGGGGTATTCAGAAATGCTCTCTCGCCTGATGATTGACGGTTTTCTGTTCTTGTCTAGTTTCACTGGTCGCGTCATGGATCGGTCTGTGGTCCCTCCCTCTTCGAAATCCACCGTCTCCAAGCGAACGGCCGATGCCGACTCATCCATCGCTTCGGCGGATGCAGTCTCCAGTGCGCATGAAACGTCCGGTGAAGTCAGTCCGCTTCGATCGATCTATGCACCGATTGTGGAATCTTTAGCGGCCGTCGACGCTCGTCTGCACCGTGAATTGCAATCTCGCTACGAAGCCTTGGTGCCTGTTCTACGACACGGAACGCAATTGGGCGGAAAACGTTTGCGTCCGGCGCTGTTGCTGCTTTCGGGTGCCGCGATGCACGCCGACCGGACGGCGAAAAATCCATTGACGACGGAAGAATTGGCGACGACCGAAGATCACGTCGTGATGGCAACGGTTGTCGAAATGGTTCACACGGCGACGCTGATCCACGACGACGTTTTGGACAAAGCCGCGACGCGTCGGCACGTCCCGACCATCAACGCTCGTTGGAACGACGACACCAGCATTCTGCTGGGGGATTATCTGTTTGCTCAGAGTTTCTATCTTGCCGCGACACTGCCTTCGACGTTGGCGTGCCGTTTGGTTGGCCAAGCGGCTCAAAAGGTTTGTGAGGGCGAACTGCGGCAGGTGCTCGGTCGCGATTGGCTGGACATCGACGAGGAGACCTATCTAGACATCATTCGCGGTAAAACGGCCGAGCTGACTCGTGTGTCCTGTCAAATTGGTGCGGATCTCAGCGGCGGCGATGAAGGCCAAGTCGAAGCGTTCGCTCGGTTTGGCAACGATCTGGGCATCGCCTTTCAAATCGCGGACGACTTCCTTGACTTGTGGGGTGACGATGACGACGTGGGCAAAACGTTGGGAACCGATCTGCAGCAGGGCAAGATCACTTTGCCATTGATCCGGTTGCTGCGTCACGAAGACACCACGGTCGCGACCGCTGCGTTGGATGCGTTGCGATTGCCGCCGGAAGATCGGCTAGCGCGAGTGATGCCGTTGCTGCGAAAGAGCGACGCGGCGGATTACACCCGCAAAGTGGCGGAATCCTATCGCCGAAGTGCCATCGAAGCGATCAGCGGATTCGCTCCTTCGTCGGCCTTGGAGTCTTTGAAGACGATCGCCGATTTCGCGGTCGATCGAAAGTTCTAGATCACGCCGGGATTTTTTGCGTCGGCCCTACAGGCCACGGACGCCGTTATTCTGCCGCAGTGTCAGTCTGTCTTGGTGCCAGACAGTGAGATGAGCTTCCGAGTCCGTCGGTTTGAGTGGCTATTGCCGGACTTGGATGTCCGGCTCACCTGGAAAGCTCGCAGGATGATGCGTTAGCCGTCGAAGCGACTCAGGCACAGCGTCACGTTTTGGCCGCCAAAGCCAAAGCTGTTGTTCAGTGCGTGCTTGATCTCGGCAGGACGAGCCTCATTGGGCACGTAGTCCAGATCGCAATCCGGGTCCGGCGTTTCTTGGTTGATTGTCGGTGGCAAAACCGAATCGCGAATCGCCATTAGGCAGACGATCATCTCCGTCACGCCCGCAGCCGCGATCAGGTGGCCCATCATGCTTTTGGTGCTGCTAACGGGGGTCTGTTCGGCATGCTCGCCAAACACTTCGCGGCAAGCCTTGGTTTCAACGCGGTCGTTGACTTTGGTGCTGGTGCCGTGAGCGTTGACATAACCGATGTCAGACGGGTTGAGTCCCGCGTCGGCGATTGCCATTCGCATGGACCCGATACCGCCGTGGCCGTCCGGTGGAATGTCGGTGATGCGATAGGCATCGGCCGTTGTGCCGTAGCCGGCGACTTCGCCGTAGATCGTCGCGCCGCGTTTCTTAGCCGATTCGAGTTCTTCCAGCACAACCATGGCGGAGCCTTCGCCCAGCACAAAGCCGTTGCGGCCGGCGTCAAAGGGGCGGCTGGCTTTGGTTGGATCGTCGTTGCTTTCGCTCAGCGCCGTCAGCAGGTTGAATCCGGTCACGCCGAACGGGTGAATCATGCTGTGGGTTCCGCCCGCCAACATCGCATCGGCTTCACCGCGACGAATGATTTCGGTGGCTTCGCCAACAGCTTGGCTGCTGGCCGCACATGCGGTGAGGCAGTTGAAGTTAGGGCCTTGCGCGTTGAAACGAGCGGCGAGGTGAGCCGCGGGCATGTTCGGTTCTTGTTCCAGTTCTTTGGCTGGATCGAGCAGACTCAATCCGGCGGCAATGAACTTGGTCGGGTCGTAGGTTCCATCGGCAAGTGCCGCGACCATCATTTTGCTGAACGTGTTGAAGTCTTGGTTGCCTTCACCACTGCCCAAATAAACGCCGATCCGCGTAGGATCCTTGATCGACGACAGAACGCCGCTGTCCTTCATCGCTTGAGTGGCAGCCGCGATCGCGAATTGGGTGTGACGTCCGCGTTGGACGTGTTTTTCACCGTCTTCAACCGCTTTGGTGATGTCCCAATTTTTGATTTCCGCACTGATGCGAGTGGGGAAACCGCTGGCGTTGAACAGCGTCGTTGGCGCAACGCCGCTGCCGCTTTCTTGAAGGCCAGACCAAACGGTGGCGACATCCCAACCCATTGGGTTGATCATACCGATTCCGGTGACGACGACTCGGCGACGCGACGACATGGACGTTTACAGATTTTCGTGAAAGGGAATCGGTTCTCCGTCAGCCGTGACGGCGACGTGAAAGAAGTTCATCATCCGCATCATGGCCAGCAAATCGCCAGGATTGAAGAGCGGTCCGTCGATTAAATGGCCTTCCTCGAGGAAGGCAAACATCAAATCAACTTCGGCTTGCAATTCACCATCGCAGTGGCTGGTACCGGTGACGGTTGCGCCGCTGTCTTGGGTGCGTTCCAGTTTGACATGGTACTGCAACGAATCGCCAGGTCGCGCCGGTGCATAGTACTTGGCACTGCCGACCTTGGCCAAAACGACCCGTTTGGTAAATCCAAATTTCTCGTGCACCAGGATCCCGCCCAGTTGAGCGAGACCCTCGATGATGAGAGTTGGCGGAAGCATCGTGTAGCCGAGGCAGTAATCGTCAACGACCTCTTCGTCCAACGCGACGTTCTTCACGCCGGACGCATGAGAACCGCTCACAAATTCGGTGAAGCGATCCACCCAAAACCATCGCATGGCAGGCTGCCTTCGGTTGTTACGCGGATGCTTACTGGTTGACTTTGCTGTCGACGTAATTGCACAAGTCGCCAACGGTCAACAAGTTGCCGAAGTCTTGAACCCGTGGGTTTTCTTGGAATTTCGACAAGTCGGCCCAAGGCATCCGTTTCTTCAGTTCGGCCATTCCGTCGGCGGTGACAACACCGTCTTGAACGTATTGGCTGTTCGTCAGAATGTCTTCCGGCGACAATTCTTCGCGAGGGATTTGGATGTCGAAAGCTTTTTCGAGCTTGAACACGATGTCCAAGAAGTCGATTGATTCGGCACCGAGATCGCCCACCAAAGTGGCATCGCGAGTGGTTTCGTCGTCATCGACACCCAATGCGTCAACGAGAGCTTCTTGGACCTTGGTGAAAATTTCGTCTTCTGAGAGCGCCATCGTGCGTTCCTAATCCTAAGTGTGTTTCAAACAGAGTGAGGGGTCATGGTCGGCGATATGTTCTCGCCGGGACGACGCAGGGCCATCGCGGCGGGTGAGTCGCTGAACAAGGAAAAAAATTGCTCGCGAGAGAGTCTTTGAACGTCCGCGTCGGTACCAAGATGTTCTGGGTCGCCACTAGAGCAGCTCTCGAGGACCAAGCGAGCCGAAACAGTCGTTCGGTCGCCTTTGCGGGCTTTGGCTTTGACAATCGTCAACGCACCGTCGCGTTTGAATATCTCCGCTTCCACTGTCAGCGTCTCACCAGGCGATAAAAAATCACCAAACTTGACGCTTTTGGCTTCGCGAAGAAGTACCAAGGCAGAATCAAAATCAGGCGACATTCGGATCAACCACACGGCGGCTTGGTGCAATGCTTCGAGCATCATCACGCCGGGCATGACGGGGAACCGCGGGAAATGGTCGGCTAAGTATTCTTCGTTTGCCGCCAAAGTTCGTTCGCCGACCAAGCGTTGGCCGGGTGTCAGTTCGGTAATTCGGTCGATTTGGCGGTATTTCATGCCGCGTAACTTAGTACCCCGCCCAAAACGCCTCAACCATAGAATCGGCACAGAATTGCACCGAAGCGGTCGAATTGGGCAAATTCTACCCAGCGGAGGCTCACATTCGGGTGCTGGTGCCCTTCGTCAGAGCCATGAAGGCTGATTCCAGGTCGAGTTCTTCCTCGGCGAAACGCTTCAGGCCGATGCCGTTTTCAATCAGCAGTTTGGGCAATTCACTGTAATCGTCCGTGTCGCTATTGAGGATCACCCGAACGGCGTCATCACCCGGCTGAGTCGATTGGACCAATGGATGGCCCTGGAAAAGCTCCGCGATTCGGGACATCTGTTCGCGTTGGCTTGGCTGAATGATCAACACGGTGTGTTCGCGGACCATCCGGATGACTTCGGTGACGCGAGCGTTCTGCTTGAGTTCACCGCGGTCGATGATTCCGACCTTGTTACAAACGTCAGCCAATTCCGGCAGGATGTGACTGCTGACGATGACGGTCTTGCCCATTTCGCCTAGACGACGCAGCAGGTTCCGCATCTCAATCCGAGCTCGCGGGTCGAGTCCCGAAAGTGGCTCGTCGAGCAGCAGGACTTGAGGATCGTGCAGCAGCGTTCGCGCCAGCCCAAGGCGTTGGGTTTGTCCGCGAGAAAGCGTGTTGGCGTAGGCGTCCCGTTTGAAGTCCAAATCGACGACTTCCAGCATTTCGTTAACGCGTTTGCGTCGATCGGTGCCACCGATCCGGTACGAAGCGGCGAAGAATTCGAGGTACTCGACCACGGTCATGTCGTCGTACACGCCAAAGAAGTCGGGCATGTAGCCGACCAACCGGCGAATTTCCTTGGGCTGCGTGTGGACGCTGTGGCCGCACACGTAAGCTTCGCCCCAGCTGGGTTCCAGCAGCGTGGCGATGATCCGCATCGTCGTCGTTTTGCCAGCTCCATTGGGGCCGATGAAACCGAACAGGTCGCCCGCTTCCAGGTCCAAATCAATGGCGCGGATCGCGAATGCGTCGCCGTATTTTTTCGTCAGGTCAACTGTCTTGATCACGAGCCGGCACGATGCAGAACAAGGGAAACAAACGGGGGAATTCGATCAACGCCGGACTTCTTCGACCGGCAAAACCAAACGGACATAGGAATTGGATTGCTCAGGCATCGCGAGCGATTCAGCGGTTTTGGAAGCGTTATCCGAGTCGGGCGATTCCGTCGTCACGACCAACTCCGACCAAGGCGTCTTGCAACGTCCAATCAAAATGCAGCGGTCAGCCGTCAACAAAGAACTGAAATCCAAATGGCCGAGGACCTCGTTGCGAAGGACTGTGTAGCGAGGCCCACCGACGGCATCATGGAACATCAGCATCTCTGCCAAACGACGCGGTTGATCGACCATCGTCACGTCCCACGACTCGCCTTCGGAAGCACTTTCCAAAGCTCGTTGTCGCGACAATTGCCAGCGGAAGTTCTTTTGGCGAAGGGAGTCGACTTCGTCAATTCGCGAACCAGCGGGTAAGCGAGTGGGCAGCAGGTAAACCCAGTTTTGATAAATCAACATGCCGTCGAGCAAGTCGACCGGCAACGTGTTGACGAGCTCTCCATTGAGCAGTTCGCTGCCGCGTCGACGCTTGAGTATTTGTTCCGGCAGGTCAGTCGAAAACTGTGTCTGCAGTGCGATCGACTTGCTGCTCCGTGGCGACAGTCGCATCCCGCCGATCTGACTGCTCAGCGGTGATGCTGGATCGGCTTGTTTTAGTAAAACGCCGCAGGATTTTCCTGACGACTCGATTTGAATGCCGCCCATCGCCAGGCTGGGCGTCCCAAACGGCGCCAGGACTTGATGATGGAATTGGTCAGCGACCGCTTTGGATTCTGCCGTGGTACGAGTGGCAATTCGAATGCGATTGGATGGGTGCGAGTAGATGAACGACCATCGAAACAGTCGGCCAAACCCGGACTGGGCATCGATGTCGACGAACTCGATTGAGTTGGTCCGCAGCAACGCGTCGTCGACCGCGGGTTGGTTGGCCGTCGATGCGTCAGTCGACCTCGCGTCCGCCGGTTGCCTGGGTTGAGCCGCCATCCAAAGTCCGATCGACAGAGCGACGGAGACTGTGGGAAACGTCAGCCAGCCGATCCAACTGCTTTGGTTGAACTTTCGCATCAGCAAGTAGTCCAGTGGACCAACCAAGGCGATCAGGACGCCGATGATCACCGCCAAGACAGCGAAGCTGAATGGGCGTTTGAGGTCAAAACGATCCAGCGTCGCGCGGGTTTGGCCAGCCAAGTCTGCGAAGCCGCTGAGCCGAATGCTTTCGCTCACATTGTCTTCGTCCGCATGCCGCAGCTGATCGCCGATCAAAAGCATGACCAAGTCCATCCGCTGGGGCCATTCGGCAAATTCGGGCGATTCCAGATCCGCCGCCAACACAGTGATGTTGCCAAAACCGGATACATATCGAACAGCAAACGGTTGGCTCACCCGGCGGCTGGTTCGGCCGGAAATCAGCATTTCGCCGATGCCTTCGCGGCCAAAAGTTTTGGGAAGCTGAAGCCCCTCAAACTCAGGAAGTCGAGTTTGGCTGCTCGTGAACGTTTCCAAACCCGAAGGGTCCATTCGAGTGGTTTTGGCGGTCGCAACCGCTTCGGGCAGCAACTCCGCCAACCAATCGGCCGTGTCCAGCAATGCCTCCGCATTCTCGCCCAGCGTCAGCAGAACTTGCCCGCCGTTGCGAACCCAATGTGCCAGCGCAGTTCGTTGCGATGCACTGAGTTCTTTCAGGATCGGAATGCCAGCTGCGTTGATCACCATCAAGTCGATGCCATCCAAAGCCAACGCATGGTTTGGGACCGCGGCGGGATCCTGGATGTGAGTCACCGCGACCGAAGCTTCGCGGTTGAGCAGTTCATTCACTCCGATCGTGTCGATGGTGAGCGTGTCGCCAAAGACCATGACCCAGGGCATTCCCAGAGGAATCATGGCGGCTCCGTTGGCCGGAACGCCTCTTTCGGGCAATCGCGTTTTCGCCAGAACTTGTTCGCCAGATCGGATGATGATCGGAGCCGCTTCACTGCCGGGAATGACGAGCCCGAAAGGAGAGTTTTCGGAAAGATTGGGTTGTTCGTAGGTAACAACCGCTCCGTCGCCGTCGAGCGTTTCGATGACCAAGCCGCTGAGCTGCTCAACGGGAATCGCATCGCCGATGGTCGGTTCGCCTTGCGCGGTCTTCAATCGAATGGCGGTCCATTGGCCCGGTCGATAGTGACCTTGGATCCCTGCCCACTTCGCTTGGACGTTGGGGGCCATGGCGTCCTGTGCCGCGGCGGACGATCCTCGATGGATGGAAATTGTCGCCAGCAAGGCGATCGCGAAAATCGGGATCAGCGAAGACGTGAGCCTTTGGCTTTGGCGGATCTGTGCAAATGCGTTCCGACTGCTCATGGCTTTTCGCTCAGGCTGCATTCGCATTGAAAACGTCCACATCCCGGGCAACCGTTGCCGTACTTCTTCGACAAAGCGTCGGCCAAATCGATGTCGGCGACGTTTGCGATCGTGAACAACCAAGCGATCACGTCGGCAAATTCTTCTGCCAAATTTTCGCGGTCATCCCCCCGTAGGGCGGAGGCGAGTTCACCGACCTCCTCCATCAACCACATGAATGTTCCATCCACACCGCGAGCGACGTCTTTGTCGTAATACATGCGGTGGATGTGCTTTTGCAAATCCGCGATCGAGAGATCTTTGCTGGGAGACGTCATGAAGAAGTCGGGCGGAGAAGGCGGAATTCGGCAAAGGCCGAGCGGAAGATTGGATTCGAGATTGCGGATCAGGCTACTTTGAACCGTCAAACACGCAAAAAATCTTTATTCGATCGATTCGGATGATAGGCCAATTCGACTGCGAGGCGTATTCTAGCGACCCGAATCGGAACCGCGAGGCACCTTGGCATGCCTCCCTCTTGTGTCACGCTGTCCCCTTCCGTTCCGCCCAATTTCGGCACACTTGCAACCAGTCGCATGGAATCCACTTCGAAATCCGAAGTTCCCTCAACGCCTTCAGCCAAAGCGGCAAAAATTAAACCGGCCAAGCTGAACTCGTACCCGTTTTACAGCCCGCGTTTTTGGCACGGGATGCGGCCAGCCGCATGGTGGCGTTTGCTGCGCAGTGGCAGTTTCGAAATCAGTCCATCGCGAATCCCGATGGTGATCAGCGTTTCACTGACAACATTCGTCAACACGCTGTTGACGTGGCTGCAGAACGTTTTGTTCGCGCGACGGCTGCGAGAAGCTGAATTGCACGGGCCTCCGGTCTTCATCGTCGGGCACTGGCGAAGCGGCACAACGTTGCTGCATGAGTTGATGGTTCGCGACGAACGGTTCAGTAGCCCGTCGACGTTTCAGTGCTTTGCACCCTCGCATTTTCTCGTGACGCAGTGGTTCTTTCGGAAATTCGCCAGCTGGTTGCTGCCGGGCAAGCGTCCGATGGACAACATGGATGCGGGGTGGGAACGGCCACAGGAGGACGAGTTTGCCTTGATGAATCTGGGGCTGCCCTCGCCATATCGCAGAATCGCGTTTCCGCGAAGAAATCAGGTCGACATGGAGTATTTGGACCTGATCGACGTGTCCAACGAGGATCGCGAAACTTGGTTGTCGACGCTGCGGTCGTTTTTATTGCGAGTCAGCGTGTCGACGAATCGGCCTTTGGTGATCAAAAGTCCAACGCACACCGGCCGAATCGGTCATTTGGCTCGAGCTTTTCCGCAAGCCAAGTTTGTCCACATCACTCGCGATCCGCGGTCGCTGTTTCCGAGCACCTGTCGGCTGTGGCGAAGTTTGGACGAGGTTCAATCGTTGCAAACCAGCGATGAAGAAGGGCTGGATGAATACGTGCTGACTTGTCTGTCAAAGATGTACGACTCGTTTCATGCGGATCGTCAGGAGATCGACGAGCATCACATCATCGATATTCGTTACGAAGACTTGATCGCCGATCCGGTCGGCACTTTGCGAACGATCTACGAGTCGTTGCGGTTGAGCGATTTCGATACGGTCAGCGAAGACATCCAAGATTGGGCCGACAACGAACACCGGCAGTACAAAACCAACAAGCACCAATTGGATCCGGATCAAGAAAAGCTCCTGCTGGATCGTTGGAGCGACTATTTTGACCGGTACGGATACCGTTGATCTCTTTTTGAATTCACTGGATCGTTTGGATAATGATGAACCGAATCTTCTCTCGCTCGTCCTATGCGTTCACGATTGCGACTTGCTTGTGCGCCAGCATGATCGTTGCGGGTTGCTCGTCTTCCGCGACAACGGAGTCAACGGACAAAGAAACCGAAACCACGACCGGCTCGGTTGCCGCGATCGATGAGTTGCCGCCGGAGTCTCCCGAGGCTTCTTTCGAGCCGCCCGTTTTTGAAGCCGACGCCGAGAAGTTGTTGGCCAGTCGTTTGCCGATCGAACGAACCCAAGAGGGTTGGATTCGATTGTTTGACGGGCACACTTTGTTTGGGTGGGTGATCGGTGGGAATGCCAACTTCCGAGTGGAAGATGAAACCATCGTGGCCGACAAAGGCGAGAATTGTTTGCTGACCACGTCGACGCAGTGGAGCGACTACGAATTGGAATTGCAGTTCCAATGCGATGAAGAGACCAACTCGGGTGTGTTTGTACGCACGACGCTGGATCCGCAGAGCGTTCAAACGGATTGCTATGAGGTCAACATCGCGCCGCCGTCGAATCCGTTTCCAACCGGAGGCGTGGTGCAGCGATCGAAAGGCGAAACGTTCGACACCGATCCTGAAAAATGGCACACCATGAACATCTTGTGCGATGGTGCAACGTTGCGAGTCACCATCGACGGAACCGTGACTTGCGAATTGGATGATGCGACGCAGCCGACTTCCGGATACATCGGATTACAACATCGCGAAGGCCGAATCGCTTTCAAAGACATTCAGTTGCGTCCGTTGGGTCTGAAGAATCTGTTGGCCGATGGCTTGGAAGGTTGGACCGTTCGGGAAGGAATGGATGGCGAATACCGAATCAATGACGATGGTCATTTGGTCGTCGACGGCGGCAAGCAACAGCTTGAGACGGAGGCTGTGTTCGGCGACTTCGTCATGTTGGCTGATTACAAGATGGATGATCCAAAATCCAACTCGGGTTTGTTCTTTCGCGCCATCCCCGGCGATGAAATGATGGGCTACGAGTGCCAGGTCAGCAACGAGTTGATCGATGGCAATCCGTTGCAGCCCGCTGACTGCGGTGCCGGCGGGATCTTTCGTCGACAAGACGCTCGTGTGGTTGCCGGTGAACCGGAGCGATGGAATTCAATCTTGCTCGTCGCCGAAGGCAATCACTTCGCAACTTGGGTCAACGGTTTGCAGGTGACCGATATCGTTGACACTCGCAAGGCGGATGAAAATCCTCGCCGAGGACTTCGGTTGGAGCCCGGTTCGATCATCGTGCAGGGACACGACAAGACCACGCAAGCGACCTATCGCCAAATCGCAGTTGCCGAAAAGGTCGCCGCAGAAGGCGGTGAATAGTGGTGGCGATGAGGCGGATGCGAGGCGGTTACGAAGCGTTTTGGTCGCTCGCATTGTTGGCTTTGATGGCCGCAACATTTCGGCTTTGGCTGCCGGCTAGCTGGATCGGAACGGGGGATTACCCCGCGGTGCCAATGTTTGATCTGGCGAAGGTCGGATTGACGCAGCAAGCCGCCGGTTTGGTTTCCTTCGCTGCGACGCTCGCGATCGTGGTTGCTTGTTTCGCGACCGTTGGATTGGGACGATCGCGTTTGACTTGGCCAATCATCGCAGTGTCGCTGGCGACCGCGGTGATTTTGGATCAGCATCGATTGCAACCTTGGGCTTATCAATCGTTTCTCTACGCCATTTTGTTCGCGGCTGCTCCACGGGACGAGTCGGGGCGTTTGTCTGAATCAACCTTCCGTTTGGTTCGCTTGCTGACGATCAGCGTGTACGTATTCAGTGCGGTCGGCAAATTTGATTTTCAGTTTTTGCACACCGTTGGCCAGGACTTCCTCAAAGCTCCGCTGCAATGGGGCGGCGTTGATGTATCGGCTTGGTCGGCAAGGACCAGGTTGATTGCAGCAGCTAGCTTTCCGGGCTTTGAATTGTGCGTCGCGATTGCACTGAGTTGGCCTCGGACTCGGATGCTGGGCGTTTGGATGGCGACGGTGATGCACCTCGGGTTGATCGCGGTGTTGTCACCGATGGGATTGGGGCACAGCCCCGGTGTGATCGTTTGGAACGCTGTGATGGCGATGCAAGCTTGGTGGTTGTTCGCCGGAACCGTTGTGGAAGTTGAGGACGAGCCGAACACAGAGATTCGCCGCGTGGGGGCTCTGCCTTGGACGGTCGTTGTGATCGCTCTCGTGATGCCGATATTCGAGCGAGCAGGCTACTGGGATCACTGGCTCGCGTGGGCGTTGTACTCACCGCACAGCAGCCGAGTCACGCTTCAGATTCACGAGTCAGCGATCGACCAATTGCCCGAAGAATGGCAGGCCGCAATCACCGCCGATGATGATCCGGATCGATGGCACGATTTTCATCTCGGTCAGTTATCGCTGGCCGTTCGAAAAGTGCCTTCCGTTCCGCAGGCTCGGTATCAATGGGCGCTGGCGGATCGGATCATCCAGCAGTTCGGTATCGAGAACCAGGTTCGCGGCAAAGTTCAATCCGCATCCGACCGTTGGACGGGCGAACGAGACGAGCAGTGGTGGACTCGGCCGGATGAGTTTGAGAAAGCTGGCAAGCAGTTTTGGTTGGTGCCCTGACCACCGATCGCGAGATTACTCCGCGATTGATTCGGCGGCGTCTTCCGGTACTGATTCTGGTTCTGCTGAGTCAGCATCGTCGACTGGTGCATCGGGCTCTTCTGATGCACCCGTTTCGTCTGAATCGTTCTCGGCGTCCGGTTCACGCAATTGAAGAATGATTGCATCGTCGACCACTTCGATCTTGTCAAACTTCCGCAGCAGTTCCGCGGTCTCAACATCGTCGTAGGCGTCTTTCGCAAGGTTCTGTTGTGCGAGGCCTTCCATGAATGATTCCGGGATGGGCTCGCCTTTGACACTGGCGCTGGTCAGACGCACGACCAAAACGCCATTGTCCATCGAGACTTCGAACTCGGCATCGGCGTTGAAATAGCGTCCTTTGCCACCGGGGATCATGTCGGTCGGCAAAGTGATTTGACCGTACAGTCGGCTCTCTTCAATTCGCACGTACGCTTTGCCACGCAATTCTTCGTTGGCCGAGATCAATGCGTTGATCTCATCGCTGGTCAAACGCAACTCTCGGGGAGCGTCGGCGGCAACCGGCGAAGGATCGTTCGTCTCAAGTTCATCGCCAGCGATCTCGCCGTCGATGGTTGTGTCGTCATCTTGAGAGCCGGATTTAACTTGTTCGCTGAACGCGTCGATCCGGGCCTGCAGCTCATCCAAGCGTTCTTGTTCCCATTCGACAACAGGGACTTCGGCGGGCCGATCGTCGGTGTATTTTTCGACTTGGCCGGTGAACAAGTAATAGGCACCGAAGACGCTGGCGACCAACAACACGATCGCGAAAGTGAGCGTTCCTAAGCATCCCCAAATGACGCAGCCCCAACCAGATTTTTTGGCAGGTTGCACCATGACGTTTGGATCGTTCGGCGAACCAGATTGAAACGGATCGGTGGGATGCGTCGACATGTTCAGACTTCCTTGAGTTGGAGCACTGCTTGGCGAGCGCGGCGCAAAAAGTCAGCTTTGGGTTCGCCGGTTTCCAAAAAGATGGGAGCGCCGATCGTAATGCATGAGAGCAACGGAACCGGCAGCACTTCGCCACGCGGCAAGATTCGATTCACATTTTCGATGTAAACGGGGACCAATTCGAGGTCAGGGCGTTTCTTACCCAAGTAGTACAGGCCGCTTTTGAAGTCGCTCATCTCTTCGCCAGCTGATCGGCTTCCTTCGGGAAACACGATCAACGAATACAGGTCACCCATTTGCCGGATCATGATGTCGATCGGGCTTTTATGGACCTTGATCTCTTTGCGATCGATCAACAAAGCGTTGAAGCTGCGCGCGATGTGTTCTTTGAACCAGCTCCCGGTCCAGTAGTCTTTTGCCGCGACTGGACGAGTCAACAGGCGTATTTCGTGCGGCAATGCCGACCAAAGCACCACCGCGTCGAGGTGGCTGGTGTGGTTGGCAAAGTAAATTCGTTGGCACGTGTCCGGCTGGCAATCCACCCACCGAACGGTGAAGCCGCTGAACATCTTTGCGAGCAGAACGATGATATGGCTGGTCAGTGTCATGCGACCAGTTTACTCAGCCAGCCGTTGCCCTCGAAGCACCCTTGATTGGGTTGGTGCGGGTTCGAGGAGCGGTTTCGGCAGAGGGAGCTCGTTGGCGGGCTCGTGATTTCTCTGTGAAAATTCGATGCACAAGCGATTGGTAGCCGTCCACCATCGATTGCAGCGATCCGGTGGCTTGAACCAATTCGCGGCCGTTTCGACCCAATTGTGAACTCCGCTGAGGATCGTTGAGCAGCATATCGATCGCTGCCACGAAGGACTGCACATCTTCGCTGGGGACCAGTTCGCCAGTTTTGCCCGGCAGAACGGTTTCGGAAATGGATCCCACGTCCGTGGCGACGACGGGGGTCTCACAAGCGAGAGCTTCCAAAATTGAAACCGGTGAGGCTTCGTTGAGTGAGCAAAGCGTGAAAATATTCATGGCGGCGAGCAAACGAGGCGTGTCTCCACGATTGCCCAGCAGGTGAACTCGGTCGGTGAGTCCCAATTCTTCGATCAATGGTTCGATCGTCGCTCGCTCGGGGCCTTCGCCAATAACCAGCGTATGAAGGTCGGGATGCCGGTCGCGCAGTTTGGCAGCTGCGTGTACCAACATCGAATGATTCTTTTCGCTTCGTAGTGCAGCCACGATTCCGATCAACGGAGTTTCTTCGGGCAGCCCGAGTTCTTCGCGAACGTTGGGTGAGGTGCGGCATTCAGCCGAAGGATGGAAACGATCGCAATCAATCCCGTTTCGAATCACGTTCACTTTGTTGGGCGGGAACTTCTCGAACGTACGCAGGAATTCTCCGTGTGATTCGGCAACGCCAATGAATGCATCGGTGATGGAAGTGAGCAAGCGGTTCAGGCGTCCGACGCCGTCCGGCCAACCGGTGGAATGCAGTGCCGACGCGATCACAGGCACGCCCGCCATTTTCGCGGCCAAGCGTCCCCAGAACATCTTGTCTCCGGCACCGACGGTGATCACCGCATCGGCCTTTCGTTTGCGCATCAAACGTGCTAGTTGAGGCAGCACCGCGACGTCGTACTTGCCACGGATCAGGTGGCTGTGGATCGGAAACTCGTTGGCAATTTCGGTTCCGAGTGGGCCTGGTTCTTTCAGGCAAATCACTTCAGGACGGACAAGGTTCGGATCCATTCGCCGCATCAAATTGACCAGCAACGTTTCAGCACCACCGACCGGCATGCTGGTGATGATGAACATGCAGTTCAATGGGCGTTGGGCAAAGCTTGTGCTTGTGTTCATGAGAAGGCTAACTGGGGCTGGCGATTTTTGGTAGCAACTTCCGGTGTAATGTTCAGCACGTCTTCCGTTGGCAGGGTCGGTCGCCGCAAGTTTTTTCGGTTGTCGTAGGTCAGCCAATTGCGAAAACGATTGAATTCTGGATCGCCATGAAAGCGGCGGATATGAAACGAGTCGTCGCCGATCAGGTTGTAGGCGCCGTAGGCACTGCAGATGCCAATCAGCCCGCACTTGCGAGCCGTTTCGATGACAGCGGGACGCATTTGCTCGGGCAATCCGAACGGAACGGCGAGATATCGAACGGGTCGCTCGATCATCTCTTCGAGATTAGATTTCGCTTCAACGATTTCTTTGTTCAGCTCTTCGACCGTGTGAACTCGGTTGAAGTCGACGTGGTTGGCCGTGTGCAGTCCAATTTCGATGCCGCTATCTGCGGCCGCTTTGAGCTGCTCGACGGTGTTGATTGGTAGAGGGTGTTTGAGACGCAAGTCATGTTCAAATGGATGTCCATGACGCACATTTTCAGTGGTGACGAAGTAGGTGCAGGGTATTCGGTGACGAATCAGCAGCGGCAAAGCAAGTTCGCAGTTCTCTGAGTACCCATCGTCAAATGTGAAGGTGACGGAAGGACGCGGAGAATGCCCCGACTCGAGCCGTCGCTGCACTTCTTCCAACGAAATCAATTCAAAGTTGTCGCGGCAGTAGTCAACGTGTCGCTGGAATTCACGGTTTGAAATCGTCCACGGATTGACCGGTGCGTCGGCGACCCGATGGTAGAACAGCACTGACATCGGAGCCTCGCCACGCTCGGACATGCGTTGAATTTGCTTTTTCCGCCACGGCGATTGGATGGCCAACCGGGTGGAGATTGCGAGCGAGCGGAGCAGTTGCATGATGACGTGGGCGGTGAGCGTGATGGAGCAGTGGAAAAAGCTACGCCGCCTTGGGGGGGAATGTGAAACCCTTGGGAAACAGGTTTCAAGGTTCTGCTCATTCACGAATCAAATATTCCGGTTTTGCAGGCTGGTGGACTGCCGGAGAATCAATTCAGTAGCCATCCGAACAGGTGTTTGGAGTGTGTTTCGCGGCAAAGTATCAGTCGACGGCGGCGATTTGGCTTGTTTCGAGAGGCAGCGTTTTGTTACGCCCGACACAATGAATCACACTCGACGTCCGACCGAACGCCGCCGAAGAGTTATGCTCACCACCGTGGGCGGCGATACCGGAAACACGACGGCCAAACAGAAGGCGGTCCAGCAGCAATGGCGAGAAGCTCGCCGGCCCGCTGTTGCCTACGGGTCGCGTGTTCGCAGGTGTTTGCGCGGGCGTTGGTTCTCATTGGTTCCTGTTCAAAGGTCTGCCGTTTTTGGCTTGATGGCGACGGTGATCTCCGTCGCGTTCGTGCTGATCGGATTGCACTACGCATCGGTCGCGTGGCCGGCGTTGGCGGAACGCCCATCGGTCACTGCGGTCACTCGGATTGATGCCGTGGGCAGTTTGGGACGCTACTGCACCAGCATGTTGATGCTTGGAATCGCGGGCGCGTCATGGCTGGTCTATCAGCTTCGACGATACCGCAACGATGATTTTCTAGGGCACTATCGGCTGTGGCGACTCGTCACTGTGATGGCGTTACTCGGCAGCGTCGCGACGATGGTTCCCTTGATCGATTTGTTGGGCGGTGTGACCGAGTGGGCGTTGGGAAAGCGAGTCGCTCTGTCCGGTAGTGATTGGGTCAAATTGTTGCTGACCGTTGGTGGTGCGGTGATGTTGTTGCGGACCACGGCCGAAATTTGGAAACACCGAGTCGCAGCATCATGGATGTTTGCCGGTTGGTTGGCGGCCGCGCTGCCTGTTGCTGAGAATTGGAACTTGCTCGCGATCGATACACCGCTTCGTTGGACCGCGTTTACGTCAGCGATGTTGGTTGCAGCATCGTGTTGGTTTTGCGCGACTGTCATGTATCTGCGAACGCTCTACATGGATGTCCGAGGGATTCAGCGACCAGCGAGCTTGGTAGTCCGAGTTCGGCAAGCGTCGGCCGAGCAATGGGAAAGCATGCGTGATTGGACCAAACGCGAACCCAAGCCACCAAAGCCCGCGAAAGAACTGAAAGTCAAGAAGGCTCCGGAACCGAAACGGCCCGAGAAGCAGGTTGAGACAAAGCCTAAGGAAACAACTGAGACAGATGAGAAACCGGCACGCAAACGACGGTTCTGGCAACGTACCGAAGCGTCGCCCGCGAGCGATGAGCCATCGAGCCGTCGTGATCAAGCGTCCAAGCAAGATGATGAAATCGACGAGGCTGCGAACGAAGTGTCGTCCAACGATGAACAGGACAATGAAGAGACGTCCAGCAAGCGAGCCTCCAAATGGAAGTTCTGGGGACGCAAGCGAAAGCACGTGGACTCGGAGGAAGAAACCATCGAGGACGAGCAAGAGGAATTGTTAGCCGCTGAAACCGAAGCCGACGACACCGAAGCAGATGACGCCGAGCCGAAGGCCAAACGTTCTTGGTTCCCCAAGTGGAAGCGTAAGCCGAAAGCTGATGGAGACGATGGTTCGGACGTCGAGGAAGAGCCAGCCGAGATGACTCAGACCGACGATTCAGAGAACGAAGATGCAGACGCGGCGCCGAAGAAGCGACGTTTCGGATTGAAGTTCCCATCGCTCGGCCGCAAGGCCAAGAAGAATGCGACGGATGACGAATCCGAAACACAAGAAGAGGTCTCGGCGTCAAATTTCGAAGAGGTTGCGGATTCGCGATCCAACGACCATTCGTCGTCCAACCAAAACTCCTACGATGATTCTCAGCCTGATTACAGCGAGATGAATGAAGAGGACATTGATTGGTCCGGTATGAGCAAAGCGGAGCGTCGTCGTGTTCGCAAACAGCTCAAACGCGGTGGCCGTGCGGCTTAGCACTGGGGTGATAGAACGTCGGTCTCGCCACTTGGCTTCACCTGTGCGTTGCCAAGTGAAGTCGACATTCAGCGTCTGCGGCGAGCTTGCCAATCCTGAGGGATTTTCTAACAGCCGGCAAAGTTTGACTTCGCGGCGCAGTTTGACTGATCCGCAACATTCGCCCGGCCGATAAAGACGATGTTCGCACGACCGTTCAGCCAGCAGTGATTGGTGAATCGGTTCGACGCGAGATGTTTCACGTCTTTCACCCACGGGTCTGTCTTCGCCGCTATGTCGGAGCAAGAGTCCACGACCGAATCCGTTCTTCGCATTCAAACTGCGAAACCGGAGATTCCGATCGATACGCCAATGCGGCGATGGATCATGCAGTGGGGAACTGCTGTGGTTGGTGGAGTCACCGCGGTTGGCGACTTGGCGATGTTCACTTGGCAGATGTTCGTGTGGATGTTCACTCGGATGCCTCGACGTGACACGGTGTTGGTCAACTTTTATCAGGTTGGCGTGTTGAGCCTACCGGTCGTGGCACTTACCGGATCGTTCATCGGAATGGTGCTGGCGGTTCAGAGTTACTACCAGTTTCACACCATCGGATTGGAAACGCACCTCGGTGTCGTGATCAACACGTCGCTGGTTCGGGAACTCGGGCCGGTGTTGGCGGCGACGATGTTGGCCGGGCGAGTTGGCGGCGCCATGGCGGCGGTGCTGGGAACGATGCGTGTGACGGAACAGATCGATGCGTTGACCACGATGGGTGCCGACCCGATTCACTATCTGGTCGTGCCGCGATTCATGGCGTGTCTGTTCTTGATTCCCGCACTGACCATCGTGGCGGACTTCATGGGAATCGTTGGCGGGTATTTCTACAGCGTCATCATTCTCGGAATCGACCGTGCCGCCTATCTGCATCATTCGCGTGAAGGCGTGGTCGCCTTTGATCTTTTCAACGGGATCTTTAAAAGCATTTTCTTCGGCGGCGTGATTGCCATCATCAGTTGTTATCGCGGTTTTAATTGCCAACCCGGAGCTGAGGGCGTTGGCAAAGCCGCGACGGAAGCGTTTGTGTATTCGTTCGTGATGATCCTGGCGATCGACCTGTTCCTGAACATCGTTTTGGACTGGGTGTATTTCAGTTTCTACCCGGAAGGCACGAGTCTGTTTTAGTGAGCGATTCCAATCCACCGATCGATCCATTCGAGCAAGATGCATCCGAAACGCAAGCTGAAGAGTCAGCCGTCGCGGTGGCGGAGCGTCCATTGGTTGAAGTGGAAAATCTGGAAGTCACCTTTGATGGCCAAACGGTCTTGAAGGACATCGACTGCCAAATTGAACGCGGGCAAACCGTCGCCGTGATCGGTGAAAGTGGTTGCGGCAAAACCGTATTCATGAAAACGATTGTGGCGTTGGTGCAACCAACCGTCGGTCGTGTGATGTTTGACGGACAAGACTTGTCGGGGCTGAGTCCAGCTGAGTTGGCGGTCGTCCGTCGGCGATTTGGGTTTGTGTTTCAACATGCGGCGCTATTCGACAGCATGAACATCTTCGACAACGTTGCCTTTCCGATTCGACAAAACGAAGAGGGTGTCGATGAAGCCGAGATCAACGATCGAGTGCGTCAGCACATCGGTGAGGTCGGATTGCCCGAAGAAGTGATTTACAAGCGGCCGGCTGAGTTGTCGGGCGGGATGCAAAAACGCGTCGGGTTGGCTCGTGCGTTGGTTCTCCGCCCGGAATTGGTTGTTTATGACGAACCAACCACCGGGTTGGATCCGATCATGAGCGATGTGATCAACGAATTGATTTTGAATACGCGCCGGATGTATCCGGTGACGAGCATCGTCGTCACCCACGACATGCACACCGCACGCAAAGTGGCTGACCGAGTGATGATGTTTTATCCGCGACGTCGGCTCGAACTCGATCAGTCGCAAATACTTTTTGACGCTCCACCGAGCCAACTCGAACACGCCGAAGATCGTCGTGTCCGCCAGTTTGTGCGAGGGGAAGCGGGGGATCGCATCCGCGAAATGTCTCAGGGGATGGGTTGAACCATGGATGACAGCAGACTTCGTTTTGGTGTGGGCGTGCTCGTGATCGCGGCGATTGGAATCGCGGTGATCCTCACGTTCTTGTTTGGTGCGTTTCCCGCGATCTTAAATCGCGAGTACACGTTGAACGTCTATTTCCCGTCCGCTGATGGGATCAATGTCAATGCGCCGGTGTATCGCGATGGCGTCAAAATCGGGCGCGTCGATGACATCCGGTTGCAGGAAGAAGGTGGCGTGAGGCTGATCCTTTCAATGGACGAGAGTGTCTCGATGACGCACCAGTACATTCCTCAAATTGGAATCGGGTCGCTGATCACCGGTGACTCGAAACTTGAGTTTCGCAAAGCCGACCGGCGTGAATTGATTGGGTTGTTCGATGACAATCCGGACTTGATAGAACAACCCTACACGGATGGCGAACTGTTCGACTATGGAAAAAAGTTGGAAGACCCATTCTCGTTGATCTTTGGGATGGAAGATGAACTCGTCTCGACGTTCCGAAGCGTGCGTGGTGCGGGGGATGCGATTCAAAATATTGGCAGCGACATCAAGGGATTGGTTCGCGATGTTCGTGGCGTGATTGGGCTGAGTCCAACCGCACCGGTATCGTCGCCATCGGTTCCAATGGGCGGCTTTCCTCAGTCGATGGCACCCGCTCCCGAGTGGGCCCGGCCGATTGTTTTGGCGACTCATTCAAGTCCGCAGGACGCTACGTCGAAGGGTGTGATTCAACAAGTGGCGATGCAACAACCGCTGCCACAGCAGGGCATGCAGCAGCCAACCATTCCTCCGCAGGGATTCACTCCGCCGCAAGGGTTTGGAACTCAGTTGGGGACACCATTGCCCGGCCAGCAAGGAATGCAGACTCCGCCAACGATCACACAATTGGCCGGGGATGCATCACAAGCGGTCAAAGAGTTCAGCTTCTTGGTTCGCGACATCAGGTCAATCATTGGTGACCCTCAAATACAGCGAAGCGTGAGTGATACGGTCGATCGATTGCCTGGTGTTTTGGACGAAGTCAAAGTCACTCTCGAAGACGCTCGCGAAACGTTTGAGACCTTTCGTGATGTCGGAGGGCAATTCGAACAGGTCGGGATCGTTGCCGAGGACGCTGTTTCGCAAACCGCGAACGAATTGCAATCTACGCTTCGCAGCGTTCGATCGACGGCCAAGAGCTTTGAGGGCACAGCGGAGAACATCGAGGCCTTCACTGAACCGCTGGGTGAACGTGGCGGTGAGTTGATTGAAGCGGTTTTGGTGAGCTTGGCCAACGTTGACAACGCATTGGTGCAGTTGGATACGTTTGGTCGAACGCTCAACAGCAGTGACGGAACCGTTCGTCGTCTGCTGGAAGATGATGAGCTGTTCTACCAAGTCCAGCGCACCGTTCAGAACATCGAAGCGGCTTCGGCACGTTTGCGTCCGATCCTCGATGACGTTCGTGTCTTCTCGGACAAGATCGCTCGTGACCCAAGGCAATTGGGCGTCCGCGGTGCGATCACCAACCGGCCAAGTGGAATGGGTTTGAAGTAAAACAATGCCCGCACATGATTGATCGATTGGTTCAGGTAAATCGCGAGATCGTCTGGTAAGCGATCAACGCGGCGACGTAGGCCAAGACGGTCATGTAGCCGAATTGGAACACCGCCCAGCCCCATGAGCCAGTTTCCTTTTTGGTGACAGCTTGAGTTGGAAGGCACTGCATCGCCAAGACGAAGAATACCAGCAGGCTGACACATGTTGCGGTAGTGAAGACTCGTTTGCCTTCCGCGTCGGTGGCCGAAATCAATCGATCATGCAGCGATGATTCATCCTCGGGTTCAGGGCCCAAGCCGTACAGAATGCTGAGCGTTGAGACGACCACTTCGCGAGCGGCGAAACTGGTCATCACACCAACGCTGGTCTTCCAGTCAAAACCGAGCGGCGCGAAAACGGGCTGAACAAACTTGCCCATCCGTCCGATCACGGCGTGTTCTTGTGCGGCGAGGGCACGGCGGTTTTCCAGGTCCGTTTCTTCGAGCGTTTCCGCGTTCAAGCCTGCCGTTTGCAACTGCTCAGTAAAACGTTCTTCCGGAAGTTTAGGATAGGTCGACAAAACCCAAATGCCAATGCTGATGGCCAGGATCACGCCCCCTGCATCGCGCAGGAATCCCCATCCGCGTTCGTATGCATGCCGGAGTGCGTTGCTGAGCGATGGTGTTCGGTAGGGAGGCAAATCCAGAATCAGCGGAGAGGCTTCACCCGGCAAGATCGATCGTTTCAGCAACCATGCGACGAAGAAAGCGGCGACCATCCCGAGTGCGTAGGCCGACGCGAAAAGCAACGCGGCCGACCATGGGCTGGAAGGAAACAGCAACGCGGCGACCATCGTGTAGACGGGAAGACGTGCCGAACAAGTCATCAACGGGATGACCATGATCGCAGCGAGTCGGTCTCGCCGATTCGCGATGACTTTGGTGGACATGATCGCCGGAATGGCGCAAGCATGAGCTGCGAGCAACGGCACAAACGCTTGGCCAGGCAATCCGACGCGCCGCATCCATCGATCGATTACGACGACTGCTCGCGAGAGATAGCCGGAGTCTTCGAGGATGGCCAACATGAAAAACAGAATGCAGATCTGCGGCAGGAAGATCACAACGCCGCCGATGCCTGCCAAGATTCCGTCGGTGATCAAGCTGTTCAGGTCGCCTTCGGGCAACCAACCGCCGACCTTCTCGGTCACCAAACCGAAGGTGGCGTCGAGCCATTCCATCGGATACTGCGCGAGGTAAAACACTGACGCGAACGCGGCGACCATCACGGCGACAAAAATCACCGGGCCAAGGAAACGATGGGTCGTGACTTGGTCGACTCGGTCCGTCCATTCGTCCGAGGCGACGTATCCGGTTCGCGTGCTTTCGCGAGCGAGTGTCGAAGCCCAGCGGTGGCCATCCGCGAATGGGCAAGCCCCACATGCTCCGCATTCAATCTCAGCCGGCTCGGCATCCGCGCTCAGCACTACCATTTTTCGTGGCTGCAGCAATTGCCTCAGGTTGGATTTCAGGTCGTCCAGGCCTTCGCCGGTACGGGCGGAAACTCCGATGACGGGGCAGCCAAGTTTTTGTGACAGGACATCCAAGTCCACATCGACACCGCTCTTGCGAGCCAGTTCGATCATGTTGACGGCGACGAGGGTTGGCCGCCCGCACTGGATGGCTTCGCGGGCAACGGCGAGGCTGCGTTGAAGGTTGGTCGCATCGACCACGACCAAGACGCCCTCGGGAGGGCATTCGGATTCACCGGTGATGAATGCTCGAGCAATCTGTTCTTCGGGAGATGACGCCGTCAGCGAATACAGGCCCGGCAAATCAACCAACGTGCATGATTGACCTTCGTTCAAATCCGCGGTGCCGGTGCGTCGGTCCACGGTGGTGCCAGCGAAGTTGGAAGTCTTCGCCAGCAGGTTGGTCAGTCGGTTGAAGAGAGATGTTTTGCCGACGTTTGGGTTGCCCACCATGGCAACCACTCGAGCTTGGCAAAGCTGTTGGGCGGAGGCATCTTCAGAAGAGTTGCAAGGAGCAACCGGTGAAACGCTCATCCGTCAGTGGCTCGAACGAAGATCTGTTGAGCGATCTCCCCAGCCACGGCAATCCGGCTTCCTGCTGCTTTCAAAATCAGCGGATTGCCTCGGCGAGACAACTGCACCAGTTGACCTTCAAACAGTCCTAACGCTTTTAAACGCGAAGCGCAGTTTTCGGGCAGGTCCAAACGAACGATTTCGGCACTGTTGGATCCGCAACGGTCCAGGGCGAGTTCAGCGATCAAGTCATCACCTGTAAATGAGAACGGTTCTCGATTGCGTTCACTTTAGATCTTCGAGCGATCGGTGGGTAGTGGGACGTTTCGCCGAATGTGCACAAATTTTGCAGTTCGCTCGTTCGCAGCGAATGATTCGGTCATCCGCTAAAGGAACAACGCATATCGGATTGGAAGGAAGTCGTTGGCGGGCGTGGATCATGCTCTGGCGATCACCTGCCGTCCTTTTGGGGGGCGTCGGCGTGACAGCATTTACGAAGTCTAGTTTGCGGAGGTGTGGTTTGAGCGTTTCGATTAGCCAGCAGATTTCGATATGATTTCGAGTTGCTCGCAGTTTGTCTTGGTCCGTTGGCTTGTCGGACCGTTACTTTCCGATATCACGCGAGTGCTTTCCCTTCGTTTGGCTGATTGATATGTCGCATGCAACGGTTTCGAGCTTGGACGAGGTCCACATTCTGCTGGTGGAAGACAACGAAATCGATGTGATGGCGTTTCAACGCGGAATCAAAAAGAATGATGTCCCGAACCCACTGACGGTAGCAGAAAACGGTCAAGAAGCTCTCGATATTCTTCGAGGCGAGCATCCGGACAAGTCAATCGGGCCACATCGGATGGTTTTTCTCGATATGAACATGCCGATCATGAACGGCGTGGAGTTTCTCGAGGAGATTCGCCGAGATCCTGAACTTTGTTCGACCGTCGTATTCGTGCTCACAACATCCGACCACGAAATGGACTTGGTCGCGGCCTACAAGAAGAACGTTGCGGGTTACATCTTGAAGTCACGGGTCGGTGACGCGTGCCGGAATCTTCACGATCTGATTCGATCCTATTGGCGGATCGTGGTAATTCCGTGACACGCACACTTCGTTGATCGGGTCGCTCCGCTTGGGGACTGGTTCAATTCAGCCAGTCGAGTTCGATTTTGTCGATGATCAACGAATTGGAAACATCATTTCCAAAGTCGTTGAAACGATCGAGTTGCCAGACAACTTTCTTCGTCGAGGGTTCGATCTCAATCAGGATGGGTTGCCCCGGACCCGCGTGACAGTTGCCGATCACGTAATTGCCGTTATCCAGGACCTGCAGTGTCGTGACCCAAGCCAAGCGGATTCCGGGGAGATCGTTTTGATGGATATCCCAGACAATTTTTTTGTCCGGAGTGACCTCGAGAACGCTGTGCCCGTTGCCTGACGCGATCAGGGTGTTGCCATTTTTCATTCGCAGGGCAGCGAAAAGGCGGTTGCCAAACGCTTCCGGTCCGTGACCACGAGCAGCTTTTCTGCCGAACATTGGCACTTCGTATTCCCAAACTACATCGCCATCACGGTTGTATTCGCGAGCCTTGCCGTCGGCTTCGTGGGCGACCAGGTAGTTTCCTGAGTCGAGACGACGCACCAAACGCGTGTCGGTGTGTGCGTTCGGGTTTTCGACCTGCAAGGCGATTTGGTGAACGATCTCACCGTCGCGGTTGACCTCGATCAGTCGTTGAGCACCCGATTCGGCAATCATCAGGTTGCCGTTGGGGAGTGGTTCAAAAGCGTGGACTTCGATCCGCTTGCCTTCATTGCCGCCCTGCTTCCCGCAATCGTAGCTCCACACCACTTCTTTCGTGCTCGGATCGATTTCGACCACGGTTGCTGGGCCTTGGCGAGTCAGGATGTGGCCGTTGGGCAACAGGTGCAGATCGTGAATCCCGCCCCAATCCATCTGCCATCCGATGGAGCCATCCGGCTCAACGACGACGAGGCCTTTCTTGCCGTGCAGCAGCACGCGGTGTTGATCGGTCGTTTCCTCGGCCGACACGGGGCTGGTTTGCATCGCAAAGCCAATCAGCGTTGCGGCGATGACAGGCAAAGCTGCTTGTCGGGTGGTTCGCAATTGGAATGACACGGTCGTCGCGCGGGATGAGCCGATCCAAGCTTGGAGTCTCTGAATCATGGGGACTTGCTTCTGCGGGGAGGGGATTTGGGAAGGGATCTTAGCGATCGCGTCCGATGATAGACGAATCTGCCGCCGGAGAGGCCGCGATGGAACAGAATCACGCATTCATCGGTTTGCGGGGATGCCAAAATCTGGCATGGCAAGAAAACTGAGGGTGTGGCGGGGTTTGTTGCGGAACGGACGTGTTCTGCGGGGAATCACGCAGGTATTACTGCCGCCGAGGACCACTTTTGTGCAGCGATTCGGTCGGTCCTGCCGATCTTTGCCCGAACAGCCGGTCCCGTGTGCTAGCCTGCACGCCTTCACCGAAGCAGGTACCGGGTGAGACGACGGCACCCTGCCAGTCATGCAGAACCTGCCACTCGTGCAGAAACCGGGCGGTCGCCCTAGCAGCTTTGGCGACTATCCGATATGCTCCCCCGCTTCGTTTTTCGAAAATCACCATCCAACCAGTGTTGATGCCCTCATGGGAACCAAAATCAAAACTCACAAAGGGACCAAGAAACGGTTCCGTCTGTCGGCCAAAGGCAAGGCGATGCACCGTCAAAGCGGTACCAGCCACTTGGCCAAGGGTTTGAGCAAAAAACGTCGTCGTAACCTGCGTGGAACCACCGCAGTTGCTGAGTGCATGGAACCAACCATTCACGCAGCTCTCAACGGCCACAGCTACTGATTCGATCTGACTTACACTTCTTTTCCACCACGGAATCCAACGGCCACCTGGTTGGGCGGAACTTCGGGGATTGAGTGGTCGCGTTGACCTTTCTTTCTGCCGGGGCCTGAATCAGGACGACCCGAAAGATCACCACAGCATTTAGGAATTCAATTCGATGCGTACGACCAAAGGTGCCGCTCGCCGGCAATCCAAGAAGCGTCTTTTCAAACGAGCCAAAGGTTTTCGCGGTGGCCGCGGGAATCTGACGCGTACCGTCAAAGAAACCCTGCTCCGTTCGGGCGCATTCGCATTCCGCGACCGTCGCGTCCGCAAACGTGAATTCCGCAAGCTGTGGATCATTCGGATCAACGCCGCCGTCAAGCAGCACGGGTTGCGCTACAGCGAGTTCATTCACGGTTTGAACAAAGCCGAGATCAAACTCGATCGCAAATCGTTGTCGGAAATGGCGATTCATGACGCCGCCGGCTTCAAGCAGGTTTGCGACAAGGTCAAAGAGACTCTGGCAGCTTAAGTCGCCATCATGTCACTCGATCAATTCCTCTCCCGACTGGATCAACTCCAGTCGGACGCTGAATCCGCGTTCACTTCTGCTTCCGATGCGGCAGCGCTCGAGGAAGCTCGTGTGACGTTTTTTGGGTGCCAAGAAAGGGCAGCTCAAAGACATTCAGAAAATGCTCGGCGGAATCGAAAAGGCTGACAAGCCTGCCGCCGGTGCGAAGCTGAACGCGGTCAAGTCGGCGATTAACTCTGCTTTCGAAGGCGCCCAGCAAAACCTGGCTGGTGGCGACGATTCAGGTTCCGATCCGACTTTCGACCCCACTTTGCCCGGGACTCGCCCATCGCTCGGGCACATTCACCCGATCACCCAAACGATCAGTCACCTGACTGAAATCATGGGGCGGATGGGATTTGAGGTCGCCGAAGGTCCCGAGGTCGAAGACCCCTGGCACAACTTCGTTGCGCTGAACATCCCTGAAGATCATCCCGCTCGTGATCCGCTGGATAACTTTTACTTGGCGACTGCGAAAGATCCCTCGGGCAAGAGTTCGGTCAGTGCTGGTGACGAAGGTTCGCAGTTGCTGCGGAGCCAAACCAGCACCGTTCAAATTCGCGTGATGAAGGAAGTTCAGCCGCCGATCCGAATCATTTCGCTCGGTCGTGTCTATCGTCCCGATGCACCGGACGCGACGCACTTCCCGATGTTTCATCAGATGGAAGGGTTGCTCGTCGACACCAACGTGACGATGGCTAACTTGAAGACCGTCCTGCGTGTTTTCGCGAACAACTACCTCGGCGAAGACGTTGAAATTCGCTTCCGGCCATCTTTCTTCCCGTTCACTGAACCCAGTGTCGAAGTCGACTTTCTGTGGAACGGAACGTGGATTGAATTTGGTGGCGCCGGGATGATCGATCCCAACGTGTTCGCTGCTGTGGGCTACGACCCTGAAAAGGTCAGCGGATTCGCATTTGGTCTCGGCGTCGAACGCCTGTGCATGCGTCGTCATGGCATCACCGACATTCGCGATTTATACAGCGGCGACTTGCGGTTCTTGAAACAGTTTTGAGCAATCAGAACGTCGTTGCCGCGAGCTGGATTTAGCTGCAGTCGACTGACTTTGAAGAAGCAACTCGCGGTCCGAATTCTGGCGAATCCGGCTACCAGTTATCGCTCGTGTGAAAACATGGTCGACGCCACGTTCTGCAATGCCTCGCAAAATATTCCCTCCCGACTTCATCTTCTGCCCACTTCGCTCTCATGCTTGTTTCTTGGAAATGGTTGTCGCGATACGTTGACCTGACGCTGCCACACGACGAGTTGGTCGATCGACTCAGTCTGTCTGGGCTGAATCACGAAGGCAGTGAAACAGTCGACGGCGACGTCGTGATCGACTTGGAAGTCACCAGCAATCGCGGTGATTGCCTGGGACACATCGGTGTCGCTCGAGAGATCGCGGCGTTGACGGAGCAGAAGCTGAAGATTCCAGCGATCGAGTATCAAGAGTCCGGGGCGGCGATCGACGAATCGCTTGCGGTCGAGAACAAGATGCCCGAAGCCTGCCCTCGCTACACCGCTCGCGTGATTCGCGGCGTGAAGGTTGGCGACAGCCCTGAGTGGTTGCAGGAGTCGCTGAAGTCCGTTGGCATCGGAGTGGTCAACAACGTCGTCGACGTGACCAATTACGTGATGATGGAATGTGGACAACCGCTGCACGCGTTCGATCTGGCGAAGGTCGGCGATGGCAAGATCGTCGTTCGCTCAGGGAAAGACAAAGAGCAACTCGAAGCGATTGACCATCGCCATTACGACCTCAACGATTCGACTTGCGTGATCGCGGATTCGTCCGATGCGTTGGCCGTTGCTGGCGTGATGGGCGGAGCGTCCTCGGAAGTCACCGAAGCGACGACCGATATCGTCTTGGAAGCCGCCGAGTTTGTGCCGTTGTCGGTTCGGCGAACGGCTCGTCGATTGAAGCTGCACAGCCCATCGTCGTTCCGATTTGAACGTCGCGTGGATCCAGTCGGGATTGATTGGGCCAGTCGCCGAGCGTGCCAGTTGATCACCGAGATCGCTGGCGGATCAGTTGCACCAGGTGTCATCGACACCGCTCCTGAAATTCCAGCCCGCGAGACCGTGTTGCTGCGTCCCAAGCGTGTTGCGGCGCTGCTGGGGTTGGAAATCGAAACCGCAGAACTGGACAAAATCCTGCGTTCGCTCGGTTGCGAGGTTTCCGCGTTCGCCGATGGGTTGCAGTGTGTCCCGCCAAGCTGGCGTCACGATTTGACTCGCGAAGTCGACTTGATCGAGGAAGTCGCGCGGATTCACGGCTATGACAAGATTTCCGAGAACTCGCCGATTCCCGTTGCTCCCAGCAGCAAGCGTCGTTTCGACACCGCGATGGAACGCATTCGCGGCGTGTTGACCGCAGCCGGAATCAGCGAATCGATGACGCCCAGCGTGGTCACCGAAAAGCTGGATCAAATGATCTCGCCGTGGACGGAGTTGCCTGCTCTGCAGACTCGCACGTCGATGTTGGAAGGTGCCCGCACGCTGCGACGATCGCTGATTCCAAGTCTGCTGCAAAGCCGCGCCGCGAACTGGGCTTCGGCCAGTTTGATTGCGGACCTGTTTGAGATCGCTCATGTTTATTTGCCCGCGCCCGCGGGAAGCGACATTGCATTGCTGCCAGACGAGACCTATCACATTGGTTTGATCGCTGGCGAAGACTTCTTCGCTCTCAAGGGCACCATCGAAACGCTTTGCGATCGCTTGGGTGTTCCAGGTGAGTTGGCCGTTGCTCCGGTGCAGCGAGATGGTTTTGCCAAGGGCGGTGCGGTGGAGTTGTCGCTTGTCGGTGACGATGGCAAGGAGTCATTGCGTTTGGGCTTTTTGGGATTTGTCGATGACAAGTTGGTCAAAAAATGGAAGTTGACCGGGCGTGTCGTTGCCGCCGAGTTGTCCGCGGACGTGTTGGTCAATCAATCGCGATTGGTGCCACAGCAGCAAGCGGTCAGTCCGTTCCCGTCGATTCAGCGTGACCTCAACTTGGTGTTGCCCGAGTCAGTGCGTTGGAACGAGTTGGCTGAGTTGGTTCGCAAGGCAGCCAAGGAACGTTTGGCGGATCTGACTTATCGCGAAACGTATCGCAACGAAAAGGTCGACGGCCCCGACAAGAAACGCGTGCTGTTCTCGATGGAATTGCAAAGCCAAACGGAGACACTCAGCGGCGGCGATGCTGATTCAATCATCGACAAGTTGGTCACGTCCTGCGAAAAACAACTGAGCGCCGTCTTGCTTCGCTAGACAGATCTCCAATCGTAGGCCAGGCCCCGCCTGAATTGCTATCCGCCTCGCTTTGTTCCAAAGCATCGGCTGGATGCCAGGTAATGACCTGGCCTACAGCGGTGCTGAATCTCTGCCTGCAATTTTACAATTTAGAATTGTCAATTGAACTTTTTCAATTCCCAAGTCTGAATCATGCCAAACGTAGGCCAGGCCCCGCCTGGCGCGGTGAATGGCCAGCGGGGTCAGAGCTTCGAAGGCGTTGTTGCTGCCCGCCTCGCTTTGTTCCAAAGCATCGGCTGGGTGCCAGGTAATGACCTGGCCTACATCGGTGCAAACGCATCAACATCAACTAACCTGCGCCCTCTCTCGCTCGCAAACGAGCCTCTTCATCCAGCGTCACCCTCTTTCAGTCGTTACATTCGATTCAATCCATTTTGGAAGCGAATGAATTGTTGGAAATCCGCTCCGTGGCTTTCTTCGCGGGCTAGGGTTTCAAGCAGCGTTTCGCTGTCGAATTCGGGTGACATTCAGTTCGGATGCAACGGAAACTTTCCAAAGAGGTAGCAGCGTGTTTTTCTTGGTTGGATTAATGATGGGAGTTGGCTTCTATGCCGCTCTCAAGGTTCTGGTCGGGTGTTTGTACACCGTGCGACCGGATCAGCGAGCGGTCGTCACGACCTTTGGGGCGGTGAAACGTCTCGGGGCGGGATCCGATGGTCAAGTTCTGTCGGATGACGAACGGGAGCGCTATGAGTACCCGCAAGTCGAAGTGATCGGTCCCGGTGGGCCGTATTTCAAGCTGCCTTGGCAACGAGTTCACAAAGTCAGCGTCGCGACTCAAACGGTCGATCTGACGTGGGACCCATCCAAGGCTCAAAGCACGATCGAAGCGGTCACCAAAGACAACCTCACCACAGGAGTCAACGGCCAAATTCGCTACCGGATCAGTGAGAACAACCTCTACCCGTATCTGTTTGGCGTGGAGAGCCCGCTGGAGCACGTGATGGGGTATTTTGTCTCCGTGCTGCGTGAGCGGATTGCGAACTTTGTCGATCCCAAGGGACAAAGCTTGCTCGCCGATGCCGTCGCGGAAACCGAAGCGATCGCTGGCACAGGCGAAGGCGACATCGAATCGAAGTCGAGTGCTGTCGAGCTCTCCGAAGGTGTTTCGATCAACGATTTGCGTAAGAACTTGCCGCTGTTGAATCAGTACATGGAAGAACAGTGTCGTTCGACGACCGGCCGATATGGCATCGAGTTGGATGCCGCGTTGATCACCGAAATTGATCCACCCGCCGAAGTCGACCGAGCCTTGTCGGCGATCAATAGCACACGCAACCAGGTCGCCGCCGACATCAGCACCGCGCGCGCGGATTCGGAACAACAGATCACGATGAGTGCTCGTGCGGTCGAGATCGCGACGAACAACGCTCAAGCCGAAGTGGCTCCTTTGCATGAACTGGCTGGGACGTTGATCAGCATCAAGTCCGAGGGCGGATCGGATTGCTTGAAGGCTTACTTGCGGAACCTGCGAGTGCCGTTGTTCAAACGCACCGAACGTATTTATCAAACCGAATCAAAGATTGAAGGGAAAGCATAAGATGGATGTTCTTGGTTTTGTTCCCGGCTTCGTTTTCGGGTTGATGTTGGTTCCGATCTTGCTCGGATTCGCTCGTTTCTTTGGTTTGTATTGCTGCGTCGCTGAGTGCGAGTCGCAGGTGTTCACTCTGTTCGGCAAAGTGTTGGGCGAGATCAAAACGCCCGGTTTGCAATTCCCTTTGGTTCACTTTGGTGCCAAGGCGATGTTGATTCCTTTCTTTGGAAAGAAGTACGTCGTCGACACCGCGCTGCGTCAACACTACTTGCGCAGCCAAATGGTCAACTCGGAAGAAGGCACGCCGATGGGCGTGGGGATTTGGTACGAAATGCAGGTGCAGGATCCGATTGCGTTCCTGTTCACCAATGCAAACCCAGACGGCTCGTTGCAAGCCAACGTGACAAGTTCGACGATCTCGACGCTGAGCAATTTGGAAATGGAAAAGATGCTCGAGGATCGGCACAGTCTTTCCCGAACTGTCCGGCAGGCGGTGTCGCCGCTGTCAGAAAAGTGGGGCTATCGGTTGGGTTCGGTCTACATTCGAAAGGTCGCCTTTACCGACCGTCATATGGTCGAGAACATCACCGAAAAGGTCGTCAAGCGATTGGTTCAGGTGACCAGTGCGATGAAGCAAGATGGTGAAAACCGTGTGGGTTTGATCAAGAGTGAGACCGCGCTGAAGGTGTCGAGTAAGATGGCCGAAGCCGCTGCGGCGCGTCCGAGCGTCGTGGGTGAAAAACTGAATGAGATCGCCAAGCGAGATCCTGAAATCCTCGAAGCGGTGCTTCAGGTGATGGAGGCTGAGAACTTGCTTGAGTCGGGTGCTTCGGTGAGTGTTTTGCCAAACTCGGCGAATGTTTTGATTCAAGCGAGCTGAGCTCGTTCCTTGGCACTGCCCAACAAGTGATTTGAGAAGCGATGCCGTTCACTCCGACTCATGTTGCAGCGGCAATTCCGATCGCGTGGATGGCAAAGTGGCGTCTGCCCTTTTCCGCTCTCGCGATCGGGTGCATGGTGCCCGACGCGGGCGTTTTTTTCCCGATGCTGTTTGACTACGAATCGTTTCACAGCATCCGTGGGTTGTTCATCGACTGTGTGCCAGTCGGCGTCGCTGCGTACTTTGTTTATCACTTGCTGATCAAGCAACCGGCGGTGGAGTTGCTGCCGGGGCCGTTGCGGACTCGGGTTCGACCGATCGCGGATCGCCCGGTGTCGGTCGAGTGGCAATCCATTCTGTTGGTTGCCATTTGTGTTTTGGTTGGCGCGTCGACACATGTGTTCTGGGATTCGTTCACGCATCAACATCGCTGGGGATCGATGATCGCGTTGCCGTTTTTGTCATCCGAAGCGTTCTCGTTGTCCGATCGCAGCGTGCGATGGTACGCGGTGGCCCAGCACTTGTCGTCGCTGTTCTTGTTGCCGCCGATGGGCGTGTTCGCTCTGAGGTGGTTGTGGAAACAACCCGAAGGTAGCCCGGAGCCCAAGCGAACTCGCATCCCGGACTTGGTCACGTTGTCGGTGATGGCGGTGGCGAGCTTGATGATGTTGGTTCATGCGTCCTGGGTGTACGCCGTGCATTCTGATTACGGCGTTGCATTTGCGCTTCGTCAAAGCGTGATGATCTTTGGAGCATTGATGCTCATCGCGCTGGTGCTTTACAGTGTCGTGATGCACGCGATTTGGTCGCGTGCGGAAACTTCGTCCGATCAATAGACGTGCGCGTCAGTGAACCTGTAGCACGATGGTCTCCATCGTGAACCATGGTCTGGTCTTCAGTGCTCGTCTCGGTGGGGGACCACCGAGCGACAGGTTCTGGGCGAGTGATCAGTCGTTGACGATCAATCGTTTCGCCGTTCTCGCCAGTTCCAGGAACTCGGCTCGGAGTCCGTGTTCGTCATCGCCCTTGGCATCCGTTGCGGTGGCGATCACGTCGTCCATCGTCCAGGTTCCAGCGTGGGAGCTGTTACGAAGTTGCATCCCAAAACCGGCGACCGCGGCAGCGAATTGGAAGTCCGCGTCGGCCTTTTCAAAGGGCTCGCTCTCGTTGACCAGCGGGAAAGTGAGCTTCTCGCTGACGTCGCCTTGCGGGGGTTTGTGACGAATCTTCAACGTCAGGATTTCCTTCGTCGCAGACTCGTCGGAGTCTTCGGCCTCGGCTACTTCTTCAGCACCCGAATCAGCGTCGCCACTGGGCTGATACTTCAGCGGATCGACATCGGGGGCATGGAATCGGGGAGCTGACCCACCGGAGCGATCTCGTACAGAGCCGTCACGCGGTGGCCGGCTCCGATTTCACCAGCGTCTTTCTTGTCGTCGTTGAAGTCTTCCTTGGCCAAGATCCGGTTCTCGTACCCAATCAATCGGTAAGCCGAGACGACCGCGGGATTGAATTCGACTTGGATCTTCACGTCTTTGGCGACCGTGAACAGCGTGCCGGTCACTTGATCCGCCAATACCTTTTTCGCTTCGGAGACGGTGTCAACGAAGGCGTAGTTGCCCGCACCGGAGTTGGAGATGCGTTCCATCATCGCGTCGTTGTGATTGCCCATGCCGAATCCCAGCACGGTCAGTTCGGTGCCCGATTTGGATTGGCGAGTCGCTTCAGCCACCAGTTGATCGGTGCCCGTCATGCCGACGTTGAAGTCGCCATCGCTGCACAGGATCACTCGGTTCACGCCGTCCTCGATGAAGTTCTCACGAGCGGTTTGGTAAGCGAGTTGCAAACCGGCACCACCGTTGGTGCTGCCACCGGCCGACAGAGCGGACAGGGCGCGGACAATCTTCTTCTTTTGCTTGACCGGGGTCGAGTCGAGGACCAATCCGGAGGAACCTGCGTAGACCACGATCGCCACACGATCTTTGTTTTTCAGTTGGTCGAGCAGCACCTTCATGCCTTCGATGACCAACGGCAGCTTGTTCGGCCGCTTCATCGATCCGCTGGTGTCGATCAAGAACACCAAGTTGCAGCGCGGACGTTCTTTTCGGTCGATGTCTTTGGCTTGGATACCAACTCGGACCAAGCGATTGTTTTCGTTCCAAGGGCACGAGGCGACCGCCATCGCAGAGGAGAACGGAACCGGATCTTCCGCCGATGGCGGCGTGTATTGGTAGTCGAAGTAGTTGATCAGTTCTTCGATTCGAACCGAGTCGGGACGTGGCAGTTGGCCTCGTTGCAGGTAGCTGCGGACTTTCGCGTAGCTGGCGGTATCAACATCGACGGAAAACGTGCTGAGCGGATGCTCGGTCACGCGTCTGAATTTGTTTTCTTGGATCGGTTCGAATTTGTCACCGGACATCCCGGGGCCCCGGCCTTCGCCATCGGGCGTGGGTGGCAAGATGGCCAGGCGGTTTGATGTCGGTGCCAGTTCCTCGGTTTCTCCCAGCTGGCGTTCGAGAGTACGTCCCTGCGAAGCACGGAAGTAAAATTGCTGACGTCCAAGCTGTTCCGGAACGGGAGCCACTGCAAAGTCGCCTACCACTGGTTTGCCAGCGGAGGGTTCGCTGTCCGTGGACGTAGCGAGCTGGCTATCTAGTTCAAGACGAAGCATCTCGCCCGCTGGCATACCGCCCATACCTCCGCCCATCATTCCCATCCCGTCCTTGCCCATGCCCATGTCCATTGCCGGGCCAGCCATCTCCATGTCGCCCATTCCCATCATGGAGTCCATGCCCATTTCCATCGTTGGATCCTCAGCTCGCTTGGCTCGTCTCGACCTTACGGCTCGCTCGTTCGCCGAAGAAAGCGAGGACTCGGCAATGGTTCGTGGGCTCGCATCCGATGAAGTGGCTTCGGCGGCAGGCGATATTCCTGAGACACGGTTGGCTGCCTGCAAGCCAAAGGACTCGCCCTCGGCCTTCATTTCCGTTGGCATTGATTTGGCAGCGGAACCGTCGAATGGTTGGTAAACCATCTCAACATCTTCGAGTTGCATCTCTTCATCCATCACCATCGTGTCCGAAAATTCGGGACCCGATTGATTGGTGGCGATATCGCCTGTTGATGGTTGGTGGTTGAAGGCTGTTTCTCGGGCCATTTGGACTGGCGGAATCAACAGCGAAGCAAGGATGCCAATGACGCTGGCTGCGACTGCCCACTGAACCCATTTCGCTTGGTACCAAGCAGCACCCGCCGTCGATCCCGCGGCAGCTTTGTCGTTTTCTGATGGAGCCGTTTCGCTTTCGCGAACGATGCTTTCGACGCGGTTGGACTCCAGTGGTGGGACCGCGGCGGAGTGGAAGAATGATTCGACTTGCTCGGTGACCGCTCGAGCTTCCTCGACGGCAGTGGCGAGTTCCGGGTTGGCGTTCATCTCTTCGGTGAACTGAGCGGCTTCGTTCTCAGGAAGTTCGCCCAGGACGAATGCCGTGACGCGAGGGTCGTCCCACGGAGGGGAAGTGGATGAATTGGACATGATCGATGATCCGATGACGGAAGAATGAATTGGAAGAACTGGTCAGGCTTCAGGTGACGGCCAGACCATCGCGAAGCGACTTGACGGCTTGATGAAGATGAAAGCCGACGTTGCTGACCGTCATGCCGGTGACGTCAGCGATTTCTCGGTAACTCAGTCCAGCCTGCATTCGAAGCTGGATGACTTCGCGTTGTCGGGGCGACAGCGTTTCAATCGAAGCCGCGATTTGCTCGTGGGCCTCGTGGTCTTGGGCCACCGCGTCGGGGCGCGGGGCGGGATCGATGACGGCGACAGCGTCAGGATCCAGTCGGTCAGGGGATCGTTTGCGTTGCATGTCAATCACTCGTGAGCGGCAGACGGTGAACAGCCATGGGGCCAAGCGGTCGACCAAATCGTCCGGCCGTTTGCGACACAATTGCAAAAACGTTTCTTGCACGGCGTCTTGGGCGGCGATGCGATCCGCCAGCATCCCGGTGGCGTAGGCCAACAAAGGACGCTGGAACTGGTCGACGACCTCGGCGATCCACTCGGTATTCCGAGTCCCAGGAGAATCTTGTCCGGACGAATCCGGTTCAGACGCACCTGGATCGACGAGGTCCTCGGCCGCGGAAGTGGAGGCCGGTTGACTCATGGCGGTTCATTGCGAGAGGAGAAAAAGGGAGACGAGTCATGTCGCCTCCGACTACTCAACGAGTGGGGGGCGGATTTCTTAGGAAGTTTGCCCAGAAAAGATTGAGGGTGTTCAGGGGATCGCCATCACTTGGTTGTCTGCCGGTGGAGATTGAAAAAGTTCAATTGACAATTTGAAATTGTAAAATCTTGGTTGGGAGGCCAAAGATTCGGCGGTTTGGCGGCCAGTTGTTGCTGCCGTGCTGATCTACCCGATGTTCGCCCAGAGGGAGTTCACTGAATTTCAAATTTGCAACTGTCAATTTAACTTTTTCAATCTTCGCCACTGCCGTGTTCCCCAGGCCCCTCAACCCTGAAAACAGCTCCTCTCGACGATTTGGCGGGTCGACTGCTATGGTGTGCGGTCTCTTTTAGCAGTCTGCATCCCCACCCACCGGCCATTTCGCGGATTTAGTCGTGATATTGATTCTGAAAAACGGCGTGACCGACGATCAGATCGACCATGTGATCCAAAAGGTCGAGTCGATGGGGTTCCAGACGCACCTCAGCCGCGGGACGTTTCGCACGATCATCGGCATGATTGGCGACGAGAGTCTGACCACCGAACAACAGCTCCAATCGATCCCCGGCGTGCAACAAGTCGTTCCCGTTTTGCCACCCTACAAATTGGCCTCCCGAGAAGCTCATCCTGAATCCAGCGTCATCGACGTGTCGGGAGTGAAGATCGGTGGAGGCAACCTGGCCATGATCGCGGGGCCATGCAGCGTCGAAGATCGCGACCGGATGATGCGGATCGGCGAGAGTGTCGTGAAATCAGGTGCCAACCTGTTTCGCGGGGGAGCTTACAAGCCGCGGACCAGCCCCTACGCGTTTCAAGGTCTGGGCGAAGCTGGCCTGAAGATCCTGCGTGAAGTCGGCGATACGTTTGGCGTGCCGGTTGTGACTGAGATCACGGACCCGCGAAATGTGGAGTTGGTGGCGGAGTACTCGGACATGCTGCAAGTTGGTGCTCGCAACATGCAGAATTTCGTGTTGCTGACCGAGGTCGGCAAAACCGATCGCCCTGTCCTGCTCAAACGTGGGATGGCCGCCACGATCCAAGACCTGCTGATGAGCGCCGAGTACGTGCTCTCTCAAGGCAACCCGAACGTGGTGCTTTGCGAACGTGGTATCAAGAGCTTTGATCCGTCGACTCGCAACCTGTACGACGTCGCTGCCGTGCCAGCTGTCCAAGGTTTGACGCACTTGCCGATCATCGTCGATCCATCGCATGCGACGGGCCGGCCGGATTTGATTCCGCCATGTGCTCTGGCGGGATTGGCCGCGGGTGCGGATGGCGTGCACATCGAAGTCCATGATTGTCCCGAAGAAGCCAAGAGCGACGGGGCTCAAGCCTTGTTGCCCGAACAATACAACGAGATCGTTCAGAAGATGGCCGCGATGGCTGAACTGCTGGGTAAAACGATCTCACCTCTTCCGAATTCAACCACTAAAAACACCCCGCCAACCGAGGCCCTCGCGTGAGTCGTCGCATTCTGATTGCTGGTAACTGGAAAATGAACATGCGTGCCGAGTCCGGCGCGTCGCTTGCCAAGGGCATTGTCGACGCAGTTGGCAAGTCGCCCGCTGTCGAAGTCGTTTTGTGTCCTCCATCGGTTTACCTGAGCGGCGTGGCAGATGCCGTCGTCGGGACTCCCGTCGAATTGGGCGCTCAGAACCTGTACGCCGCCGAAGACGGTGCCTTCACCGGCGAAGTCAACGCGTCGATGTTGACCGATGTCGGATGCCGATTCGTGATTTTGGGTCACAGCGAACGTCGTCAATTGATGGGCGAAACGGACGCTTGCGTCGCGAAAAAACTGCATGCCGCGTTGGCTGGAAACTTGGTCCCGATCGTTTGTGTCGGCGAAACTCTCGAACAACGCGAAGCGGACGACACCGAATCGGTCATCGAAACGCAAATTCGCGGGTCGTTGGAAGGTTTGGACGAGGCTCGTGCGGCCAACATTGTCATCGCCTACGAGCCTGTTTGGGCGATTGGGACTGGTAAAACCGCCAGCAAAGAGCAAGCTGAAGCGGTTCACGCCTTCATTCGTGAGCTTTTGGGAAAAATGTTCTCGACCGAAGTCGCCGAACAAATCCGAATTCAGTACGGTGGCAGTGTGAAACCGGGCAACGCAGAAGAGTTGTTGTCCCAACCCAACATCGACGGGGCTCTCGTCGGCGGGGCAAGCTTGAAGGTCGATGATTTCGCTGGAATCATCAACGCGGCTCCCTCCGCCTGATCTGACTCCGTATTCGTTCCCACAACCTTTCCATTTCAACGGACTGTTCGCCGTGAGTGTCGCTTTCGATTCTTTGCTCCAACCCGCGTCGTTGGTCAATCAACTGATTCCCGCCCTGCCCTTGGCCTCGTTCATGAGCGTCGTGTTGGGTTGGTTGATGGCGTTTTTGTCGGTGTTCTTGATCCTTCTGATCTTGATCCAACGCGGCAAAGGCGGCGGTTTGACGGGAGCCCTGGGTGGACCCGGTGGCCAGTCCGCATTTGGCAGCAAAGCGGGTGACACATTCACCGCCATCACCGTCGGAACCGCGGCCGTGTGGGCATTGGTGTGTGCATTTGCGATGTATCAATTGGGAGCTCACACTCCCGCCGTCGCCGACACCAGTGACTCGCAAATTCAAGGCGGGCCTGGCGATGACGTCGAAGACATCACCAGCGGATTGGTTGTACCAACGGGATCTGATAGCGACGAAGTCAGCGATTTGGATGCTGCCATCGGATCGTTGGGCTCTTTGTCGTCGGGCGATTCCGATGCTGCTGACACAGCCGAAGAAACCGAAACCGAACCAGAAGCAGACGAAACTACCGAAGTTGAAACCACCTCGGATGAGGAAACTCCGTGACGCAGGCGTCCCTTCGCACGCAAGCAAATCCCTCTTCACCGCACGGCGGGTCGCCCTACCCTTCGCTGCGCAGCATGACCGGCCAGGGCCGAGGCGAAACCTCAGGGGCCGCCGGTTCGGTCGTCACCGAGATTCGCTCGGTAAACAATCGTGGGCTGAAAATCATTCTCCGTACCAGTGATTCGGTTTCGGAGTTTGAGCCCAAGATGGAGGCTTTGGTCCGTCAGCATCTGCACCGTGGCAGCGTCACTGTCCAGGTTCGGTTCACTCCGCCACCCGGAGCTGATCTGCCTCGAATCAACGCCGATGTGGTCCGTTCATACGCAGAACAGTTGGCACAGGTCGCTGATTCTTTGGCAATGGGCGATGCCGTCACCTCGACCAACATTGATTTGGCTCACCTGATGCAAATGCCGGGTGTGCTGGAATCGCCTTCGGCCGGATCACAGAACCGATCGGCCGATGAGCAGGCTTTGGCGGCCAAGTGGTCGTTGATCCAGGAAAGCGTGGAATCCGCGCTGGATCGTTTCAAGCAGATGCGATCGGATGAAGCCATCGCGATGGCCGAATCGATCGAGCAGGACATGACGCTGATTCAGACCCGCTGCGAGGAAATCGCCAAACGGAGTCCTCAGGTTGTGGCTCGATACCAAGAACGTTTACGCGAACGGATCGAGAATGCATTGGCTGACAACGGCTTGTCGGCGGGCGACCCGGTGGATTTGATCCGAGAAGTCCAACTTTTTGCAGACCGATCCGATATCAGCGAAGAACTAACGCGATTGGGAAGTCACCTAGGATTGATGCGAGGCGTTTTGGCGGGCGACTCGGCGGAGACGGCTTCCAGCGAGTCGGGCAGTCGCGGGGAAGCGGTCGGGCGAAAGCTTGATTTCATCATTCAGGAGCTCAATCGCGAAACCAACACGATCGGCAGCAAAGCCGGTGACGCGGAAATTGCTGAGCATGTCGTGGAGATCAAGTGCGCGATCGAACGCATGCGTGAACTCGTTCAGAATTTGGAGTAACCGTCGGTATGAACGATCCTTCCAGCCCATCTGGCGGCGAAACCGCTCATCCCGGCCGTCTGGTTATCATTTCCGGGCCCAGCGGCGCGGGAAAGTCGACGGTTGTGAAGCAGTTGATGAAACGTTGTGACGTGCCGTTGCAACTCAGCGTTTCCGCCACAACTCGCGAGCCTCGTCCGGGCGAAATCCACGGACGAGACTACTTTTTCCTGTCCCACGAGGAATTCGAGCGCCGACGAAAGCTGAACGACTTTGTCGAATGCAAGCAAGTTTTCAGCCTTGGGCAGTGGTATGGCACCCTAAAGGACCAAGTTGCCACTGGCCTGAATGCCGGGAAATGGGTAATTTTAGAGATTGATGTGCAAGGTGCGATGGCGGTCCTGGATGACCCTCACTACCGCCCCGTGACGATCTTTGTGCATCCCGGCAGCATGGAAGAGTTGGAACGACGGTTGCGAAACCGTGGCACCGAATCAGAATCTTCTCTGACTGCTCGACTCGAAACCGCCGCGGCCGAGATGCAATGCTTGAGCCGCTATCAATACGAAATCATCAATGAATCGGTCGACAACGCTGTCACCGAAATTTGCCAGATCTTAATGGATCAAAGGAAAACGACGCCGTGCTCGAAGAACTGAAAGAAGAAGAAATCGTCAACAAGATCGGTGGCCGTTTCAAACTCAGCACCTTGATCCAAAAACGTCTCGTCCAGCTCAACCAGGGCAGCCGAGCGTTGGTCAGCGTGGACACGCACGACAAAATGTCGATCGTGTTGCAAGAGATTGTCCAGGACAAGATCTTTCTGAACATGGAAAACGAAATCGAAACGGTCGACGACCTCGATGCCATCGTTGCCGCTAGCGAAGCTCCTGAACTGGATCCTTCGGACCTGTAATGGAACCCAAGACGCGGCGGATTCTGTTGGCGATTGGTGGTGGAATCGCCGCGTACAAAGCGGCCGACCTGTGCAGCAAATTGGCACAGGCTGGCCATCAAGTTCAGGTGGTCACGTCTCGGGCGGCCACCGAATTCATCGGTGATGCGACTTTGGCGGCGCTTTCGGGCCGTCCGGTCGTTCATGAAGTCTTCGATGCGAGATTTCCTCTGGGAAGCCACATCGAGCTGACGCGAGAAATCGACGCGATGGTCGTTGCACCCGCGACCGCGAATTTGATGGCTCAGTTCGCTCAGGGAATGGCGTCAGATCTGATCAGCACGTTGTATCTGCAAAACACCAGCCCGGTGTTGCTGGCACCCGCGATGAGCGATCCAATGTGGAACCATGTGGCGGTCCAGCGAAACGTGGAAATGCTTCGAGAGGATGGTTGTCATTTGGTCGGACCCGAGGACGGTTGGCTCAGTTGCCGAGTCAAAGGCACCGGTCGAATGAGTGAACCCGTCACCATTTTGAAGACGTTGGAAACGTTGTTCTCCGATCGTGCAACGAAAATCGACTGAACGCCGATGTGCCGTGCGACAATGCGTCACCAGTGAAATCGGTTGCAGGGTGATTTGGGCGTGACATCGCAAGCGAAATCTTTGGCACAATTCGTGCCGGCATTTGGTCTAAGATTGAATGGTCGTGCATTTGGAAACCGATCCATGGTTGAAGTGGGCTAATGCTCACTTGGACAAACGCGGGTGGCTCGGTTCAGTGATGGCGGCTGGCTTGGGATCATCCACGCGGGAAGCACTGCATCTCGCGTTTCACCATCGAGTTATTGAATAGTCTTCATGACGGTCCACGTTTTTGGTCACCGCAATCCGGACACGGATGCGATTTGCAGTGCTTTGGCCTACGCTGATTTTCTTCGTCGAACCACTCGACCTGACGCGGTGGCGGCCTGTTGTGGTCCACCCAACGAACGAACCGAATTTGCGCTCCGGAAAGCCAAGCTGGCGGCGCCCAAAATCATCATGGATGTCCGTCCGGAGCTGGAGGATATCTGCAATCGAGACGTCATCGTCGCTCGAACTTCGGACGTCTTTTATGAAGTCTACGAACGGATGGACGAGCATGAGCTTCGGTCCATTCCGGTGTTGGATGACAACGATCAGTTGATCGGATTGGTCACGCTGCTGGATCTGTTGGAGCTGGTCTTCCAAGGTGGTGTGGATCCATATCGATCTCGAGAGGTTCGCACCAACCTCGATAAAGTCGTTTCCGTGTTGGGCGGATCGTACCAGCACGCGGTCGATTCGAGCCTCAATGAGGACATGATCCTGACCGTGGGGGCGATGAGCGCCGGTGGATTCTGCGAACGCATGAAGCAATTCCCGGCCGATCGGTTGTTGGTCGTCAGCGGTGACCGGCCGACGATCCAGTTGCCCGCTCTCGAGATGGGTGTGCGAGGATTGGTGGTCACCGGAGGCTATGAGCTCTCCAGTGGTTTGATGGAACTCGCGCGCGGACGTGGCGTGACGGTCATCAACAGCCCGTATGACACCGCAACGACGACGATGCGGATCAAAGCCGCTCAGTTGATTGAAGAAGTCGTCAATCGAGATTTCCTGGCGTTGTCCGCGAAGCTGCCTGTGGCAGCAGCCAAACAACAGATTTATCGGTCGGCGCAGACCGTGTTCCCCGTGGTCGACAATCAAAAGTTGATTGGGGTGTTGAGCAAATCGGACATGGTTCACCCACCCCGGCCTCAATTGGTGTTGGTGGATCACAACGAAATCGGACAGGCCGTCGAAGGTGCGGAAGATTCTGACATCGTCGAAGTTCTCGATCACCACCGACTTGGTGGCTCATTGAAATCGACCGGGCCCATTCGGTTCATCATGGATCCCGTCGGGTCGACGTGCACATTGGTGGCACGCATGTATCGGCAGGAAGGTTTGGATCCTGAACCCGGCATCGCGCTTTGCATGGCATCGGGAATCATCAGTGACACGCTGTATCTGCGTTCGCCGACAACAACGGACGTGGATCGCGAATTACTGGAATGGTTGCAGGGTTACTGCAAAGTGGAGTTGGCTGAGTACGCCAATGAATTCTTCGAGATCGGTTCGGCACTTCGATCCTGCACGCCGGACAAGGTCGTTCGCGAAGATTGCAAGCAGTTCGAAGAGAACGGACGACGATTTTCGATCTCTCAAATCGAAGAGATCGGACTCGATCTGTTCTGGGAACGCCAAACCGAACTCAGTCAGGCTTTGGTGCGATTGTCGGAAGAGGAGAACCTTGAGTTTTCAGCCCTGTTGGTGACGGATATCTCCAGCAACGGAAGTTTGTTGTTGATGAGCAGCGAGCCGGAAGGTTGGGAGGAGATCAACTACCCCCAGCTCGAAGATCGATTGTATAAATTGGAGAACGTCGTCAGTCGCAAAAAGCAGTTGTTGCCGCTGATCAGCAGCCTGTTGGAAAATTCACCTGGACCCACGTGAGTCTGTCATGCAGTTCCGCATCGTGCATTTGATCTTGGTGTTGACGTGGGCTGCAATTGTTTTCTCGTTGGTGCGATTAAACCCGGTGTTCTGGGTGGCTCTCGGCCCGGCGACCATTGGACCGCTGGCCGGACGAGCCGCTTCGGGAACCTTGGAAGGCATGGTCCTCGGGTTTCTATCCACCATGTTCTGGTGCTTTCTCGCATCCGTTTTCTCGGGCATGGTATTGATGTCCTTCGCGGTGGCGGTTCACTTGCAGGGAATGGGGCTGGACTCGATGCTGGGGCTCGTCATTGGCCTGACCGGGTTCTATTCTCTCATTGCTTTGTTCGCTGGATACATTGGCGGCCGAATCGCGATTTCTTGAGACGGCAAGCTGCCGCTGATTGAGCAGTTGGTCTGGGTCTCGTTCCCCGTTTTCTCTCTGGTGACAAACATGACTCGATGGCCCGGTGTGAAGCTCTTTGATTTGTCCGGTCGAACCGCCCTGATCACGGGAGGCTCCAAAGGGTTGGGCGAAGCGATGGGTGCCGGGCTCGCATCCGCCGGCGCGAACGTCTGTTTGGTCAGTCGCAATGAACACGAAGCGTCCGAGGCGGCAAAGAAGATTGCTGACGAATACCCGGTTCAAGCAATCGGCATCGGGGCGGACGTGACCGTCGAAAGCAATGTTGCTGAGATGGTGCAGCGATGCGTCGACCAGTTTTCTCGGTTGGATGTATTGATCAACAGTGCAGGAATCAATGTGCGTGGCTCGATCGATGAGCTGACGCTGGAACAATTCCGGCAGGTTCAGGCAACGAACGTGGATGGCATGTGGTTGTGTTGCAAGCACGCCAGTTCGGTGATGAAGAAGAACGGTGCCGGCCGAATCATCAACCTGGCCAGCACGCTCGGTTTGGTCGGGTTGGCCAACCGAACTCCGTACGCATCCAGCAAAGGTGCGGTGGTGCAAATGACACGAGCATTGGGTTTGGAACTGGCCCCAGACAATGTCACCGTCAATGCCATTTGCCCTGGTCCGTTTTTGACTCCGATGAACGTCCCAATCGCGGATACCGAAGAAGCCAAACGGTTCATTGTCGGTGCGACCGCCCTGGAGCGTTGGGGACAGATGCAAGAGATCCAAGGGGCTGCGATTTTCTTGGCCAGCGATGCTTCGAGCTACATGACGGGCAGCATGCTGACGGTCGATGGAGGCTGGACGGCTCGCTGACCTGGAAAACCGCGGCGTGAGTTTTGAGGTTGGTTTTTTTTCTAATGGCCAACGGCCAAATTCAATTTAAAACGTTTGGGTGGATGTTGGCCGTTGGCCAACAAAACCGACTGCAAAAGCGCAACTTCAAAACTTGCGCGGCCGGAATCTGGGGAATGCCTCGCTCACGCGTCGGGTTTTCACTTCGACGGCCTTGGAAGGCCCCAAGACCGATCTTAGCGGCGGTAAGAGTGAACGCCGACGTCGGATAGCAGCGTTCCCATCGCTCGGCTGATTCGAACGAGCGACAAGCTGTAGTTCGTTTGGTCAACATGCAATTGACGTTGGGAATGAAGCAGTTCCTCCGTTGCGTCGATCAAAAACTCCAATTGAATTTTTCCGGCGTCATAGAGGGCCCTCGAGGAAGCGAGGCGTTCTTGGCCCGCTTCAACGCGGGCGAGCGAATTCTGCAACGCGGCGAAGCTGGATTGGCTGTTCGAAATCGCGTCGTGAATTTCAAACGTCACCGCGTGTTGTTGCTCTTCCAGGATGGAGCGTTCACGGTGCAGTTGCAGTTTGGCATTTCGCACTGCGGCTTTGGCTTGTCGCCTCAAAGGAGCGACACCCATTTCGACGCCGAATTCCCACTCGGTGTGATCGAAAGAGAAGAAGTCGTCGGCTGCACTGCTGAAACGTGGGCCATCGCCCGTCAGGTCGTCGCCAAAGCCTCTCACTCGTGTGCGACCGATCATGTCCAATCGTGGAAGCAGGAAGTTCTTGGCAGCGACGAGCCGGAGGTTGTGTTGTTGGACCTGCAGGCGTTGACGCCTGAGTTCGGTTCGGTGTTGGAACCCGCGAGCAACGCTGTCATCGATCGCGAATTCGAAGGGGGCGACCGTGAACCCGTCGGCTGGTCTCAGGAGTTTGCCATCGGCAATGGGCAGCCCAATCATCCGCCGGAGTGTTCGTTCAGCATTCCGGATTCCTGTTTCACCTTCGCTGCCGCCCAGTGCAAGGTCCGCCTCGCGTTGATAGCGGTAGTACTGCGCTCGCGTCTGAGCTTCCTTGTAGGCTTCGCCGCCGATCAGTCCGGATTGTTTCTTTGACAGAACTGTTTGCCAGATTTCGTACGAGACGTCTCGAGCTTGGCGAATGCTTGCGTACGAATGATAGAGTCGCTGAAGTTGCCAATACGCGGTGTACAGTTCGAGGAAGTAGTCTCGCAACTGAATTTCAAAATCGGCTTGGCTGATTTGGGAATTGATTCGAGCGATCCAAATACCGTTCGAGAAGTTCAACCCGGGGCGAGCGTTGGGACCCGCGATGAGATTGAACGTGCGTCCGGCACCCTGCAGCAACGGTTGACGGACTCCCAATTCCAGTTGCGTTTCCCAGTAGCTCGGGAATGAGTTGCCCGCTCGGTTGTTGCTGTCGTACTGGTGGATGGATTGCACGTCCCACTGGGTGCCCCAAGTGTTTCGTTTTGTCCAGCCGGATTGGAATTGGGCGTAGTCTTGGACCAACTCTTGAACTTGTCCGCCCAACGTGGCGTTGTTGAAAACGCGGTCGTTGTTTTGGGTGGTCAGCGAGGCACTGAGTTGACTGTCAAATTCCGCCAAAGCAGCCTGCGGACCAAACATTGGGTCGGTCGCTTGGATCGCGGTGTCGTAGGCTGTCGTGACGGAGGCCGGTGCTTCGAGGACTCGTACGCCAAGAGACCGAATGACGTCGCTGTTTTGCAAGGCCAACGTGATCATCTCGGCTTCCGTCAGATCCCAGAACTCCGGGGGCTGCGATGCGTCTGACGGAGGAACGGACGAGGGCATCGCCGGGGTGGCGATGTCCAGTTGGCCAGATTGTTTAGCGGAGGCCAACTCGATCAGACGTTGCGTGTCTCGTTTGCCGCCGAAGGGATCGTGCGAGTTGGTGGGGGCTGGCTCGACGCGGTCATTGTAAACGTGGTGCTCAACGCCGGCTTGTTGCGTGGCGGTCGGGATTCCCAGGCGAACGGCCGACGCTAGATTCGTTCGATCGTTGATTTCGCTTGGGACTTTGATTGAATTGGCAACGCGATCGGGCATTGGTTGATTGGATCGGCACCCGATCGAGATGAATGCCAAGGCGAACACCAACGTCCAACGTTGCAATGCACTATCCCAGCCACCATGACCATGGCGGTCGCAGAACGTTGAATGACTGCGTTGCAAAGGCATACGTGGACAGACGGTGAGGAAACCTACAAACTTGGTGGGACGCACTCGGAATCAAACTCCAACGTGTTATCGTCGCAATTCGAGCACGCCAGGCACTTTGAACTGTGACGCGTGTTCATCCGTCACGACCGTTGACACCCCCCGACCCCCGGAAACCAATGGCATCTCGCGCTCGATCCGTCACTTTGGTCTCGCTGATCCTTTCGACGCTTCGTCATCGTCAAGCTGTGACGGTTGCGGTGGCGCTCGGGGTAGCGACTGCGACCGCGGTGATCACGGGAGCCTTGTTGGTGGGCGATTCCATGCGTGGCAGCTTGAAATCGCTGACGGTGGAGCGGCTCGGGAAGATTGAATCGATTGTTTCGCCTGGAGCCTTTTTCCCGTTGGCGGATTTGTCCATCGAAGGCGAATCCATCGGTCAGGGAGAGACGGAAACAACGGGCACCACCGCGAAGGATTCCTTCGTGACGCCGGTCATTTTGTTTCCCGGTGGCAGTATCGAGGCGGATGTCGAAGGTTCGGATCGACAGCGACGCATCGGCGGCGTTCAAGTTCTTGGGATCGACGAATCGTTTTGGGATTTGGACGTGACCGGGATTCGGCCGGAGGCGATGCCGGGAGAAGAAAGCGTTGTCTTGAATCAAGCCGCTGCGGACGAATTGAAGGTTTCCGTCGGCGATCAAGTCACATTGCGATTGCCGGTTGAGGGTGCGGTGCCGGCCGATAGTCCGCTGGGGCGTCGAGAGATCCAAAGCGAAGGATTGCCTCGCATGAAGGTCGCTGCCATCGTGCCCGATTCCGGACTGGGCCGATTTTCGCTGAGTCCCAACCAAGCGGCACCCAAGACGGTTTTTGCGTCTCGCACAGTCATCGCAGACGTGTTGGACCGCGATGGACAAGCGAATGCGATTTTCCTGGCTCGCGAAATTTCTGGGGATGACGTGAGTTGGTCGTTGGAAACGCTGGGATGGAACCTGCAACACATTCAGCGGGGTGGTGAAGAAGGCGGCGAGCCAGTCATCGACTACATTTCGCTGACTAGCGAGAACCTGTTGCTGAAGAACGATGCGGTCAACGCGGTCATGGATGCTTTGCCCGAAGGCACCGTGACGCCGGTGATGACTTACCTCGCCAATGCGATCGAAAAGGTCGATCCCGAAACCGGCGAAGTGATCGTCAACGACCAATCCCATTCGGTTCCTTACAGCACGTTGTCCGCCATTAGTGACGGGCCCACGTTGCCGCTGGACTATTCGTTCCAGGAGCAACCGACGACGGATTCGGGCGAAACCCCGATCGTGTTGAATGATTGGACCGCGAATCGTTTGGGTGCCGCAGTTGGTGATCAAGTTCGCGTGTTCTTCTACGAACCGGAGGTTGAAAACGGCCGCGAAATTGAACGGTCGTTCGATGCGGTGGTGACTCAGATTGTTCCGTTGACGATCCCAAGCAAGCCTTATCGCAGGAACCGGGAAGCTGTGTTTGACGAGCCGATCACTCGCTACAACGATCCGGCGTTGACGCCCGATGTTCCTGGCGTGACCGATCAAGATTCGATCGGCGATTGGGACTTGCCGTTTCAGTTGGATCGAAAGATTGAACGTGAGGACGATGCCTATTGGAACGAGCAGCGGTTGACCCCCAAAGCGTTTGTTCCGCTGGACGTCGGCCAGACGATTTTTGGAAGCCGCTTTGGGCAAACGACTGGTTTGAGGATTGATGCGAGTTTGGCCAAAGACATGCCCGCCTTGCGAGCCAAAATCCTGGCTGCCACTCGCGGCGTGCAGAGTGAGCTTGGTTGGACACCGCGATCCATTCGTGCCGAGCAGTTGGCGGCGTCCAAAGGCACCACACCGTTTGATGGTTTGTTCTTGGCCTTGTCGTTCTTTGTGATCTTGGCCGCGACGATGTTGATCGCTTTGCTGTTGCGATTGGGCGTGATTCAACGACTCAGTGAGTTCGGCACATTGTTGGCCGTTGGATTCACCCCGCGACGAGTGATGAAGTTGGCGTTGGGTGAAACCGCGGTGACAGCTGCGTTCGGAACACTGCTCGGAATCGCGGGCGGAGTGGCTTACGCGTGGGCGGTTCTGTGGGCGCTCAAGTCATGGTGGGTCGGAGCGGTCACGGTTCCGTTCTTGCAATTTCATGCGACGCCGATGTCGATCGCCTTGGGAGGGATCCTCGGTTGGTTGGTGTGCATGTTCACGGCGGCCTGGACGCTGCGTTTCTTGTTGCGGTTGAATCCTGCTGCGTTGGTTGGTGGCCGCACGATGGATTCATCGCATGCTTTGAGCGGCGGTGCGAAGGCCAAGAATCCCAATGATGGCAATGCATCGAAATGGGTTGCCATCGCGTTGCTAGTGCTCGCGTTTGTTGCCGCGATCGCTGGAGCAATGGGCGGCGGTCAACAAGCGGCGGGCGGCTTCGTTGGAGCCGGAATGTTGTCGTTGGTGGCGATTTTGATTTGGGTGCACCGATCGCTTCGCAGACGAGGAGATTCCGGTGGGGCTCGCGGTGAGCAAGCTTCAACCGGTCACGCGATGCGAACACCGGGGCTGGGCGGTGGGTCGCTGAGTTCACTGGCGATGGCCAACGCTCGTCGCAGTCCCCTCCGCAGCACGCTTGCGATCGGGTTGGTTGCGACGGCGGCTTTCTTGATCTTGTCGATCAGCGTGTTTAGATTGTCGCCGACGCGAGAAGGGACCGGTGGCTTTGACTTGATCGGACAAACGGCCCAGCCGCTTCACCAAGATCTGCGTGCGGAGGATGTGCGTGCGGAGTTGCTCGGTCGAGATGCCGAATCGTTCACTAAAGACAACGTTCGCGTCGTTCCGTTTCGGATGAAGGGTGGCGACGATGCGAGTTGCAACAATCTTTATCAAGCGATGCGTCCGACGGTCATTGGATTGTCAGATCAAGATTCGCTGGACGGTTTTGGTTGGGCGAGCATGGAGGCGGACTCGTCGGAGGCGACCTGGGAGTTGTTGGATGTTCCCGCGGCCGGAACGGTCGAGGATCCGGTGCCGGTCGTGATTGATCAAAACACCGCCATGTGGAGTTTGCAAATGCGTGGTGGTCTGGGTGAAGTCAAAGCATTCGACTACGGCAGCGGTGATGTGCATTTTCGCGTGGTCGGTTTGTTGGCGGGCTCGGTGTTGCAAGGCAAGTTGATCATTGGTGAACGAGCCTTCGAGAACGTCTTTCCGAGTTCTACTGGTTACGAGTACTTCCTGTTTGCGATGCAAGGTGGGGACGCGTCGGAGTCCGCTGCGAGTGAACTTTCAGACCGCGATGACGAAGTTGATGAGATTGCCGAAGTGTTGGAGTCGCGTTTGGTTGACGCTGGCATGGACGTGCAACGTGCCGACCATGTGTTGGCGGGATTGTTGGCGGTTCAAAACACGTATCTGCGAACGTTCCAAAGTTTAGGGGCGTTGGGATTGTTGCTTGGAACGATCGGTTTGGCGGTCGCTCAATTGCGAAGCGTTTTGGAACGTCGCGGCGAGTTGGCGGTGATGCGAGCGGTCGGATTCACTCGTCAGCGTTTGGCAGCGTTGGTGTTGGGGGAGAATACGTTCTTGCTTGCTATCGGGATTGGATGCGGAGCGGTGACCGCGATGATGGCCGTTTTGCCGTACGCTTGGTTGTCAGGAACCAGCATGCCGATCATGGAACCGCTGGGGATCTTGCTTGCGATTTTGTTGTTTGGGACCTTGGCCGGTTTGGTGGCCGTTTGGAAAGTGTTGACGCTGCCGTTGATCGAATCGTTGCGAGCCGAAAATGCAGTTGTTGAACTTTGAAAACGACCCTGCCGAAGTTTCATCGATGCTCGCCCGCAGGCAACTCGCACGTGATGAGGCGATGTTGCAGTGGGCGGACCAAGTCGTCGGCGAAGACGAGTCCACGACGATGGATACTGATTCGTTGCGGTTGTGGCAGTTCGATCAGCCGACCGTCGTTTTGGGTCGCAGTTCCAAAATCAATGAAGAAGTGAATCGTCGTTGGTGTCGCGAGCGTCGAATTGAGGTGCTGCGACGTTGTACCGGGGGCGCTTCCGTGGTCGGCGGACCAGGGTGTTGGATGTACAGCGTCGTGCTGCGGTTGCTCGATGAAACGTCGATTCGCAAGATCGACGTTGCGCATGATTATGTGATGCAGCGAGTTCTCGCGGCGGTCCAGTCACAGTTGCCGAATGCGGAACGAAAAGGAATCTGCGACTTGACGTTTGAGAACCGAAAGTTCTCCGGCAACAGCTTGCGTGTGGCGCGACATCACCTGCTTTATCATGGCACCATCTTGGTTGATTCCGATTTGGATCTGATCCAGTCGTGCTTGGATTTTGCACCGAGACAGCCGGAGTATCGTCAGCAAAGAAGTCACCGCGAATTCATCGGGAACATCAATGTCGATGTTCCGCAGTTGACTTTGGATTTGGCGGAGCAATTTGGGGCGTCGTCCAAGCCTGACTCGTCGGTGGTTCGATCCATCGAAGAAGTGGCTGACGAATTGTTAAGGACGCGTTATGGCACCGAGGATTGGCACGTTCGGCGTTGATGGATGCCGCGGAGTGTCGTGGAAAGAGTGTCCAAGATTGCGAGGCGTTGCCATTGTCAGGGCGTATGAATTGGTTATCTTTACAAGACGATCTGCACATTTTTTGTCGCCATTGCACCCTTTCGTGAAAGGATTCTCATGAAGACCCGCATTCCATTGAGTAAGGCTGAGGAAGAAGCCCGACTGCGCCGTGAACGTCTCGATCTGAGCATCGCGGAAATGGGTTTGACCGTTCGAACCACAAACTGCCTGGAAGAGACCGGCATTTTGACCGTTCGCGACCTTCTCAACGCGACGCCTCGACGTTTGCTGAAAATCAGCAACTTCGGCGAAAAGACTCTCGAAGAAGTCTACGACGCCCTTGAGCAACTTGGGTTCTATCGCCCTGGCCGTCAGGCCGTTTCGACCGCCAACTGATTGCTACGGTAGTCCTTTGTGAGACGATCCTGGTCGAGAACGCTACTGCGTCCCTGGAGTAAGAAACGGGGACGCCGTTCGCGGACCGGGGCGATGCGTGGCATTCTTGGTGAACTCGCGTTCTACCTTGGATTGATCCTGCTGGGCGTTTTTGTTCTGGCGTTGGTCATCGTTTCATCCGCGATGATGTCTCGTATCGGCATCGATCTTCCCGAAGAGGCCCGTCGGGTTCTGGAGTCCAACCTGACTCAGGGCGGCGGAAGATGGGGGCGATGGGTGGTTGCGGTCGTTTCGGTTGCTTCCATCGCGTCTGGAGTTTTCGGGCTTGGCTACCGATTGCTGCACCTTGGATTCAGCCAAGAGCGTCTTTCGGCCAGTCGGAAACGAGCAATCGATGAGACTCGATCGTTGGCCGGGCGAGATTCGGCGGCCGAAGAGTCTTCGCAATCGTTCGAACCGGAATTCGACCCTCAGGAATTTCCCGAATTACCAACGGTTCCCCGTCGCCAGGGAATGAATGAGAGTCCCGGCGAGCGGCTTCGCTTTCGGTTGGCCTCGATCTCGACTGGACGGATGAGCGTGTTTGGTTCCGCGGCGCTGGCATTGGGCTGGAATTGCCTGTGTTTGGTGCTGTTGGCGGTGGTGGTGTCCGGTTGGTGGTACGACATGCCTCGGCCCATTTTGGCGGTGCTGATGGTGCCGTTTTCGTGTGTTGCGGTTTGGTCTCTGCGGGTGTTTTTGAAGCAGGTCCGGCAGGTCGCCGGGGTCGGGGCGACGGTCGTGGAAATCAGTGACCACCCGCTGCAGCCCGGTGGCCAGTACGAGCTGTTTGTCTCGCAAATGGGCAAGATGCACCTAAAATGGCTGAAAATCGAGTTGGTTTGCGAAGAAGAGTCGTTTTTTCGCCAGGGCACGGACGTTCGCAGTGATCATCATGTGGCACTGCGGCAAGAATTGCTGAAGGAAAAAACGGTCCGTGTTGACCCCCGCGGGCCCTGGGAGCAACAATTGTCATTCGAGCTGCCTGAAAACGTGATGCATTCATTTGCTGCAACCAACAACGTCGTCAGGTGGCGACTGCTAGTTTCCGGAGAGTCCCGTCCGTGGCCATCGTTCTGCCGAAGTTTCCCGCTGCTCGTCCATCCGCCGCTCATGTCGCCTCCCGACAGCCCGCGGTGAATGTGTCGGTCTGTCGTGATGACGGATCTTATGCGGCCGGCTGCCAGTTGAAAGCAGGCTGGCGTATCAGTCGGGTCGAACTCGAGGAATTGCAGAGCGTCGAGATCTCGGTGCTTTGGCACACCGAGGGAAAAGGCGACGAGGACCTTGGAGTCCATCACTTCCAGCGATACGACCGTTCGGATCTTGAGCGACTCCCGCTAAACGACCGTCACGAGATCCAGTGTGTGCTGCCTGCCTCGCCGCTCAGCTATCAGGGCCACCTGATGCAGATCCACTGGAAAATTCGCGTGCGAGTGTTCTTGGCCGACGGTCGCGAGATCGTCGCCGAGCAACCGTTTTATCTGGTCACGCACCAGCCGGAGTTGAATCAGGAATTGATCACCGACCCGGTTCCGCTCGAGCAGCGTCATGATGCACCTCAGCGAAAATCGCTCGCAGCGAAACTTCCGTCGGTCATCTCACGGCTACGCGGCCGTCGCTCGCGGTCCTAGCGGCTCGTCGCAGTAAGGGGACGGCAACACCAAGTCGATTCTGTTTTGCTGCTGATTCCGGGGCCCTCAGCGAGTGTGGTGCCAACCTTCGGAAGCCGTCGAGGCACATTCAGGCTGCAATCGTCAAACAGCGAAGTGGCGGCAAGTTGCAGGTCTGAGTATTGGGCGGTGTGTTTGGCTTGCCGATCGATCAATCTTCTTATTGAGGCAGTTTTCCAGCATGGATTTTCCGTTGCGAACTTCCATCTCAGCAAAGGCACGGTAGAGCTGCATGGAATCAACTTCGCCTAGAAAAACAAATCAGAAAGGTGTTGGCTTCGCTTCCACCATTGACGTTCATGCGGCGACACTTCGGTCCTAATCCTTCGACTAGAAATTGTCGTTTGGTGATTCATTGGAAGACTGGTCCATCGTGACGTCCATCGCAACCGATTCGGTGGGCGACGGTTCAGATTTCGATGTTGCGGAGACTTTGTTTTCGGATCCGCGTTCGTGCCGCCCCCACCATCGATCGGCCTCCTCGATCGTCCATTCGCTCGCGGCTTCACATTTCGAGATCAGGATCCCAAGGTCACGTGCTGTTTGCGGTCGCTTCGCACGTGACTTTTCCAGGCATGCCATGATCGCGTCTTCGAGTTGGCTGGATACTTTGGCGTTGCCACGCTGCGACGGCGGGACAGGCGTTTCTTCAATGTGTTTTTGACATAGGTCGACCAAATTGGCTGCTTCAAACACTGGCTTGCCCGTCAGCAGGAAATAGCCGACGGCACCGACGGCGTAGATGTCGCTGCAAGCGTCAACGGTCATCGGTGCCTGGATGGCCTCAGGTGACATGTACAACGGCGTCCCCGACATCGAGCTCCCTTCGTTCGCGGGTGATCCTTCGGTGCGGTCGACGGCTTTGACCAAACCAAAGTCCAAGACCTTGACCACATCAGGTTCACAACCGCGCCGATTCAACATCACATTGGCAGGTTTGATGTCGCGATGGACCAAGCCTTGCGAATGGGCTTCGAACAGAGACCCGCAGATCTGCAGCAGAATATGAATCACGCGGGCCTCGGATTGAGTCCCGTACTTGTTGACGAGGTCTTGAAGGTCGATTCCGTCGAGGTATTCCATCGCATAGTAGAACACTCCCTCGGGAGTGCGACCGTAATCGTAGATGGCGATTGTGTTGGCGTGGTTCAATTGGCAGGTGATTTGGACCTCCCGTTCGAACCGAGCGATCGAGGTGTCGTTCACTTTGTCGGCATGCAACAGCTTGATCGCGGTGGGACGCCGCAGCATCGAGTGGTGGCCTTTGTACACAACGCCCATCGCGCCTTCGCCGAGTTTTTGATCCAGTGTGTATTGGCCCAATTGCTGGGCTTCGATCACTGCTTCCCGCGATTGACGTTGCAGTCGAGCGACGATCAGTGTGAACGCGAAAATTACGATCGCGCACAACAGCAATAAGATGAAGATCGTCAAGAACGTTCGTTTCAAGATCACAATTGGGCGGAACGCTTGATCGGCATCGACTTCAATCGCAACGCCCATTTGATACTTCGGCAACCACCGCCATGCCCCGATCACGTTCACCCCTCGGTAGTCACGATAGCCGTCCACATTCAGGCCTGAATTGCCCGCGACTGCATCGGCTGCCATGGTCGTCAGCGGCAACTGAGACCGGCGACGGTCGGGGCGGAAACCTCGCGTCATATCGGCACCAGGGTCACGCACGGACATCTGCAGGATCGAATGCGAATGAGGTTGGTCCGGTAACAGACCCAGCAGGATGAGCTCTTCGTCGAAGCGGCTGTTGCTGATCATGATGCCGTCTTCATTGAAGGCATAGGTCTCACCCGAGGCACCCGTCCGACCAAGCTGAAGGATCGGAATGAACTCGCGTTCGGGACGAATCTGCAGCGCAAGCACTCCCACCACCTGAAAGGAAGGATCGCGAATCGGGGCGCAGACATACATGGTTGGCACGCCCATACGGGATCGTCCATCCGCGTCCTTCATCATCACGACGCTGGGGAACGGAGGGGAGACGAACGCTTCGCCTGCCAGTGCCCGGTCAATGAATGGTTCGTATTCCGAAATACCTTGCTCACCCACCAAAGCGGCATGGGTTGCCGAGACGATTCGTTTGGACTTGTCAATCAAGAGAAAACTATCGAAGTCATGAGCCGACATCGCGGGGCCCAGTTCGGCCGCCAGTTCCTTGTGTGGGTCGCCGGGCGACGCGGGGGGCGAAGCAGGCTGATCCGTTTGAAACAACTGGTAGACCGTTCGTCGCACGGTGGCGTCATTGGCCAACGCCTCGGCCGCGGACTCTTGCACGCTGAACCATTTGGTCAGCATTTCGGCTTCCAGATCGACCATCGTTTGCATCCCTGAGCTGACGTTGCCTTTGATCGTTGATTCAATCGCATTGCCCATGAAATAGCCGATGGTCGACAACACGATGACGGCAACGATCGGCCAGATCCAAAGCCGCTTTTGAAGGTACAGGCCGGTTCGGGTGACCGTCGTGGAAATGCTCCGCGAGGCCCACGTGATGTGGGCATCGGGATGCACCCGTGAATTTCGGGACCGGTTCAGCCGTTTCAGTGGATTCATGCTGGAAAGCTAGGGAGGAAACTTCGCAATTTGCGAACCGTAGCCTAATCGAAATCACAGCGAATCATAGAAATCCGGTTTCGCCCAGGAAATGCTTTGTTCGACCGCTTTGGGTTGGAGTGCCCCCAAAGATTTCGCTTCATCTGGCAGGGCACGCCCGGCCAGATGAAGCCCTGATTTTTTCACTGCCCTTGTATCAGAAAAAAGCAACAGGTCAGTTAGAACTTCGGTCCGGTAGCGTTTGAGATCAGCCGATCGCGAGAGTTTGTTCAGCGTCACAACACCCGGTTTCGCGACTCAAGGGCATTGAATCCCGTCGCCTGACCCGGCTGTGTTGGCGTTCTAAATGAAAAATAGTTCGCGGAATCGTTCTTTCGATACGTCTCGAAAAGTTTCTACGTGGCCGTCTACAAACACGGCTAACATTTGATCGTTTTCCTGGAAGTCGTTCACCGTTGCGTCAATGTCTGAGTCCAATGGTTGCATCCAGTTTGTAGTCAATCGATTCGATCTCACAGCAGCGATCGTGTGTGACGTGCCAGTTTTGATTTCGGACCATGCACGGTGCTGAGAATTTGGCCAGATCGTCTCTGAGCCGACAACCGCCACTATCTGCGTCAGCGGCACGTCGCGATCGTCTGAGGAATAAGCTGACGGTCGATGGTTCCAGACCTTTCTGTTGCATTCGGAATCCCAAGGTTGGTCAAAAGCAATCATGTCAAAGATTGCGTCTTCGCCAAGATGCGGAAGGATGAGAGACCGCCAACTATGAAGTCGACTACCGGAATCATCATGGGTGGTATGGGGTGGGAAGTGATCGTGCTCGTGGTGGTAGTCGAGGATCGCTAATCCAACTTTGCGAAGGTTCGCCATCAGTTTGCGTGTATTGTCGTCGGCATGCGGTTCGTGAATTCGCAACCGAGATTCGTAGTCGTCAAAGTGGCGAATCGAATCGCAATGAGTGCAGTAGGAATTTTCGGACGCGTGTAAACACCCGCAGCCCTTTTTGCATTGCCAGAGGTTCAAGTGCGTTGTTGATCCGGTTGCGATCGCAGAGATATCGTCCAGGTGGAGGTCAAAATCCCGAGTGTGTTCATCCGTGTGAAAGTAGCGAAAACCATATCTCCGTTTGGCGCTGTCATAGAGGCCGCCGTAGACGCGATCACACTGCAGAAGATCGCTGGATTCGATTGTGGTGGCAGCTTTGTCGCCATCGGCAACACGCTGATGCACATCACGCATGAAATCGGTGAACGCGGCAGGGAGTTCAACGCTCACGCCGTGTTTCGGTTGTCGCATCGAAAGACTCCAGCATGCTGACAGTTGGCCCTGACCCTTCGAGCGTGCACGCATGTTTCACCCAAGGTGAATCTGTACGCTGCGAACAATTCATTCTACTGCGGCATCGACCTGCACTCAAACGCCATGTGAATGAAGGTGTAAGGGATGCCCGAGCAAACAGGCCCGGTCTCGATCATGATTCTGTCTTGGTCCGTAGTGGAGCTAGCCACCTATGAACGAAAGAAGGATTGCGATTGCAAGGAAAACAACAGCACCACAAATGACGAAAGCGAGGAACGAAATCGTGTAATACAACGAAGCCAGCGATACCGCGTCGCCAAATGCCATGAGCTGATTGTCGCTCTTTGCTTGAATGATTCTTCGAAAAATCACTGCCGTCAGCATCAAACCAAGGATGATGCTGTATAGGAAGAATGTTGGGCCATACTGAAATGGTAAACTGTTCATCTGAAAAGAATCGTCTGCCAGAAGTCGGAATGACAGTCCGTGGTTGAAGCCCACTGCCAGGTTGATTGACGCAACGACTAAACCGGAAACGAGCGAGCAACGAAAGGCTGTCCAATAAGGTATGTCTGCAAAATTGAGCCATGTTGCAGCGAGTCTGAGCCAGATCGCACCTACCAAGCTTCCAATCCCGGCGCCGAGTGCAAAGCCCACCAACCCTCCAAGCATTTTGAAGGCGAAAAGTAAACTGTCATCCATTGAAGTTTCCAGGTTGTATGGAATTGGGAGAAAGACGCAGTCGCCCTGGGTGCCAGCCCCACGGTCAGCGAGCCCTGAATTGCGTTTTAGGCATCTGGGCAGTGCTGATTGGGTTTCATTTTGGGAGCCGTTTGCGCGTAGGAACCATTGTTAACGCTAATCGGCTAACATTCCCGAAAGCACCTGCGTAGCTGCTTAGTCCAGGATTCGTTCTTCTCGCACCATTCGAGTGACGGTGTACAAGATGTTCTTGGTGCGTTGTTCGGGAACCATTTTGCAGACCGTGTAGTTGACCGTCTTTTCCTTTGTTTTCGGCACCATCTTGCAGACAGCGTATTCGGTGGTTTGCCCCGTCACATCATCCCGTTTGGTTCGGGTTTCACGCACTGGCGTCATTTGCGTGTAGCGCACGGTTTTGGTGCGTTGTTCGTAAACGGGCTTGGTCACGGTGTAGTTGACCGTTTTCTCACGCTGTTCTCGGATTGGCCGCGTCACGAAATAGGTCGCAGGCTCTGCGGGCGAGACAGTCATGCTCGCCGCCGCCATTTGCATGGAAGCAGTTTCATCGCGAGCGTCCCGAATTCCGGCAACGACGATGACCAGAGCGAAAGAAGATGCAACAAGTGCGATGCAGATTGCTTTGCGAAGTTTCACGGTGTCTTCCTTGCGTTCGGGATTGCGATCGAACAGTTTATCGACCAACCGGAGGGATCGGATGAAGTACCATTCGGCCGGTGACGGTCGATCTTGGGAAGATTTCAGCTGGAAAGTTCACCCGCCATGGGGCCAGGGGTTTCGACTGTCTTTTTACGAAACCTCAATGGTGTGTCTTCGGTGCAACGTTTGGTTGCTCGCTTTTTTGTCGTTTATTGATTTCCTGTCGATCGACGAACGCATCGATTTCACCACCGGATTCGACGATGAATTGGGGTGGGATGGAGAGCGAGTCGAGCTCGACGTCATTGGCAATCCAAATATCAACCGTGACCGATCGCCGGTTGCATTGGCAACGTCCACGCAGAACATCAGAAGAGGGACATGATCTGCGAACAGACCAGTCGATCGGCAGTCGATCGGGCGCTCTTTCACCGAAGCCTGTCAGGGGCTGCTCAATCGGGTCGTCAATTGAATTTTTGCCGGCATGCAACACGACCTTTGCAGCGGAATGCCCCAAATTTGACTGGGCGATTGCTGCCAATTGGTGGTTGAGTCGTTCCGTGTCGCCACAGAAGTAGGCGGTGTTGCCGTGGGCGGATAGCCAACCTCCAACCCAGCCGGGGCCGGCCTTCTGCATGTCTCGTTGACCATAGGCAACCGTGAGTGCGAGCACTGTTGGGGTCACAAGCAGGCAAGCTGCCACCGCGGTGGTGTAGATGGCCAATCGTTGCATTGTCATGCGTCCTTGCGATGGGGTTGGGATGAGATTGTTCCGGCTCCGTTTTCCCGCCTCCGCCTCGGATGTGCAAGCGTGGGGATGTGTTGCCGTTCCTCACTCAAGCGTCGGAATTAGGAAGGTGGCCGGAACTTTATACCCTCCTGCCCTTTCGCTCGGGGCTTTGCCATGAGCTGCAATGGGCTAGTTTTGCCTGGCTGATGGAGCGTCTCTCCATGACGGCGGGGGTAACGATCGAGTGCCGGACCGCCGAGGGCTTGTAGGACCTGGCACAACGCCGGCAAGCGTTTGGGGCTTCGCAGCGAACCGCTTCGTGCGGTCCCGCATGCAAAGTGGTGCGGAAGAACGCCAGGCAACCGGACCCCTGTCCCGATTTGACTTGCGATTTGATGCTGGAGTTTGAAAGATCATTGTCGTGATCGGTTCTCCGCCGTCAGGGCCTCGTTAATTCTTCGCTGGATTTTCGAACCAGATGACGCCCCAGCCTCCGTTCTCTTCCGTCGTCGCGATGTCCAGATCGCCATCCCCGTCGAGATCGACCAGGAAGGCATTGTCCATCTTCTTGCGTGACTCTGGACTCGGCATATCCATCAGAGTGTTGGTCCAATCCTTCGGCGACATTCCGTCGCCGGACATCGTCAAGTACCACAACTGCGCCTCATACTCGGGGATGATTGCAATTTCAGGATGCGTCGGATCGCCGTTGAGTTCAAGGATCGCAACTCCCTTGGGTTTGGGCTTTACCTTGACGCTGCCCGGTTGGGCTGGCGGAGGCACCTCGATCTTCTTGTAGACCGGGGCACCCATGTCGTTCGTGCGCAGGTAGATGTGCACTGCACCCAAGCCGCTGGCTTTCACCAAATCGAGACGCCCGTCGCCGTTGACATCGCCGAGGGCCATGAACATGCCATTCTTTTCAGCATCGATCATCGTGACCGGCCAAGGTTCGCTGACCTTCTCTTGACCAGGGTTCTCGTAATAAAAGGTCCCTTGGTTTTTGCGTTCCTGAACGATGATGTCATCGTCCCCGTCGCCATCGATGTCGTTGATGATGCAGCTCATCGGCCAGTTGGCTTCGCCAAGTTCGTAGCGTTTCCATTGGGTAGCATCGTGTTTGTTCTCAGTCGGTTGCCGGTACCAAGCCTTGGCTCCGACGATGAGGTCATTCAGGCCGTCGCCATCGACGTCACTGACGACGGGAGTGCGTGCTTCACTCTTGAAGAGTGTCATCTTGATCCATTTCTTTGAATCGCTCAGGTCTTTCGCACCAGGGTTGAAATAGACGTGCCCGCCATTGGCGATGTAGTCGATGTCACCATCGGCATCCAGGTCACCGATGCCTGAGTCCTCGCACTTGCCGTGCCTCTCCAGCTGAATGTAGTCGGTCCAAAGTTCGCGGATGCGGTCCTTGCCGGGATTGAAATACAACCGGCTGTATCCTCCCTCTTCGAAGTGCACCAAGACATCCAGGTCACCATCAGCATCCCAATCGTGGTGGTTGAAACCGTCGGGACCGTGGTCCTTCGGGTCAGGCTGAATCACGTTGACGCGCCAGCCACTCGGACCAGGGATTCCGACATGTTGTTTCCAGGTAACAAAGTCAGCTTGTTGCTTCTCTTGACCCAGCAGCGTCCCTGCCCAAAAGATGGCAGCGATAACGAAACCCAGTGTCGTCTTCATGGTCTTGGAAAACTCCTGCTCAGGGCAAACGCGGTGAATTCGAATCTGAACCGGAAGAAAGAGCGGAGGTAGATCAAGCACTTTGGCGGGACTGATCACTTGTTCTCGAGTGACCAAGAGAATTCCGTATTGGGGAGGTCTCGATGGGCAACCGAGAACCGAAACTATATTCTGCGCAAAAGGCTGTTGGGACCTACACGAGGATGCGGCTATTGCTTGTTGGCCGACTCTCTTTGTTCGCTCTCCAGAACTGTCAAAATATGCTCCGCCACCTGTTGTCCAATCTTTTGATAACCCTGCTGTGTATAGTGGACATTGCCTGGGCCATCGAATTGGTCGGCAGGAAACGTCTTGGTGAGAGAGTGAAGATCATTCGTGGTGATGCCATGCTTGTTCATGATTCTTGCCGCGGCTTCATTGTATTTCACGTCGTCGCCCCTGACGCGACCTGCTTCCTTTTCCGGAACAACGGTCGTATTTGCCCAGATCAGTTTCGCGTCTGTTTTCTTAAGGCGGGAGACGAGTTCATCAAGATTCTTCTCGTACTGCTCCAACGTGGTGGTGAGCGTGCCATTGACTTTGTCTCTGCGTCCTTGCACCTTCGATTTCGGGTGGCGGTAACAGAGATCCCATAAACCCCAGTTGAAATGAATGACGTCCCAATGGGTATCGCCAATCCACTGATCTAACTTTGCCAAACCTGTGCCCGAGTGTTGAGCGTTTCCTTGGTTGTGTTTGACGGTAGCCTTTCCGTCTAGCTGCCGCGCGACATGAGGAGTGAATGCCAGGGATATTGAGTCGCCTATGATCAGCACCTTCGGCAAGTCGGCTTCTTTCGCTTCGTCTTGGGCAGGAAGCGTCGGGCAAAGAATGCCGGTGAGCAATAGCGATATGGTCAGCAAAGTTTTCATCTCTTGTCCGTTTTACCTCTCTCCAAAAAACGGCCGCGATAACTGCGACGCGGCGATTGATTTTCCGTTGCTAGGGAACAGCGACTCCGAGATTTCGGTTCATCGTATGGGCCGCCTATTGCTGCTGGAGGACGCACCATCGACTGTAACTATTGCCCTTCTTCGTCACTCGTCGCTCGGTACCGTCCGAGTAAAGTTCCGCCGGTACGTCGCTTCTGCCTATGCCAGCGTCAAATAAAGTGTAACCAATCGAAGAAATTGAATGGATTGATTCGTGACGCGCGAACCCCGACACGCACAGAGAGAAGAGCGAAGGGGAATCGTGAGCCGAGACAGTACCGTCGAAATCGCCATCGACGTACAAACGGGTCGATGCATTTCCGGAAAGTGCCAGCCAGCTTCCGGGCTTATCAGGTTCAATGCATCCCATGTAGGCCATCCCCGTTGCTCTGTCGGCTCTGATGGCTCTGCCGGGCCCCGCCGGCTTGCTTGGTTCGTTGAATTGCATTGGCTTTCGGGTAGTGTTCAGGGCAATCACAGGCTGGAAACCTATGCCACTTGTTACTGTAGTGGGTGGTTGTATTGGATGGCCGGGTTGTGGCGACTCTGCCGATAGCGGGGTGAGCAATTCGCCTGTGGATTGTGCACGCTCACCAGGTGTGGCTTGGTAAAATGGTGGGATGCAAAGTGTGTCCATTCATCCTGTTGATCATCGTGTCTCGCGACTTCTTTTTGTTCGGCTGCCTCGAGCCGCGAGATTCGCGCAACGTGGCTTGCTCGCCTGCGTTGCTGCGTTGATCGTTTGTTTCGTCGGCGGTAGCGTCCTGGTGGCGGATGAACTTGCCAGTGAAGTCAAATTCCGTGAGCAGTTGTTGCCGCTGTTGCGGACTTACTGCTACGACTGTCATGGTGCCGAGGATGGTGAAGGCGGCGTGTCGTTGGAAGCGGACGACACGGCGGCGAAGTTGGTCCAAGGTCGTGACCATTGGATGCGGGCTTTGGCGCAGGTGCGTTTGGGTACCATGCCACCGGCCGATTCGGATGTGATGGATCTGTCCAGTCGGACTCGGATGATCGAACTGATCGATGAATTGGCCAATGCGATCGATTGCGTGCAGAATCCCAACGCCGGCAAAGTCACTCTGCGGCGGCTGAATCGGGCTGAGTATCGCAACACGATTCGCGATTTGGTGGGAGTTGATTACGCTCCGGCAGATGATTTTCCCGGCGACGATGTTGGCTACGGATTCGACAACATTGGTGATGTGCTTTCGTTGCCTCCGTTGCTGATGGAGAAGTACCTTGATGCGGCGGAGACGATCATGGGCGAAGCGATCTACACGCCGCCACCCCCAGAACTGTTTGAGTTGGAACGTTCTCCGGCGACCTTGATTGGGGCGGACAAATTCAACGTCCGGAGTCACTTGGTGATGTCATCGAATGGCACGGTCACGCTGCAGTTCGATGCTCCGTTCAGCGGGACCTACACGTTGGTGCTGAGTCTGAGTGGAGACCAAGGCGGCGATGAACCGGTTCGAGTGGAAGTCACGGACGGGCGACGAGCGATTCCCGTGGAGGTGAAAGAAAGCGAGCCAACGGACAAGACGGTCGCGTTTCGATTGGGGAAAGGCACCCGCCAAATCGATATCTCGTTTTTGAATGACTACTACGTCAAAGACAAGATCGATCGCAACCTGCACGTTCACCATGTGAAGGTGAGTGGCGTTGAGCAACGCAGTCAATTTGTTTCTTCGCCTGATTTGCCGGTGACTCATCGAGTGCTGTTGTTTGAAACCCCGGGCAATGACCGGGAGTTTGAACGGGCTGCGAAAGCGGTGTTGGGGCGATTTGCGAGCCGGGCTTATCGCCGGCCAATTGGTCAATCAGAACTCGCGCGATTGGTTGGATTGGCTTCTCAAGTGCATGAGAACGGAGGTTCATTTGAAGAGAGCATGCAAGTCGCGATGCAAGCCGTTTTGGTCTCGCCGTACTTCCTGTTTCGAGTCGAACGCCCACGGAAGCCAGGCCCAGATGGTGTGATGCCGCTGATCAATCAGTATGAGTTGGCGACCCGAATTTCGTACTTTTTGTGGAGCAGCATGCCGGACGATGAGCTGTTGCGAATGGCGCATCGCGGTCAGCTTCGTGATCGCCGGATGTTGCTGGAGAAAGTCGGGCGGATGATCAAGAGTCCCAAGGCGAGTCGCTTCGTTGACAACTTTGCTTCGCAGTGGTTGCAGCTTCGCAACTTGGAAATCGTTCAGCCGGACACACGCATCTATCGTGGTTTCGACGATGAAGTTCGCGAGGCGATGCGGGTGGAAACGCTGATGTTCTTTTCCGAAGTGATGCGAAACAATTTGCCGGTCACGGAATTGTTGAGTGCCGACTTCACTTACATGAACGAAACGCTCGCGAAATTTTATGGAATCAATGACGTTCGCGGAAGTGAATTCCGCAAGGTGTCGTTGTCGGGGACACCGCGAGGCGGGTTGCTGACCCACGCCAGCGTTTTGACGGTGACCAGCAATCCGACACGGACCAGCCCAGTGAAACGTGGGAAGTGGATCCTGGACAATTTGCTCAACACACCTCCTCCGCCGGCACCGCCAAACATTCCCGAGCTTGAGAAGGGGAAGTTGGTGGGGACTCTTCGCGAACGCATGGAGCAGCACCGGTCCAACCCAGCGTGCGCGGCGTGTCACAACATGATGGATCCGCTCGGGTTTGCACTCGAGAACTTTGACGCCGTGGGGCGTTGGCGAACTCGTGATGGGCGCGATGAGATTGACGCCAGCGGTTCGATGCCCGACGGGACTTCGTTTGATGGTATCAATGGGTTGCGAGATTTGTTGACGACGCAGCGAAGCGAACAGTTTGTTCGATGTTTGGCTGAGAAGATGTTGATCTACGCGTTGGGGCGTGGAACGGAATATTATGACAAGTGTGCGCTCGACAAGATCACGGCAGATGTTCGTGCGCACGACTACAAATTTGCTTACTTGATCGCAGCGATCATTCAGAGCGATCCTTTTCAGAAGCAAGGGTACCGAGAACCATGAGTCATTCGCCTCGTACTTTGTCGCGACGTTTTCTGCTTCGTGGGTTGGGGACCGCGGTGGCATTGCCTTTGTTGGATGTGATGAGTCCGACCCGATTGCTGGCGGCCACTTCGGATGGTGGGCCGCCGCCGTTGCGGATGGGATTTTTCTATGTGCCCAATGGCATGCACATGCCAGCCTGGACGCCGCAGAAAGATGGTCGCGAATTTGAGCTGACGCCGACGTTGCAGAAGCTGGCTGAGAACAAGGATTCGATCAGTGTGTTGTCGGGGCTGACCCTGGATGGGGCTCGGGCGCATGGCGATGGAGGCGGCGATCACGCACGCAGCGTGGCGGCTTTCTTGACGGGGGCTCACCCTCGAAAGACCAACGGGGCTGACATTCAAAACGGAGTGTCGGTCGATCAGGTCGCGGCTCAGTACGTGGGCGATCGAACGCGGTTTGCTTCCTTGGAACTGGGGTTGGAAGCGAGCAGCCAGGCTGGCAATTGTGACAGTGGCTACAGTTGCGCGTACGCATCGAACATGTCATGGCGTGGGCCGACCAATCCGATGGCGAAAGAGACCGACCCGCGGGCTTTGTTTGATCGATTGTTCGCGGGGCAAACCGTCAAGGAAACTCGCCGGGCCAAGAGCGAACGAGAGAAGTATCGAAAGAGCATCCTGGATTTTGTCGCCAGCGATGCGAAGCGTTTGCATGCTCATTTGCCGATCGTCGATCGGCGCAAGTTGGACGAATACCTGTATTCCATTCGTGATGTTGAAAAGCGATTGGACGGCGCCGAAAAATTGGGGCTGACCGAGGAAGGCGTACCGGATTATCCACGACCCAGCGGTGTGCCTCAGGAGTTGTCGCGACCCAGCGGTGTGCCTCAGGAGTTGTCGCGGCACAGCGATTTGATGATGGACATGGTGGCGTTGGCTTACCAAACCGACAGCACGCGAATTTTGTCGTTCATGTTCACCAACGCGGGAAGCAATCGGGCTTACAAAGAGATCGGGGTCAACGAAGGGCACCATGAGCTTTCGCACCACGGCAAAAGCGAGCACAAGCAGGCTGAGATTGCGAAGATCAATTCGTTTCATGCGGAGCGATTCAATTACCTGTTGTCTCGGTTGAAGCTGATTCGCGAGGGCGATGGCTCATTGTTGGATCACTGCATGATCGTGTATGGCAGCGGGATCAGTGATGGGGATCGGCACAACCACGATGATTTGCCGATCCTGTTGGCTGGTGGCGGTGGCGGACGCATTCGTGCTGGTCAGCATGTGCGTTATAAAAATGGCACGCCGCTGTGCAATCTTTATCTGTGGATGATGAAGCAGATGGGGGCGAACGCGGATCGCTTTGGCGATAGCAGCGGGGTTTTGCAAGGATTGGGATAGGCGAAGGTTTGAAAGGTTCAGTGCAGATCGCGAGACGTCTGCTGCCGATGGTGTTGGTCATCGTCGGCGTGTGTGGGCTGGTCAGCGGTGTCGGGGTTGAGGTGGCCGGTGATTGGTTGGCCGTAGGTCGCGATGCAGGACCGGCGGCGTTTGTGATTTTGGGGACGTTGGCGATGTGCCTGTTCGTTCCCAAAACGTTTGTGTCCATCGCGGCGGGATCGGTCTTTGGTTTGATGGTTGGCGGACCAACGCTTGCGGTCACCGCGGTCGTGTCGGCTTGGGTGAACTACCACTTGGGCCGGTGGTCGCTGGGGCATTCACCGATCGATATTGAGGCGGAAGCGTCCGACGCGTCCTGGCGGGAAACCCTGCGGATCATCCGGTTGGGGGCTCGCGATGCGCATTTGGGAATGCATCTGCTGGTCCGTCTGTCGCCGATTCCCACGACGATCATCAGCTACACGATGGGAGCCTCCGGGGCTCGTCAGGTCCCGTACTTGGCTGCGGCGTTGTTAGCGGCCGGGCCTCAATTGCTGTGGGTTCATTGCGGAGCGGTGGCGACGGAGACGATGAGCTCGGTCGCTGAAGCGGGGATGTCCGGGGCGACCAACTCGAGTCTGACCCGCTGGTTGGGTTTGGTCACGTCGGTGGTCGCCGCCGTGTTGCTGTCGGTATTGGTGCCCAGGCACATTTGGCGGCAGCGAGCGAGAGAAATGGCCGCGGCGGAATTGGCGGCCGGCCAGAACGCTTGAACTGGGCGGTGTTTCGGTCAGATTCTGACCGCGCATCGAAAAAGGTCCTGACGAAACAGGACCTTTTGTTGATTTGGTGGTCTCAAATTTGGTGGCCGGTCAGCGGGAATCGCGACGCAGGATACCAAATGGGCCTGAATCAGGCAGTTTGAGCTGCGTTCTTGATCAGGGTGTTCAGACGGCTCTTGGTGCGAGCGGCAGCGTTCTTGTGGATCAAGTTGTTTGCTGCGGCACGGTCCAACTTCTTTTGGGCAGCCTTGAACTCGTTCTTGGCGGTTTCCAGATCGTTGTTTTCGACAGCTTCACGAACACGGCGAATCGTCGATCGCATGTTGCTACGAGTGGCACGATTGAGCAAACGACGTTTTTCGTTTTGACGCAGACGTTTCGAGGCGCTTGAAGTGTTTGGCATTTCGCTCGGAGTGTCCGGCGGACACGCATTGGTAGGGAACGGATCAAATTGGTCAAAATTTGGAATCGAGGAGTATGACGTCCATTCAGCCGACTGTCCAGGTCAACGGAGAAGTTCCATAATCTTGTTTTCCAACCGTATTTATCGCGAAAAAGCTCCATCTCCTTGAATTCTGAACTTGCTCTTTCTGAAACAACGCCGGGATTCGTCGCATTGGTGGGGGCAGGACCCGGCCACCCCGGACTGCTGACCCTCCGCGGACGCGAATGCCTGCAGGACTGCGACGTCGTCCTTTACGATGGACTGAGCAATGTCGAAATGCTGATCCACGCTCCGCAGGCGGTTCATCAATGCGTCGGCAAGCACGGTCAATCTCGTATTTGGAAGCAGGATGAAATCGTCGCCGAGATGATCCGGCATGCCAAAGACGGCAAACGTGTCGTGCGGCTGAAAGGCGGCGACCCGGCCGTTTTCGCCAGGACCAGCGAAGAGGTCAACGCGTTGAAGGCGGAGCGGATTCCGTTTGAGATCGTTCCGGGGATCACCGCGGCATTGGCGGCGGGATCGTACGCGGGCATTCCGATCACTCATCGCGGAATCGCTTCGGCGGTGGCTTTGGTGACCGGGCATGAGGAACCGGGCAAGGCAAAGTCGGATTTAGATTGGCCTGCATTGGCGAGATTCCCCGGCACGTTGGTGATCTACATGGGAGTCACGACGGCGAAGCAATGGACCGACGCGTTGATTGGCAGCGGCAAAGATCCGAAGACACCCTGTGCGATTCTGCGGCGGTGCAGTTTGCCGGACCAGCAAAAGATTCAGTGCCGGTTGGACGAGGTCGCCGGTCACCTGACTCCCGCCAGCAAGTTTCGTCCGCCAGTGATCACGATTGTCGGCGAGGTCACTGGATTGGCCGAGTCGATGGATTGGTTCAGTCGTCGACCGCTCTCGGGAAAGAACGTCTTGGTCACACGTCCGAAGGACCAAGCGGACCAGTTGGCAAAGCCGCTGGAAGAATTGGGGGCCAATGTGATCGTGCAACCGGCGATCGAGATTTCCGGACCGGATGATTGGGCGGTAGTGGACGCCGCGATTGATCAGATCGAGACCTTTGATTCGTTGGTCTTCACGAGTCGCAATGGAGTGAAGAGTTTTCTGGATCGATTGCTCGAAGTTGGTCGTGACATGCGTTGCTTGGGCGGACTGAAGATCGCGGTTGTTGGTGACGCGACGGCGAACGTCTTGGCGACTTATCATCTGCGAGCGGATTGGATTCCCGAAACGTTTGATGCGGACGCATTGCTGACGACTTTGCAAAATGCCGAACCATCATTGAAGTCGACCTTGGTTGTGCGAACGCAGCGTGGTCGCGATGTCGTTTCGGATGGTTTGCGTGATTCAGGCACCCAAGTGCGTGAGGTGGTCGCGTATGAAAACCGGGACGTGCCCGAGATGGATCCGGCGACGCGTGCCAAACTCGACGAGCAACCATTGGACTGGATCACGTTGACCAGTCCCGCGACGGCGAGGAACGTTCACCGTTGGCTGGGTGATTCGATAGGCGAGACCAAAGTCGCGGTGATCAGTCCACTGACCGCCCAAACCGTTCGCGAATTGGGATGGCGTGTCCACGCGGTTGCTGAGTCTGCCACAATGCAATCTTTGACCCAAGCGATTCTTGACGCGGAGACAACATGATTCCGAAACGTTACCGCCAGATGCATGCTGATCATCCGGAGTACATGCGTGCTTACGAGGACTTGGGGAAGGCCGCTCGAGAGTCGGGGCCGTTGAACGACCGCGAGGTGGCGCTGGTCAAGCTGGCGATTTCACTGGGAGCCGGGTTGGAAGGTGCAGCACATTCTCATTGTCGCAAAGCACTCGAGGCGGGCTGCACGCCGGATGACCTGCGGCACGTGGCAATGCTGTCCGCACCAACGATCGGTTTTCCCACAATGATGCGAGCGAAGTCGTGGGTGGAAGACGTGATCGCCCCCAAACCTGAGTGATCGCTGGTGGCGGCACGTTTCTCACACGCAGGACAAACCACTTTTGCAAACTGCACCACTTAGCCGATGGCCGTTAGGCCCGGTTGCGTCCTGGAACCGGTGCTAACGCACGGCGGCCAATGTTACTCGGTTCCCTAGAGAGTGACCCAGCCTGGCCTGGTCGGGCGACTGCCGCGTTGGCGGTGGGTGGCTTGGAGCGATGGCATCCAAAGCAGGTGCTGAGCGATCGTGATCAGTGACTTCGGATCGATCGGTTTGAAGAGGCAATGTGTGGGAGCGATCTCGCCTTCGGTTTTCTTTTCGAGTCCCGCCCATTTGGAATCAGCCAAAAGCACAACGGGCAGATTTTGAAACGGCGAGAATTGGCGGATCTGCTGGATGATCGTCAGCACGCTCATGGGATCGTCGGCTACGTCCCAGATCAGCAGGTCGATTGCGAACTTGGTGGCCGACGGATGCGAATTTTCAGAATGGCCCGGAAGCGGATGGCCGTCGTCGACCCGAATCTGAAGCTTTGGCAACGCGGAGGCCTCGTCGGTCTGTTCCAGTTCAAAGGCTTTTAAAACGGCGTCGGTGCTGCGAGCACAAATGCAACGCATTCCCTCGTGATGCAAAACACCCGCGGTGGCCAAAAGGGAGAGCGGTTTTGGGTCCGCGACCACGACGGTGGACGTTGTCGACTTCTTCTCAGGAGTGGGCAAATTCTCTGGACTGATCGGATTTTCAGGCGTGTTTGAATTCTCAGAACTGCTCGGTGCGGCGTCGTTGGCAGGATTGGTTGTCATCAGACGGCCAGAAGTATCAATGAGAACGGTCTTTGACGAAACGAGTGCGTCCGCACGCATCTTGTTCGTTGGGCGATCGTACGCTGGACTTCCAAGTTCGTCGGTGCCGACGGCTTTTGACGGACTTGGTGTCCGACACGCGTGAAGGCGGTGGCGAGATGAGTTCGAAATACGCCATTGAAGGCCCCTTCTGCAAGCTCAGAAGCTGCCTTTCGGTGGGGAAGTTTGCTTTGCTAGGGTCGAATCATGATTGGTGAATACAAGATCAACCGAACCACCCGTCGCTGCAGCGTCGGCGATCGCCCTCTGGAGCCAGGCGAGGTCTATTACTCCGTCGTTTGCGAAGCCGATGAAGATTTCAAACGAATCGACATCGCCGGGGACGCTTGGAAGGGACCACCAGAAGACGCAATCGGTTGGTGGAAGAACCGCGTGCCGAAAGCGGAAGAAAAGAAACGCGAAGTTGCACCGCCCGAAGTTCTGATCGAGTTGCTGCGATCGATGGCGGACCAACCCGCAGCCGCGAAAAGTCGGTTCCTTCTCGCTTTGTTGTTGCTGCGCAAACGACATTTGAAAACGATCGAGCCCACCGCAACCGGTTCGCCGATGGGCGCTCCTGAACAAGATCCACGCGATGATGGCGACGTGGCTGCACCGCAACCAACGTCTCGCGAAACGATGATGCTGATGTCCAATTTGGACCAATCGACGATGGAAGTGGAAGTGGTGGCGATCGGCCCGTCCGAAGCTGGCAAGCTCCAAGATGAATTGATTGATTTGATTTACCGTGACGTCGACGAACTCCCTGAATGAGAATTGACGCCGATGCTTTCCACCTTCTCATTGCCAACGTTCTCGTTGCCCGCAGCGATTCGCATGATTGATCGACACGCCGCGTCGTTCGGTGTGATCGCGATGCTTGGCTTGCTGTTGCTGACGACCGGATGCGTTCGGGCGGTATCGAACACGCCCTTTCCGGCTCCGCCCGTGGTTCTGCATGAGTCACCTGACATTCACCAGCTTGCCGCGGCGGTCAATCGAACTGACGTGGTTCAGCAGCTATCGACCAACTCCGCCAAGTTGGATGTGTTGTCGATGCCTGCGGTTCCCAAACTCAACGCAACCGTCAATCTGCAGCGAGAGAAACGCTTTCGTTTGAAGGCCAGCGTTCCTGTCATCATGGGAGCCGGCATCGATTTGGGTAGCAACGACAACGAGTTCTGGTTCGAAGTCCCGGAGAACATGACTTCCAAAACGTTGTACTACGCCAATCATGAGCAATACGCGAAACAGCTCAACCGTTCGATTTTGCCCGTTGATCCGAGTTGGTTGATCGAGGCGATCGGCTTGGCTCGTTTGGACCCAAGTTCGGTGATCGGAGTTCCGGTGCTTCGCAGCGATGGATTGATCGAAGTGCGGACGTCCGTGCACACATCCTCGGGCATGTATCAACGCGTGATCTTCATCGAACCATCGGCGGGATACGTGACGAACCTGTTCTTGTATTCGCCGGATGGTCGCCAAGTCGCGAAAAGTGTTTCTTCGGATCATCGGTTTAACGAAGCCGCCAATGTCGTTTTGCCACACCGAGTCAAAATGGAACTGTTCCCCGCCGCCGGTCCACCGCTCGCGATGCAGTTGGAAGTCGCTTCTTACACCGTCAACCAATTGCTGTCCGGCGATCCCGAATTGTTCACGATGCCAACGACAAACCCGAACCAAGTGAACTTGGTCCAGATGTCAGGCATGGCTTCGCCGGGAGGATTCGGTAGCACCGCGACGGGTGCGATCGGATTCAGTTCCGCGTCGACGGGGCAAATCGTGCCCGCGTCGGAATCCTCTTGGACCCAATCGTCAGTGAATCAGTCAGCGGGGATTCAGGGATACGGTGTCGCTGGGCCGGCGGCCTATTCCGCCAATGCTCCCACCGGGCCTCCGCTCCGAGGACTTCGCTAGACATCGATCCCAATTGATAGCAATTGGGGGTGTCCGATGATGGATCATGCCGTGCAGCCAACGATTCTCGCAAAACGGCACGCCGCGAACGTTGGTTCGGGTGGTTGCGGTTTGGGCAATTGAGAACGTGGCGAATCGAAACGTGCGTTCAATGGCCCAGCATTCGCTCTTGTCGAGGATCGACCTGATTGTTGCCAAATGGGCATGCACACGGTCCAATGCAAGTTCCATCTTCGTAACCATGGTGTGGCCCAGAACAGGGACGAATGAACGACCGCGAAACCGAAATCAATGAAGAGCCCGTCGACGATGGGGCTGCTGCCTCGGATGCCGAGGCGTCGTCTGATTCTGCGGTTCCGTCCAAAGTGTTGCAGGATTTCAGCCAAGGATTTCGGCAAGCCAACCGAAAGGTCAAAACATTCCCGCAATCGCCGGGCGTGTATCTGATGAAAGATTCCGCCGGCGTGGTGATCTATGTCGGCAAGGCGAAGAACCTTCGTTCCCGCGCGAGCAGCTATTTTTTGAAGGCAGCCAGCGAGGACGCTCGCACGGCCGACTGGATTGGCGACATCGCCGACATTGACTTTGTGGAAACAGAAAGCGAAGTCGACGCGTTGTTGATGGAATCACGGTTGATCAAGGACATTCAGCCGCGGAACAACAAAGAGCTGAAAGACGACAAGTCGTTTCCGTATTTGATGATCACCACGCGAGAGGAATTTCCGCGGGTGGAAGTGACGCGAGAACCACCGTCCAAAGGTGTGAAGCTATACGGTCCGTTTACCAGTGCCGGTGCGCTTCGCGGAGCGATCCAGGTGATGCAGCGGATTTTCAAGTTTCGAACGTGCTCGCTCGACATCAGCGAGTCCGATGAACGTTGGCAGTGGTTCCGTCCGTGTTTGCTGGCGAGCATCAATCAATGCACCGCGCCCTGCAACTTTCGAATCAGCAAAGAAGATTACCGCCGCGACATCAAACGTCTGCAAACGTTTTTGGATGGTGGAAAAACGAAGTTGCTGCGAGAGATGCGGGGTGAAATGAAGACCGCTAGCAAGGCTTTGGATTTCGAGCGAGCCGCGGTTCTTCGTGACGAAATCAACATGATCGAGCGTCTGGAAGAACGCGGCGAGCTGGATACCCATGCTCAGCCCGAGGTCTTCTACATCGATCCGCAAAAGGGACTAGCGGGATTGAAGAAGGTGTTGGGATTGTCGGAAACGCCTCGCGTGATCGAAGGCGTTGACATCGCTCACTTGGGAGGGAACGAAACCGTTGCCAGCCTCGTCCAATTCATCGACGGGTTGCCGTTCAAACCTGGATACAGAAGATTTCGGATTCAGGAAGTCAAAGGCATCGATGACTTTCGTAGCATATACGAAGTTGTGTCGCGACGTTTTCGAGGGTTATCGGATCGACAGGAAGCGTTTCCGGACGTCCTGTTGATCGATGGCGGCAAAGGCCAGCTGAACGCGGCGATGGCGGCATTTCGGGATCAGGACATCCAGCCGCCAACCGTGATTAGCCTCGCGAAACGCGACGAAGAGATTTTTCGACCGGGAATTTCAGAGCCTCTGAAACTGAGTAAAAACGCGTTTGCGCTGCGTTTGCTGCAGTATGTTCGCGATGAATCGCACCGGTTTGCACAACACTATCACCACATTTTGCGTAGTAAATCCAGTCTCGAGCGGTGAACCTTTCCGAGTGCGAAGGGTCCGTATTGAGAGTAAAATGGAGTCGTTGACTCTGCTTCCAACCTTTTAGACCAAGGCTTTTTCCACCTCGTGTCAGATAAACACATCACCCTGCACGACGACGCTCCCGAGCGTAGCATTTTGGCTCGTTTGATCTTGCCCGACACCGTGGTCGAAGAAGATCCGTTGGAAGAATTGCATGGGTTGGCGACCACGTCAGGAACCGAAGTGGTCGATGAGTTGATTCAACGTCGCTCCACGCCCGATCACTCAACTTACTTGGGCAAAGGCAAAGTCGAAGAACTGCGTTTGATGGTGGAACGCCATGAAGCCGACGTGGTGATCTTTGACAACGATCTGAGCCCGGCGCAGATTCGCAACTTGGAAAAGAAAACCAATGCGAAGGTGATCGACCGAACCGAGTTGATTCTGGACATCTTTGCCGCGGGAGCACGAACGCACGAATCGCGTTTGGCCGTCGAGTTGGCTCAACTGGAATACTCACTGCCACGCCTCAAACGCATGTGGACTCACCTGTCGCGTCAGTCGATGGGCGTGGGGATGCGTGGTCCTGGTGAAAAGCAATTGGAAGTTGACCGCCGGTTGGCTCAAAAACGCATTCACGATTTGAAGACCGAGTTAAAGAGCGTTGAGTTGCGACGTGAACGACAAGTCGCGGCCCGCTCGGATTCGCCGACGGTGTCTTTGGTCGGTTACACCAACGCGGGTAAGAGCACGTTGATGAACGCGCTGACCGATGCAGGCGTGATGGCACAAGACAAACTGTTTGCAACGCTTGATACTCGAACCCGACGTTGGCATTTGCCTGAATGGGGACACGTGTTGCTGAGCGACACGGTCGGCTTCATTCGCGATCTTCCTCACTCGTTGGTCGCCAGTTTTAAATCGACGCTTGAAGAAACACGCCAAGCCGAGTTGTTGTTGCATGTTGCTGATGCGAGCAGCCCGCAGGTCTTTGAACAGATCAGCGCGGTGTATCAAGTGCTGGAGGAACTGGGCATCGAAGCGAAAGACACTTTGTTGGTGCTCAACAAGATTGATGCGATCACCAGCCCACGAGTTTTGAATCGAGTTTTGGATCGTTATCCCAATGCTATTCCCGTCAGTGCACGGTCGCGTTCGGGTTTGAAGCCTTTGGCTCAAGCGGTCGGCGAAGCTTTGTCTCGCGAGTTTTTGGATGTTGAGATCGGTGTGGCTCATCACGATGGCAAGTTGCTTTCGTTCCTTTCCGCCACCGGTAAGATCGAATCTCGCGAGTTTGGCAACGACCATGTCATCGTGCGAGTTCGCATGCCAGCCTCGGCGATGGGAACCGTGAACCGCAGCGCGTTGAGTGTCACGCCAACGACGCTTGAGATGTGGAAACAAACCGCTTCGGAAGAAGAACTCGAAGACTCCAGCGAGGATTCTGCAGAAGAATCCGTTGAACGTTCAAGCGACGTGGCTTAAGCATGCCGCTGCCGTTTCAGCAGGTTTGGGATCCTCAGGACGCCGTGACAATCGTCACCGGTGCGAGCAGCGGCATCGGGTTCGAACTGACGCGAATGTTAGTGGAGGAAGGGGCTCATGTTGTCGCGGTGGCTCGCCGCCGCGAACGATTGACTGAGCTTGCCGATTCGACATCGCGGCCCGAGCGGGTGCACTGCGTCGCAGGTGATGTGACGGAGGCTTCGACTCGCGAGGCCGCGTTGAACGCCGCGGATTCACTCGGCGATGGTGGATTGGATCTATTGGTCAACAACGCCGGCGTGGGTGCGATCGGTCCTTTCGCGGATGCTTCACCGGAACGCATGCGGCGGGTGATGGAAGTGAATTTCTTCGCTCCGGTCGATTGGACTCGGGATGCGTTGCCTCGCCTGCGATCGGTTGCTCACAATGGGCGGCGGCCGGTGATCTGCAACATCGGCAGTGTCTTGGGCCACCGAGCAGTTCCGGACAAGAGCGAGTACTGCGCCAGCAAGTTTGCACTGCATGGTTGGAACGATTCGTTGCGAGCCGAATTGGTGGGCGATGGGATCGGCGTGACGTTGGTCAGTCCCAGCACAACTCGCAGTGAGTTCTTTGATTCATTGGTTGAGACGGAACCAGATCAAAAATCCAACAGCATCGGAAGTTGGCCACCGAGGCGAGTTGCTCAAGCGACTTTGTTGGCGATCAAACGCGGCCGAGGCGAAGTGATCTTGAGTCTCGGTGGCAAAGCGTTGGTTTACGCTGACCGTGTCTCGCCACCGGTGATGAACGGTTTGCTGGCGAAGCGTGGACGCTGAGCGGGTTGCTCACGCTGATCGGGCTGATGATCTAATGAGCCGGTTTGGACATTCCCTCGGTTCCATCACAACAGGACCGGGGGCAATATCCAAACGGCTCACACAAAGAATTGAAAGTCGACGAAACCAACGGTTGGTGTTGGGAAGGACTTTGATCAGTCGCCGTAGTTGGGGTAGTAGCCGTCGTAGTAGGGAGCAACCGGATACGGAGTGCCTCGCCCGGATGGGTAAGGTGCGAACTGGTTGGTGCCGGCGGCAGGGTTTGGATTGCGACCGCGTCCACGTCCATGGTGATGTCCGTGTCCAGGGTTGGTTCCGGGATTGGGGCCTGGATCGTTTGCGTCGCCGGGACCGTTGGGGCCACCGGGATTTCGTTGACCAGGTTGCGGTCCGTTGTGTCCGGGACCGTATCCAAACGGATTGGGCTGAGGTCCGTACTGCGTCGGTGCCGCCCATCCGTAGCCGCCACCCAGTCCGATGTTCAGGCCACCATAGGGTTGGCCCCAATTGGGATAGGGAGTGCTGTAAGGGCGGTAGGGAAATCGCCATTCGCCATACGGTCGCACCGGGTCACCCCACTCTTCGACTCGGTGGTAGTTGTCGGCCGATTGACCGTACGCGATCGTGCTGCGGAAGTGGGTGTAGCCACTGGTTCGAAGCGGTTGAGTGATCGCAGTTGTGGGTGCGTCAATCGGTGCGAACTGAGTGACGCGTTGTCCGGATGCGACGTCGTGCGTGTAGGTGCTCGGCATCGTCAACCAATCTGCTGACGCAGAAGGCGATTCGCATGCGAGTGTGATCGCGGTGAGACACAGAACGGCTGGGACGAGCGATTTCATAAACGCCAACGTAGTTCGCGTTTGGCATTTAGGTCGGCAATTCAAAACGAATTGGCCGGCGGATTGTCTTTCCAAGGTCCCCTGATCGGTTCAATCGATACAACCCGCAGCGATCGCCATCTGCGGGCTATGGTTGAAGGTTGAATCGGGGATGCCGACTGCGAATCAGTTCGCTTTCATAGGCTCGTCGGACCGTCAATTTCTTCGCTGGCGAATCCTTCGGGAACGCGTGCAATTCCAAGGTCACGGGGTTGGAAGCATCATCGCCCAGGATACTTGCCAGTCCAGCGTTGTGGCTGCCTCGTAAGTGATCACCGATACGGTCTCGCAATCGAATTGCCTCACCGATGTAGAGGTAGCCGGTTGAATCGCGAAAGAGATAGACGCCTGGGGTGTTGGGGAGTGATTCCAAATCCAGCTCTTTCATCGGGTGCGTGGTCACGGTTCGGTCCCAGTCGGCAACTCGAAGGACGAGTTCGGGGCGAAGGCGTCTGGATTTGCGAAGCCGCAGGACGGCTCGGCGAACGGTTTCGGGGGAGATTCCTTTGGACAAACGCTCGGCTTCTTCCTGCAATTCGTTTCTCATCCTGGGATCGCACAGAACATCGTCAATCATCGCGTCGTGACGATCCAATACGGTGCGAATCGCGATCTCGGCGGTTGGGATGGCGGTGTTGATCGACTCGGTGGATTCGGATGAGCGCCGAGTGGTGGGGACGTTCAGGTCACCTCGTTTGCGAAGTTGCAGCAATGCACGCAAGGCGGCCCGCTGTCGATCGAATTGGGATTCGTCGTTTGGGGCGATGTCCAGTTCTTGAAGGAATGCTTCACGAAGCTCGTCCTGCAGAATCAGCTCGTCGCTGCTGAAACCTTGGTGAGATTTGCGGTGAGCTTCGCGAATTTTGCCTGCGGTGAAGTCGGTCGAATTGACGACAGGCGAAGAAGAAACGGCGTTTTCGCCTGCTTCCTGAGCGACCGAGTCCTGGCAGAGGCAGATTGCCAATATGGTCGAGCAGAACGCGGCGATGAACAGAAGTCGTTGGCATCGCACGGGCGTGCAGTGGATGCAGGAACGGTCGGGAGAGGCTTGAGAGAAGGCTGGCATGTCAAAGGATTCCAGTCGGGCAAGTTGTTCACGTTGTGTCGATTCTACCAATGATTCCTGGTGCAACATGCTGCGACCGCGATGGGCGGTTATTCAGGCGGTTTGATTGCCATCACCGGGGTGAGCCGGACGATAGGAACGAAGAAATCAAACACCGGTTTGCGGCATGAGGCCGCTGCCCCACTTTTTGCTTCTGAGTCACGACCGCGGATCTGCGGCCTTTCCTGACTTAGATTGAAGTCAATCGGAAACGGAGTTCGCCACCCATGACAAGAATCAATACCAACGTTTCGTCGCTCGTTGCACAAAACCGCTTGCAGGCAAGCAACGAAGACTTGCAAACGGCATTGACTCGATTGAGCACGGGTTTGCGGATTAATAGCGGGGCGGATGACCCAGCCGGTTTGATTGCGAGTGAAGCGTTGCGAAGCGAAGTGACCAGCCTTGGTCGAGCGATCAGCAACACGCGGCGGGCCAGCCAAATCATTAGCACCGCCGACAGTGCTCTTGGTCAGGTCAGCAACCTGCTCAATGACGTCCGCGGTTTGGTCGTCGAAGCGGCCAACAATGGGGCGTTGTCCAAAGAAGAGATCGCTGCAAACCAGTTGCAGATCGACTCATCGCTCGAAGCGATCAACCGAATTGCCCAGACCACGACTTTCCAAGGTCGCAAGTTGCTGGACGGATCGTTGGACTTCGTATCCACGGCGGGCAGTGTGGACTCGATTCGTGACGTCAACATTGATCAAGCGAACTTGGGTATCACGGGGCAGATCGACGTTGAAGTCGTCGTTCAGTCCGAGGCCACTCAAGCAACTGTGACGACGGGCGGATTCAGCCCAGCGGCACAGGCTTCCGCCAGCTTTGGTAGCTCGACGACGGCGGACATCAACGGTGAATCAATTGATATCGTTGGGCCGGAAGGGTTCACCAGCGTTGCTTTCGTGGATGATCCAAATAATTCGAACACGGGTGCAGTATCGTACGACGACACAACTGGCGTGCTGACCGTCACGGGGAACTTCACTGGTGATTCAGCGAACCCTGGTGAAGCGGACGCGGATGCAAGTGCGGTTGCCATCCAAAACCTGATCAGCGCGGAAGATGGATTTTCGGCTTCCGGAACAGCGGTCACTGGTACTCCTGCGGCATTGCCCACCGATGTCACCGCTGATGTCGCGTTCCAAATCGATGCGATCGCAGAAGGCTCGGAATTCAACAACGTTCAGATCGAGTTTGTCGACTTGAACGATGCGACGGCCGATGATGCCGCGACAGCTTCATTCGACGAAGAGCAGAAAATTCTGACCGTGACTTTCAACTCGCAGGCCGCGACGCCAACCAATCGAGATTACGCCGCCATCGCGACGGCCATCGATGCCGTTCAAGACGACGAAGGCACCAACCTATTCACGAGCACCAACAACTCCGGCTCGAACGCGTTTGTCGCTCCTGAATCACCACTGACAACCGCGAACACCGGTGGAGAAGTGTTGCTGGACGATTTGGTGTTCCAGTTGAATGGTGCCTCCGGTGCCGAAACGTTCAACTTTGCTGGCGGTACAGGACAAGACCAAATCGCGGCCGCAATCAACTTGGTTAGCGATAGCACTGGAATCTCCGCGAGCACTGCAACAGGTCAATTGCAGTTCACGTCCACCGCTTACGGTTCCGAAGCATTGATCAACATTGATGTGATCAATGAAGGAACTTCGGGGACCTTCGAATCATCTCTTGCCGAAACACGGGCAACCGGACAAGACATCGTTGCGACAGTCAATGGTGTGGAAGCCAACGGTCGTGCCAACACGTTGTCGATCAACACGTCATCGTTGGATTTGGAAGTCACCGTCGACGATGGAAGTTCCGCGAACTTCTCATTCTCGATCACTGGTGGCGGGGCGTTGTTCCAGTTGGGGCCAGACGTCACCAGCAACCAGCAAGCCCGTTTGGGCATCGGCAGTTTGAGCACCGGTCAACTCGGTGGTGCCAACGGTCGTCTGTATGAACTGGGTAGTGGCCAAGCAAAAAGCTTGACGAATGATGTCAACGGTGCCGCATCGGTGATCGACGAAGTGATCGACAAAGTCACCAGCCTTCGTGGTCGACTCGGTGCATTCCAAGCGACGAGCTTGGAGAGCAACTTGGTCAGCTTGAACGAAACGCTCGCCAACCTGGAGGAAGCGGAGAGCTCGATCCGCGATGCTGACTTTGCACAAGAGTCGGCTAACCTGACACGGGCTCAGATCTTGGTTCAGTCGGGAACGAACGTTCTTTCGCTCGCAAACCAAAACCCGCAGAACGTGCTGTCGTTGCTCGGGTAATCTGACTTCTTGGTCCAGGCAAACATTTAAGAACGAACGCCACCGATTCCAAATCATGGGATCGGTGGCGTTCTTCGTTGGATGAAGCGGGCACAATCTTGAAGTGGCCGCGGTCTCGATCGGCTCGCGAGGCCGGTATTCCCGCGATGCAGGCGCGAAGCCGCGTGTGAACGGACTGGATCCGCTGTGTGCAATCAGTCGTTCTTGTTTAGAAGCTGAGCAATTGCGTCATAGAAGACCAATCGCTTGATTGCATCAGAGGGCTCGCTCAGATGTAAAACATCGGAGCGGCGACGTCTTGGCATTCTCGGATGACATCGCCAAGACGAACGCGAGCGAGACGCTTTCGAGATTCTTCGGACGCTTCGTTCCATCGTCGTTGAAGAGCACGCTGGGCATCGGACATGGGTTGATCACCACGATCGGTGGATTCCGTGCAACCAATCGCTTCGGCGATGTCGAGTAACGTGATCGAATCGGGGTCGACGGCCAAAACGTATCCGCCCTGGGAACCTCGCACCGCACGAACCCATCCGGTCGATTTCAACGTGCGAAGGATCTGCACCAGATACGGTCCGGGAATGTCATGGCGCGAAGTGATCTCGGACGTACGGACCGGTTGCCCGTCGTTGCTGTGCATGGCCAAATCCATCATCGCCAAGCAGGCGTAATGTACGGCAGCATTGATCACCATCGCAAATTTCTCCGAACTAGGTTCAACCGACCAAGGTCATTCCGAGGTGTGCAATCCGCATTCGGTCTTTTGGAATCCACTCCAGCGACCTGCTCTCTCGTCTTCACCAAGTTGGACAGGACGTGTGCAGGCTTGGCATCCGATGCTCGGATAGCCTTGGTCGTGCAGCGGGTTGTATGGGATGTTCTCTTTCGAGATCAGCGACCACACATCTTTCTTGGTCCAGTTCGCCAAGGGGCTGATTTTCACGAGCTGAAATTTTTTGTCCCAGCCAACGATTGGAGCCTTCGCCCGATCTTCGCTTTGGTCGCGACGGATGGCGCTCGCCCAAGCGTGCCAACCACTGGCCGCGCGATGCAGCACTCGCAGTTTGCGTTCAAAGCAGCAGCGATTGGGATCGGTCTTGTAGAGTGGTCCGCCGTGAAGCGTTTCGAATTCCTCGACCGTGGTCGACGGATATTTGTATTGGACTTCGATTCCGTAGCGTTCCTTGACCTTTTCGCGAAGATCGAGGGTTTCTTGAAATTGGTATCCGGTTTCCAAATTGAAAATTGGTGTCTCGGGAGCAATTTCGGAAAGCATGTGGATGATCGTCATGCCTTCGGGGCCGAAGGCGGTCGCCATGGTGAATTTCGGAGCAAACCGATCCACCGCCCATTTCAACACTTCTTGAGGAGTCGCTGATTCCAGCGAGTCGCTGTCTCGCTTCAGTTCGGCCAAGAATTCGTCTGTGGGAGCCAGCGGAGGATCTGCTGCCAGGGCGCCGCGTTTGGTTGGAATCCCCTGCGCATCGACGTCCGGGCCCGCAGCAGCCTCGTTGTGAGCGATCTCAGCCGGCGTGAGGACACGCAGCGACGGTTTGGATGCTGACTCAGCCGAGACAGGCGTGGATTCGGATTCAGAGGGGACATAAGTGGGGTTCACCACGGCTGTCTCGTTCAGGCGAATGGGCATTGCGACTCATCTCCAGCCGCAAAAAAGCGGTCTGAATGACTTTGGAAGTGTGAAACCTTACAAACATGATCTGAATGGTCAAGTATCCCCATCGGCCGCCGAAGCGGTCCGCTTGAGCCGATCAAACTGGATCGTCACGACTTTGACGTATAATTGGGAAAGTCGCTGCTTTTCGTCTGATGAGCCAAAGAACCGAGCCATGAACATTTTTCGCCACTTTCAACCGACACCTCGGTCATTTCTTCGCCGGCAAATGCGATTGATCGGCGGAGTGGCATTTGCGACGGGGGTGGCTTGTCTGCCGATTCGGGCAGCGACGGCGGACACTTTGTTGCTCAGCACCGGTGGGCAACTGACTGGCAAGGTTCGCGAAGTCGATTCGAAGAAGACGCCCTACGTCTTGGTGCAGATCGATCAGGACCTTTCCGTCGCGATCGCGAAAGCGAATTCGCGAATGATTGTTGGCGATGAAAAGCTTCAGGAATACCGACGCCGCGTCGTCGAAGCAGGCCAGGACGGGCAAGCTCACTACGAGCTGGCGACTTGGTGCAGGCAAAACAACCTGCTGCAGCAACGGCAGTATCACTTGCTGCGAACCATTGACTTGCTGCCCGATCATCCCAACGCCAGGGCCGCGCTGGGCTACACCCGCAAAGACGGGAAGTGGATTCTCACGGAAGTCTGGCGACGGAACCAAGGGTTGGTGAAAGATCGCAAGGGCCAATGGATTTTGCCGGAGGTCGTCGCTTGGCGAGAAAACGCGGACGTGAACGACAAAGTCGCGAAACGTTGGATCAAGACTATTAAACAGTTGCTGTCCAAAATCTTGCGAGGCGACGCGGAAGCGATGGCCGAGATGGCGGCGATCGATGATCCGTTGGCCTCGCAAGCAATCGCGAAAGAATTGGTTGATTCGCAAAAGCGTGGTTCGAATTGGCGGCCGGTCCGAATGGTTTGGCTCAATAAGTTGAAGGAGTTTCGAACTGGTGCCGCCGTGGAAGCAATCGTCAAAACGGGATTGTTGGATTCCGATGATGTGGTTCGGGAAGATGCTTTGGCTTGGTTGCAATCCAATGAGACCAGTTCGGCAATTGCGACCTACATGCCGTGGTTGAAAAGCAACAACCCGCAGCAAGTCAAAGCCGCAGCCCGTGCTCTCGCATACTTCCCCAATCCAGAAGCAGCGTTTGCCTACATCGACGCGTTGGTCACGATCGAGAAGAAAACGCAGCAGGTCGGTGGTGGTTCGAGAGCTGGTTTTGACAACGCCGGTGGTGGCGGGTTTTCGCAAGGAAGCAAGCAGGTTGTCATCAACACGCCGCATCGACATCCCGAAGTGTTGCAGTTGCTTCGCTCGATCGCGCCGGACGTCGACTTTGGTTACGACAAGTCAGCGTGGAAGAACTACTTTGCCGAACTGCGATCGCCGCCACGATACGATTTGCGACGCGACAGTTGACGCTTGTCAGGGATGGTGCCGGTAGCCGGTGGAGCCTCTTCGTCGGCATGAGCACAACCCATCGCAACAAGCGAAGGTCTCTCCGGACGGAACAAGGCGACGGGGCTCTACGGAAAGTGGCTGGCACTTTCCGTAGAGCCCCGTGACCAGGGATTCAGAACCGGACGCTCTCGCGTTGTTGCTGATGGGATTGGTCACGCTCCGCATCAGCCGCCGGGCGATTGCCCCGGTTCTGTCCAGTGTCGTTCGCCAATCAGGCGACGGGTTTGACTTCGTAACCCGGTCGGTATTCGCGACGAAGGAACGGGTTGGCTGCGTCGGCATTTTCGCCAACAAATCGTTCCGTCTTGGGATCGTGCGTCAGCATTGGGCCCGATTTCAGCTCGGACATGTCGACGCCATATCGCTTCAACGATTCGTGCATGTCATCTAGGACGGCTGACCAAGCGGGAAGTTCCGATGCGGAACGCACCTGTTCATCGCTGTAGTTGCCAGCACAACGCATTGCGACGTTGGCCAAATTGCACCAGCCAGTGCTGTAGTGGCCGTTTTCGATCGGTGCTGCCAATGACTCCGCTTTGCGACTCTTGACCGCTTCGACGAAGTTGCTGACGTGAGCAGGAACGGTGCTTACGTCGGCCTTGAAGCTTCGGATGGTTTTGCCGTCCAGGTCGACTGCTTTGCCGCTGCCGCGTTGACCGAGGTAGTAGCCGCCTTCGCAGACGACGACGTAACCGCTGCCTGGTCCGGTCATCGGCTTGCCACCGGGAACTTTCCAGCTGCCCTTTTCACCCGGCTTGATCGACATGTTGCTCAGTGCAATCACGGTCGGGAACATTTCGGTTTCGAACAATGCGAAGTGCACGTTTGGAGTCTCGCCTGCATCGCCCCAGCCCATTCGACCGCCAGCGGCGATCATCTTGGATGGCGTCGAAACTTTGTCTTGGTAGGCGACGTTGCGAATGTCATCCAGGATGTGGACACCCCAGTTGCCCATTTCTCCGCTGCCGGTGTTCCAATCCCAGTGCCAATCGTAGTGGAGGTTGTTTCGCATGATGGGTTGGTCCTGAGCAGGGCCAAGCCACAAGTCGTAATTCACTTCACTTGGGATCTCCAGTGGTTTGTCGCGTTTGCCGATTGGCCCGCGAACGCCGAGCCGATTGGCTTGGACATATTTGATCGCGCCGAGTCCTTTCTCATCGTGCAAGAACTTGCGAGCTTCCATTTGAATGGGATCGCTGCGCTGTTGGGTCCCCAGTTGGACGATCGCACCGGACTTCTTCGCAGCTTCGACAACTTGACGACCTTCCCACTGCGAGTGCGAGAGAGGCTTCTCGACGTAGACATCTTTGCCAGCGTCGATTGCCCACAGAGCAGCCAAGCAGTGCCAGTGGTTGCAAGTCGTGATGACAACAGCGTCCACATCATCCGAATCCAGTGCTTCTCTCAGATCGGTGTAAGCCTTTGCACCGTACTTTTTGGCCATCGACGCGGCGCGTTTTTCATCTGGATCAGCAACAGCGACTAGTTTGGCGCCGGAGACCGAGTCAACGGTTCGGGCCAATTCGCCACCGCGTCCGCCGGCGCCCAAAACGGCGATGCGGACTTCTTCGTTGGCCGCCGCACGGAGGGGGCTGCTTAGAGTGACGGTGCCAACACCAGCCGCTACACCAGCTAGAAATTGACGCCTTCCGAAATTTGAAGTCGAGACTTCACGCATGTTGTTGATCCTATGAAGTAAAGAGACGGGGAACCGTGAATGAGCGGCCTATCTAAGATACGAAGGCCCTTTAAGAAAAGCAAAGCACCCGTGAGGCTTTGTTAGCGGGAGATCGTCCGTCGCACGCCAAAAGACCTTAGTCATGGTCGAGGATTCCTGATCGAGGACTCCTCAAGCGAAACGCCTAGGTGGCCGTTTCGCCGAAGAGTCTTCGATGCTTTTTTTAAGACCGATTTTTATTCGTGACGCAGGGCTTCGATCGGATTCATCCGAGCAGCACGAATTGCGGGGTAAAGTCCGCTAACCAAACCAACCATGACGGCAATGATCACTGCCAATGGGATGGTTTCGTAGACAATCGCGGGTTGCGAATCACGAATAGCACTGGGCAACGCCTCGAACTGTTCAGGGAATCCAGTGGCAACCAATCCAATGAATAGTCGGTACATCGGTGGGCCGGCAAATCCCAGCAAAATGCCCAGGAACGCACCGGCGAAGCTGAGCACGATCGTTTCGACCAAGAATTGACGGACGATGTCGGCTCGTTTCGCACCGAGTGCGCGGCGAATCCCGATCTCGCGTGTTCGTTCGGTGACGCTGGCGAGCATGATATTCATGATTCCAATGCCGCCCACCAGAAGTGAGATGCAGGCGATCAGGATCCCAATGCCAAGGAACATCAATCGCAAATTACGGGCTTGTTCCAACAACTCCAGCGGGACCACGACGGCGACATCGCCGACTTCACCGTGCTTGGGAGCCAGGATGTTTTCGATGACAGCAGCGGTCGTGCGGACCTGCGAAACCTTTTCGACCTGCAGCGTGATTTGGTTCAGTTCCATCATCTCGATTTGGAACTGGCCACTGCGACGGGTCACAATCGTGTCGCCGATGCGTTTCTGCATCGTTTGAATGGGGATGTAAACGTCCTTCGAAAAGTCTTGCGAATCCAATGAGCCACCGATGGCCGCGGATGGATTGCGAGCTTCCAAGACGCCGACGACACGATAGAAATCCGTGTGTTCGGGAATGTAAATCCGTTTGCCGAGTGGTTCCTCATAAGGGAACAAACGCTCGACAACACCCGTTGAGATGACACAAACGTTTTCGTTGTTCAGTCCATCCGCGTCCGTCAAAAAGCGTCCGCCGCGTTCGCGAATTTTTAGTTGATTGACGGTGGCGTAGCCCGGTGTGCAACCGACCAAACGTCCGTCGCACAAATTGTCTCGGTAAGTGAACTGGCGGCGAATTTCACGGATCGGGACTGCCTTTTGAATCGTTGGCAGTGTCGCCAGAATTTGATCGAGCTCGGAACGCAACAGCCCGTATTTGGAGGCGGATCGCTCCGCGAGTTTCTCTTCGGGCGGTTTGACCGTTCGGACGATGATGGTCGTTGCACCGAGCGATTCAATTTGTTTCTGAACTTGATCGCTGGCGCCTTGGCTGATCGCGGTCAACACAATCACGGCCCAAACACCGATCAAAATCCCCAGCATCGTCAGCCCGGTTCGAAGCGGGTGAAGGGTCAGACTTTTGACGCCGAGCGAGAAGGTACGAAGCCACATCATGATTCGAGGCCCTGTTTTGCGAGGATTGCTCTGGCAGCATCTCGTTGTGCGTTGCGAGCTTGTTCTCGCTGTGCCTCGGGGACCAATTCATCGCTGTGCAGCATGCCGTCTTTAAGCCGCACGACTCGTTTGGCTCGGTCTGCAACATCATCTTCGTGCGTCACCAAGATAATCGTTCGACCTTCGCTGTTCAGGACATCGAACAATGTCAAGATTTCTTCGGTCGTGACCGAGTCGAGGTTACCGGTTGGTTCGTCAGCGAGAATGAAGAATGGATCATTGACCAGTGATCGAGCAATCGCAACACGTTGTTGCTGTCCACCGGAAAGTTGATTGGGGCGGTGATCAAGCCGGTCGCCCAACCCCACTCGGTCGGCGAGTTCGGCAACGCGTTTGTGTTGCTCAGGGCCGAGTTTGCCTTGGTAGTACAGCGGAACCTGAATGTTCTCGGTAACACTGAGCTGTTGGATCAGGTTGTACGATTGGAAGACAAAACCAATTCGGCGACTGCGGATGTCGGCGAGTTCATCATCGGACATGGTCCCGATGTCATCGTCGCCCAACATCAAGTGACCCGATGTGGGTTGGTCCAAACATCCCAGCAAATTGAGCAACGTACTTTTGCCGCTGCCCGATGGACCCATGATTGCGACAAAGTCGCCTTCAGGCACGTCAAATGAAACCCCACGAAGAGCACGTACGGTCTCGCTCTTCAGAACGTATTCTTTCGTTAAGTTTTTGATACTCGTCGCCAGACGCTTTCCTTTAACGCTGGACTCCGATTTGTTGTCTGCCACAGCGGTTCCACTAGAAGAAATGTCTGACATCTGCGGGTCATAGGCGTTGGGGACACTCATGACGCGGCCGGAATCGTGTCAGTGACCTTCGTGATCGCCTTCGCTGGCTCCACCTTGGCTTCATCAGCCTCACCAGCGGAGTCCGAAACATCCTCATCGGATGTCTCTGTCGCGGTTTGTTTATTAACACCCGGGCGACTTGCACCGCCGCCAGCAGCCCCACCATTGCCCTTGGGTGGGCCACCTTGAGGTCGACCCATGCCGGGTTTACGACCGCCGGGAGGTCCCACGCCGGGTGCGTCTTCCCCCGCGCCTTCCGCGGGTGCGGTTTCGCGAAGGTCGCGCATTTCACTGTTGTCCACCGCAACGATGTCCGGCAGATCCAGCAAATTCAAATGTTCTCGCAGGTTTAGAACGACTGTTTCGCCAGGTTCCAAACCCGAAACAATGTTCGCCATGGTGTCGTTGATTGCACCCGCTTTTACTTCACGAGTTTCGAAGCTTTGCGATCCCGTTTGCACGAGCGAGTACATTTCGCCACCGTGTTCATACAGCCCCTGAATCGGGACTTGGGTCGCATCGGGAAGTTGTTGGATGAACACTTCCACCGCCGCGGTCATGCCGGTTCGGATGATCTCGGGCGGATCGATGATTTCAATCGTAGTGGCATATTCCTTGACCGAAGAGCTGTACCAACTGCCTGGCTCGGCATAACGATTCACCTTGGTAACACGTCCCTTCAGTGTCACATCAGGCAACGCGTCCAAGCGGATTTTCGCGGGCATTCCCTTTCGAAGTAGCGTGATGCGAGACTCATTGACCTTGCATTTAACCTGCATCTTGGTGGGATCGGGGAGCTCGATGAGAGCCTGACGTTCTCGGACTTGTGCACCGGCTTCGACGACGAATTCGGCGTTCCCACCACGCGAACTGTATCGGTTGGCGTGCACAACGACGCCATCGGTCGGAGCATACATCACACACAATTCGATTTGCTGTTCCACTTCAGCAAGCTCTTGTTGTTCTTCAAGCAATTCCGATCGGGCGGCGGACAGCGTGGCCTCGGCCGCATCAATGTCACTATCGAATTGGACGAGCATTTTTCGTCGAGTCAGGTTCTGCAGCACCTTCAAGCGGGCTTGTGCCGATTCGAGTTGGTTTCGAGCGTTTGCGAGTGCGAATTTGTCGGCTTCCAGTTGCAGCGATTTGACCAATCCCTTCGCAACCAAGCGTTCAGTACTGCCGATGGCCAGCTGCGCCTTGCGAAGTTCCTGCTCAGCCACGGCGATCTCGCTCAGGATCGCCTTCTCGTCGGTCTTGTAGACGCCTTCGAGATACTCTTCGCGAGCGATTTTGGCTTGTTCGACCAGTGCCGATGCGGTGGCCACGTTCGCTTCGGCAGTCAGGAGCTTGATGCGGTTCTCTTTCAGCTCCACCTCTAGGTTCGACGAATCCAGTTCCACCAATTTGTCGCCCTTCCGGACTCGCGAGCCTTCGTCGATGACCCACAGGATCGAAGTGCCTGATCCGCCTCGAGATTCAATCTGGCAGATGATTTCAGTGTTGCTGCTGCTCTCGATCTCGCCCTGTTCGACCACCGTGTGATCGAAAGCTTTTTTGACGACTTCGGAAACGATCAAATCGTCTGCACTGATCGTGGATTGTTTGGCGATGTATTGCTGGTAGCCGAAGTAGCCTCCGACGCCGAGCAGGACCAAACAAATCAACAGTCCGACCAAGATCCCTCCCGTTCGCGGCTGATCCGCCGCGACAGGCAGGGTTTTCCTCGCCACAGCGGAATGGAGGGAATCGCCAATGATTGGGCGAGCCGTACGAAAGCGACGTCGCTCCGCTCCGGCTTGTTGCCGGTGCGGGCTGAATTTGGATGATCGCATGATTTTCAGGCGGGGCCGTGGGGAGAGAACGGAGGGCTAACATTTGAACCCCAAAAATCAGCGAAGGTTTCGCGTGGTTTTTGTGGGGAAGGTGAACACGGCGAGTTCACCAGTCGGGCCAATATGTTACTTGACCCAACCGATCCCCCAACCGTTTTTACGAAAAATATCGATCCGAGGAGATCGATTGTTCGCTATCGGAGTCGCCCGATTCACGTAATTTTTCGCACAGCTCGTCCTGATTCATCGCGAATCGGGGGTTGATTTCGACTTTGACCGAATCGTCCACCGTCACGCCGCACGATCTCAGCCAGCCTCGGTGGAGATCGCAAATCGCTTGTTGGGCCAATTCGGGGGTGTCTGTCGCCGCACCGTTAGCATTCTTCACCGGTGCAAAGGCCTCGGCCGGATTTGCTTCACAAACAATCGTATTTTTTGCATTAGGGAGCAGGTCAAAAATGAATTGCTCGAATTTGATGGCATTGGGACTTTCCGGAGTCACCAATTGGCCGTCCGCGTCCACGTGAGCAACCTTTTTATTGGCCCGGTGAATTGGAAGGGAAGTGTCCAGCTCCAGCATCCGTTCCAGGAAGTCGAGGTCGAACAGATGGACCGCAATGTTGCCGGCCCAAAGTTTCAGGCTGCCATCGGCGTTGGTCATTTCGGCGGCCGAGTCTGGCAGATCGCTGTATTCGATGATTTGTGTCTGACCGTCGATCTCGACGATGTTCCCTACTTTTTCGGTTGGGTAACGTTTGCGGATCACCTGCGTGGTCATCTCGCTGTTGGCCAACAAATGGTGGCCGATGAAAACGGGATCGCACAGACCGACCAATGGATTGTCGACTTGGAAGTAGAACAAGTGTTTGCGTCCGTTCTTCCGCATCTCTTCCATGCAACCGTTTCGCGAAAGAGCGCGGAGCGTTCCGCCATGTCCGTCAGGGCTGAGCGCGAGCGAACCTTTTTCGGCCAACAACACTTGTCCGGTCTCGGCATCGACCGCTGGCATGGTGCCTTGCTGGAAGATCGTGACCTGCTCGGGTTTCAATCCCAAGTAGTTGTTCTCTTCAAAGTAGCGACGTGTTTCGGCGTGGGTTGCTTCGCTGGTCATCAGATACAGAGGCACGTCGACGCCGTACTTCTCTCCCGCCGCGATCAGACGGTCCGCGAAAAACTGAAACAGTGTTCGCTCGCTGACGGGGCCGACGGGGAACATGCCTTTGGGTTGATCGAAGCCCAGTCGAGTGCCCTGCCCTCCGGCGACCAACACCGTCGCGATCTCACCGGCTCGCAAGGCTTCTTCGCCGCGTTTCTGGGCATCGTCGAGGGTCCAGTCGCAACCGCTTCCGTCGCTGGCGACCGCTTGAGGCATTGTCGCTCGCGCGGCCAGTTCACCGAAGTCGACTGATTTGTCTTTGCCTTCGATCAGCGTTTTGAGACGAGCGAAGTCGACCTGCGCGATCTGCTCGCTCAAGCGAGATTGCTGGTCGGAATCAAGCGAGTCCCAGAAACGCAGCAAGTGTGTTTGTTCGAAGGGCTCCAAGCGAGATTTCAGCTCATCGAACGAAAGAGTGGGCTGGCTTTGAGCGGACGACTGGGCGGCAGACATTGGCAACTGGTGGATTCTTTGAGGAAAGGTGAATGCATTGAATTGCAAGCAAAGACGGCAGCTCAGAACAGCATATTCTGTTCCGTACCCATTCCAGCCACCCGTTGGAGAGATTCGCGAAAACTTCGTCAATCCTGTTCGGGACGCGGGAATGCTGCGGGTTGGCCAAACCATTCCGGATGGAACCCCTGGCGAACGGCTAACAGAACCGCCTTACCGTGTTGGTGCGGGGCGCCGTGGGTGGTGTCCCACTCGAGGCGTTCTTCATAACGCAGTACTCGCAGCTTTGATTTCGGGTCACATGCCCAGCCGACCAATTGATTCGGGCGGAAATAATTGATGACCGCACCCGCCGTTTCGCTGACGGGTTGGTCGCTTTCCTTGCCTGGTGATTGGTTGCTGCCCGGATCTTCGGTTGTGTGAACTTGGGCGTACAGCATGCCGTGGTCGGTCAAGGAGGCACTCATTTTGTTCCAAACGGCCGGTGCGTCGGACTCGGGAATGTGATCCAGAACCGTTGTCGCGATAACGGCGGAGTACACATTCGCTTCCATCGACAACTCGCGAACGTCGCAGACGACGGTCTGAATCCGTTCGGACAGATCTGCACGTTCAGCTCGTTCGCGGATCCGGTCGAGCCCTCGCTCGCTGACGTCAACCGATGTGACGTCGTAACCCGCCGCGGCGAGAGCCAGCGTGTCTCGACCGGCCCCAGCACCCAAATCGATCGCTTTCGGCCGTTGGGTGTAGGTCGATGCCTTCGCGCCGGTTTGGCTCAAGTAAGCAGCCAATTCCGGCGACGGTTGCATGCCGTATGCGATGTTTTCACGGTCGTAGGCTTCGAAGAAGAAGTCGTTGGATGGGTCGTCGGTGACTCGATTCACGCTGATACAGACTGTCTGAAGAAATCGGATAAAATTGAGTTGTCCTTGGCAAGATAGCCCGCCGGAAAGCGAAACACACACATGCCACCCATTGAAACCACGATCGACAGCAGCGACGAGTCCCCTGACTCTTTCGCGAAAAGTTCGCTGGTGACGGCCGAATTGGTGTCTGATCCGGTCGTTGATGCTGAACTTGTCCCCCGCTGGAAACGTGCTCTGGCTTCAGTTGGTCGCTGGAGTTTGTTGCTGATTTTGGCGTTGATGACCTTCGGGTTTCTGTCCTCCGGTTTGAGCCCCGACCCATCCGCGATCTTTGATGAAGACAACGCCAAGTCCGCTGTCGCTCAAGATGAAAACGTCAACGACATCGGTGCCGAGGCCGTCGCAATCGCGTTGAATGACAATCCAGCGACCGCAATCGAACCGGTCAGCCTGCGTTCGACTGAGTCGCAACCGCCGGGTAAAACCAACTCGAAAAAGAGCGATTCGGAACTCGCGTTGGTTACAGGAAAGATTGCCGAACAATGGCGGGCGGAGTTGGATTCTCGCGGATTGGAAGCGGCACCCATGGCGGACTGGTTAACCGTGTGCCGCCGTTTATCGTTGGCATTGGCGGGCACCGGGTTGTCGTTGGAAGAGATCCGGTCGCTGCAGCGATTGCCCGAAGCCGATCGCGTCGAGACGCATCGTGAGAGATTGCTAAGCAGTGAACGCTTTCATCATTACTGGGCCGAACGAACCGCTCGTTATCTGGTGGGTGCCGATGAAGGGCCATTCATCTTCTACCGCGGGCGGCGGTTCCGCACTTGGCTGGCTGAACAGTACGCGAAGAACACTCGCTACGACGAATTGGTTCGGATGTTGATCACGGCCGAAGGAGTCTGGACGGATCGGCCGGAAGTCAATTTCCACACCGTCACCTTTGATAGCGGAGACAACGCTCCGGATCCAATTCGCTTGGCTGCACGAACGACGCGAGCTTTTTTGGGCGTGCGGATTGATTGCCTGCAATGCCACGATGATTTTCTAGGAAACGTTTCGCTCGGTGATGCGTCCTGGATCATGTCGTGCGGGGCGGACGACGCGACGATCCAAGCTGCGTCGGAGGGAGACGCGAAATATGTCTTGCGGGAAGGAACCCAGGAAGATTTTCACTCGCTCGCGGCATTTTTCACGGCGGCGACCAGCGAAGGTGTTCAAGGATTGAAAGACAAACGAGCGAACTACGAGTATCAGTACTTGTACGCGGATGAGACGGTGCCGGTTGAGCCAAGCGTTCCATTCCTGCGTGAATTGTTGCCTCCGCGTCCGACGAATCAACAAGACGATTCCGATGAGGCCGACGTCGAAGAAACAGCGGAGGAAGTTGCGACCCAAGAAGTTGTCGCGGATGAACCAGACGCTGCGCCGGAGTTTGGCGATTTGCCTCGATACCTGAGTGACCGGGAACGGTTGGCGTACTGGTTGACTCATCCGGAAAACAAACCAGCCGCGCGGGCCGCGGTGACTCGTGTGTGGACTTTATTGTTCGGGCAGCCACCAGCTATTGAGACGGACTATGGATTCCAGGTTGGCGAAGTCGATAACTTGCCATTGGATTCACCACCATCGCCGATGATCGAAACCCTGACCGAAGCGTTCATCGAAAGTGGTTTCGATATTCGGAAACTGATCCGTTGCATCACCGATTCCCCCGCTTTTCGCGTCAGCAGTCGTGCGGACTTCGATGTGACCGAGCAGCATGAGCTGGCGATGGCGGTGTTCCCGGTGACTCATCTGCGAAGCGAGCAGGTTGCCGGTGCGGCGATTCAGGCCGGACGTGTCAAAACAATCAATCGTGATTCATCGTTCTTTGTTCAGTTGCAGCAGTTCGGAAACTTGAATGACTTCCTGAAACGGTACGGCGATCTGGGTGAAGACGAGTTCACTCAACAACCCGTCACGATCACCCAACGATTGGTGATGTTGAACGGAAAGCTGATCAACGAAACGGCGAGCCCCAACCCCATCCTGAATGCCTCCTCGCATATCGAGATGTTTGCGAGAGACGATGAGGATGTGGTTCGAACGTTGTATTTGACAGTGTTGAATCGTGAACCCAGTGAGCGGGAACTGGAACACTTTGTCGAACGTCTCACCAAAGAGAGTCGCGAGAAGAATGATCCGCCGACATCACGCAAACAAGAGATCACGGATCTGACGTGGATTCTGCTCAACAGCAGTGAGTTTGCCTGGAACCATTGAGGCCAGAACCTTGTTTGAAACCAACCGGAGCCTTTCATGAGCATCTCATTCAACGACCACCACGGATCCATCGGTCGACTGGGCGAGGGACTGCGGAGCGGTTTGTGTAGTGCTCAGGTTCACCTGTCTCGCCGACGACTGTTGGGAGCAGGCTCCGCATTGATGATGTCTTCACTGGCACGTCGGTTGACGTTGGCTGCGGAGCAAAAAGCGGATTCGGGCAAGCCACCGAAGAGTGTGATTTTGCTGTGGATGGAAGGCGGCCCGAGTCAGTTGGAAACCTTCGATCCTCATCCGGGCACAAAGTTCGGTGGTGATGTCGGCGATGTCGCCACCACATTGAAGGACGTGCGAATCGCGGACACGATGCCGCGATTGGCCGAGCAGATGCACCTTTGTTCGCTGGTACGGAGCGTGGTTGGGAAGGAGGGCGATCACGAGCGAGCGATCTATGCGATGAAGTCAGGATATCGCCCCGATCCAACGCTGGAGCATCCGTCGATCGGCAGCATTCTTTGTCACGCCGACGATGCGGGAGCTGACATCCCGAGGCATATCGCGATCCTGGCTGGCCGTACCGCTGCGACGGGCGGATATCTCGGGCCGCAGTTCGATGCGTTCAAGACCGGGGACCCGCTCGAACCGGTTCCTGATGTTCGCGCAAGAGTCGATGAGTCGCGTTATCAACGTCGGCTGGATGCGCTGAACAACGTGCTGGAACCTCAGTTCACACGAGGTCGCATTCGCAATTTGCAAGAGAACCGAACATTGCATTTGGCTGGCACACAAGCCGCTCGGAAGATGATGTCGAGCGACCAATTGACGGCATTTGATGTGAAAGAAGAACCGCAAGCTGAGTTAGACGCGTTCGGCGATCACCCGTTTGGCCGAAGTTGTTTGGCTGCGTCTCGATTGGTGGAGGTCGGCGTTCGTTGCGTCGAAGTGACACTGAGTGGATGGGACAGCCACATCAACAATCACAGTTTGCAATCAAGTGCGGCGGGAACCTTGGACGAAGGCATTGCTGCTCTGTTGAAACGATTGGAAGAACGCGGTTTGTTGGAGTCCACGCTCGTCGTTTGCGGCGGTGAGTTTGGACGCACGCCACAGATCAATCCGGCAGGTGGACGTGATCATTGGATCCACGGATTCAGCACATTGTTGGCCGGTGGCGGTATTCGTCGTGGGCATGTTCACGGTGCGACGGGACCAGAGCCCAACGCCGACAAACCAGATGCTCATGTGGAAAGTCCGGTCACAATCCCGGATCTGCATGCCACGATCTTGTCCACTCTGGGGCTGGATCCGACCGAAGAATTGGACACTCCGATTGGGCGTCCAATGAAACGCAGCGAAGGCGAAGTCATCGAGTCGATCATCGCCTAGAACGAGGTGACCAAGGTCACTGTGCGGGTTGCATCCAGTTGATTTCGAATGATGCGGGTTCCTGGGCAACATCGAGGTTTCCAAAGGCAACCGCGGTGACTGTTTGGGCATCCACTGAATCGGCGAACGTGACCGGATAAGCTTTGCCGTTCATAAGTCGAACTTGGTAACCGTCGGATTCTTCCGCGTCGACAAATTTACCGAGGATGAACGCTCCGTCGGTTTGGCGATCTTCCTGCGGTGTGTCGATCCAAGCTGGTACCTGCTTGGCAAAGGAAATGAACAGGTTCTTGTTGGATTTGATGCGATCCACCAAAGGTTGCAATTGGTCGTAATTGCCGGGCGAAGTTTCGGCAGACAAACGAGAGAGCATTCCATAGGCGAAGATCACCGCTTGGCCGTATTTGGGATCCGCTGCATCGATGCCCTCGAGTTGATTCAGCACCATGTCGATCTCGTCGATGGCAGCGGTCATGTCAGCATTGCTGTCATCGGACGCGGTGGCTTCTGGAGTGGCTGGCATTTCCGTGTCGTCGGAGGCCACTTCATCGATCGCTGGCGGCAATCCAGGCAGGCGATCCTGAGGCTCTTCGGCGGTTGGAGCTTCATCGGTTGTTGCTGGCGCGTCCATGGGAGCTTCCTCCTCGGAGGTCGCGATCGATTCCACAGGCGGTTTTGCCACTTCGGTGACCGATGGTTCGTCGGAGGGCAATGGCTGAAGATCTTCCGGCGGCGTTTCAAGATCGTCTTCCGCAGCAGGCTTGTTGCTGCTCGTCGTCATGTCGCTCAGTTCAGCCAAAGCATCCGTGGCGGGGTCGGTTGCGGGGACCATGTCCGCTTCCGATGTGTCGAGTTCGACGGGGGGCGGTGTTGAGGTGTCGTCGCTCGAGTCGTTGTTCAGTTCTTCTCCGAGCGAACGGCCTTCGGGCGCGTCGTCCATGATCGGTGGAACGTATCCACCGGGATTGACTGGTGCCGCGGCCGATCGTTGGACTTGGTTGGATGAACTGTAGGTTCCGTCGAGCGGATAGAACCCGAGGTTGGGGAGTGCGTCGAGGTACCACAGCAATCCACCGCCGATGGGCAACGCCAGCAGAGCACCGAGAATGGGTGATCCAACGGTTTTGATCAGCGACTTTTTCTTGCGGCGTTTTTTGTCGCTGGTGTAGATCGCCATCGGAGCCACTTCTGGTTGGGCTTCGACCGCTGAGTCGCTTCGATCTTCTGGGATGGTGAACTCATCCAAATCGTCGGCGTCGGCAGATGGTTCCACCGATGTGAGTTCGGGTTCGTCGGTCGGCGATTCGAAAACATCCGAATCCAGCGTTTCCAATTCGCCGACTTCTTCGGTCGTGTCAGCGGCCTCGGGTTCTGGCTCGAGAGTTGCGAGACTGGGAGCTTCGAGGCTGGATGCTTCGAGACCGGGAGCAGCACCCGCGAGAGCAAAGCCAGCTGACGCAGCAGGCTCTTCATCGTCGCCATCGACGGGTTCCAAATCCGCGAGGGGGTCTGCACCGGTGTTCAGGTCGTCGCCCACCACGATCAAAGCGGGAGGCATCGCGGATTCAATTTCTTGTTGATCTAGCGTCGACAAACACCACGGGCACTGAACCTGAGCCGTCGCTGCAACCTGTCCTGAAAGCAAACGATCAGGGATCCGGACTGATTCGTGGCAACGGGGACAAGGGGTGACCAACATGAGCGAGACCAATCCGGCGGGAATTGTTTGTTACGAGACTCGGGTATTGTAACTACGCTTCGCGGGCATTTCAGCCCGCCGATTGCGGGTCAATTTCTTCATCCGCGTGGCTCGTTTTCAGTTCATGGTTCAGGATCTCGAGCAGGGTTTGCAGGAACACCACCACCATGGGGCCCACTAAAATCCCGATCGGACCAAACACGGACACTCCACCGATCACACTGAGCAGAGCAAACAGTGGATGCAGTTGGCTGCGACCGTGCAGCACATAAACCTTGATGACATTATCAATCGATGAAACGACGGCTGCGCCATAGACCGCAAGGAACGCGGCGGCGATCCAGCGTTGATCTACCAAGCCCAACCACAACGCACACGGAACCCAAACCGACGCGGCTCCCAAAAAGGGAACCAAGGCCATCACACTGGTCAGGAACAACAGCAGCACGATTTGATCGAAACCGCAAAGCCAGAATCCAATGGTTGCCAAGATCCCTTGGACAACGGCGCTGGCAACACTCGCCAACACCACCGCTCGGCTGGTGCGATCAAACTCCATCAGCAGTTGATGTTCGTAGGCATCGTCCATCGGTGAGAGACGCATGAGCGTTCGGATCATCACCGGGCCATCGATCAAAAAGAAGTAGACCGAGACGACCAGGATCACCAAACCAAAGATGACTTGAACGACAATGCTGCCGGTCGCGCTTGTCAGCCGCACAAACCTGGGCTGCAAAGATTCGCGGGCCATTCGAATGAGCGACGAAAAGTCTTTTTCATCGGGGTTCGCGATCAGGCTGAGCTGGCTGCGAAGAGAGCCGCCCAGCAGCTGATTCATCCAACTTCGGACCGCGGCGGCGGTCTTGACCGCTGGTTGTTCGAAGCGTTCGTTCTTGTTCAGTTGAACCAACAATTGAGGCTGCGGGTTTTCGGATGCTGCGCTCGGTGAGTCAGCATCGGATGATGGAGCATTGATTGAATCGGTTTCGTCCTCGCTGGGTTCAACCGTGATGGCCGTTAAAGGTGGATCCGGCATTTCCGCGGCCGCTGATTCTTCAACGTCATTCACTAGATCGGCATCGGCGTCCAGTTGATCGGGATCAATTTGGCCAAGCGATGATGTCGCTGGTCCGGAGGGTTTGGGAACAAGGTTGTCACTGATCGAAATGTCGATGTCTCGATCAATGTTTTCTGAGTCGATGGAAAGAATCAGCAGTTCCGCGTACTCGTTCAAATTGTTGATGGCGATTTCTGAGGCGGTCTCGGCGATACCAGCGTTGGGAACTTCGGATTGCAGGTAGTTGATGATCGCGGCAGCCTGCTGAAGCTCGTTGATCTTGGCCCGGACGGCTTGCGGATCATCCGCTCTTGGCACGTTGATGTCGCCAACGATTCGGTCCAGTTCCCGAAAGTGTTCGGGGTGTGGGAGAGACAATCCGACTTGCGAGCGGACTCGTTCCATCGCGACTGACATGTTGCTCAGGTTCATTTTGCTGAGCAGGATCGTGAACTGGGTCGTCGCGACGGAGACCAGAACTCCCAGCGGCAGCAAGACGATGAACAGGATCAACGCGGTCGTTGTTCCCGCGGCCAACCGACGACGTCGTCCGACTTTTTCGAAAATCCACAAATGGACAGGGCGGAAAATGACAACCAAAAGGGCTGCCAAAAAGAGCGGGACGAAGAAACCGATCATCAATCGGTAGAACAATACCCCGACCGCCAAGATGCCGATCACCAGCATCACCACGGACATGATCCGCGAAAGCGATGGCAGTTGTGGAAAGAGGATTTGTTTGCGGGTGCCGGGTTGAACCGGCGTCTCGGAACTCTCATCAGTGGAGTCGCCGATCACCGCGGTGAGTTTCTCCGGTGAGTCAGTCGCCTCGGTTTCGCCATCCTGAGTCGGTGACTCAGGTTCGCTTGCGTTTGTGGAACTCGAGTCGACAGGCGGATCAGAGTCACTGCCGTTCCGGCGGCTCGGCTGGTTCTTTTTTCGTCGTCCCACAAACTCCCTTTCAATTTTGAGTCGCTGCGATCGCTTCGCCTTCCAAAGCGATCCCAATGTTCGACGTCACGGCATCGCGATTGATGGACAACGTGATGCGGTGGCGACCTCGCGACAAGGGGAGATTCTTCAATTGCCAGGTCGGCATGGGTTTCCCGTCGACCCAGGCTTCGATGCCGTCCCACTCGTTGTCGCTACCGGCGGCGTCTGTTTTCGACTGCAATTTCAATTGGATGTCGGTGGTCGTCGCATCGGAATCAGCCGGCGTGACTTCGATGTCGAAACGAATGAAGCTGGTCGGCGGCGTGTGACGATGCTGTTTGAATTTGTCGAGTTCCTCCAATCGAACTTTGCCGTCCACCATCGTCGTGAGGGCTCGCCAAGTCATGGCGGGATCGTCTTGAGCCGCCGTGTCGACGCTGGTTCGGTTCAGTCGACCGTTCGCGGCGGGCGTGTAGTTCATCGTCTCGAGGCTTCGAACCAGATTCTCCGTCGAAACGGTGAATTGCGGATCGCGTCCGAGAGCCGCAAGGAACGTCGTGAGGTCGACCAGCTCTGCTTCGGTCAGATTGTCGAGCAAACCTTCGGGCATCAACGATTTGCCCGGTGCATCATCCAAGATCGCATCGATTTCAATTTCTCGCACGGTGCTGTTGGCCAACCGCAAACGGATCGCATCGTCGGTTTCGCCGATGGAAATTCCGCTGATGACTTCTCCGTCTTCGGTCAAAATCTTGCGAGTGGAATAGCCTTCTTTCAGCCGAGCACTTGGGTCGAGCAGCGATTCCAGGACATAGTCCGGCTGCGAGCTGCCGCCCAATGAGACCAAGTTGGGGCCAACGAGTCCTCCGCCTTGTCCGATGGCGTGGCAGGAAATGCATTGCAATTCATTGCGGCGGTAAACCAGCTCGCCTCGCGAGGCCGAACCTGTTTCCCGCACTCGTTTGAGCAACCGATCTTTCAGCTCCGGCGACAAGACCCAGGTCGCATCGTCGAGCTTGCCGGACTTGCGGATTGCTTGTTCGAGTTCGGCGTTTCCTCCGGCGGAGCGGACCGATCGCAGCAATGTCCGAGCGGTATCGGAAGGCAATTCCATGTCGCTCATTTTCGCGGCGTATCGTTTCACCAAATCGGGGCGGGAAAGCGAGCTAACCAACCAGTTTTCGGCGGCTTTTGATAGTTCGGCTTCGGTCAAAGCGTCCAAGACCAATGGAACCGCCGCACCGGGACGCGAGTTGACCAAGCCATCGATCGCCGCAGTTCGATCAGCGATCGACCCTTCTTTGGCGATGCTCATCAATTGTTGATTGGCCTTGGGAGACGAGAGCGATGCCAACGCGTTGATCCAAATTTGCCGGTCCTCTGCAGCCGCGTCCGAGCGAGTTTGAATGGCGGACAACAAGGTTGCTTCTGTGGATTGCAATTTCCATTGCTGGGTCGCTCGCGAAATCCATCGCATCGTGGACACCTTCAGTTGGCCGGCGTCTTGTTTGGCTAGCCATTGATTCACGCTGGCGTTTGCTTTGGCAGGAGCAACGTTCTTGCGTGGTGCCGTCGCATCCAGCAATGTGCTGATGCGGCGTTCGACGTGAGTTGGATTTCCGGACAACAACCGCTTGAGGACGCCGCCGAGTTGTTCTGCGGTCGCGACTTCGCCAACAGCTTGAAGCCACTGATCATCGGCTTCGTCCGAAGAGATTTCTTCCCATTCGATGCGGTCGATCAACAGCTTCGCGGCGTCGGCATTGCCAACGGCTCGGACTGCCCACGCCAGCGTTTGCGGGGATTTTTCCCAAATCTCTTGCAGCGTGTCGTTTCCATCTTGCCAGTGCTCCGCCGTTTCGCGAATGGATTGCCACAAAGCGAAGTCGATCGATTTTTGTGACGACAATGGTTGGTCGGAGGCGAGCAAACGCGAGAGAATTTGGTGGAGCCAAACCGCTGATTCTTCGGTGTCCAATTGGCCGCATTGCACGATGACTTCCAGGGTCAACGCGAGGTCGGTGATCTCCGTCGCGGCACCGACCAGTTTGGCCGCATCGGCCATGGCTTGTTTGGCGGTGGGGGCGTTCAGCGTCGTGAGTTGATTGGCTGATCGGAATTGGCTTCTTAGCCAAGCTGCGGCGTTGTCCGGAACCGAACTTGGATTGGACTTCCACGATTCAATTCGTGCCATCGCGAGTGGCATAGCGACCGTTTGGAGAGCCGCTTCACGAAGCCACTGTGCTTCCAGCGTGCGAGTCGCCAGTTGGTCGCCACCTTGGTTAACCCATTCGTCCACCGTGTCGAAGAAGCCCGGATCTTCCAGGTGATCCCATAACGTTTGACGAGCGAATTGACGGACCGCAAGCGATTCGTCTTCGAGGTAGCCCAGCAGTTCGGATGTGGTCGCGGACAAGAAGTCCGGCCATGGATCGAGCGGTCGATCGGGAAAGGACAGTCGCCAGATACGACCATGTTCAGTGTCGCGACGCGGATCGCGAAAGTCGACTTCGCCGTGTTGAATGATGGGGTTGTACCAGTCGGCAATCAGCATGGTTCCGTCGGGAGCCATGCGAGCATCGATGGGACGGAATGCAACGTGTTCGGTCGTTACCAGTTCGGGTTGTTGGCGGCTGATGTAATCGGCCCCATTAGGACGCACGCTGAACCGGCACACGCGGTGGCTGCGGAAGTCATTGGTGACCAGGTCGCCTTGCCATTCTGGTGGAATGTGTGTTCCGGAGAGCACTTCCAAACCGCAATGTTTGGGGCTGCCGGGGTTCAGTCCCAGCAACCATCGGGTCGCACCGGGAGAGGTTTTGAACACGGCATCGGGGAAGGCGTGGGTGATGCCATCAAAGGCGGCTCCATCGGTCACGAAGGATTCGCCGGAGCGGTTGACGATGTGCCCCCAAGGATTGATGAACCCTTTACAGAAAATATCCAGTTGTCCGGTGCTGGGGCGATAACGCCAGATCCCGCCTCCGTCCAGACGTTTGGTTCCATCGGGCGTGTCGATGTGCGAGTGAATGTAGATGGATTGGTTGAAGTACAAGCATCCGTCGGGACCCCAACGAAGTGTGTGCACCAAGTGGTGTGTGTCCTCGGTACCGAACCCGCTCATCACGACGCGTCGTTCGTCGGCGACGCCATCGTGGTCGGTGTCTTTGAAGTACAGCAGTTCGGTGCTGGCCGCGACGTAGGCGGCGTGGGGCCCGTCGGGGATCACACCCGTGGGAATCAACAACCCGTCCGCGAAAACGGTGCTGGATTCGGCGACGCCGTCTTTGTCCAAATCTCGTAGCACGACAATTTGGTCGTTGGGGATCTCACCCGGTTTGACTTGCGGGTAGGACTCGCTGCTGGCCACCCAAAGAGCCCCCGTGCAGTCAAAGTTCATTTGGATCGGTTTACGAATCGCGGGATCCGCCGCGAAAAGATTGATCGCCGCTTTGGGATCCAACTTCATCGCCGCCGCTTCAGCGTTCGGATCAGGTTCCGGGATGTCGGTCAGGTCTCGTTGAGCGTTTGCAACGGTTGCAAAACAGCTGAGACAAACCGCAAAACAAAGCGAAAGAGGGGGGCGCCGGAGATTCATTCTTGGGATTCAATTCTTGACAGAAAATCAGGATGGGCTCTTCTAGTTTCCACACGAACGCTAACAATCTATCAGGTTTTCGTCCCGAAACTGCCATGCTGCGACACTCCATCTGGCGTGCCCCTACCTAGCGAACCCGTAAGCCCGGAATGACCGCCGCACCCGAATCCGTTCGACTCTTTCAGACTCACGAGATGGAGTCATTGCGCCGTGATCGTCGGTTGGACCCTCAGGTGTTTCGGAAACTGCGAAACGATCTGCTGAAGAAGTTTGAATCCGACGAAGCGGTTTCAATGAAGTATCCGGTGGCCGAGGGGATCGAACTTCACTCGTTGAACCTCTATCAGCGAATGGATTCTGAGATCGACGGAGCGACCAAGCTGCTGTTCGAAACCGAGTCGGGCATGTTGATCGAATCAGTGATCCTTCGCATCGCGACGGGACGCACGACGCTGTGCGTTTCAAGCCAGATCGGATGTGCCGCAGCGTGTGACTTTTGTGCGACCGGCAAAATGGGAATCGCGAAGAACCTGGCGACCGAAGAGATTCTGGACCAAGTCGTTCAAGCCGGGCAGATTCTACGAGGTGAAGACCGGAGGCTGAGCAACATCGTCTTCATGGGAATGGGCGAACCGTTGCACAACGAGGTGAACGTGACCGAAGCGATTGAGTTGCTGACGGCACCAGATCACTTTGCTCGTTCGCCGTCGACGGTATTGGTTTCGACGGTCGGCGTTCCCGCAGGGATGCTTCGTTTGGCAAAGAGGTTTCCGAATTTGAATCTGGCTCTCAGTCTGCATTCCGCTGATCAAACCACTCGTGAAAAGATCATCCCATTGGGCAAGAAGGCATCGCTGACGCAATTGCATGACACGATTGATGAGATCCAATCGATCCAAGATCGCGAATTCATGATCGAATACCTGATGCTTCGCGATGTGAATGATTCCACGGAAGATGCGAATCGATTGATCGACTGGATTGGCGATCTGCGAGTGCATGTGAATTTGATTCCATACAACACGATCGAAGCGTCCCCTCATCTGCACGCATCACCGCGACCGGTCATCGAATCGTTCGCTGACATCTTGAAAGCATCCGGTTTGAAGACCACGGTGCGATACAGTTTGGGCAATGACATCGAAGCCGCGTGCGGACAGTTGATTCGCCAAGAGAACCGTCAGCGGGCCATGCAGGCTCGGCGGGCGGAGTCGGATTCCGACTCACATGTTGGCTTCCTCGACGTGCGGCAAGTCGTCGATGGTCTCGAGTCCCAGAAGAACAAGTAATCGCTCGGCGGGATAAAACCGCGAAACCAGTTTGTCAGTGCCGTCGCCGGGCTCCCGTTTCACTTCCACGAGGCGACGACGAACCATTTGGTTGAGCAGCGAACCGCTGTCGCGGCCTCGCAAATCGGTGACGCGGGCCGACGTGATGCCGGGTTGGTAAGCGACCAAGGACAGCACTTCGACCGCGGATTGGTTCAACCGCGTTTCGCGAATTTTGCCGGTGAAAGCCGCGCGAACTGATTCCACTTCGGGGGCGACCACCATGCGGTACCCACCGTCTTGTTCGACGATTCGTATTCCCTGTCGCTCGGCACGATAGGACGCATTGAGTTGGTCGATGATGTCGACGACCTCCTCCGGTGAAAAGCCACGCATGATCGAGGCCAGACGCGGCGGTGTCAGAGGCAGGTTGTCTGGATGCCCGACGAACAATGCCGCTTCCACGATGGCTTCGGGAGTCGCGGCCTGATCGGCGGAGGCGTCCAATTCGGCGGAGCTTTGTGCTGCGACTGCCAGTGCTTCGTCGCTGTCCGGATCTTCTTCGATGAACTCTTCGGCGGATTCGTTTTCGCTTGGTTTGGGATCCGGTTCGGAACGCAATAACTCGGCGGGATCCAGATCGGCCGGGGCTTCGTCACCACTTTCTGACATTGCGGCAACGCGGGCGTATGCGGCCCCGAGTTGCTCCAGCGAGAAACCTTCTTCGTCGTCATCGAACTCGTTGTCGAGTTCGCCTTCGTTCTCAGGCAATTCGTTTTCTGGTTGCCCGGTTTCAGCGTGCTCATCTTCGGGCGAGTCGGTTGGTTCATTCATGGAAGTTTTGCCGCAATTGTTTCATGCCTCGGTGCAGCAGTCCCGCGACCGATCCGGTGGTCTTGTCCATCCGCTCCGCGACTTCGGACAATTTCAATCCTTCGAGGTAATGCATCGCGATCGCGTCTCGCTGGGCTTCCGGCAACGATTCGATCGCCTCGGCCAATGACACCAGCGATTCGCCCACCATCGCGTGTTGGCTGGGCGTGCCGACATCGCCGGCGAGCAATCCTTCCAACCGCATGGAGGATTGTGCCACCCGCTGTTCCATCGATCGTTCGCGGCGAATGTCGCGTTTGTCGCGGTGCAGATCGCGATCCAGGTGACACATTTGCCGCACCAAAATTTTCCGCAACCAAGCCCGCCATTCGGCTTCCGTTGTGCCGCGATATTGATCGATGGCGGCAACGGCTTGCATCATCGTTTGTTGAACGATGTCGGATGCGCCCAGTTTGGCTTTGTAGCTCGCTCGCATTTGCATTCGAGCCAACATTCTCAAATACGGCTCGTACCGAGCGATTTCTTCGGCTCGGGCGGGCGATTCGTGGGGCTCGGAGGGGGCGGGTTCGGAGGGATCGTTGGACGTCATCGTTGGTTCGATCGGGTTTGTCGCTTCGCGGGTTGCCAGCGGACCGTTACAGTAGCAGAACTTTCCGGGCGGATTGGAGACGTTCCGGACACATTTCATTGCCTGAAACCGTTTGATTGATCGCCTGATGGCTCGCGAAGCAATTTACCAACAATCGAATCCAGACCCTGGCGGGGATCCACCGGAAGATGGTCCTCCGAGTGAAAAAGGCGTCGCGGATGGCGGGGAGGAGCCCGATCGCGGTCCCGATCCGGATGTCACCCTGCGCCCGCAACGCATGGCGGAAATGGTGGGTCAGCAGGACGTGATCGAACGGTTGCGAATTGCGATCGACGCGGCTCAAGTGCGTGGCGAACCACTGGGGCATATTCTGTTCGATGGACCGCCCGGATTGGGAAAGACCACTTTCGCGACGGTCATTCCTTCGGAAATGAAAACGACGGTCCAAATGGCCAACGGTGCTGGGCTGAAAGCGCCGCGGGATCTGCTGCCGTACCTGACGAACGTCTCGCGAGGATCGGTGCTGTTCATCGATGAAATTCACCGGGTCCCGCGGGCAATCGAAGAGTATCTTTACACGGCGATGGAAGATTTTCGAATCGACATCGTCCTGGGCGAAGGCGTCAATGCGCGAACGCTGAACCTGAGTTTGGAACCGTTCACGTTGATCGGCGCGACCACGCGAGCCGGCATGTTAACCGCTCCGCTGCGAGACCGATTCCAGATCCGTGAGCACTTGGGGTGGTACACGCGAAAAGAGTTGGCGGAGATCGTGCTTCGCAATTCGAAGAAGCTGAACATCGACGTGGACCCAACATCGGCCGGAGTGATCGCGGATCGAAGTCGCAGTACACCTCGATTGGCCAACAACCGATTGTTGTGGGTTCGCGACTACGCCCAAAGCAAAACGAAAGGCAACGTGGAAGCGAGTGTCTGCGAAGCGGCTTTGGATATGATCGGGATCGATCATCTGGGACTCGATAAACAAGACCGCAACTACTTGGACACGCTGATGCGAGTTTTCCTCGGTGGGCCGGCCGGGTTGGACGCGATCGCCCACACGATGAATGTCAGCTCAGACACGCTCGAAGACGAGGTCGAGCCGTTTCTGCTGCGAAGTGAGTTGTTGGTTCGAACCCGACGAGGACGCTTGGCAACTCCGAAAGCGTTTGAGCACATGAAACGGCCAATGCCTGATCGGCCTCTTTGAAGGCTGACTGATCTCTTGCTCCGAGGAAATGAAGACTCAACGATTCCTCGGAGATTTTGCGAGAGATTGCCAAGATGGGGGCTCAACTAACGAAGAAAGTTTGTGATCACACCAGCCCCTTTCAATTTGTGACAGCAACGATGAATGACACCGACGAAACCGTCCTTTGGGAAGCGGAGTTCAATCCCAAAGTCAAAGTGTATTGGTTGATCAGTGCCGTGCTGACTACTTTTCTGACAATCTTTCTGATCCCGTTATTGCCGCTGATTGCGCCACTGGCTTGGTACATTTCGGGACTGTATCTGAAGAGTCATCGTTGCACGCTGACCGAGCGAACTCTGAAAGTCAGTCGTGGTGTTTTGGTGCGGCAGGAAAAAACGGTGCCATTGGACCGCATCACGGACTTGGGTTTGGTTCAAGGACCGATCATGCGGTCGTTGGAGTTGGAAGCGGTCAGTGTGGAGACCGCGGGCCAGTCAGGACCGGGCTCGTTGGTTCGTCTGACCGGCATCCGAAACGGCCGAGCTTTTCGCGATGCGGTGTTGAAGCAGCGTGACATGGTCACCGGTGGCGAGCCCGCTCGTTTGACCGCTCCCACCACGCAGTCCGAACTGTCGCGGGATGCCAACGTTCAAACGACACTGACCGAGATCCGCGATATCTTGAAACGGATCGAAGCTCGATCAACGTCGCTGTAAACGACGTAATCCTGTAGCTCGGTGGTCTCCACCGAGACGATCATGGTTTCGGCAACAAGTTCTCGGTGGAGGAGCACCGAGTTACAGGTTTTGGTTGAGCTGTAGGTTTACTTCTGGTTGTCGGGGCCGAGGTGCCAGTCCATTGCGTCCTTCATGATGCTGGCGTTGATCTGAAGCATTTGTCGCTTCATCGCTTCGACCCGCTCGGGTTGTTCCGCAGCCAAATTCCTTGTTTGGCCAGGATCATCCTTCAAGTTGTACAACTCGAAATTGTGATACGTGCCGGTCTTGATCGCGGGAATCCACTTCTCTTCGAACAGGTTTTTGTTCGACATCTCGTAGTCCCGAAAGCCGACCAGAGAGTAGTCGCCGTCTCGCATTGCAACGATGGGTTGAGATCTTTGCAAATGCCAAAACAAAGGTTGGTGACGCTCGAATGAATCGGCGTGCCCGGTCAACAGCGGCGTGAGGTCGCTGCCGTCAAGGTGAACCCGGGGTGGTGCGATTTTCAACATCCCACAGATTGTGGGCAGCACGTCGACCAAACCGGCAGGCTGATCCAAGACGACTCCCGCGGGAATGTGTCCCGGCCAGTGGAAAATGCCCGGCACGCGAATACCGCCTTCCCAGTTGGCTCCCTTTCGTCCGCGAAGATTGCCGACCCGATCGGTTCGATAGCTGCCATTGTCCGATGCATAGATGATCAGTGTGTTTTCGCGAACACCCAATGCATCCAATTTCGCGAGCAGCCGTTGGATGGCTTGATCGGTGTTGTCGATGGTTCCCGAGTAGATCGCGGCTTTGTCGTTCACCTTCCCGTATTTCTGCGTGACTTCATCAGGTGCCGCGATTGGTGCGTGCGGTTCGTGAAACCAAACGTTCAAAAAGAATGGCTGCTCCGGCTGGGATTCACGATGGCGGTCCATCCAACCGATCGCTTCGTCCGCGACGAGTTGGCAGGAGTAGCCTTCTAATTGACCGACCGGTTCACCATTGCGAATGAAGTTGTCCGGGTTGTGGTGGCTGGGTTGGGCGTTGTTCCAGGTAGCAAACCAGTGATCGAACCCGTGTTGATCGGGTGTTGGTTTGTCGCGTTCTTCCGTGGGCAGTCCCAGATGCCATTTGCCAACATGAGCGGTTGCGTATCCGGCGCCTCGGAGGACTTCCGCCAGCGTGGTTTCTCGCAGACGCAGGTGGGAGTTTTGTGATTCGTCCTGAATCCAGCTGTAGACACCGGCGCGAATGTGATGGCGACCGGTAATCAGTGTGGCTCGCGAAGGTGAGCAAACTGCGCATCCCGAATAGAACTGTTGAAATCGGGTTCCGCCGGCAGCCAGGTGGTCGATCGTCGGTGTCTCGACGGGACCGCCGTAGCAGCCCACATCGCGATACCCCAAGTCATCGGCGAGCAGCATGACGACGTTCGGCCGAGGGGCCTGGGCGTGGGCTTCGCCTGAGAGCTGACCGAAAGTCAGGATCGAAGTGATGAGCAACAGTCCAGTGGACCAAGACCGTTGGGCGGACCGGTGTGGAAACGTTGGAAGATGGGGAGGGTTGCTTGGCATGGCAGTTGGGCGGGATAGGAGGAAGGCGGGGACGCGGCAGTTTGTGGTGTGCCGGGCGAGGTCATCCAACGCATCTTAAACGAAGTGACGGCGACGGATTGGGCGTCTGCGGGAGGGGAACGTTTGGCGTGGTTGGATGCGAGGAACATAGGCGCCGGCATCGAGAGCGAGCACGCAAATGGTTGAGGCGAGTTGGGTTGGGTGAATTCCAACTGAATTTGGCTTGTGTGTGGGCAATCGGCTTTCGTAGGGTCGCGGCAGGATCGCGCAATTCGTTTTGCGTTGGTCTGTGAAGTCGTTCCTCCCGCATTTCCCGCTCGAGCTGATACCCGCTTGGCTGATCGGTTCCAACCTTTCGACACATTGCCTCGTCCTTCGCGTGAAACACATTCACCCGTGGCGAGGTTGGCTGCTGCGCCATGTCGACTGAATTGGTCGGTGCTCACCGCATGGATTGGTGCGGTGATTTGCGTGTTGCTGAGCCTTTCGCCGGCGTCGGCCCAGCAAGTTGCGGAACCTTCGGTGTACGAAGTCACCGATGTTTCACGGACGTTGCAGTTGTCCGGAGATGTCGTGAACCGTTGGCATCAAGGTGATCGAGAGTTCACGTTGATGCGTGGCAACGTGGTATTGAAATACGAAGGCAAGCGATACCAAGCCGCCTCGATCTTCGTCGCCTTGTCCGGCAAGCAAAAAGAATTGACGGCTAGCCTGTTGATGGATCGCGTGACGCTGGGGCCGGGCCAGACAACCACTCAGCCGATCGTGCGGACCGTCAAATTGGAGTCGGTGCCGATCGTCAGAGCCGAACAGTATCGCGGACGCGCTGAGATTTCACCGGCATGGTGGGCGAAAATGGGCATCCGCCCGGACACTCCCAGCCAACCCACGCAGTCCGGTCAACTCGGCTCGGGATCGCCCCCGCCGGATTCTCAGTACATCCAACCCGTTCAGTATCTTGAGCCGGTGATGGGAGAGCCCAATTTGCCGTCGGGCGGTTTGGTGCTCGATCCTCCCATGGTTTCCAACCAGCCACCTCCGGTGCAAAGTTTTCAACCTCCGATAGCGCAGACTCCTCCGTCTGTGACCACGACGCCAAGCGTCACGGGGCTTGGGGGATCGCCCTTCATCGTCGCAGGTGGCACGCGAGCGATCAGCATTACATCTCGCGGGTCGAATACGCCCGCGGATCTGCAATACATCAATCGTCCCGGTACAAACGAATCGGTGGCGATCGGCCGTGGTGGGATCACCGTGACCGTCCAAGACGTTTCGGCTCGTTTGCCGAGCGGCGAAATCATGCCACTCGGCACGGTGTCGTTGTCAGCCAATCGGATCGTCGCTTGGATGCCTCGACTGAGTGACGTCTTTCAAGGGATCCAGGATTTCAAATCCAACGACGGAGAGATTTATCTCGAAGGCGACATCGTGTTCCAGCAAGGTGACAGGGTCATCTACGCCGAATCGATGTACTACAACGTCACCCAAGAAGTCGGCATGGTGTTGGATGCTGAGACGATCACAACGATTCCTGAATACGCGGGGACGGTGCGATTGAAAGCGGAGGTGATGCAACAGATCAATCGCGGCAACTTCACCGCCATCGACGCCGCAGTCACCAGCAGTCGTATGGGTGTGCCTCGTTACTGGTTGCAAAGCAATCGTTTGGAACTGACCCAGCGATCCATCGTGCGTGCCGATCCGATCACGGGACAACCGATCGCGGATAGCGAACCGATCATCACCAGCGGCGGCAACTTCGTCTATCTGGGCGGCGTGCCCGTGCTGGCTTGGCCGAGGTTCACAACACCGCTTCGAAAGCCGACGTTTTATTTGACCGGTGCGGATGTTCGGAACGACGACATCTTTGGCACGCAGGTTTTGTTGGAATGGGATCTGTTCCAATTGCTCGGGTTCACGAACCCTCCCGATGGCGTCGAAACCATTCTGCTGACCGATTACTTGAGCGAACGCGGTCCCGCGGTGGGGACTCGAACAACGTACGCGCTGCCCAGCTTGTTCGGATTTGGCGGGCCGGCATCGGGAAACTACGACAGCTACATCATCAAAGACGACGGATTGGATGTCCTCGGACAAGGCCGTCGTGACCTGCAGCCTGAAGAAACCTATCGCGGTCGAGCGACATTGCAGCATCGACATCACTTGGCCGGCGATTGGGAATTCATCGCCGAGGTGGGCTATTTGAGTGATCGCAATTTCCTAGAACAGTATTTCGAGTCGGAGTGGGATCAAAACGCCGATCATCGGACTGGATTGCGATTCCGTAAGTATGCCGGTTCGCAGATGTTGGACATCGCGGCGAACTTCCAAGTCAACGATTTCTTCATGGAAACCGAAGAGCTGCCAACGATCGAGCACTACGCTCTCGGCGGATCCATTTTCGCGGACACGCTGACTTGGTCGATGCACAACGAGATCGGGTACAAGCATTTGCAAGTGGCCGATGCTCCAGAGGATCCGGTGATCGCCGCGGGCACGTTCACGTTGCCGGGTGAGCTGGACCGCGAAGGTGTGGTGACACGAACACGGCAGGAAATATCGGCACCGATCGATGCTGGTCCGGTCAAGGTGATTCCGTTCGCGATTGGTGAAGCGGCACACTACGGCGAAGGGACCAACGGCGACGACGTGACACGGTTGTGGGGCGGTGGCGGTCTGCGTTTGAACCTGCCCATGTCGCGAGTCGATCCAACGATCCAAAGTTCCCTGCTGAATATTCGCGGATTGGCTCACAAGATCGATTGGTCGGCGGAGTACTTCTATGCCGACAGCGACACGGACATGGATGAGCTGCCCTACTACGATCCGCTCGATGACAACGCCCAAGAAGAGTTTCGACGCGTGTTCACCGGGACCTTGTTTGGAGGCACACTGCCGCCGGAGTTCGATCCAAGAAATTATGCGTTTCGTCAGGGCATTCAGCGCAACGTGACCAGTCCGAGCGACACAGTCGTCGATGACCTGCAGCAGTTGCGTTTGGGAATGAAGCATCGTTTCCAAACCAAACGAGGGCTGCCGGGACGTGAACGGATTGTCGATCTGTTCCGGTTTGACATGGAAACGATTTTGTATCCGAAGGAAGATCGCGACAACTTTGGTGAGACGCTTGGCCCGACGATGTTTGACGCTCAGTACAACATCGGTGATCGCTTCACGTTGCTGAGCGATGGCTACATTGACTTCTTCGACAATGGCCTGCGTTCGATTAGTGCCGGGTTCCGCACCAGCCGTCCCGGTTTGGGAGATTTGTATGTTGGTGTGCTGTCGATGGAAGGTCCAATCAGCAGCACGGTTCTGCGAACTAGTTTGGACTACCGATTGAATCACAAATGGATCGTTTCAGCTGGAAACGTGTATGACTTTGGCGAGACCGGCAACGTTGGTCAGACGCTTGGTTTGACACGTGTCGGCGAATCGTTCTTGGTCCAGTTGGCGGCCAACGTCGATGCTGGACGCGACAACACAAGCATCGGATTCATGGTCGAACCTCGCTTCCTGCCATCCACCCGGCTTGGTCGCTTGGGCGGTCAGTTGATTCCGCCGCCTGGCGTCGAAGGGTTGGAGTGATGGCTCCGAAACCGGGATCTTGGGCCGCGAAATTTCGTTGTGCCACGCTCGGGGTTTGGTTCGCGTTTGGTGGACAAAGCAGCTTCTGGGTTCATCTGCCAGTCACCGCGGCGGTGATCGCCATTGCCGCTTGGCTACATTTGGAGCCGGTTCAATGGGCCGTTTTGATTCTCGCGATCGGCGGCGTGATGACGGCGGAGTTGCTCAACACGTCGATTGAGTTGCTGGTCTCGGTTGTGCACCCGCAGCATCACCCACGAATCGGACAGGCACTCGATATCGCAGCGGGGGCTGTTTTGGTGATGAGCCTGGCTGCTGCGGCGGTCGGATTGATCGTGTTGCTGCCGCCGCTATACGGCCGCTTGTTCGGTGTCTGAATCGCTCGTGCTGGCTTCTTCGAGGCTCTCTTGGACTTCGCGGCCGGCGGTCCAGTAAAAGATCGTCCCGATGATCGCCATCACGACTTTGACCAGTTCAAACGCCAAGGCGACCAAGGTTCCTGATGCGTCCGTCGTTGTCGCGGGAACGATGTGGTACAGCGTTTCGATGGTCACTTCCAAGACACCGACACCGGCGGGAGTCAGCGGCAATGCCGACATCAGCATGCCGATTGGGACGATGACAAAGTGTTCGGCCAAGGTTGGCGGCAGGTCGTACATCGAGACCGCAATCAGATACATGCTGATCACCAGCAGTCCTTGTACGACAACACTCATCACAAGCGACGATGCAAACGCCCAGGGGTGATGATGGAACATCCGTAGCGGCGGGCCGACGTGCTTGATCAGCGAACCGACCATGGGAAGTTTCTCGCCACGTTGCAGCAGCGTGTCGACGAACTTGCCACCGAAGACCAGCATCGCCAGGATGGCCGAGCCGACCGAAAGCAACACGATGGTGATGACCTTGATGTCATCGATTGTGATGCCATTGAATTCGAACGGGTCTTGTGACTGATGAAGCAGCAGACCACCGGAGACGAGCAACAGCAGGCCGTATAAACCCGCCCCTCGGTCAACGACCACGGAGGCGACGGCGGCAATGCGTTTTCCCGGTGAACGTCTGGCGAGGAACACCGCCTTGAATAGGTCTCCGCCCACGCTGCCGGCCGAGACAAAACTCAGCAGAAAGCAAATCGAACTCAAACGCATCGCTTCCAATAGGCTGAGTGGGATGCCTTGGCAGCGAACCAAAACCCACCAACGGACAAACGAAACCAGCAGCGCGCAAATCGCAACCGCGAGCGCACCAACCAACAAAGGCATGTTGATGGATCGGGCCGTCAGGTCATCCCACTGAGCAGGTTCGATGCGGCTGAGCAGAAACCAAATGATGGCGACTGGAACCGCGAATTTGACCAGGATGATCGCGTAGCGTTGAAAGTGTTCGGGCATGCCGGCAAGAATAATTCGAGGTGAACGCTTCGGATAGGCGATGCGTTCTCGTTTCAGGAATGCCCCGGTGTGTTCTGCAAATCTTGGTCGGAGATCGCCGTTTTTGAAGTCGACGCATGCCTGTCGTCGACTTGATCAGAATCGCCAGTTCCATTTGGAGTTTCGGGGTGATCGGCGACCGCATAGACCGCCAAAGCGGTTGTTTTGCCTTTGACCATCTGCTCGGGCAACGCGGTCGCGGGAAAGGACTCCGGCAACATCGCTCGCGTGCACTGCGTGATCAGCAGGGAGTGGCCCAGCGGCTTCGTCAGCGATTCGACTCGCGAGGCGATGTTCACCGTGTCGCCAATCGCGGTGTATTCCTGGCGTTTGGGGGAACCGATGCAGCCCACCACGGCCGGCCCGGTGTTGATGCCAATTCCAATTGCGAAATCTTCCCAACCGGCATCTTGCATCATGGTTTTCTTGTTCGCCATCGACGCCGCCAGTTCTTGGCCCGCCGCGACTGCTTTGGCGCCGTGATCGATGGCACTGCCGCCGACACCAAAGATCGCCATGAAGCCATCGCCCAAGAACTTGTTCACCATGCCGCCGTGAGATTCGATGACTTCCACCGCTTCTTGGAAAAACACGTTCAGTGCTTGAACGACTTGCGTCGGTGAGAGCTTGGATGATTGGCGGGTGAAATTGCGGACGTCGACGAACATCACCGAGATGACTTGTTCGCTGCCGTTGAGGCCATCGCTTTGGTTCATGATCTGTTTGGCGGCTTCGCGGCCGACATGACGACCAAAAGTCTCCTGCAGTTTCTGGCGATGCTGCAATCCGTCGACCATCCGGTTGAATCGTTCGATCAAGTGCCCAAAGTCGTCGCTGCGAAGAAGCTTGACGCGGACGTCCAGGTTCCCTCGAGCGACGCTGGATGCCGCGCGTTGCAACTGCATCACAGGAGCGGTGACCCATCGGCCGAGCATCCAACTGGTGATCAGCCCAAACGCGATCGCAACAACTCCGACGGTGACGCCAAACATCGGTGACAAGTTGGCTGCGTCGGGCACGATCAACAGCATCACCAGCGAGATCACGGGACAGACAACCGCGGAGAAAGCCCACAGGATTCCGCGGGCTCGGATGCTGAGCGGAACCGCGCCGGGAACGTTGGCTGGATTGCTGTCTTGGAAGAAGACGGGAAATAGTGTGGCTTGAGCGGTGAGTTCGACGGCGAAAAAACTCTGCGTGACCGCGATCAGGGACGCGATCACAAACGAGGTGATCAAGTGCCAAACGACCAACCCAGACAAGGGTTCACCCGCGGATGCGATTGCGAGTGGGAAGATGGGGATGCAGGACAGCCACCCGATCGCGGCGACCAACAAAAACCACCACGGCAAATGGATCACTCGTCGACGGGCAGCGGCGAGGGTTTCTGGGGCGACTGGTTGATGATCCAAAAGAGCCCGGTGGACTCGACGCAGTTGCCAGAGTGGAACGACGTAACAGGCGATCGCCACCGGATACACGAACAGGTTGAAAACCTGCCAGCAGGCATGAAATCGGTCCATTTGAGCCGGCGACAGCAGCGGCTGAATCTGCGTTTGGTTGTAGAGAATGTTGAAGACGCTGCCGATCACATTCGCGACGATCGGCGAGACCCCGACGAGAAACATCGCGTGACATTGAGCCCAGGTCCAGCGGCGAGGCGATTCGGCGGGTGGTGGCGACATCGGGCGTTTCAACGCGAAATGGACGGGCAATCTGGGCAGGTTGCTGGTGGACGTCGGCAGTGTAGCGTTTCTTTGCCAGCCCCTCATAATTGGGTGCATGAATTGCTATGGTGGAGATCCTGAGATCGAATCCAATCGATTTCCTATCATTCGTCCTTCCACGAGGTGCTCCATGTCCGTTTTGAATCGGTGTGTTCTCAATCGTTGTGTCGTCACTTTGGCCCTGCCAGCGTTCCTGTTCGTCGCTGTCGCGTGCCAAACCAACGTTCAAGCTCAAGACGCCGCCACGGCGAAACCTGTCACGGTGGATGTCTTTGGTGCGGGAACATTGGAAGTGCCCGAATCGTTTAAGAAAACGACCCCTCGCAGCCGGATCGTCGAGCACGAATTCGCGGTCAAAGACGGTGAAGGCGACGATGCACCGTCAGCTCGCATCACGATGATGGCAGCGGGTGGAGACGTCAAAGCCAACCTGGATCGATGGAAGAATCAATTCAGCGGCTCGAACAAGAAAGTCGCTGAGACCGAAGTGAAGAAGGAAGGTGATTGGGAAACGCACGTAATCGAAGTCTCGGGCACCTTCACCGAAACCATGGGCGGCGGACCGTTCTCCGGCGGGCGAAAGGTCCAACGCGAAAATTACAAGATGATGGGGGCGATCTTGGTGCACCCAGAGGGCCGCAAGTACTTCGTGAAGATGTATGGCCCCATCGCTTTGATCGAATCGAACCGCGATCTTTTCAAGAAGATGATTGCTTCGATCGACGAGTGAAAACGTTTGACTTGACGTGTCGTTCTTGATCGCAGCGACACTTTTGACCCCCCGGCTCTTTTGGTCGTTCCTTTCGGACATTGATCCTTTGAACACGCAAAGTTTTTTGGAACATCACGGCATCGCTCGCAACCCGTTCGCGGAGGAGGATGCGCAGACCGACCCGGTGTTCAAGCAGCACTGCATCCAAAATGCGTACCACCCTGCTTGGGACAAGGTGTATGGGGACCCAACCGAGCCGGCGACGGCGATCATCTTTGGGCCAAAGGGCAGCGGCAAAACCGCGATGCGATTGCAGGTCGATCGGCATCTGGTGCATTTCAATGCCCAGAACCCGGACGGCCGCGTTTACATCATTCGATATGACGACTTCAATCCGTTCCTGGATCACTTCTGCGAACGATTGGGACGCCGGGCGTCTCGCAAGCCTGAGAAGGCTCTCGATGCGTGGCGTTTATGGGATCACATGGATGCGATCTTGTGTTTGGGAGTGACCGAACTGGTCGACCAGGTATTGTTGGAAAGCGATACGCATCGTCCAAAAGCTGACAACGGCAATCGAATCGACACAGCCAAACTCTCCAAGCTCGATCGCAACGACGCTCGCGATTTGTTGCTGCTGGCGGCTTCCTACGATCAATCGACCTCGTCGACATTTTCGGGGCGGTTTGAGCAACTGCGCAAGCGATTGGGGTACGCAAACTGGACTTCGTCGCTGGATTTCTGGTTCGCGATCGTTTGGTGCGTGCTGGTTGTGGGAGTGTTCGGTTGGTTGTTTTGGGCCTCCGTTGATGACGAAGGTGTGCGGACATGGAATTGGCTCTGGTTCATTCCGGTGCTGTGCTTCTTTGGCAAACTGCCGTATCTGATTCGTTGGTGCCGCAACCAATTCGCCGCGATGGGAATTCATCGCCACATGCGGGTTGGAAAACGAGAGACGTCATCGGTTCGCAAGGTCCTGATGCAGTTCCCGGCAAAGGAACTCGCCAGCCAGCCGTTGCCGCGTTACGACCGAACCGACGACCGCTATGAGTTGCTTCGGAAGTTTCAATCGCTGCTGGGGCGGTTGGGTTTCGACGGCGTGATCGTTTTGATGGACCGAGTCGATGAGCCTCACATGACGGGTGGAAAGCCCGCGCTGATGCGTCGTTTTGTGTGGCCACTGCTGGACAACAAATTGCTGAAGCACCCCGGGTTGGGGTTCAAGCTGATGTTGCCCGAAGAGCTTTACCGCGACACCGAACGCGAAACGCGTGAATTTCACGAGCGAGCCCGGTTGGACAAGCAAAACGTCATTCCGGCTTTCTCGTGGACGGGCGAATCGTTGTATGACCTGACGCGTTCACGCATGATTGCGTGCGCGGCGGAGGGAAAGCATCCCGATCCGAAGGAATTGTTCGACGATTCGTTGTCGTATGAGCGGATGCTGACCGCGTTTGAGTCGTTACGAGTGCCCCGGCATTTGTTCCGTTTTTTGTACCGCGTGCTGGCCGAACACTGCAATCAGTTCACTGATGCGGCCCCCAAGTACAAGATCGACGCATCCACGTTCGAAACTTCCTTGGCGGTTTACGTTCGTGAGATGGAACGGGTATGACGCTGGAATGGGAAAAAAGTTAGAATTCGGGTCAGTTTCCTAACCGGATTGATCGATACAATCCGTAAAGTCCACCACTTTTTGCTGGCTCTCTCGCCCGTGCGGTTGCTTACCGGCAAATTCTCACCCTCTTTTCGATTCGACTGAGCTTTCAACTGCCCTTAAGGCAGGCTGAGTCGACCCGCTTGAACGTCCCGAAAGGGCGATTTCGCATCCATGACCACTTCTACGCCGACCACCAACAAAAAAATCGAATCCGTACCGGGGATCACTGTTCGCTTGTGCGGTGACTCGGGTGACGGAATGCAGCTTTTGGGCACGCAGTTGACCAACACCTCGGCGTTGGCAGGCAACGACGTGGCTACCTTCCCCGATTTCCCCGCTGAGATTCGGGCCCCACGGGGCACCCGGGCTGGGGTTTCTGGGTTCCAGGTTCAATTCGCGAGCGAGGCGATCTTCACGCCCGGCGACACCCTGGACGCTTTGGTGGTGATGAACCCCGCGGCCATGGTCACCAACATTGGTGATCTTCGCAAAGGCGGAATCCTGATCGCCAACGAAGACGGTTTCAACGAGAAGGAATACAAACTCGCCAAGGTCGAGAGCAATCCGCTCGAAGCCGACGTGATCGACCAATCTTATCGGGTCGTGAAGGTCGCGATGACCAAGCTGACTCGTGCGGCCGTCGCCGAACACGGTTTGTCGACCAAGATCGCCGATCGCTGCAAGAACTTCTTCGCGATGGGATTGGTGTACTGGTTGTTCGGGCGTTCGCTCGATCCAACGCTGCGATTCATCGAAGCCAAATTTGGCAAGAAGCCAGATGTTGCCGCGGCCAACGTGGCGGCTCTTCGTGCCGGTTGGGCGTACGGTGAAACGACCGAAGAATTCAGCGAAAGCTATCAAGTCGAAGCCGCGGAATTGGAACCGGGCACCTATCGCAACATCATGGGCAACCAAGCCCTGGCGTGGGGTTTGATTGCAGCATCAAAGATCAGCAACAAAGAGATGTTCTACGGAACGTATCCCATCACGCCCGCCTCGGATATTTTGCATGAGCTGACCAAGTTCAAGAACTTTGGCGTTCGCACGTTTCAAGCCGAAGACGAAATCGCCGCGATTGGTGCAACCATCGGAGCAGCGTTTGGCGGCACGATGGCGGTCACCGCCAGCAGTGGTCCTGGTATCGCCCTGAAGGGCGAAGCGATGGGATTGGGCGTGATGTTGGAATTGCCGATGATCGTGATCAACGTTCAACGCGGCGGACCCAGCACCGGATTGCCTACCAAGACCGAGCAAAGCGATTTGTTGCAAGTCATGTTCGGCCGCAACGGGGAAGCTCCGATGCCGGTCCTGGCACCACGTTCGCCCGGCGATTGTTTCGCGATGGCCGTGGAAGCATGGCGGATCGCGACGGAATGCATGGTTCCCGTGATGTTGTTGTCCGATGGTTACATCGCCAACGGCAGTGAGCCATGGAAGATTCCGGACATGGATGAATTGCCAACAATCAGTTGCAGCCATCCGGAAGAACAAACCGGCGATGGTCCATTCTTGCCGTACGCTCGCAACGAGAATCTGGCACGTCCTTGGGCGATTCCTGGAACGCCCGAATTGATGCACCGCGTCGGCGGGTTGGAAAAGGAAGATGGCACGGGCAACGTGTCCTACGATCCTGCCAACCACCAACACATGTGCGACACTCGCGCTGCCAAGGTCGCGAAGATTGCCGAACGGATTCCAGAACAAGATGTCAACGGCGAAACGTCGGGCGATGTCTTGGTGGTTTCTTGGGGCGGAACGTATGGTGCCTGCCACACGGCGGTCAATCGTTGTCGCCAAGCCGGTCACTCGGTGTCCCATGCCCACATTCGCTACGTCAATCCGTTGCCTCGCAACATCGGCACGTTGCTGAAGTCGTTCAAAACGGTCGTCGTGCCGGAATTGAACTCGGGGCAACTGCGAATGCTGCTTCGTGCCGAGTATCTCGTGGACTGCATTGGGATCAACAAAATCCAAGGCAAACCGTTTGCTGTTTCCGAATTGGTGGAAGCCATCAGCAAACACACTTCGACGCATTCACAGAGCAAAGCGGGTTAGGCGTTCGCCAATCTGCTCGCTTTCGTCGTCGTTCAACTTTGCCAAAATCATCCCCACACAATCATTCAATCCTATGAATCTTCCTGTCCTTAAGGCCGCTGACTTCGCCTCCGATCAAGACGTTCGCTGGTGCCCAGGTTGCGGTGACTATTCGATTCTCGCTCAGATGAAAAAGATCCTGCCGGATCTTGGTGTGCCTCGCGAGAAGACTGTGTTCGTCAGCGGCATCGGTTGCAGTAGCCGATTCCCGTATTACATGAACACCTATGGCATGCACAGCATCCACGGTCGTGCACCAACATTTGCGACCGGGCTGAAGTCGACCCGCCCCGATTTGATGGTGTGGGTCATCACCGGTGATGGCGATGCGTTGTCGATCGGTGGCAACCACTTCATCCACTGCTTGCGTCGTAACCTCGACGTCAACATCGTTCTGTTCAACAACCGGATCTATGGTCTGACGAAGGGGCAGTACAGCCCAACCAGCACCGAAGGTCAGGTCACCAAGAGCACGCCAATGGGTGCGATCGATCACCCACTGAGTCCTCTGTCCGTGGCATTGGCCGCTGAAGCCACGTTTGTGGCACGTAGCATCGATGCACACGTCCAGCACTTGGGCAAAACGCTCAAGGCGGCTGCCGAGCACAAAGGAACATCACTCGTTGAGGTTTATCAAAACTGCAACGTGTTCAACGATGGGGCGATGGCTTACGCACAAGAACGCAAACAGCGTGCGGACAACGTGATCGAATTGGAGCACGGCAAGCCGTTGATCTTTGGTGCCGAACGCGACAAGGGTATTCGCTTGGTCGGCAGCCATCTCGAAGTCGTCAACACCGCTGACGTCCCAGCCGATGATTTGTTGATTCATGATGCACATGATCCGAATCCATCGATCCAAATGATGTTGGCACGCATGCGATATCCCGACATGCCAGAACCAATCGGTGTTCTGCGCAGTGTTGCTGGAGTGGCGACGTACAACGATCAAATCAACGAGCAAGTCACGCAAGCCAAAGCGGCACGCGGCGAAGGCGATCTGTCTAAGCTGTTCCGTAGCGGCGATACATGGGAGGTTACAGCCTGATGTCTCGAGGAAAAACTTTCGACAACATTGCCCGCGCAATCGGTGAAACCCCGATGGTGCAGATCAATCGCTTGGTGCCTTCGGGTGACGCGACGGTCTTCGCCAAGTGCGAGTTCTTTCAACCGCTCAACAGCGTGAAGGACCGTATCGGCGTGGCGATGATCGAAGCCGGGGAACGTGATGGAAGCATCAATCCCGAAACGCACATCATCGAACCCACCAGTGGCAACACCGGAATCGCACTCGCGTTTGTTTGTGCTGCAAAAGGCTACAAACTGACGCTCACGATGCCCGAATCGATGTCGGTCGAACGCCGCGCGTTGCTGCGAGCGATGGGAGCCAACTTGGTTTTGACGCCGGCTGGTGACGGGATGAAGGGAGCGATCACAACGGCTCAAGAGTTGGTCAACCAAACCGACAACTCGTTTATGCCACAGCAATTCGAAAACCCATCGAACCCTGCGATCCACGAAGCGACCACCGGCCCTGAAATTTGGGCTGACACGGATGGCAAGATCGATGCGATCGTTGCCGGTGTTGGAACGGGTGGAACGATCACCGGTGTGGCCCGTTTCCTGAAGAAACAAAACCCAGACTTCAAAGCATTCGCGGTCGAACCAAAACATTCGCCCGTGATCAGTGGCGGCTCGCCCGGCAAGCACCGAATTCAAGGAATTGGAGCAGGTTTCATTCCCGGAAACTTGGACACGTCAATCATCGATGACGTTGTCCAGGTCGATGACGAAGATGCTTTCGAATGGGGGCGTCAGCTTGCCAAGCAAGAAGGCATCGTCGCGGGGATCAGTAGCGGTGCGAACATGTGGGCGGCTGCTCAGATTGCTGCGCGACCCGAGATGAAGGGCAAGCGTATTGTCACCGTGATGTGCAGCTTAGGTGAACGTTATCTCAGCACGCCGCTGTTTGGTGACCTAGGTTTGTAGTGGTGTTTATGTCTGAAAACTGGTAGGCAACATGAAAGCTTTCGAATCCACGCGGATTTTCTTTGACCAAGCCGCGGATCGTCTAGAAATTGATCCGGATCTTCGAGAAGCTTTGTTGATGCCTCAGCGTGAGGTGCAGGTCCAAGTGACCATCCGTCTTGATGACGGTCGTCTCGCGAATTACATCGGATTTCGAGTTCAGCACGATCACAGTCGTGGCCCCATGAAGGGCGGTTTGCGGTTCCATCCCGAAGTCGACTTGGACGAGACTCGCGCTTTGGCGAGTTTGATGACCTGGAAAACCGCCGTCGTTGATCTGCCATATGGCGGCGCGAAAGGTGGCATCGGAATTGATCCGAGTCAAATGTCGTCGGCAGAAATTGAACGCCTTACCAGAGCGTTCGTCGATCAGATTCATGATATCGTCGGTCCCGATACCGACATTCCTGCACCGGACATGGGAACGGATCACCAAGTGATGGCTTGGTTCCGGAACCAGTGGGAAAAGTACCACGGTTTTCATCCCGCTGTGATCACGGGAAAGCCCGTTGAAGAATACGGAGCAAAAGGGCGTGAGGAAGCGACCGGTCGTGGGGTCGGAACTTTGACAGTCAAGCTATCCAAGCGTTTGGGAATGGATGCTGCAAAGACTCGAGTTGCCATCCAGGGTTTCGGGAATGTGGGGTCACATGCCGCCAAGTTTTTGCACGACGCTCAGTTTCCGATTGTGGCGGTCTCGGACATCTCAGGTACCTATTACAACGCCGAAGGATTGAATATCCCTGAGCTTCTGCGACACAAATTTGCGCACCCGAAGGGATTGCTAGAAGGTTTCGAACGCGCCGAGCATCTGCCGCTCGATGCGTTGCTGAAACTCGATCATGTTGAGGTGTTGATCCCGGCTGCCCTGGGCGGTGTGATCACGCAAAAGAACGCTCAGGACATCAACGCAAAAGTGATTGTTGAAGCAGCGAATGGACCTGTGGATCCAGATGCCGACGCGGCACTTCACGATCGTGGTGTCACGATCCTGCCGGACATTCTCGCGAATGCCGGCGGTGTAACGGTCAGTTACTTCGAGTGGGTTCAAAACCGACAGCACTACCGATGGCCGCTGGACCGTGTGCGTCAAGAACTTGATCACACGATGAACGAAGCCTTTGAAAGCGTTTGGCAGATGGCGGCTCAGCACGAAGTGTCGCTCCGAACGGCTGCCTACATGATCGGAATCTCGAGAGTTCGTCGTGCGACGGAACTCGCCGGCTTGGCTTGATCAGGTCCCTGCCGAACGTTCGCGAAGAGTGCTTCGCGAAACGTTCCGGTCGGCTGGCTATGAGATTGACGTCAGCGAAATCGGAAGAATGGCATCGCGTTGGAGGTGATGGGTCGAAACACACCCTGAGTGAACGCAGTGCTCACTCCGATGTGACTTCGTTTGCCGGCGGGGCTTCTTCGACTGGCTGAACGAAGAGCATCACCTCGGGTTCATCTGCATCGACCTCCAGACTGGGATCCGCTGGTGGTGCCATCGCATCGTATCCCGCTTCCTCAGGGACTTGTCCTTCGGGAGGCGGAATCAACTTGAATTCGAAATGATTGCTGCCCTGCTTCACGGTCACGCGAGTCAGGTCGAGGACCGCTCCGTTTGCAATCTTGGGTCGTTCAATCTCCAGCATTTCTGCCGGAGATATATCAGCCGCCAATTTGCCCGGCGTCAGTTCATAGCGAATGTCGTGAGTACCAATCTTCGCCCCGGGGACATTTGCTAGGTAGATCGCTTCGAATTGCCCACTGTCGTTCGTGAAGGCCAGCGATGGACGCCCGCCGGAGACAGGGTGAAATTCGATTGCCATGTTCGGGACCGGCACACCATCATGAAAGACTGTGCCGGTCACTTGCCCCAGCTTTGACGATGGTTGTGGTTCACAACCAATCGTCATTAGCAGGCACGATCCAATCGCAATTCGCAGAAGAATCATCCAGCAACAAACTCAAAGTTGATTTCGTTGCTGCCGTCGACAACTTCGACTTCGCTTGGTTCGATCTTTGTCTTCCCACCCATGTCGGGCTTCTTGGAAGTTGGAATGAACTCAGCGTCCGGGCTTGCCGGCATAGGAGCGGCAGGACCGTTGATCTCGTAGCGAATGGAATGTTTGCCGACGAGAGCTCCGTCAGTGTCGGCGGTGAACATCGCACTGTAGCGACCTTCACTGTCCGTCACCGCCATGGATGGTCGCCCACCCTCAGTGGGAACAAACTCAAGTGCGACACCTTCAACAGGTTTTCCGTCTTGGGTAACCATCCCCGTGACTTCGCCGATGGGTGGAAGCTCAGGGCCACATCCCGTGATAAAAGTGAGTGCGGCGAGCGTCGCCGTTCCGGTTAGAAGTCTCGATAACCCATTCATTAAATTAGATTCCTTGGTAGATCTTGATTGGAGCTTAGTCGGGGCGGTTTAGAATTCATATTGGTAGACGAAACGGTCGTTGCGTCCGTTCATCGCCATGAAGACGTCGTCGAAGTCGATGCTGTCGGTGATGAACTTGACCGCACCATCACCCATCGTGAACATCGCACCACCGACGTGGTTGGAACGGAAGCCGTTGTGTAGCGTGTAGCCATACAATTGGGTGTAGTTGCCGGAGTAGATGCTGTTAATGGGCCAACGTGGAACAGTGATGTTGGCGGTCCAACCCAACCAACCGTGTTGCGAGGGGCCAGCGTTCCATGCTCCACCTGCGTGGCTACTTGGGCGGCTATCGGTGCGAGTCTTGTCAGCGTGAGGCATTTCAGCGGAGTGTTCGCCGATCGCGATTGTTTGGCTGGTTCCGTCGAGAATGCTGGCAAACTTTGGGTTGCGGTACTTGGAGTTGTTGATGCCGATGATGCCAGCGTCTTGCATCCAGCCGTAGCCGGTCCAAACGTTACGCGAGCCGTCGCCGCGAGCCCCCGGCTGCCATCCAGCTTCGCCTTGGCGAACACCTGGTGTGTAGTAGTAGCCGGCAACGCCTACGTAGTCGACAATTTGAGTCTTGTAAGTGGCAGGTGCACCGATCGCGGTGGTGTCACCATTTGCGTTGTTGTCGCGATAGTTCTGCATTGGGTTCGACGGGCAATTGAAGCCGGGAACGATTGCGTCGTCGAGAACTTCCCAGTTTCGGTTTACCCGATCTTGGGTGCTGAAGTCGGTGTCAACGAAGGTGAGCTTCTCATACAGAGGCGACTGTTCCATTTGTGGAAGAATCTGCACGAGCCACGAAGCTCCTCGATACGGTGAACCGGTCGTCGTTTGTGAGCCAATGTTGGCTGGGAACATGTTGAATGTGCTGTGGTAGTTGTGGATGGCCAGTCCCAACTGCTTCATGTTGTTGGAACACTGCATGCGGCGTGCAGCTTCGCGGGCCGATTGAACGGCGGGAAGCAGCAGGCCAACCATCACGCCAATGATGGCGATGACGACGAGCAGTTCGACGAGGGTGAAGCCGGAACTTCTGGATAAACGAGTGGAGTCAGAACGACGCATTGCTTTTAATTTCCATGTGCATGTGCGAATGAATTGGTGGTGTGACTTGATGCAGGTGGCTGCAGCTAAAAGTGACACCGGTGATGCACATTGGCATAACGCAAGCAATAGGCCAGAACTTGCCATTGGGAAATCGAACACCTAGTCCTGCTGGGGTTTCGAGAGAGCTTAGGGGGGAGAACTTCACCGAAGCAGGTTTGTGTGGCCGGGAGAAATTGGCAGTGAAATAATAAAATTCTGGAAAAATCTGAAAGGCTTCCGAATGTTGGGTATACGATTTGCCCCTCTTTGGGGAGGGGGTTCGTAATCTGCGTGTCCGATTGTTGAGCATGTGTGCTTAAGTTCTGGGCGATTCAGCTGTTGGTTGCTGAGCATTGCACACGAGATTGCAGAGTGTGCAGAAGCTGCGGAATCTGACGAAGAATTCAGACGCAGTTGGCTTGACGATTGTCGGATTTGGCCGTCAATCTGGATTGATGTCGGGGTAAACGCCGTTAGGTGATCTTTGCATCCTTTGCCGGGCGGTCCGATAAGGCAAAGGATTCGGCCGTGCGACCCCGGGAAATCTTGAGCCACGAACAACGATTTCGCGGTAGCTGATCCTACCGCTGATGCAGTTTCGAATCGTTTTCAACGACCAAGTAACGGCGGCCGGTCGCGACGTCTCGGAAGGTTTGAGTGACGCCGCTGGGCCACTGAACTTTGATTTCGTCTACAGCATCGCAATCCGCTAAGCCAAAATCGAGCACGGCTTCGTCGGTTGACAGATAACCGTCGCCCGCGGTGACCCAATCCACCAAGCTGCCGTGTGCCGCTTTGATCGTAACTCGGGCTCCGATCGCGTCTCGTTCGCTCTGCACGCCGATCAATTCCAACTGCAGCCCTTTGCCATTTGTGTTCGCATCGAGTTCTAGCAACGCGGCCGGGCGATCTAGGTGGGTGACAACCAAATCGACTCGTCCATCTCGGTTCCAGTCCAGCTTCGCAAGTCCGCGGCCCAAGTAATCTCCATCGAAGTAGTCGGATGCCTCGGTGACAACCGCTCGTTCGAACCGATCCTTGCGGCTGTGAATGAGCAGAGGTTTCTGCCGGAAGGGTTCGTCCAGATGGCTTTGGTCAAAGATGTGACCGTTGGTCGTCATCACATCCAGCCATCCGTCCCGATCAATGTCGAGACTCTTGGAGCCGAAGCCGACATTGTTCGAGCAGAACTGCGGCAACTGATAACTCGGCGCAACATCGCGAAACGTTCCGCCTTCGGTCTGCAGAAACAGATTGTCGTATTCGTTGATGAAATTGCTAACGTGCATGTCGAATCGACCGTCTCGGTTGAAATCACCCGTGGCGATCCCCATACAGGCCGTCGAGAGGCCGAAGCGTCCGCTGGCGACTCCTTGAATGCTGGCGATGTCTTTCCAGCTACCATCCTCCGACGTTAGCAAATGGTTCGGACGAGCGTCGTTGCCAACGAAAACTTCGTTCCCGGCGCGGCCGTCGATGTCGGTGATCACGATGCCCAATCCGGTGCCCGTCTTCGCGATTGATTCGTCAATTTCGTAGCCGATGAAATCGCCGCGTCCGTTGCCACGATACCAGTGATCCGATTGCGGAAGCTGACTGAGTGGACCTTGCAGCAACTCTCGTCCCTGCGAATCGAATTGCGGTGGGTCGAACGCTTCTTCGAGTTGGATGTAGTTGACTTCGAACAGGTCAGGCAACGCATCGCGATTGATGTCTGCGATCGCCATCGATGACGTGAAGCGTTTGCCTTGTCCGCGCATCTGATCGGTTGCATCGCGAAAGGTTCCATCGCCGCAATTGATGAAGAGCCGATTGCGACCGATGTTTGCGACCAGCAGATCGGGCCATCCATCTTGGTTAACGTCGCCAACGCTGATGCCCTGCGAGTACCCAAGCTCGGCGCACTTGCTTTGCCGTTCGACGGATTCAAACCGTTGGCCAAGGTTGCGGAAGAGTTGATTTGGCCGGGTCCCGCGTAGTTCAGGCGGATCACCGGAACCCTGGGCAAAATACAAGTCTGGGTTACCGTCAGCGTCGTAGTCGATCACGCCGACACCACCTCCCAGCGATTCATACAGAGCAATGGAGGATAGGTCGACTTCTTCGCCTTGGTACCACTGGAATTCCAATCCCATCTCGGACGCGACATCTCGGACACTTATCTCGACATTCGCATTGGCCGTAGAAGACCAGCTCAATTGTTCGTTTCCACTCGTGCCCGTCGTCGCGAGCGGTTGCAGATCAAATTGCGAGGGCGCAAGGTTGAACATCGCGTCTTCCGCCATCATTTGACGCAGACCAGACACTCCGCGAAGCCTTTGTCGTTGCTGATTTATCTGAGTCAGTTGCCTGGACGCGGTCGTTGGAACGCTCAGCTCGGCCCATCGAAGCGATTCAAGTGGCCGCCCCAGTTCGAGCAATTGGCCACTGATCTTCTCTGCCAATTCTTTGTTGCCAGGATCGCGTCCCAGCGACTTCAGTGTCTCGCGTGATTCGTTGACGATGGCGGCTCTCGCCTCGAAAGCTTCGCTGCGTTCGTCTTGCTGAAGAGCTTTGAATGATTGTTGAATCCGTTGATATGTGACGAGGTCAGCGGTATTGCGCCGAAGTGCTTGCAGGAGTGCGTGAATGGCGGACTCGTACCGACCGTGATCGAAGTGGTGGCTTCCTACGGCAAACCAGTAGTCGTCATAGACTTCCCAAGATGGCTTCTTCGACGAATGCCATTTCAAGAAATCGTCATCGGCTTGGAGTTCAGCTAACACGCGGCCAAGCAAGGCTTTCGCGGACGCGACATTGACGGGTGGATTGGATGAATTGTCAGCGAGTGATGTTTCCAACTCTTCCCTCGCGTTGCGAAATTCACCGATTGAAAAGTAATACCGGGCCCGTCCTTCACCGGGTGCGAATTGGCCGGAAAGTTGCGATGTCTGTTCAGTCTCGGACCCAGTGAACCTTCGCGGATACGATTGGCCGCGGAAAATGAGCGACTCCAGATGGTCAGTGTTTGCTTGCCCTCGATCGGTCAGCAAGTCCGCCACCTGGGCTGCCTCAAACGTCCGTCCATGCCTGATGAAGTGTTGCCACAAACGGTGGTAACCCTCGGGCTGCGTTGGGTTGGCTGCGATGGATCGCCGCAGAGCTTGTTCGTACCGACGGTGGTCAGCCAGATCCGATGCGGTCTTCATACAGAAGTCGATGACCTCATTTTGTGATGACCATTCGGTTTTAGAAACGGTCTCGGCAAGATCGAGTGCCCGCGAAAGATTTTGACGCTTGGCTTCCACGCGTGCGGCCAACCAAATCGTGTTCACGTCGTCAGGTCGAGCGATCATCAACGAACGCAGCAAGTTAGATGCGAGGTCGTAGTCGCCACTTTCAAAAGCAGCCTTAGCATCGCTCAACGGATCTTCTACTTGGTTGTTCTTTTGAGAGTTTGGGTCGCTCGAACGCGTTGCAACCGGCTCGGAAGGACTGCAGCCGATTGTCAGAGTCAATCCAGCGATGATGCATACCCACCCCAGCCACGTTGACTTGTTTTTCACGCCGTGAGTTGGGCAACCGTGAGTCTGCATCGACGGGACTTTCATCAAGAAAACTTGCTCCGTACTTTGTTGGTTTCATTGTTGTCGCCTCGTGTGCTTTCCTGCGAGCGACCGGATCGGCGAGGGTTGCAATTATCAGGTGCCAAATAAAAAACGCTCCCCGACGAACGAGGAGCGTTTTGTTGTTTAATCGTGCCCGATGGAGCTAGACCTTGGCTGCACTCATGGGCCCTTTGGCCTCATCGGCGTCGCGTTTTTCCTTTGGGGTTGGTTCGACGACTCGGTTTTCGTTGCTCGAACAACCGGCTGCGAAACCAAAGGAACTTAAAAGGAGACAGCAAATCAGATATCGAAAGATTTTCAAAGGGGACATAGTTAAATGGTGATTCGGAAGTAATTGAAAGTGAAACATGGATACTGGATTCCAACTAGAATTCTTCCCCGATCACTTCTCGACTGGCACGAGTGCCAAGCGAACCCCAAAGTCCATACGGGCTCGCGTTGCCAGGTGCACGCACCCCAGTCAGCTTCGCGGTGCTAAAGGAAACAAAATTGACTGTGCCCGCAGTTGAATCACCAGCCTCAATGCTGTCGGTAATAAACTTCACCGCGCCGTCGGCCATTACAACGTGGCAGCCACCAGGGTGCCGACTGCTAGGTGGGAACAAACCGGGATACAGAGTATGTCCGACCCAGCAAGCTTCGCGGTTGGGGGGCAGAATGGTTTGGAACCCAGTGTGAGCGGGGTAGAACGTCGCCCAGGAAGAACCACGGAAATGCACGCTGTCAGCTCCTTCGAGCGAAGGCGCTGTTCCACCATCCGAACCGTTGGACCAAAACTGAGGTCGTTCGGGACTGACCCATTGCTGGCACAAGCTTGGGTTGCCTGGCACTCCCGAAGAATCGGTGTTGCCGCCAGCGTTCAAGGCAGGCTGCGTCCGTTTGTCTCGATCGCCCAACGATGTCGCGATCTCGCCGAGGGCGATGGTGTTAGATAGACCATCCAAAATGTCCCGGAACTTGTGGGTGTAGCGAAGGCCAAATGCTCCTCGGTCGGTCCCTCGGGAGATCGTTCCATATACGCTGGAAACGTTAAAGTTGTTGTCGTACGGTCCATTAATCTGGAAGTGGTTGATGGAGTCACCAAGGTTGACTGCATAGTTGGTGCGTGCACGGCCAGGAGATCCGCTGACACCTGGATCGCTGGGGCAACGAAACGCAACAATCTCTGTCATATAGGGGATGTAGGCATCACCGCTCCAGTTATAGGCCGGGGTCGGCCCCATGGCAGGATATGGCAAAGGTGCCGTGTCCGCAGGTGGGCTGGCACCGTCAATATCAACATTCATGGGGTTGCTGATTTGCTCCCAGAGCCCCTGCTGCTCCATGAACGGCAACATGCCGACAAATGCCGAAAGACTAGCGTTGTTGTACTGTCGCGAGCCATTGAAAATCCCGGCTCCCGCCTGGGTGGTTCCAGCACCTTGAGTGGGGAGTTGGTTGTAGGCGCTGTGGTAGTTGTGCATCGCCAAACCGAGTTGCTTCATGTTGTTCCCACAACTCATGCGGCGCGCGGCTTCGCGAGCTGCTTGAACAGCGGGGAGCAGAAGCCCAACCAGCACACCGATGATGGCGATGACCACCAAGAGTTCGACTAGTGTGAAGCCACGACGACTTCGATTTGAGAGGACGGACGAGTGGACCATTGAGTGATATTCCATACTGCGAGTTCGGTAATATTCCTTGCATTCACCTGCTGCCTGGTCTGGCAGCTGGCGAAAGAACGTATGGAGCTGCGGCATCGCAATAAGGAGGCCAAAGACGATTGAGTCTTCTTGGCCCCACGCTGGGCTTTCGTTTCTTTTTCTTTCTTGGGGCGAACTATCTCACCGAAGCGGATTGCTGTGGCTCTGATCATGCGACATTAATTTTCCGATTATTTTGAAAGTTCACTTTGTTGGACCAACAACGGGGTTTTCAATGACTCCCTAGTGGACGGGCGAAAAACCTATGGTTGCATCGAAAGCGAGCGAGGCTGCACAATTGTTGGGCGTTTCCTGTCGGAATCACTTCGTGGCATCACCTGCCATTGAGGATTTGCTCTATCGATGTGCCTAAGTAGCTCTCTGCACCCGAGCATGCGGATTTTGCAAATGCGCGCAGCCGATCGTTAGGCTTCATCAACAGTCCAGCGCGAAGTCGCCATGGGAGACGATTCCCCCTTAGTGGTGTTTTGAGCCTGTGTTGTACTGCCCTAAATGCCCATTGGTTGTGCAGTGCAACTTCCAAGCAAAGTGCAACTCACATCACCATTGCGAAAGAGTCTTAGGCGGATTCGCTCAGTGGGGGTTCGGACCGATTTGAAGGAGGGGGCTCTGGCAAATACCTAAACGGCGAATACGATTGGATTGTCTTTTGGTCGAATTCACACCGTAGCCATTTGGCGACGATCAGCCTGTGATGCCCAAGCCGGTCATGGTGCCGGTGCTTGTCGCGAACTGGTCGACTTCCATGCCATGCTGCTGCAGCAGTGAGACATAGAAGTTTGGCAGTGGGTAGTTGTTCTTGCGGTCAAAGGCCAAGTGGCCGCCATGCTTGAATCCGCCACCAGCGATCAACACGGGCATGTTTCGATTGTCGTGGTTGGACGAGTTGCCGAGGTTGCTGGTGAGGAACACGGTGGTGTCGTCCAACAGGTTGCCATGCGAATTGCCGTGCTGGCCAAGTCCGCGAAGGAATTCGCCCCACTGACCAATCATGGCTTCTTCGACGAGTGCGAGCTGTTCCAGCTTTGTTTCGTCGCGGCCGTGGTGGCTGAGTGAGTGGTAGCCTTCTTCAACGCCGTCGACCGGAACAACACCGCCGCTGCCGGGCAAGTGCAGCGTGACGTAGCGCGTCGAGTCGGTTTGCAAGGCCAAGGATACGACATCGCACATCGTTTTCATTCGAGCGATGAGGTCATTGGGATTTCGAATATCGACCGGTGCACTCGCTTCCACGGAGGGCTTTGGCATCTCGGCCCACTTTTGTGATTGCTGCATGCGTTGTTCAAGTTGGCGAACGCTGGTGAAGTACGCGTCCAAACGGTCGCGGTCGCCGCTTCCCAAATCACGTTGCAGCGACTTTGCATCCTCGGCCACGATGTCCATGATGCTGCGTCCTTGGCGGACTCGGTCGGCCTGTTTTTCGCGTTCTGCCGGTGAGCTGTTCACGAACAGTTCCGCGAACAACTGCGACGCGGAAGTGATCGGCGGGATCATCGCTCCGCTTTCGGTGTAACACGGACTGGTCGAGCCTCCAGTGCTGCACACCAACGATGGGAAGCGAGTCTTATGGCCTTTGTGTTTGGCGAGGTACTGATCGATGGAGATTGTGTTGTTGACGGCACCGGACGAGCCCATCGGCGTCGCAGTCAAAATGCTGGCTTCGGCACGGTGACCACCATTGACCCCTGGGTGCGACGAACCTGAGACGACCGTCACCTTTTCGCGAAGATCTTGCAGTGCCTTCAGGTAGCGAGAAGGTTGGTAGTTCATGCCCTCGCCCTCGGGGACTAAGTTCTCGGGGAGCAATCCCAAGCCAACCGTCATGGCGACAAATCGTTTGGCGCGGCCCGACTCTTCGCCGCTGTCGTTGTCAGCGAATGAAGGCCGCATTGCAGACAAGAACGGCAGTCCCATCGCGACGCCGGAGCCTCGCAAAAGGGTGCGGCGTTTGAGTGGACTTCGCGAATGAAGGTTGCTGCGTTTCATGATTGATTCTCGAAGGCGGGGCGTTTGGCGGGATGGTTCGAAGCGGTGAATGAACGCTTCGCTTGGAAGGCTCGGTTTGGTTTATCGGGTTGGCTTGGCTTGCGGGTCAGTCTGGCTTACTTGGAAAGAAACAAATCGCTTTGGATGACTTCGTCCAGAATCGACCGAAAGCCGAACTCGTTGTCCTTGGTGCTGGAGACAATCTCTTCGATTCGATCACGATCGGCAAACTGGATCGTTTGTCCGGTGCCGTAGGTCACCAAGTGCGACGCCACGTTGGCGGCCAAGCGTTCGTCTTTCTTCGCGATCAGGTTTCGAAAAGTGACGAAAGAGTCGAATGTTGACCCATCGGGCATTTCAAAACTCGGATCGACAGCGGGACCGGGTTTGTAGGCGTTGCCGCGTTTCTGCATGTAGCGTTCACGCCATCGGCCACCGGCGTCGAAGTTTTCGAGCGCGAAGCCGGGCGGGTCAATGTTTTGATGGCATGCTGCGCAAGACACGTCGGCTTGGTGTTTGGCCAGCAATTCACGAATGGTTTTCGCACCACGGATGTCTGGTTCCACAGCGGGAACGTTTTCGGGCGGGGAAGGGATTTCGATTCCGAGAATCCGTTCGGATACCCAAATGCCACGCAAAACCGGGGACGTATCGTTGCCCGCGGCGGTGACCTTGAGGATCGAACCGTGGCTCAGCAGCCCACCGCGAGGCGACTCTGGATCGACTCGAACCAGTTTGGTTTGGTCATCCAAATCGGCAATGTCAGCTTCCGATTCGGTCAGCCCGTAGTACCGAGCCAACCGCGTGTTGAGGAAGGTGTAGTCGGCGCCGACCAGTTCACCAACCGGGCGATCTTCGTCCAGAAGACGCTGCAGAAAATGGTGTGTCTCATCCAGCATGGCCGCCTGCACGGTCGGATCGAAATCGCGAAACAACCGTCGGTCTGGTTCCGTGAAGTCGATGTCGAGAAGATCCAACCATTGGTTTGAAAAGTCGACCAGGAAATATTGTCCGCGTCGGGTTTGCAGCAGACGATCGGTTTGGAGTGTCAGTTCCTCCGCGTCACGGAGCAAACCTTGGTCGGCTGCTTTTCGCAGTTCTTCATCGGGCATCGAACCGGTCAGGAAATAGCTCAGTCGCGATGCGATCGCCCAATCATCCAGTTGCCCGGATTCATCCGCGAATTCGGTCAGATACAAAAAACGAGGTGAACACAGCACGGCTCGGTAGCCGGCCCGCAAGGCATCGATGAAGGTCGCGCCGCTTTGTCGTTCTTCTTCCGCGAGTTGCAATATGGATTCGATGGTCGATGCATCGGTTGGACGACGGAACGCGAGATCAGCAAAGCGAACAATTGCCGCTCGCAGTTCGTTTCGATCTCGTTTCTCATTGAACTTGTCGACGTCGACTTCCGAACGATTGAGTTCGCGGTTGTAGCGAAGCGGAAGTTTGCCAAGCAGACGTTCGCGTGATTCTTTGCGGTTGCCGCCGGGGTAGATGCGTTTCATCTTCAGCGAGTGCATCGCCACGCCGGGAATGTCTTGGTCTTCGCCTTCTCCAAAGCCGACTTGGCCGCCCTGGAAGCGTCCTTGTTTCAGCGTTCGATCGGCGGGACGGACTTCCAGCATGTGTCCTTTGGGAAGCCACGTTTGGTAGGTCATTGTCTTGGGCTCGGCTTCGGCTTCAAAGCTCCCGACCCACGACAGCAGCGGAGCCCCTGAATTGCATTCGCCACTGCGGACGCTGCACCAAACGCCGTGTTCCTTTGGCATCTTTAGACCGGACGCTGTGAGAGTGATCTCATACCAACCGTCTTCGGGAACTCGTGTGGATGAGATGCGACCGTAGAAGATCATTCCGGATGACCAGACGACAGCCAGCCCCTTGCGCATTTCGGGGTCACGGTTTCGTCGGCCCTTGGGTTTGTTGGCAATCTTCTTGGGAGGCATGTCGATTTCCCAATCCGATGTCGGCTCCAGCACTTTTGAAAACGCCGCATCGAGTGCCGCGTCGACGACTTTTAGGTGCGTGTTCAATTGAAAGTGCGACATGGATTGTGCGGAGGCCAAGTGAACGTAGCCTCCAACCCGCTGCTCTGGAGGCATCAGGTCTTCCAGCGGCAATTCGACTCGCAGTAGATCCTGGAGCGTGCGAGACAGTTGTTCGTTGCTCAGCCGGCGGCCTCGAACACGTCCGTTGCGTCGTTGTTGGTCGAGCTGATAGGTCCGCAATTGATGGCGGAGTGGCTCGGTGAAATCGCGAGCCGTTTCTGCGTCGAGCTCGATGTCTTCGGGCGGAGGCATCTCGCCCTTTTGGACTCGGTCGTGGATCGAAACCCATTGTTCCAAGTTGTGGGCGTTCGACAGATCGGTCGATACGGAGTGAATGTCGAATCCTCCTTCGCCGCTGGAGCCATCGTGGCAATCGATGCATTGTTCCTGCAGAAACGCGACAGCACTGTCCGCGACCGCCCATTTTTCCTGGGACGTCGGATTGGCAGCGTCGGCGAGGGACGTGGAGAATGATGCGAGGCAGGCAATCCAGGCAAAACCAGCAGCCAGCCGAAGGGGCGAGATCGATAGCATGAACAAGGCACGCAATGTTGGGTGGGAGGGAGGCGGGACGTCGCGGGAACCGGTGATTTGCAGACGCGTTTGGTAGCGAAACGAGCGTGCATGTCAGCGGCGGTGGACGCTAACCGCGATTATAGCGAGTCGTCGGCTGGAAACGAGCGGAATTCGCCGTTCAAATTGTCCGTCCGAGAGTGTCTGGCGGCATCGAACCATTTGGCGTTTTCGGCGTAGCACCGTTTTGCTTTTCTATCGTTTCACCATTTTCTGAATTGCGCGAGATTTCATGTCGGCAACGATCGGACTCGTGCTTTTGGCCGCAGGATTGGCGGCATTGTTCAGTTGGTTGATTCTGTTCCCGATCCGGAAATTTGCCGCGCAACTCGGATTGCTGGATCGTCCGGGTGGCCACAGCAGCCACACCGTGCCGACGCCGCTGGGTGGCGGTTTGGGGATTTACTTTGGAATCCTGATGACGATCGCGCTCGCCACTTTGGCCGCGGCGTTGCTCAGCGACCCCGAATCGGTGCCGGCCTGGATCACGTCGCTTCGCAATCTGACATCGCCGTCGATTGTGCCAGCGGGATGGTGGGACGCGGCGATGCTGCATGCTCCCGGTGTTTGGTCCCGCTGCGGCGATGTGTGGTGGTTGATTTTGGCGGGAACCATTTTGGTCGCTTTGGGATTGGCGGACGACCGATTCGGATTGCCCGTTGGATTTCGCTTGGGGGTTCAGTTTGGAATCGCAGCGGCGATCGTCTGGGGATTGAACATTGAGTTGTCGTTGTTCATCGACGGCGGATTGCTGACCAAGTTGTTGTCGGTTGTCTGGATCGTCGCCGTGATCAACTCGTTCAACATGCTCGACAACATGGACACGCTGTCGTCGGGAGTGGCCGCCATCATCGCGTTCTCCATGGCGTTGGTGATGCTCACCATTCCTGACCCGGGGACCGACCGGCCTCAGTTGTTGGTTGCGTCGTTGTTGTTGGTGGTCGCCGGAGCATTGATCGGTTTTCTTTTTCACAACCGCCCGCCAGCGAAAATCTTCATGGGTGACGGTGGCAGTTATCTGGTTGGGTTCTTGATCGCGGTCGGCATGCTGATGGCAACCTTTGCCGCTGGTGATTCGGGTGATGGAACGGCATCGGGATGGGTTGGCAGTCGTCCGCACGCGGTGCTGGCACCTTTGTGTGCGATGGCGGTTCCGCTGTATGACATGACGACGGTGATTTGGATTCGCATTCGACAGGGCCGCAGTCCATTCCAAGGCGACCACAGTCACTTGTCCCATCGGTTGGTCGATCTTGGCCTTTCGCGAACCGGAGCGGTGGCAACCATCCATTTGATCACCGCGACCTGTGGTCTTTCGGCTTTGCTGCTGACTCATGTTGGCGTTTGGCAAGCGATCGCGGTGCTGGGAATCGTGATGTGTTTATTGACGCTGGTGGGCATCTTGGAATCCACGCAGTGGCGGCGGCCGGATAAGTGAATCGCAAACGCAGACCCGGCACGCCCAAGCAATCACTCAACCGGGAATCAACGGTGGATTGGGCCGATGATTCCAATTCCGTTTCCAAGGGATCTCCTTTCGCCGCTTCCGGATCCGGCGGGATGACGTCGGTTGTTTTGGCGGCGTTTGCGGCGTTGATGATGTGGGCGTTCTACCATCCCTCTGACTCGACGGAAGTCGAACAGGGAGGAGCCCTGGGTTGGTGTTTGTCGGCACTGCTGATCGTGGCGGCGGTGCAGTGTTTAAGAGTCGGCCGGTCGATCATTTCTGGCGATCGCGAACATCGATCACATGATTCCGTAAATCGAAAGTCTGGTTTGCTCGTCGATGGGATTGTCTGGCTTCTGGCGGCGTGGATCGGATGCTCGGCTATCTTGCAATTGTATGTGCCTTCCGGTTTCGGCGATGAGGCTTGGAGGATTGGTGGTGACTGGCGATCGGCCAGCAACGAAGCTTGGGTTTGGATCGTCGGCGCGGTTTGGTTTGTGGTCTTGCGGCGCTGTTTGCGTGATCGCGTGAACCAGTTTGCTTTGCTGGGTTTGATGGTTGTCGGAGGAGTCTTGCTGGCCACGCACGCCCTGCATCAAGTGCATGTTTCCTTGCCTCAAACCTTGCGTGAATACAACGCGGACCCCGAGCGTGTCTTGGCCGAAGTCGGTATCAACGCACCGGAAGGTTCCAACGCTCGGATGATCTTTGAAAACCGTCTCCGCGATGGTGGGCCAACGGCAACATTTGCGTTGGCCAATACTCTGGCGGGATTGCTGGCGATGGCCTTGGTCGTTGTAATCGCTGTGCTGCTTCGAGTCTTCGGAAAGGCTTTTCCTGGTGCTGTTGCGAAGTTGCGGTTTTGGCAAAGTGCTGTTGGACGCGAGAGTCCTGCTGGCGATCGCGAGGATGATTCATCGAAACATGAACGTGATGCATCGTCAAACCAACATGTGGCGGTGTTGGTCGGTTTGGCTTTGGCCGCCACGGTTTTGGCGTTGGCGCTGAAGGACACACAGAGTCGCGCGGGCGTGTTGTCCGTGTTGATCGTTGGCGGATGTGTTTTGGTCGATTTCGTTTGGGCGAATGCGTTCGGACGACGAGTGGTCACCGCCTTATTGCTGGCGATCTCAGCGGTGTTTGCTGCCTTGCCTTTGGCGGCTCGAGGTTGGTTTGGCACCGGCTGGATTGCGGCGTTGCCGGAGTCGGTGCGATATCGTTTTCAGTATTGGGACGCGACTTGGCGGCTGGTCGAGTATTCGCCTTGGACCGGATCGGGACCGGGGAACTATCAGCAGGCGTATCATCAATTTCGATTGCCCGAGTCGCATGAAATTATCGCGGACCCTCACCACTTTGTGGCGGAGACTCTCGGGGCGGGTGGACTGCCCGCGGGAATCTTGCTCGTTGCTTTGTTGGTCGTTGGGGGATGGATGATCTGGCGAGTGGAATGTCCCCCCGATGCTTCGCCGCTTGGTGAGTCGTCAGAGAAGGCTGCTGCACCTCGACCGCAGTTGGGCGTGGCTGGTTGGTGCGTCCCAATGGGAGCCTTCCTGGGTTGGTTGGCCGTTTGGGGCGTAGGGATTAGGAACCAACAGCTGCCTGATTTCGACGCTCACTTGATCGCGATTCCGCTGGCTTGTGCGGTCGGTTGGCTGTGGTGGTTCAAGATGTTCAATGCGAGTCTGACGGTCGAAGCTGAGTCCGATGTGGCTTATGGCGAAACGACCCGAGCATCCCGTTGGGACGTTCGCCGGATCGCTTGGTTTGCGTTGGCGTCGGGATTGTTGCACCTCAGCTTTTCCGGTGGTTGGACGGTTTCGGGAATCGCGGTGGTGCTGTGGACGTTGGCCGCCATTGTTTTGTCACCTGCCACAACGCCGTCTCATTCTTCAGCGGCAAAAGTGACGAATGTTGCATCCGGCAAAGTCACGGAGACCGCCGTGATCGCGGTCGTGGCTGGGGTAGCCGCGGTCGGCTTGTGGATGGTTTCGTATCGGCCAGTCACCGAATCCAAACGATGGATGGCGGATGCGGATCTTCAGATTCGTCGAGGGAATCTGGTCGGGGTAGAGAGATTGTGCGAGCGAGCGATGTTGGCGGATCCGTATGCGTTTGATCCCGCGATGTTTCGATTGCATGCGATGGAACAAGATTGGGTGCAGCGTGTCGTCGCGAATCGCTCGGCGACCAATATGAAACCGCGATTCAAGGATGCTTTGGCCGACGCAATCCAACGAGCTGGAAATGATCCGTCCAAATTGCAGGCGATCGGAGAGTTGATGCTTCACCGATACCAGATCGGCGGCGAAACCGAGGTTCTCGCCCAGGCCGGCAGGATCTACGACCGCTGCCAACTGCTAAGTCCCCGGCATCAGGGGATTGCGGCGCAGCGGGCCGTGATTGCGGAGGCGGAGGGCGAATCAGCAGAAGCCGTGCGAGAATTGGCCGAAAAAGCCGTGGTGTTGGCGGAATCCGGCGGCGTGGTCACGCGAAAATTGTCGTTGCAGTTTGTCTTGGTTGTTCGGCCGATCGGATCGTCCGCCATCCGGCAACCTGTTCGGCAATCGGCTGAGGAAGCGATGGACTCATTGCGTCTGTAATGGCGGAAATGCTTTGCGATGAACCGTTTGCAGGTACTGGGCGTACTCCAGCGGTGATTCTTGATTTTTCTTTTCTCGTCGTCGTTTTGCCATGAAAACGTTTCTCGTCTGTTTGATCGTTGCCGGAATCGGTGCCGCGATTGCTTACAACATCAATGAATCCAGCTACGGCCGTTACGAGCCTCACTTTGGACCCATCGATTTTGAGGGCGAAACCACGGCCGCCAATGCGATGGCGTCTCTGAAGAAGGAGTGGAGCGAGGACATTCCGAAAGTTGAATTGCCCGATGGCAACGAGCACGATTTCGGAATCATGCAGCCCGACGAAGAGGGCGAGCATATCTTCCGCGTCAAAAATGTCGGCGATGCACCTCTGACACTGAAAATCGGGGCGTCGACCTGCAAATGCACCGTCGGAACGCTGGAAAACGAAAGTCTGGCACCCGGCGAAGAAACCGAAGTCAAAATGGCTTGGACGGTGAAAACCAACGAGACCACGTTTGGCCAATCAGCTGAACTTCGGACCAACGATCCCGCTCAGGTTGCGATCCGGTTCGAAATCACCGGCAAAGTCGTTCGCCAAGTTCAATTGGTGCCTGAGACGTTGACGTTCAAAGAGGTTGCCTCGGGCGAACCCATCGATCTGGAGCTGAAGGTTTACAGCTACATGGGCGAGGAAATTGAGTTGGGACAACCACGATTCACCAGTGATGAGATGAACGAGCTGGCGGAATTCGAAGTCACTCCGATGGAAATCGAAGAGGACGACGCCGAACACGCGGAAGCGACCCAGGCGTTCTTGGTCAAAGCCACCATTGCTCCCGGGTTGGACCAAGGTCCGGTCAGTCAAAATATGGTGATGCCGTTCAACAAGGTTGGCGAAGAGAGCGTGTCGAACGATGCGGATGTCAGCGTGGATGGCGAATCCGACAAGGCCACGACAATCGTCGCGGCAGTGACCGGCCGAATCGTTGGTGTGCTGAGCATGCTTGAAAGCACCAAGCTCAAAGGCGTCACCGGTGGGGGGTACATCTACGACTTCGGAAAGATTACCGAGAATGAGCCTCAAACGGCCAAAGCCTTTGTCGTCTTGAAGGGCCCTGAACGCGACAAGACGAAGCTGTCCGTCGGCAAGGTTTCTCCCGAAGGTGTCGTGTCAGCTCAACTGAACGATCCGATCCAGAATGGTTCGATGTCGTTGTACAGCCTCGAATTCACTCTGACCCCTGGTGACGAAAAAATCGATCGATTGGGCATGAACCGAGAAGACTATGGATTGGTGACGATTATGTCCGATAACCCCAACGTGCCTTCCATGAAATTACGCCTGAAATTTTCGCTGCCGGCGCGTTAAGATAAACGGGTCGCGTAACCAAGGGGACCATGACGATGTCGTCGCTGCGATCGAATCAAAAAATCCATGACGATCGTGGTCCCTTGTGCGTTGAACGCGAAATGTCGGAAAGAAGCTCTTTCAACGCCGTTGATCAGGCCCGGATGAATTCGCTACGCACCCATTTTCGCTGTTTGTCGACCCAGTTTGGTGCGAGAACAATGGCTTCTGTAAAACGTTCTCGTTGGTCGTGCATGCTGGCCATTCTGGGGGCGTCTTCGCTCACCTTGTCGGGGTGCAATCCCCAGCTACCGGTGGCGGAAAAGTTTGAAAACGATGAGATCGAATCGTTGTCGCCGCCCGAATTGGTGGCGGTCAAACCAGTCGCGGTTGATGCAGCTGCGGACTATCAGGGGCGCGTCCAACTGCCGTCGGATGATTGGCGTTTTGCGAGAAATCAACCGCTCTCCTTCGCGACTTCCGCTTCGCTGGACTCACTCGGCGAGGCAGCCAAATCGGCCGAGCATTCCAGTCATGCCGTTGATCGCAAATTGACGTGGACGGTCGAAACCGAGGAGATCTTTCCTGCGGAAGAGCCTCAAACGCCAAAGAAAGAAAAGCCGGGCAAGTTCGATGGTGAAATCGACATCAGCCAAATCGATACCAGCGAAGACGCTCTGACGGAGAAATCGGCCTCGGATTTGGGGAAGGTCGAAATCGTACCAACCCCCTTGGCACGAAAAGAGATCGAAGCGGAGATCGTCCCAACTCCCTTGGGCATGCCCGAGAATCATCGTTCGGCTGCTGCGAAAGCGGCTGGTCCCGACGCGGCACGTCGAACCGATGCTGGTGCGGCTGATCTATCCGGATCGCCGATCGATTTGATTTCGCCTGAGAAGATGATTGCCAAACGCCCGGTCAGCGATGCAGAAGGTTCGGCCGCTGAGCGGTTGAGTTTGCCGGCTGAATCGGATGCTGCTTTTCAATTGACGGGGCCCAATTCCCCAATCATCGATACCTTGATTGATGCTGAATCCGTTGGCGGCGGTCAAGAACCAGAAGACTACAAGACTTGGCCTCAGCCGTCGCTGACCCTTTTTGTAACCGGCCAACAACATGGTTACATCGAGCCATGTGGTTGCACGGGTCTTGAAAATCAAAAGGGCGGCGTTGCCCGCCGAATGACTTTTCTGAAACAGCTGCGAGAAAAAGGTTGGGAGATGGCTCCCATCGACGCCGGCAATTTGGTCCGTCGTTATGGCCGCCAATCCGAGATCAAGTTTCACCGTTCGCTCGAAGCTCTCCGCAAAATGGATTACGTCTCTGTGGGGCTCGGCCCCGACGACGTTCGATTGAGCGTGAATGATTTGATTCAGGAAGCATCGCCTGGAGATCCTGAGGAAGCGATCTATGTCTCGGCCAATGTGATCCCGTTTGATCGTTCGTTGATGCCATCGCATCGCGTTGTTCGCAAAGGCGGTATGACGTTGGGCGTCACCACAATTTTGGATCCCGACTCGCTGGAAACCAAACTCAGCGACGACATCCAGTTGGTCGCTCCGGTCGAATCGGCCAAAGAAGCCTTGGCTGAAATTCAGAAAGAGAATCCTGACTACACCGTTCTGACGTTCTACGGCGAAGAGAAGACGGCGTATGAGTTGGTTCGAACCGTTCCCGGTTTTGACTTGATCGTGATCGCGGGCGGATACGGCGAGCCAACCTATCAACCGCAGTCAATTGAAGGCTCCAAGACGAAGGCGATTTTGACTGGCGACAAGGGCATGTACGCTGGATTGGTTGGGTTGTATCCCGATGGCCCCATTCGTTACGCCCGTGTCCCGCTGACTCATGAGTTTGAAGACGCTCCTGAAATGCGAGCGTTGATGAAGGATTACCAGTTCCAACTGCGGGATTTGGGCTTCGACAACTTGGGGCTCAAGCCTATCCAGCATCCTTCCGGCGAAAAGTTTGTTGGTGCAGAAGCCTGCGGCAAATGTCACACGACCGCGTACGATATCTGGGAAGGATCCGCTCACTTCGAGGCGACTGAGCACCTGGTTAATCCTGGTGAACGTGGCGACGTTTCGCGTCACTTCGACCCCGAGTGCATCTCCTGCCACGTGACCGGCTGGAACCCGCAAGGGTATTACCCGTACGTTTCCGGGTACTTGGGCTTGGAAGTCAGTTCGCACTTGCACGGCAACGGTTGCGAAAACTGCCATGGTCCTGGTGCGGCTCACACGAAAGCCGAAGAGGCCGACAGTGGCGTCAGCGACGAAGAGAAGGCTCGATTGCGGGAAGCGATGAAGTTACCGCTTGATGAGGCTCGCGAAGCCTGCATGAAATGCCACGATTTGGACAACAGTCCTGACTTCCACGCCGATGGCGCGTTCGATGATTACTGGGCTGAGATCGAGCACTACGGTCTCGACTGATCGTCGAGTAAGAAGACCAGAGCGTTTGCAAGCATGCCCCTGCTGCAAACCTCGTAGGCTAGGTTCCACCTAGCGCTAGTTCTTCGCCGGGGAAGGTTGCTGTTGTGATAGTGCTTGGATCACGCCTCGCTTTGTTCCAAAGAATCGGCTGGTTGCCAGGTGAGACCTGGCCTACGTCGCTTGGCAACTGGATTTGCCAAGATGTGTTAGTGTGGTCCCTCGCTGACGCGTTCGGGTTCTGATTTTGGTGGCAGCCGGATTTGCCAGCTCGTAGGCCAGGTTCCACCTGGCGTTTGTTCTCCGCCGGGGAAGGTTGCTGTTGTGATGGTGCCCGGATCACGCCTCGCTTTGTTCCAAAGCATTGGCTGGTCGCCAGGTGAGACCTGGCCTACGCGGATGGCGATCGTGATACGATTGGTTGGTTAGGCGGCGACGGTTTCTAGCTTGGCTGAATTGGATCGGCTGTTCTTCGCTGCGTCCGAGGCGTTGTCTTCCAACAAGCCGTCGCACATTCGGTAGCAGCGATCCGCGGTTTCGGCGATCGAATCGTCATGGGTGATCATCACGATCGTCAACTCATCTTCTCGGTTCAATTCGCGAAGCAGACTCAGGATCGTTGCTCCTGTTTCTGTATCCAGGTTTCCGGTCGGTTCATCGGCAAGCAACAACTTAGGGTCGGACATCAGCGATCTTGCGATGGCCACGCGTTGCATTTCGCCGCCCGACATCTCGGATGGTTGGTGATGGCTTCGAGTGAGCAATCCGACTCGGTCCAGCATCGCTTCGGCGCGAAGTCGCAATGACTTGCGATCGCGAAGGTAACCCAGAACGCTGCGGCGAATCATGGCGGGTGCCAACACGTTCTCGATCGCGGACAGTTCCGGCAGCAGGTGATAGAACTGAAAGATGATTCCGATCTGTGAGTTGCGATAGTGATCCCGACGTGCACGACTTTGGTTGTCGATGCGAGCTCCGTCGAACCACACCTCACCCGAGTCGGGTTGGTCGAGCGTTGCAAGCAAGTGCATCAACGTGCTCTTGCCGCTTCCGCTGCGTCCGACGAGGGCCGACATTTCACCGGTCACAAAGCCAACATCGATGCCACGAAGAATCGGCAATTCGATTTTGTCCTTGTGGTAACTCTTGCGAATTCCACGGGCTTCCAGCAGCAGTTCAGGCGAGGAATGCATGGATCAATTCGTTGGTCGAAGGAGGGAAATGGGGAGAGCGTTCAAGGGGATGATTGATCGGCAGTTGGAATCAACGGCCGTTGATCACTCGAAGCGAAGGGCCGCGACAGGATGCATGCGAGCCGCACGGATCGCGGGCAGAACACTGGCGGTGGTTGCGATCGCGATTGCACCAGCCATCACCCACGCCAGTGTGAATGGATTGAGGATCGTAGGGATCTCGGTGAAGTAATAAACGGTCGGGTCAAAGACTTCTTGGCCGGTGATCTTTTCAATCACCGAGGCGATGTCATTGATGTTGTGGACGAATGCGATTCCGCCAATCAAACCGACTCCACTGCCGACAATTCCTAGCAACAAACCGTAGCTGAGGAAAATGCTCATCACGCCGCTGCCACTGGCACCGAGTGCTTTCAGCGTTCCGATGTCGCGAGTCTTTTCCACGACGATCATGAAGAACGTGGCCAGAATACCGAAGCCCGCGACCGCGATGATCAGGAACAACAGAATGTTCAGGATGGTTGTTTCCAGACGAACGGCGGCCAGCAATGGGCCTTGCATGTCTCGCCAAGTTTGAATGCTGTAGGCGTAGGTGTCCGGTGGGAAGCGTTGACGCAGTGCATCGCGAACGGCGTTCAAATCCGCTCCCTCGATGAGTTTCAACTGGATGGTCGTGACGCTGGTTGTGCCAGAGATTGGATCGATCATGCCGCGAAAGTCTTGCAGTTGATCCAGGCGTACGAAAGCGAAGGTGCTGTCGTATTCACTCATGCCCGATTCGTATAAATCGACCACGGTGAACTTTTGATTGACAACTTTGGGTTTGTCGGAGGCATTCGGGAACATCAAACGAACATCGTCGCCGGGGCGGCAATAATAGTGATCGCGAACGTTGCCTTCGGCGTCTCGAGACTTGTTGCTGCAGGTCGCGATTCCCAGGATGATTCCAGGGTATTGGTCGGTTTCTGCATCGAAGTAAACGGGCGAATCGCCGGCACCTTCTTCTCGAATTCCTTCGGGCACAACGGTCCCGAGCGTAGGTCCGCCAAAGCCAATGGTCGGTCCGTCGGATTCAACCATTTCGGGCGAGTCTTTTTGAGGTTTGCCGCTGGCCAGACGCGCAGCTTCTCGGCTCAATTCAGCGATGCGTTTGCGTTCGGCTTCCCATGCTTTTTCCATGCGAGCGTGATCGCGACGATACTTCCAACCCGAGTGAGGAAATCCTTCGCGTGATTCCTCGTAGCCGTCTTCTCGCAAATCGAAGGTGACCGATTCTTTGTTGTCGGGATGCAGCAGGTAGCGGCCGAAATGGCTGACGTTGTCATAGGTTTCCGCATCAATGCCGACGAGATTGACGTGATGCGTGATTAGTTGCCCGTTGAAATCGATGCCGAGCATGCTGGGGACATGGACGCTCACCGAAGACCCGGCAATTTGGTCGCCAACAATTCGGTTGATCTCGTCGAGATGGGCGTCGGGATCGGGCATGCCGCCGGAGGCGTGACATTCGATCACGATGTCCGATGCCAGTCCGTGCAGTCGTTCGTGCATTTCCGCGGAGAACCCAGCCATGACGCTGTTGACGACGATCAGCGTGGCCACACCCAGCGTGACGCTGATGATGGAGGCCAGTGCGATGTAGCGGGTTCGCAAATAGCGAAAACAGAGCAGCAGTCGGTACATCCGAGTTCCTTCCCAAGGGCGATCAAAAGGATGATCGGTTCGCGCGATCGGTACGGTCCTTCGTCCCAAGGGGTGTTTGTAGCGGTCCGGGGGAAACCGCGACAACGTCAATCTGTCGAAGTTGGCTCAAGTCCAAGGTTCGAAATGCCGACATGGGCACCTGCCGCCCGGCGCCGTCGCTGGAAATCGAAATTGCCGCCAAATCCGGCTGGGAAGCTCCGAAGCCGTCTTTTCAAGCTTGGCGGATTCGCCTACATTCTCGCCCTCTCGAAATTCACATTTCGATCGGCGGCATAGCTCAGCTGGTTAGAGCAGCGGAATCATAATCCGCGTGTCGGGGGTTCGAGTCCCTCTGCCGCTATAGAGGGGGTGGGCATTTTGAGACTTTCAAAGCCAAACCCCGTAAAAAACGGCTTTTGGCCTGTTTCTGACGCCTCGTTTCTCGCGGTGTCTCGCATTGACGGCTTCGGCTTTGGCTTCGCCTCCCCTTCCGGAGGGGCGTAAAGGGTCTTAGACGTTTCTGGTGGCAATTGTGGCTTGATCGCCAACGCGGCTTCGCGGTGTTCATCCGTCACCTGCAGATAGAACTTCTTCATTGTTTCAATGCTGTGCCCGGTCCACTGGCTGACAACGTGGAGCGGATGGTGCGTGACTAGGTCGGTCGCCCTCGATGCCCGCAAATTTTGAAACGCTTTCGGCCAGGGAGACAGGCGAGCGCGTTTGATGATCCGGTGCAACTGCGTCCGCAGGTTGCTTTCCTGGTCGCGGTATCGGTGGATCAAATATTCCCCAGTTCCCTCAGAAAGCTCTTGGGCGTCCTCGATGAACGGCATCAAATCCGTAAAGATTGGTACGCGGCGGCTGCCTTGCCCAACGTGGTGTGCGGTCTTTTCCGATCGTACAAGCATTTCTTGCTTGTCCCAGTCGATGTCCGACCACTTCAATTCCAGGATCTCGCTGGGGCATCGCAGGGCACCGTAGCGGGCGAGGGCAAAGATCAAACGCCACTGTGAGTCAGGGCAAGCGTCAATGACTGCTCGAGCATCGTCGTGGGTGATGTAGTGCATTCGTTCTTTGTTGGGCATGACGGTCGACGGAAGGCCGGCCAGCGGATTGACACGCAACAGCTTGCGACTCACTGCATGATTGAAAAACTGCTTGGCAATCTGTGTATGTTTCCGCACTGTATTTTCGGCCATGTTCTGACCCTTGCTGTTTTGTTGCGATAGCAAGTAGACGCGAAATGCTTGTCCGTCGGCTTCGGTGACTTTCCGCATGTCGCAGCCTTCTCCGAAGTGAGCCACCATGTAGTCCCTAGTCGCGTTGAACTTGATGACCGTGCGAGGCTTCAAGTCCGATCGGCTCTCGATGTAGTTGTCCACGAACGCAGCCAACCGAGTCGAGCTACGCTCATCGACCAAGCCAACGGCAGCCAACTTGACATAGATGTCGTCGTCGGCTTCATCGAGCCATTGAAGTGTCTTGTCATCGGGCGCTTGCGACAGCTTCAAGCCAGAAAGCAAATCCTCGACGACGCTTTTGATCCGATCGGCTTTCTTGCGGGACGATTTGCCGAGCCGTATCGTCTGCCGTTTCTTTCCCAGGTCCCAGAATTGAACCCAGTGGTGCCCGTTAGGGCGTTTCAAAACGCTAGCCATCTGTTTTTCTCCAAGATTTTCGAAGGATTAATGAACAGCGATGGGCCGGACGCTAGAGTCCAGTCTTGCAGGGATTAGCCCAATCGTTGCATCGTCAATTCTTTGGTTCAGTATTTCAGTGAGTGAACAACAACGTTCACAAAACTTCTTCTTTGCGTTTGATCGACCCCGCCGACGATCAACCGGCGTGTTGATGTGATGGTCGTTTTTGGTGCGGCGTTCGTCCGTGCCCATAGCGGACCCTATCGATTCCCTTGTTTGGATTTTCAGGCTGGGGCGGCCCACGATTGCGGGTGGGGCTCGAATGCGTCCGCCTGATGGAGTCGCCGCGTTGCATGCACGCGGCGACTCATTAGACAAGAAACGTGCTCCGAGATAACGCTCACTGGTTGCTAGGCGTTCTCACTGCTGGGCGATGCGGTTCATTTGTTGTCACATTCACTGACAGCGGGTTTCAAGCAAGTCTCCAGTACGTGTGGATCAAAACGAATCGTGCCGCCGATCGTTAGCTTTGCCTGAGGAGGCAAGACGCCTTCCAGTAGCCAACGATCGATCGTCCGTTCGCTCACAGAATAGTACTGAGCCGCTTCTTTCTTGGTCAGCGGTCGCGAATTGGCCAGTTGAGCCAATACCCTTGGAGTAAGTTGTGATTTCAAAGTCTTGATCTCGAATGAGTTGGTGCGAATTGAGAATCGCCGGTTGGCGAAGATGAACGGAAAGCGAAGTAGATTGCTTTGGACGCGGCCGTTGGATATCGCTGCGTGAAATGGGCACGCTGCCCTGTACTCCTCCTGGCCGAGGCCAGTAGGAGTTGGCAACGTGCCCTATGAACCCTGACGTGCCCTGAACAATCCCCTGTCTCAAATCCCGTCGGCCGGTGGGAATGGACGTAGGGCACATGTCGTAGCGGTCAACGCCGGGCTAGGTCTCATCGACCCGCAGGTCAAATCCATATCGATTCCCAATTTCGACCAGTCTTTTGACCGGCGTACGATAGACACGCTGACCATTCGTTTTCACGGTGCGGATGTCGTAGCGTTTCAAGATTGCGCCTACACCTCTTGGTTCAAATTTGTCGCTAATGACATCCGGGTGCTGCCTTCGAGCTAGACGGAGTACGTCACCGGCCGTCGGCGTATTGGAGCTATTCAACAGCATCTGAAGTGCTTCAAAGAGCACCGAGTCTATCTCTGGCGTAGCATCATCCATTGAAATGGACGCCATACTTTCCGCATGTTGAATCAGCATCTCTAAGGCCGTCGAATCGTCTGCGTGAGCGACGATTCGGAACATAGGGTCCCAAAGTTCGGCATCCCGATTGGCAAGTGAATGCTTCGGCGAGGGCGTTGAGATCGCGGCATAGCCGCTTTCAAGAGTCCAGCAATGCAACGCATCCCGTAGATCTGATTCTTCTATCGGAGAGTCATCTATCGACCGTTTCGCCTGTGGCTCACCATTGTTTGCTCGGAGCAGTCTTACGGTGATGCACCGGCTTGCCAGTGCACCAGGCAAGCATCGGATCGCACCAAGAACCACAGGACCGTAGCAATCAAATGAAACAGCGCGGTAACTGTCACCGTGGGGTTCCATCCGTGATGCCTTGCCGCCGCGACGATAGCCCGACAATAGTACCGAACGAGTTTCAAGCACATCCGGTGAATGGGAGTCCCCCATCCGCTCAGCTTCGTCCAGCAGCATTGTTCCGCCAAAGGCGTGACGCGTTCGGAAAATCGTCGCCGCCGTCGCGTTGCTCGTCATCAACGGTCGGAAGACAAGTCGAGACAATATATCCATCGTTCTGGTTTTGCCTGAGTTGGCCGGCCCCGACAAGGAGATGTACGGAACGGCAGGCAGTGCAGGGTAGACATAGGTCACCATGACCCACGCCGCGAGCGATAGTGCAAGTGCCTTCTCTCCTTCGGAAGGAAGGACGATGTACCGCTCTATCCGTTCCGAAATGCGACGAAGAACGTCTTTGGTAGTGGGGGCAGCTTCACCGTCCAGCCATCGCTGGCGGCTCTCAGAACTCCACCGGTTAAAGTCTCGGACATCCCCCGCCGTCGGGTCTGCCGGCAGTGGGGATAGCCACGCGTCGTCCTCGCCGGGAATCGCCAATCGCTCGGAAAGAGGTGTGAGGCGTCGCTCACCGTTCAGTTGAACGTAGTGGATCCAATTGCCCGTGACCTGGTCCCCAGTCTGTATTAAGGTTGGTACGGCAATCGCGGAAATGTCACGACGGATAATCAGCTCTGGTCTCACGACACAGGCGGCTGGCAGTTCAAGCGTCTCCATTCTCGATGCTGCGACGCCATCGTTTGTGTGGTCGGTCGCATCGAATTGCTCAGCAATTGCCAAGAGCTCCACTTCGATCGAGTCCCGATCAATCGAACCAGCCTCTCCTAACTTGGCTGCGATATCGGTTGCAAATCGTTTTCGGTCACCGGACTTGGCCAACGTCAGTCGATCGCGGTGGATTGTTGTGTCCCCGATATGGCAAACAACGTCCGCCGCTCCGCGGTTCCCCACTTTGGTCCCCGAGATTCTGACCTCGGTTGGATCGGGCTTGTTTCCGTCATCATTGAATTGAATTACGTTCATGACTTCACCTCCGATCGCAGTTTCAATTTGAGGCTGGGAGCTTTTGCGGCGGCGGCCAAGACGTCGGATGCCAGAGCACCTGACTGAATCCATTCCCTTGCGTCCTTAAAACCATCCGGTGGAACGAGTCTTCGAACTCGTTGGCAGTGTCTTACCAGCCTCTTAACCAATTGATCTGCACTGGAGATTCCAGCTTGGTCCGAGTCCGCCACAACCACACATTCCTGCACTTTCATTCCCCGAATCTTGTTGACCTCGGTTTTGCGGGAACCGGATGCTGAAGCACGACCAAATACCGGGAGCCGTAGTGACACGAGAGCCGCAGCATCTGTGGCACCCTCAACGATAAACAGACGCTCGAGATGTTCAGGCAAATCGATCGGTACAAATATTCCGGACTTACCGCCTTTCAACGACCACTTCTTGTTCGTCGTCAACGAACGCATCCGCACACCGACCACGTCGCCCTTGGAATTTTGCATTGGCCAAATCATCGCATTGCGTTTGACTGACCAACCCACGCCCATTTTTTTCAGGCACAACACCGGCAAGCCCAGTTTGTTTGAAAAACGCTCCCACATTTCATCACTGGTCGATTCGTGAACGCTTTTTACTAGAGCGGCAAGATCAAGCGACTTAGAATTTAGTGGCAATTTCAATGCCGACTTCTTTTCAATCGGTACAGATCTTGTGATCTTCTGGGGTCCAGTTCGCTTGATGGATCGCCCCGAAGTTTCCAGCCACTCTTCGAGCCAGCGAACTGCGGTTACAAAGTCATACTCCATGATCCATTGCAGTGTTGCGATGCCATCGCTGGGACGCGGTGTCGTCCCAGACGTGAAGCAGTGACGGCAATGCACAGCCCCGCGATCGGCAACATCATCGAACGCAGCGAATCGATCCTCACCGCCACACATCGGGCAGGAATGTCCTTTGCCGTCGAGCGATTTTCGTGGAATGCCCACGTCCACGAGAATGTTGGTCCAATCCCCACGTGCCGCCGACTTTAGGTCAGCGGCCGAGGCGTAACGTGGCGACCTGTCTTCATTCTTAGAGTTCATATTTGTCCTAGTAGAAATTGCACTGCGTTCGCCAACGAACACAAGTGCGTGTGGTTTTTAGTGAGTAAGAAAATGGCAGATTCGACGAATCTGCCACACGAAAGTCAGGACGCAAAGCGTGCTACCCTTTCAGTTCCGTTAGCCTGTGCGCAGTGTCACTCGCGATAACTTGGTTTGCTGACCGTCGCCTGACTGGGCCGCTAGATCGGTTCGCTTTGGTAGAAAATATCCTGCAGTGCTCGTACAATGCGTGACGGTGAACACCTTCCCATTAATCGTTCATCCACCTCGCTGTCAGCCTGCAAGGTCTCGACGATCCGCCACAGCAGAGCCATAGGATCGATGCCCCCCTCAAGTCCTTCGAGGTCTAAGTGTCCAACACCAATTTTGAACGCATCAATTGTCTGACGCTGGATTGGTGAGCCGCCGCTACAGCATTCGGCCAGGTTGAGTAGGCCATCCACGTCCAGCCCAACGTTGCTAACCGTTGGGCGACCTTGGCGAGCGGCACCCGGACCATTCGACTGCTCCATTGGATCGGGTAGAATATGGTCGTCCTGTTCCCATCGCCTTCTGCCGGCGTCGGTTCGTGACGTCTGAGTCTGCCGAGGGCCGGTTGCAGCCGGCCACTCGGCGTGTCCTCCTGTCTTCGTGTGATCCTCGCTTTTTGTTGAATAGCTAGTTTCGCGTGATTGGCGTATATGGCGGACGCGACAAACAATTGGCTTCATATTTTCGTTACCTCAACGAATTTGCGATCGACCGAAGCAAGACAAAAGTTCGGCCCTGTACCTATGCAAATTCGTTTCATTTCTCACCGTTTCACTCCGGACTACGAGAGTGAAACAGGGGCTTTAAGTCATCGAGAGCCAATGAAAGTAATGCCGAGCTGTTTCAAGCCAACTGGCAAATCACATCTGAATTCCTGAAACGCGATGAAACGGAAACGGATGAAACGCGTCGTTGGAGACGGCTTGTCGGAACACAGGCTTGTCGGAACACAAGTGTTTTGCAGAAGCATGCAATGTCGAAGCAATTCCACAGGCAACCGTGTTGTAATCGAACAACTAGTGCCGCCGGAACGAATTGAGGTGGCTTGATCGCTTGATTTCACCGGGCCTGACATTTGTGTTCTCACGCAGCGAGAACCCGTCCGGTGCAGGTCCATGCATAAGGATTGGCCATCGTCTCGATGAGTGCTTCGATCGCTTTTTGAAGCGATTCCAGGCTCGTGAAGTTCATCCATCGAGTCACCTTGCTCCGCAGCGTCCCGAACCAGATTTCAATCTGGTTCAACCACGAACAGTGTCTCGGCGTGGACAGAAACTGAATGCGATGACTAGGATCGGTCAAGAATGCGACGAGACTGCCGACCGACTTCAAAATGCCGCGAACGCCTCTCTTGCCAAGGTCCTCTTCGATGCCACAACTCGTCGCAACGCAACGAACACAGGATTCGCTGCAGTAAGTCGTCCGGTTGTCGGCGATCAAACGGTAGCCAGCATCGGACTCCATGCTCACCAATGCGTCAATATTCTCAAGGTAGTCTTCTTCAGTTCGCGTCTGATTCAACATCGGAGAAAGGATCTTGCCTGTTGCAAAATGAAGATTCCCAAACAAACGCAAAGTGCCGCGACGGACCTACTCATATTCGCGGAGCATCGTCATTCCCGGCCCAGCAAGACAATCCGGCGAGATTCGCTCGAGTGCTTGGAATCCTGTTTGTTCGTCGACGCAGATCGTGTGAATTCCTTCGCGGAGGTAAAGGTCGGGCGCGTAACGATAGGCTGCACAGATGGTGCTTACACGCCTGTCAACGCTTGGGGCCAGTTTGTCTTTGCTTGTCAGCCAAAACTTGTTTTTTGTGCGGCCGGATCTTTGCACTCCCCAGCAACTTGCAATCCCAGCGGTCGCTTATCGCTGCCACGACACCGTCGGCGATCAGTTGCATTGCCAGTTCGCGATGCGTCCACTTGGCGATCGGGCGATTGCTGCCGGCGGGATCTTCGCAGGCTTTTTGAAAGATCGCCGCCTGCTGTTCTTCAGTCACCACTCGCTTCCGACCAGCCCTTGGTGAGTCAGAAAGCAGTCGAAATATTTCTTGCTCCAAGACATGGGGCTTCTCCGCACATTCAATCTCGATCAGTCGAGGCCATTGATCTCGCCACCTTCTTCGCCAGACGCCAACGGCATCATGCTGCAATCCAAACGCTTGCTCGATCGCCTCGTTGTCATGACCATCGAAAGCCAGCAAGATAATTCGACTCCGCTGAGCCAACGAACGCTGGAGGACCTTGCTTTGGCGAACTGCTGCAGAATAACCTGCAGTTTCTCGGTCACGATGACCTTGGCTGCCTTCGCTGGCACGACGACGCTTCCAAAGAGGATGGGCGAAAACGGAAGTTTCCGGTTCTTTTCAATTCCAAGCTAGGCCAACTCATTCCGGCGGCACTAGTGAGCATGCCACTCTCAGGAGCCGTGCTCCTCATCTTCAGACGGTGAGCCATGTTCGTCCTTGATTGTATCAAGCTGGGTACCTCGGTTGGATTGTTCTTTCAGTCCGATCCCTTCGCCCGAGATCTCGTCCAGAAACCGCGTCAACTTGGTCTCATGCCTGTCTTCACAAAATTTTTTGTACTCCGAGTGGCTCGAAAAACCCTGCCTTTCCAGAAACCGCAAGATTGTGGTTTTAGTGATTGTGCTGCTCTTCGATACTTCCTCCTTCTCGTCGCTTCCTCTCGGTTTCTTTGACCTCTTGAGGCCCTCGCTAAGATCTCTCGACATCTTAGCAAGAACCACAGGTTCGTAGTTAATTTCTCCACCTGGGTAGTTGTGATGCTCCGTGAAGGCTGCAGAAATAATCAGGCTGTGTACGTACTTCTCCCCCTTTTGCCCGCCTTTACCGGAGCGTTTCTTGTCTTTATCAGGCTTCGGTGGTGTTTGCGAGTCGACGAGGGCGTCTTCTGAAGCTTCAGGCATGATTGCCTTTCGCTGTTGCTCAAGTTCATGTGCATGCAACAAGCACTGCTTAAGATCACGGATGACCAGATCAAAGTACCAAATCGGCGAATCAACTCCGTCCAGATGAGATGCAGGGTCTCGTATAAACTCGGGAGTACTATCAAACTCGGTAACCACCGTTCCAGTGCCAGACCTGCGTCTTACCCGTCTTTGGGGGACTCGAGACTCGCCCTTCGGATGGTCCGGTGGTATCTCGATTTGTCGATGGAGTGTGAATGGAAGTGAAGCAAAGTTTGCGACAGAATCGTCAATGAGGCTCCGGATTTCATTGAGCAACAACTCGATCGGCGGAGTATTGTTGGTCATAGCTAACAACCTCACTTCCACGAAATCGATGCCGCTGAACGAGCATTGCCATTGGTCATGGAAAAACGGTGAGGTTCCCGGTTGGATATCTTCCAGGCTCCTTCGATAGTGAGCTTCAGCTGCTTGCCCGAAGACCGTATGCGTGTCCCACTCAAAGGGACCGCATTCGAAACAGATTCCCTTGACGCCATAAATAGCCACTGGAATTCTGTCTTCTAGGTTCTGCAGCGCTTCGACGATGATTTTACGGGTGCCGTTATCCATTGAGATGCGTCACGAAGCTGCGAAATTGGTTGCTGAATGAAAGGGTTGAAATCGGAACAGAGAATATGCTTTGTCCACTGGTGGCTCAACATGGCTCGGTAGGTACCATTTGTCTGCAGATCAACCGCTTTCGAATTTCGATCATCACGTCAATCGTTCTCGACCGCAGTCAATCGTTTCACGCACGAACCGGATTTACGCACACGCTTCCTTGGCGAGCAGTAGCAACTCATCTTCGTCGGCTTCCAATTCGCTGGCCAGCTAGTGAATGAACTTTGGGTAGTCCCCAAAGTGCAAATGGTCGTTTTCGACTTTGCTGATCTAGGAAACGCTTACGACGGTCTGGTCGGCCAGCTGGACGGTGGGCCTTGCGATGACGCACGACCAGTACCAAGTGTTGTCTCAGCGATACCGGGAACTGGGTGACGGCGGTGGTCTTGGCAGTGGCGGGATCGCTTTCGACGTCGACAGCCATGTCAGTGAGCAGGGCACCGGTAAGATCAACACCGACTAGATGAACTCACGATTTGAAAAGTATCTGAGAGTCCTGGAGGACGAAGACGAAGCGGCGAAACAGTCTACTGTGGCGGAACTGCATCGTTGTCCTTAGACGAGCAATCCATCGCGGAAATCTTCCTGCACGACACCCAACGCGGCAATATCCAAATTGACCCAGCCTGCACGTATCGCGATTAATCGACCGACTATCAAGCGAAGGCTGGAATTGAAGGTGTCGATGCCCTGGTCAAAATTCGCGGCATCGACAAGCAGAAGCTGACCGCCCTGATGAAAACAAACACGACCGACTCCAATTTGAATGAATACGGCTGCTTCGATGATCTGAAGCAAACGATCGACAAGCAAAAAGCCAAGGCCTACCTTGAATCCGTTTCCGGTAAAAAGTGAAGCCCGGCAAAAGTCAACATCCGAGCCGCCGACCTGCTGCGAAAGTTCATCCTCGAAGGCGCGTTTGAAATGGATGTTTCCAGTTACGGGATATAGGAAGACCCGCGATCGAATCAACTTTGTGGGAACCAGTGGACAGTCCCGTCGGCCAAGTCGACGTCAAATTCGCCCTCGCACTCGCAGCAGTTGAGCGAATAGGTGCCCATCGGGTCGTCGACCTTCATTGTCAGCAGCGTCTTGCAATGCGGGCATGTGACTTCCGTTTCCCCAGTGACCGCACCGGCAAAGCAGAGCTCATACATCGTCATCGGATCAAGTTCATCCATTGAGTTCACTGACTGAATCGAGCAGGCAAGTCAAGTCTCGCATCTTCGATCAAAAAATTCTCTTTCGTTTCAATAATCCGACCGCCGGAACAACACAGGCGCAAGTTGAGCAGGTATGGTTTTGAGCATCAAAGAAATCGTATGCGGTCTAGGAGTACCGTTCAATCAAATCAACAAGATTTTGCAGCGAAGAGGGGCACGTTGGAGCGTTTGAGGGAGAATCATGAGCGACTTGCGGAGCATTTCGCGGCGAATGGTTCGGTCGGTCGAGACGAGGCACATCAAGATCGTAACGGTGGCGGTCCCGTAAAGCCGCAGTATTTTTTGGATCACGGATTAAGCCGCGAGGAATGCGAGTCGCTTCGTGAAGCCGTTCAGGAAGGTTTACAACGGCGGTCGCTGGATTCGTTCGATTGGCAGACCTCGTATTTGCCGTTGGTTGTTTGTGCGGTGGAGGTGGGATACGAGTACGCGGGCAACGGGACTGACTTTTGGCCTCGATTGACCGAGGAACTCAGTCACTCGTTTAGCGTCGACGACCGGACGCGGTTGTCAAATTGGTTCACGAAGGCCAGTGCGAAGTACGGCGGCGTTTCGCCCGGTGAAAGCGATTGGGAGCAGGCATTTTGCCATATCGCTTGGCCAATTACGCATGCGGTGGCCGCCAAAGATATTCGCCGGCCGTTCGCGGATTGCCTGCGTCGGTTTCGTCGTGATGTGACGAACGAATCGCTGAAGGATGAGACGATCGTTTCGGACTTGGCGAAGATCGCGACGCCGGTGGGTTCACGTCGGTTTCGGACTTGGATGCGGCGGCAAGAAGTGGTCGCGGGGATTGTTCGCGATTTGTTGGGTGGGAAACCGCTGGACGAGGTGGGGCTGTTTTCTAAGTCGTTCCGCGATCGCTTGATTGACGACCTTCGCAGTGAACCAGAAATTCGTCGAGCCGTTCGGCAGGTGGAGTCGGGACGCATAAAAAAGCCAAACAGTGGTGAATCGACTGCGACGGCCGATGAAGTCGAGTACCGCTTTGGTGAGTTTTTCTTAAGGCAGGACGAAGACGGCGGTTTGGAGCTTTGCGGCGAGATGCCGGAGTTGCCCAAGACGATCCAGCGGTCGTTGAGGCCGATCCGTGGCCGATGGAAAGCTCGGCCTTGGGGCCGCGGCGGTGCGAGTCCCATTCCGGCGGATTGCTTGCGTTCGACGCGAGGTCATTTCTACGTCAATTTCAGCTACTTGGCCGGGGCCGATCACCGGACACCTTTTTTTGCGGGCGTTGATGAACTGTCGGTGGACCAGGACGCAAAACGCTGGCTTGATAGCGTTCGGTTTCCTGCGGCGGAGATGTTGGCTTTCTCGCCGATGCAAGCTGCCGACGATACTTCTCACGCCATCGCCGGGCGTACGCCACATTGTGGACGCATTTGGGTGGCCGCTCGCCGTGGTGCGATTGAGTTGCTTCGGAAAGAGAAAGAGGACGACGAATTATATTGCCAGTTGGTCGGGACAATCGAAGGTGGCGAGGTTTACGAGTTTGATGCTGACAACGCGGACGTTCGTGAGTGGTTGGGGTGGCCTCCCGCCAATGCAACCGCGATCGACGCGGGACCGACGTTTGATTGGCTGCGTCCTTCGCCAATTTCGATCGGCGCTAAAAACCTGCCGATCTTCACGACCGATGACGAGATTGGCCTTACGGTCACGGGTGAGCAGCCGATTGAGTTGATTCTGAAGAAGGGAGCCAACGAACTGGTTCGCGAAACCGTTTCGTCTGTGGCGTTGCTGTCGCTCGGGTCGAAAGGGGCTTACGAGTTGATCGTTCGTCGTGACGGCAAAGACGACGAGTCGTTCTCGTTCGTCATCGTGGACGAGAAAGGTGATGGGTTCATCGAACCGGATCCCGAAACGCCCTGGCATGCGATCGTCTCGCACGTCGATGCTGGTGAGACGACGCTGTCTCGCAAGGATCTGTTCAATCGCCGTTTGAACTTGGACATCATCGGTGATCGCGGGATTGAGAATTTGCAAGCCAAGTTGACCCTGAATCCTGGCGAAGCCGTTGCGACGATGCGGCTGGATCGAATACCGACACGCATCGCGGCCAATGATCCGGTCTGGGACAAGCTTTGCGAACGCTTGCCGCCTTCGGTCTTGAAGTCACCATGCGACCTGTCGCTCAGCGTCGAGATCGAAAGTCTGTCGCACGACACTTGGCTGTTGGAGGCGGAACTGCAAGAACTTTGGTGGCAGGACGACGAAGAGGGTTTGCCGATCGCGGTCAGTGACAACGGTCCCTTGGAAGTTCAACACCACTGCGTCATCAAGGGCGTCTGCGTCGACCAGCCGACCGAAGGCGATCCATACATTTCGGTGGCAACGGACGGGGAAGGCAACAACCTGAATTTCGATGCCCGCGTCGGTGTTCTGGGCGATGCGTTTTTGAGTCGCCAACCTCATTCAC
>NZ_ANMO01000217.1 GCF_000338295.1 Rhodopirellula europaea 6C
CCCGTCGGCAGATTTCCATCGTGGACATCAATGACGACAAACTTCCCGACATCGTTGTCGGTGGAATGCTGGGAGCTCACGTTTTGACGCATCGGGTGAAGTCAGTCAGTGAGTCTGAGTTTCAAACGGCACAACCAAAGGTCTACACCGGTCCAAAGCTGCCTCAAGTGAAGGATGCGGAGGCGTTGCGTGGCCCGAAGGCGAAGATTGACCGCGAGACGGGGAAGGTGCCCGGTGCGATCGAAGGCGAAACGCTGACGGGCAAAGCGACCGCCGGTTACGCGAAACCTCAGGACATGTCACGTTTTAACGAGGATCAGTGGAGCAACCAATCGCAGCTTTGGTGGACCGGTGCCAAACCGGCCGACAAGTTGATGCTTCCATTGCCGGAGTTCACCGGCACGGTCGACGTGGAAGTGGTGCTCACGTGTGCGGGCGACTACGGCATCGTGCAGTTGACGCTCGATGATCAACCGCTCGGTCCGCCGATTGATTTGTACAGCAACAGCGTGGTGACAACCGGAGTTCTGTCGTTTCCGAAGATCACCGTCGAGGGCAAACAACATTCACTGGAGGTTCAAGTGGTG
>NZ_ANMO01000218.1 GCF_000338295.1 Rhodopirellula europaea 6C
ACACGTCCGCCGATGAGTTTGAGGTTTTTGGCACGCCAACGGTATTTACGGTGACGCCAGAAATTCTCGCCAACACTCCGGCGTGGAATGCTGGCGAAGAGCCGATTCCCTGCGGGATCGCACAAGCCATAAGGGTCGCGAAGACGCGACACGACAAAACGGTGTTCAAGGGCTACGGTAATCTTCACGCGTGGGCGTTTCACCGTGCTATACTGGTGTCCGAAGACCGCAATCGCTTCTACTGGCTTGTGACCTACAAGGGGCCATTTGATCCATCTTTATTCAAGGGGCCCGGCGGTTACTCGTACCCGGGAGCTGGCACGCGATACATCCACTATCCGGTTCTGATGAATGGGCGACTTGCACCGGAGTTACCGACGGAACAGAAGCAAACTCAATTTCGCAAACGGTTACTTGAAACCTTTGACTTCTGGAGCCCGCTAGAACGTACTGGCTGGCCGCATCTTTCTCGTGATCTCGAGGAGTTCATAGCTGACTCACAGGACGATCCATTCTACCCAGCCAACGACGCAAAACATGGCGGGTAACCATCGCGTGAACCGGAGAACGCGAGCTGATTGACTTGGCCGTTTGACACTGTCCCGCGCGTTCCCGGTTACGCGTACCGTTC
>NZ_ANMO01000219.1 GCF_000338295.1 Rhodopirellula europaea 6C
CATCGGTTGGGTGCCAGGTGATAACCTGGCCTACGTTGATGGTGTCGCCGGGATTCAGATGCTCGAGTTGGTTGCGGTCCGAATTCTTGGCGAATCCGGCTACGGCTGGGGTGGCCTTGCTGACGCGGCGGGTTGTGACGAACATTCGGCTACTGGATGGATGGCATCGGTAGACGCAGGCCGTCGTAAGCCAAGTGCACGTGATCGGGCAGCGAGGCTTCCACTGGGCCGTGATCAATGTCGTGGCAAAGGTGAGTTAGGAAGGCTTGGCGTGGGTTCAGCTCTTGGATCACTTCGAGTGCTTCGTCGATATTGAAGTGAGTTGGGTGCGGGGTGAATCGCAAGGCATCCAGGACCAGCGTGTCGAGGCCTCGCAGTCGTTCCATGGATGACTCCGAGACGTGATTGGTATCGGTGCAGTAAGCGAAGTCGCCCATGCGGAAACCCAACACTTCGAAGTGCGGTCCGTGCTTCAGCGGAACCGGAGTGACCCGAACACCGAGAACCTCAAACGGATCATCGTTGTTGATCGAGAGAATTTCGAGTTGGGGCCGTGATCCCGCGTGGGTTTGTTCACGCTGTGAAAACGCGTAGTCGTATGACGTTCGAATGCGAGCTTCGACGTCCGCACGGCAATACAACGGAACGGGACGACCGAGCCGAAACGGAAACAACCGCAAGTCATCCAGCCCGTAGATGTGATCGGCATGCTCGTGGGTGAACAAAACCGCGTGCACGAGTTTGATTTTTTCGCGAAGCAATTGCGTTCGCAAATCGGGCGGTGTGTCGATCAGCAGATTGCCCTCGGGCAACCGAATCAAGATCGAGCAACGCGTTCGGTTGTTGTGCGGGTCAGTGCTTTGGCAGACATCGCATTCGCATCCAATCGCGGGCACACCAACGCTGGTCCCGGTGCCCAAGAAGATCACCTCGGGAGTCGGGTCGAAGGACGCTGGGTCGGTCGCGGACGAGTCGGCTGGAGCAGGATCGGATGCAGTCATGCCGCGATGTTATCGCGGGTGAGCAGCCCCGTGCAGGTGAGGTGTCGGTTTGGTATCGCTGAGGCATCTCGTGCACTCATCATGAAGCAACAGAAACGTGGTGCCAGGATTTTCGTCTGCGGCGGAAAACGAAAAACGGACCGTCCCAGGTTTCCCCGAGACGATCCGTTTCATGCATAGTCAACTGACCTCGCGACCAACCCGATTCGCGGATCAGCTGTTGGCGACGGCTTCGCCATCTTCGACTGCTTCTTCGTCTTCGGCTGCCGCGTCCGCTTCGAGCGGTGCGACAAAGCCACCGGCGGCCAAGACTTTCTGCTTGATCTCATCGGAGACGTCTGGGTTCTCGATCAAGAAGTTGCGAGCCTTCTCTTTACCCTGTCCCAAGTACGTGTCGCCGTACTTGAACCATGAACCGCTGCGGTTGACGACTTTGTTCTCGGTTCCGAGATCCAGCAAGTCGCCTTCGAAGCTGATGCCGTTGGAGTGCATCATGTCGAATTCTGCGATCCGGAACGGAGGTGCGACCTTGTTCTTGACGATCTTCGCTTTGACGCGTTGACCGACTTGCTCTTCACCGTCTTTCAGACTGCCAATCCGACGAACATCAATTCGGCACGAGCAATAGAATTTGAGGGCACGACCGCCGGGAGTGGTTTCGGGGCTGCCGAACATCACACCGACCTTCTCGCGAATTTGGTTGATGAAGACGACAGCCGATTTGCTTTTGGCAATCGCACCGGTCAGCTTCCGCATCGACTGGCTCATCAAACGAGCTTGCAAGCCCACGTGGCTGTCGCCAATCTCGCCTTCGAGTTCCGCCTTGGGCACCAAGGCCGCGACGGAGTCGATGATGATGACGTCGACGGCGTTGGATTTGACCAGCATCTCGCAGATCTGCATCGCTTCTTCGCCGCTGCCCGGTTGGCTGACCAGCAGGCTGTCCAGTTCCACACCGAGCTTCTTGGCCCAACTTGGGTCGAAGGCATGCTCGGCATCGATGATCGCCGCGATCCCGCCGGACTTTTGGGCTTCGGCACCGATGTGCAGAGCCAGCGTCGTTTTACCGGAAGATTCCGGGCCGAAGACTTCGATGATTCGGCCTCGCGGGATGCCCTTTCCACCCAGAGCCATGTCGAGGCTGAGGCTGCCCGTGGAGATGCAATCGATGGTCAGCTTTTGGGAAGCTCCCAGCGGCATGATCGCACCGTCGCCAAACGACTTTTCGATCTGTTGAAGCGTAGTCTTCAGACCGGGTTCTTTTTCCAGAATGGTCTTCATACCTGGATCCAGCTTGACGCCCTTGGATGCTGCCGGCGTTGCCATGCGTGGTTTCTTTGCCATGTCCTGATTCCTTTATTCCCTGAACAAACTTTTCTTGTTTCCAATTCAAACCCAACCGATGTTCCGACCAACGGTGGTCAGACATGGCGATCCCTGCGAAGTCGCAAGGTCGATCCTATCGACGATGGTGCCGGAGACAATGAAAGCCCGACAGCTTTTCCACCAAAGTGAGTTCGGCCAGTTGATGTGATGGCTGGTCGACGGTTGGTTCACAGAGAAGACCGCAGTGAGCTGCCTCCTCTTCACACCACTAGTATTCGCCAGGGGCGTGACACGTTTGGTCACGGGCGAGACAGGTCATTGCCATCCGAATGAGATTCGCAGGAAACCGGTTGCCTGAGCATGGATCAGGAACGTTTCGCACCAATCAGGAGTGTTTTGCGAGAACGACCAGCGAAACGTTAAGAAGCGAGCTGATTGGGCGTCTGTTCATCATCGCGCCGAAACGGCTTTTCACGAAGTGCCACCCAGGTCGCGAATAGGACCAAGACGCTAGCGATTTGGACTGAAGCGATGATCGCCGGATGGGTGCTCCGCAGCTTGTCCATGGAACGTCGCAAAACTGCGGGTTCCCGTTTCTCCTGCAAAAGGATCTGATCTGAGAGGGACACTTGGGCAGAGATCCCCCCTGTCTGGTTGTGTGCTGTGGGCCATTCCGCGACGTTTTCCCATCCGTTCGATGTGCGTCGCCAGCCGACAGGAGGCACGGCGCGAGGGCCGCTGGAGATCAAAGCTTCTTCGGTTGCTCCATCCGGATCGTTTGCCTCAATCAAATTGTTTGACTCATCGGAATTGGACATCTTCCACGCAAGCATCGTCGTCGCGGGGACTGACGCAAGATTGGTTGCTGGCAGAGTGGAGGTGGGATCCGGGTGGATATCGACTCGAAACTCTGGATCAGCGTGCCGAAGAGTAATGGGTTGCGGTGAAGCGGGCCGAGATGAATTGGTCGACGCTTTCATGGAACCAGAAGTGCCACTGAGTACGTTCACCGCGCCCAGCAAAATTGCGAGGGCGGCCGTCCTTCGCAGTCGCTTCCAATAGAACGACGCATCGACCTGAGGGTTGTTTCCCAGGTGATGAGCTGCGAGTTGCGAGAAGAATCGGCTGTTGCCGAGCGACGGAATTCGTACGAGTGCCATGAGGCCACACGGTTGCACGTCGCGGGCCGGAGCCGTCCGGCTGAGTCGTTTAGACGTTCAACGTTCTGTCAGTCAAAGGTTTACGTCGCGGCGCCGGATTCGATTCGCGGCAGGGTCTTGATGCGTGGAGTCAACCAATGAGGTGAAAGAGCGACGTCTGATGTCTTGGTGAAACGTATCAAAATCGCGTCACTACAAACGGTGCGACCGACAAAGGCTTCCAACTGAGGCTAATCATCCCGAATCCGGGCGTCTTCGAATGAGGCTGCGGCGTGCTTCTGCGAAATCTTGGCGTAGGGTTCTATCAGCGAAGGAATGGTTGGGAAATGAGTGTCGGGCATTCGTGGCTGGTACGGCCGATGGAGTGCATCGCACAAGCGGTTCCTGGTCGTCCATTCTCGATCGCCGTCTAAGAATCAAGACCGCGTGAGGCACATCGCGTGGCGAACAATGCACAAAACAACAAACGAGCTGAAATCGATGACGAACGTCGCAGAAAGCACCAACTTGGAAGATGTTTTTCATGTCGACATCCTGCCTGCCTTGCCGCACAGTGCGATCAGCCTGTTGCAGTTGTCGCAAAAGGAATCGGCAGGGCCAAACGACTTTGCGCGACCAATCGAGGCTGATCCTGGGTTGATGGGGCAAGTTCTTCGCTTTGTGAATTCGTCGTACTTTGGATTCAGTCGCGAAATCATGAGTATCCCGCAGGCAATCACATTGGTCGGCTCGCGAGCGATCGTGAATTTCGCGCTGTGGAACGCTGTCTTCAGCGTGATTCCCAATCCAAAGTTTGGTCCCTTCGATTTGAAAGCTCTTTGGCAAGACTCGTTGCGTCGTGCCATCTTCGCTCGAAAAGTCGGTCGCGTTCTGAAGCTGGAAGCCGCTGAAGACTTGTTTGCCGGAGCTTTGTTGCAAGACATGGCGATCCCATTGCTGTTGAAGGAATTGCCCGCCGAGTACGAAGAACTGGTAGAGAAACGAGCTTCGGAGGGCAAGCGACTCAGCGGTTTGGAGCAGGAAATGTTTGGTTGGAACCACGCGGACGCGGCAGCGATTCTGGCCACGCGTTGGAATTTGCCCGAAGAGTTCGTGGAGTTGATTGCTCAACATACTGAGATCGAACAATTGCTCGAGATGGGTGACTCGGCCCGCGGTGCGGCCTGTGTCGCATTGGCCTCGTTGCTGCCTTCTTGCAGCGAAAGCGAATGGCATGAGAAAGGAAAGTTTGCCAAAGCATGTCAGCGACTCTCTGGCATGTCGAAGGAAGTTTTGTTTGAATGCTTGAAGGATGTCGACGAACAAACTGCTGAATTTGCTCCGTTGCTCAAGTTGCCGGTGCCCGAACAGTCGATCATGTCTTTCTTGGTTGAAAAGTAATCGCTTTTGGACGTTTCACGAATCGCACGACTCTGGTTTCCAGACGCAGCGTCGATCGGTATCGATTCGTGGAACCCAGGGCTGAGCGGCGGGCGGGTCTATCGAATTCGCCCCGCCGCGAACCCGTCGTCTTATGTGCTGAAGTGTTCGACCCCTGGCGCGCCGACGGCGCGGTGGCACTGCGTGGCAAGCGAACTAGCCGACGCGATGACGCAGCCAAACGTATCTTCCACCGGGTTGATATCAGACGTTGCTTCCGAGTTGTTGCTTGATCCAACTTCGGCCAAGCAAGAAGCGACACACGAGTCGGCACTCTTGGCCGCTCCTCTTCCGACCGCAGATGGTCGATGGATCGTTTCGGATCAAGGTCGCCAATGGCAATGCACCGCTTGGGTCGACGGACAGGCGTGCGATGATTCCGAAGCGAGGGACAGCGATGCTGCCACGCGAGCGTTGGTGCTGGGCGGGGAAGCGATCGCGAAAGTTCACGCGAGGTTGGCCGACCTGCCCTCACCCGCGGTCTTTGCCGATCGAACGCCAAACGAGTTTGCATCCGCGGATCAGTTGCCACGTTGCTTTCGTGAACGGATGAAACGTCTTCATGAGTTGAGCCCGTGGTTGTCCTCAGGAAGTTTGTTGCGCGAACGATTGCCAGGAACGGCTTCGCGGTGGCGAGCGTTGTTGGAACGCTGCGTCAGTATGGACGGAGTGCATCAGCGATCGATCGAGCGAACGAACAATGAGTTGCCCGCCTATCAAGAGCTCGCGCATCGTTTGATGGCAGCGACCGAGTTGTTGGTCGAACAAGGCACCTCGATCCAATCAATGCTGATTGCTGAGTTGGCGGAGCGAATGGAGAGTTCGCCTCAGGGTTGGCGTCAGAATTGGGTGCTTCGCGACGTCCACCGAGAGCACATCTTGTTTGACGAATCTCGACAGACGGTGAAGGGGATCATCGATCACGACGCGATGGATTGGGATTGCCCGGTGGTGGACTTGGCCCGTTGGGCCGGCAGTTTCCCCGTGCAACTGGAAGGAACGCTTTCGGCGAGCCGGCTGGATTTGGCGGTGGAGGGATACGCCCGGATTTCATCAGCAAATTGCGGGGTGGAACTGGCGGATGGTGCTCGACCGCGTTCATTCTTAATAAAGAGCCCAACACCAGAAGAACTTGCTCTGGGAGCGACTCTTCTACGCTTGAATGCGTGGGTGGGAATGGCAAATTGGGTGGATTGGATTGGATTGAGGCGACGAGTCTTTTTCTCGTCACCGGAACGGCTCTCGAGCCGAATTTCCGCCTTGATCGATTCAGTTTGCCACTTTTGCTAAGCTACGGGACTCATTTCGGTCGAACGATGGGGTTCGATGTCTTTTCGTCTCATTGAATTGTCTCGTCGGAGGATGCTTTCGATGGATCGCTGTTACCAACCCGGGTTCGCTCGGAAATTGCCCGCCCTTGGTGCCGCACTGCTGGCGGTGTTGTTCACCTTGGCTGTGGCGATGCCCGTACGCGCTGATAGGCCCGATGCAGCCGGTCTGTTCACCGAGTTTTCGCTCGACGATTTTGCCGCTGACGGAAACGCGGCGTTGCAAACTGATGAGCCCGCCGAAGCCACCGCGACCTATTCGGTTGTGGGCGAGGGTGAGATCGAACTCAACGTTCAGGTGAAGCTGCAGCCGAAGTGGCACCTGTATTCGACGACCCAGCCCAAAGGTGGGCCCAAACCGACCAAATTGAGTCTGGTCGAAGCGGACTCCGTCAAGATTTCAGGAGCTTGGAAGAGCGACCGCGAACCGCTTCGAAGTGTCTCCGAAGACTTTGGCGGAATCACCGTTGAAGAGTTTGAAGACGAGGTCACCTTCACCGCCAAGGCGAAAGTCGCGGGCGGCAACGAAGCGATCTCGCAGCTTGGTGCATTGAAGATTCGCTTGGACGCATTGGCGTGTTTGACCGGCGGTGCTTGCATGCCGGTGAACGAGACATTGACGGCAAAGCTGGTCGGCGATGTTCCGTCGGCGGTTTCAAAACCATCCGGGCAAACGATGGCGTCGACGTCGTCCAATGATCCCGCGGGTTTGAAAAGTCATCCCGTTGATCTGAAGCAAACCTTTCGCGATCAAGATTATGTCGTGCGGTGGGAGGCGATCAACTTGACTCCGCAGTTGGAACCCGGACAAACGGGCACGCTCCGATTCACCGCGATTCCTGATTCGGGATATCACGTCTACACATCTTCGGTGAACGACGAGCAATCAAAGACCAATTTTGTGGTCAGCGAAAAATCAGATTTGAAAGTCGGGGCACCCCAAACCAAATCTCCGCCGGTGGATTATGACCTGTTGCCCGGCGTGACCTATCACAAGGGCAACGTGACATGGACGTTGCCGATCTCGATTCCAAACGATGCCTCGACTGGCGAACACAAGATCGTGGGCGGGATCGCCTACCAAGCTTGTACAGACGACAGCTGCCAACAACCAAAGGCGATCGAGTTTCAAACCGTCGTCAACGTTGTGGACTCGGCGCATGCGGATGCCAAACCGCAGCGCATGAATGTTGCTGCGAAGAAACGCATGCTGATTCTGGACGATGCGGCGACACTCGATTGGGTTGATACCGACCTTTCGCCTGCACTGAATGCCAGCATTGAACCTGAGGCCGATAACGAACCACAAATCGCGATGGCGGATGCTTCCGCAACGGATCACTCGACATCCGGTGGCTCTGGGGACGCTCATGGGGTTGCCAGCGAGACAACCAGCGAAGAAGCATCGGGTGACACTGAGAAAGCTGGCACGGCCTTCGGCACCACGTTGCTGTTCGCATTCATCGGCGGAGTCATCTTGAACTTCATGCCGTGTGTGTTGCCGGTGGTCGGTTTGAAGGTGATGAGCTTTGTCCAGCAAGCTGGCGAAGATCGCAAACGAATCTTCTTCCTCAACGTCGTGTACGCTCTGGGCATTCTGTCCGTCTTCGCGGTCCTCACCGCTCTGGCGGTTCTGTTGTCATTCAACTGGGGCCAACAGTTCACCTACTTCCCGGTGCGGCTCGGTCTGACGTTGTTGATGTTCGCGATGGCACTGAGCTATCTCGGTGTTTGGGAAATTCCGGTTCCCGGCATGGCGGCGGGCAAAACTTCGCAGGCTTTGCAGCAACGCGAAGGTTACACCGGTGCATTCTTCAAAGGTGTTTTCGCAACCGTCTTGGCAACACCCTGCAGTGGTCCGTTGCTGGGCGGAATCTTGGGCCTGACTTTCGCGTTGACCAGTTTGCAAACAACCGCCGTCATCATGATCGTGGGAGTCGGCATGGCACTGCCTTATCTGATGATCGGCATCTGGCCGTCCTTGGTGGCTTGGTTGCCTAAACCCGGCACTTGGATGGAAACACTGAAAGAGTTCCTCGCGTTCTTGTTCCTCGGAACCGTTGCGTTCTTTTTCAACCAGTTCAGCGACGGCGACAAGCTGCCCGTCTTTGTGGCCTTGATCGGTGTTTGGTTTGGTTGCTGGATCATCGGCAAAGTCCCCAGTTGGAGCAGCCTGCAAGCACGTTTGTATGCTTGGTCAGGTGGTATCGCGTCGGCCATCATCATCGGCGTTGCGGCGTTCCACTGGTTGGGCCCCGCACCCGAACCGGCCGAAGGTGTGAAGACGATCGCGTGGCAGCCTTATGACGAAGCCAAGTTGAAAGAGTATCAAGCCGAAGGCCGCACGGTCATGATCGACTTCACCGCCAAGTGGTGCGTGAACTGCATCGTGAACTACAACGTCGCGCTCAACACCGAACCAACCCGTCAGTTGATCGAAGAGTTGGATGCGGTGCCGATGTTGGCCGATTGGACGGACCAGGATCCTGAGATCGAAGCGAAGCTAAAGGAACTGCAAAGTCGATCGATTCCGGTACTGGCAATCTATCCGGGAAAATCTCCTGCCGAGCCGATCGTGCTGCGTGATTTGGTGTCCCAGCAAATGGTCTTGGACGCGTTGGAAGACGCCGGTCCGAGTGTATCGGGGAGTGCGGCAAATATTGCCAATCGAGTTCGCCCCAATACGAACGCAGGTGAGTTAAGTTCCGCGCCCGCCGCCGGTGTGGCAGCACGGTGACATCGGAAGCGGATGACACCATTGCCGCCATCGCATCGCCGATGACTCCCGCACCTCGCGGGATCGTTCGGTTGTCGGGCCACGACTGCATCGATGTGCTGTGTCGGATGAATGTGTTGGACTCGAACGAAGCCAGCGGCCGACGTCCATTTCGAAGCTCGAAAACACTCGCTCTCGGTGATCCGCTCGGTGCGATCGAGGTCGATGTGATGGTTTGGCCCACGCAGCGCAGTTACACGGGCCAACCGTCGGCGGAGTTGCATCTGATCGGATCAGCACCGCTGTTGCAGTCCAGTTTGGACGCGGCGATTCACGCGGGGGCCAGAGCCGCTCGACCCGGTGAATTCACGATGCGATCGTTTCTCGCCGGGCGATTGGATTTGACGCAAGCCGAAGCCGTGCTCGGTGTCATCGAAGCGGAAGATCGCGGCACACTCGATCAAGCACTTTCTCAATTGGCCGGCAACCTCTCTCGACCACTGCAGGCGGCTCGTTCAACGCTGTTGGATTTGTTGGCCGATGTCGAGGCTGGATTGGACTTTGTTGACGAAGACATCGAGTTCATATCCGACGAAGTTTTGATGCAAAGGCTCGACGAACTTCGCTCGCTGCTTTTGCAAACCCGTTCACAACTGAGCGATCGCGGTGGTGCATCGCCAACGATTCGAGTTGTCTTGCGAGGGTTGCCGAACGCTGGAAAGAGTCGATTGCTGAATGTTTTGTCTCGCACCGAGTCGGCCATCGTGACGGACCAAGCCGGGACGACTCGCGATTTAGTGACCGTGGAATCAAGTTGGGGCGGTCACTCGTTTCAGTTGATCGACACAGCGGGGTTGGAAACAAGAGAGAAGTCCGACCCGGAGGCACCGATCTCTCAGGAGGCTCAATTGCAAGCCGCCGAGGCAGCGAGGGGAGCCGACGTGCATGTGTGGTGCATCGACGCGACTGGCGAAGATAGTTTTGCATCGCTGAAATGCCCCGACGCGGTTTTGGCTGATGCCAAGCGATCGGCGGAATTGATTTGCGTGGCAACCAAACGAGACTTGATGCCGACGGAATGGAACGGCGATTCGATGCAGGCTGATTTGGCCTTGAGCAGTGAGTCGGGGGCCGGTGTTGATGCGCTGATCGAGCGACTGGTCGAATTCGCGGAGCAACGTGACGCTGGCGAGACCGGCAGCGTGATCGGCACAGCGGCTCGATGCCAAGATTCTTTGGCCGCCGCGATTGAGCACCTGGCCCAAGCGATACAGTGGACAGAGCAGATGGCCGGGCATGAACTGGTGGCCGCTGAAATGCGTCTCGCCGTCGAGGCGATCGGCGAAGTGACCGGTCAGGTCTACACCGATGATATTCTGGACCGTGTGTTCGGCCGGTTTTGCATTGGCAAATAGAACGTGGCATCGGCTTCCTGTGTGTGAAGTGACCAACACAGGATGGAAGCCTATGCCACATCCGATGAGATTCAATGGAGAAGAGTCATGACAGAGCGAGCGGTGTTAGCGGGTGGTTGTTTTTGGGGCATGCAGGATCTGATTCGCAAGCTGCCCGGCATCGAATCGACCCGGGTGGGATACACCGGCGGTGAAGTCCCAAACGCGACTTATCGCAATCATGGCAACCACGCCGAAGGGATCGAGATCTTCTTCGATCCTGAAAAGACGAGTTACCGGCAGTTGTTGGAGTTCTTTTTTCAGATCCATGATCCAACGACGCCGAACCGTCAGGGCAACGATCGAGGCCCTTCGTACCGTTCGGCGATTTACTACGTCGATGAGCAGCAGAAACAGACCGCGGTGGACACCATCGCGGATGTGAACGCGTCTGGTTTATGGCCGGGCAAAGTGGTCACCGAAGTCGAGCCAGTCAGCGACTTTTGGGAAGCCGAACCAGAGCACCAGGATTACCTCGAGAAGGTACCCAACGGCTACACGTGCCATTTCCCTCGTCCGGATTGGGTGCTGCCCAAGCGAGCTTCTGCTGAGTGAAGAGGTCGAGCAATTTTTTTTATGCCGCTCGTTGACGCTTTTTCACCTGTTGCA
>NZ_ANMO01000220.1 GCF_000338295.1 Rhodopirellula europaea 6C
ACGGGGTGGAAACCTGGGTTCGCCAGCATGCTTTGCTGGTTCCGGTGCCATTCGTCGGCGTGTGATCGGACCGCCACTGAGACGTTGAATCCGACGCGGGTTCCCTTGCTGTTTCGTCTATCAGGTGGTAGAAGCGCAGCATGACTCGACTGCCGAATACCAAACCGAACCAACCGAGACATCGCAACCGCAAACGCGGTGTGATCGGAGTGATGTTTCGCGCTGACAAGTTGCTGATCATCCGCCGTTCGATGACCGTCAATGCGCCGGGGAAGTTGTGTTTGCCCGGCGGAGGCATCGAGGCGGGTGAGAGCGAAGAGGAGGCTCTCATTCGCGAAATGCAAGAAGAGCTGGCGATCGATGTGACGCCGACTCGGCTGTGTTGGCGCAGTGTCACACCATGGGGAACGCGGCTGGCGTGGTGGGTGGCGGAATTTCCAGACCACATCGATCCGGTGCCCAATCCCGATGAGGTGGCGGAGGTTCACTGGATGACAGCCGACGACATCGTCACGGCTCGCGGGGTGTTGCCCAGCTTGCCTGATTTTCTGGCGGCATGGCGAGGCGGCGAAATCGAGCTGCCATGGACAGATTCCTCGGCGTCCTGAGGGAAAACTCGCCTTGTCGGTCGCTGGCGTTCTGCTAGGCTACGCGATTCGATCCGGCCGGTGTTTAGATTCGCCCCAGTTTGGAACGCCAATGATTGGCGATGCCAAGACGCGAAACCTGGCCATGCACGCAAAACACGAACATTTTTCCAGGAGAGCGATCTAGGTGGGTACCAAGAAATCTGGCAAGGGACGACGCAAGGTAGGCCGCAAGAAACGACGGATGCGAGCCAAGATTCGTCACCGCAAGAAATAATCTTTGATGGCTGGTGGAGCGTTCGGCTGACAGAAGCCGTTGCTCTGCCCCACGAAATTTGTAGCCGCCACGAGGAATGCGATGGATCGTCTCTGGTTCACGAAACGCTGAACCAGCGAGGCGGACGCATCATTCGCCCTCGGATTGCAATCCCAATTCGGCCAGCCATCGGCGGCCGGCTTTGGGGTAGTTTCGGGCATCTCTTTTTTCACGCTGCAACTGGTCGATTTGTTCTTCCAGTTCCTCTGCGCGACGGGCCAGTTCCTGTCGCTCTCGCGAAAGTTTGGCTCGTTCGAGCGAGACTTCGATTTCAGCGCTTCGGAATTTGTCTTCCCATTCGGATTTCAATTGCGCCAGGCGTTCGCGTTCTTCGATCACCAATTCGTCACAGTCGACCATTCCGGCGATGGCAGCAGCACCAAATGCGACTTGGTCATTTCGAGTGTCCGCGCGGTTCTGCAGCAGAATCTGTAGTTCGTGGATCTCCGCGTTCCGTTCGGAGATCGTCTGCTCGGCGGTAGACAGCCG
>NZ_ANMO01000221.1 GCF_000338295.1 Rhodopirellula europaea 6C
CCCTCACAATTGTTTAGGAAACGATTTGATCTAAGCGATAATGAATACAGCAACTCTTATTTTGACCGCCGTTTTGATTCTGAATCTTTTCGCTCCATTCGCTGTGTATTACGCGATTGGCCTGGCAAAAGAAGGTTTATACAAGACCCACAAAAGGATTCAAAACGCGGTTTTTATTGCATGCGTCCTTGGTGTCCTAACTCTCGAAGGCCTGATTAGGTTTTCTGGAGGTTCAGGAAGCCTAGCTGAAAATAGCTCGTTTTCAGGCACGACAATTTTCAAAACCATCCTCGCCGCACACATTATCGGAGCGATACTTACCTACATCTTGTGGACGTTTCAAATCGTTGTTTCAAATCGCAAGTTCGGTGAAAAGTTGCTGGGTAGTTTCGCCTCAATGCATAAAACGATAGGATATATCCTGTTTCTTGGGTTGATTTACACCGCCGTGACGGCAGCAATCGTTTGCGCGATGGTCTGGCTCTAGTGCAAATATTTTAACGTCATCGACGTTGTGACAGAACTACCAGACAGGGAATGCGGGATAACAATGCCGTGAACCGGAGTCGCGTGCCACGCGTTTTGGCAATGGCAAACTTTTTCGACGCGACCCGGTTACGGCTAGCGTTCGTCGATGGAAGAGTCGTATGCAGAATACACCCGTCACAATTGCTGAACGATTCGCCGCGATCGGCGGTGCTGCAATCTTTGCGTTTGTGATCTTCGGCGTCGCAACGCTTTTACACCACGCGATATCAAGAAACGATGACCGAAAACGAACTCAGGGACGCCCGATTCGGTGGTGGGTCACGGGACTCTATCTCGTCGGGGCAATCGCAGGAGTAATGCTCGCGGACAACAAACAGTATTACATGCACGAGGTTGTCGGCGGGCTTGGTGGCTTTGGTATCCTCGCGGGACTCTTGATCGGCAATGTCCATGGTGGGATCAACCTGGTACTGACACCCGATCCCGATCGCAATCGCGGGCCGGATGGCGACACCAACCCATTTTCCCCGCGCGTATTGATTCCACGTAATCACGACGACGGTAACCCGTACGCACCACCCACGCATCAATGAAACGGACGACGAACCATGGGTTGCAACGGAGCGGGCGAGCTAGACGGTTCTGAAGTGGAGAATCGCTCGCGCCCGCCCGCTGAACCCTG
>NZ_ANMO01000222.1 GCF_000338295.1 Rhodopirellula europaea 6C
TCACTCGGCCGGCGCGATCCGCCGCCAGATCGCTGGTCGATGGGTTGGGCTCGCCCGTGTGATTGAGCAATGCATAGGTCAACGATCTCAACACCGGTTCCGCATATCGCCAGCCGATGCACTGAAGCGTTCGAAAACCATTGGCAACATAAATCGCTTTGTGACCAATGCTTCGGAAGTCGCGGCAACCAAAGCGTGCCATGGACTCGAAGACTTCGTTGGCTCCGGCGGAACGAACGTAGCCAGCGATGGCAACGTCGGCGGCTTCCACGTCCCACTTCAGCATCGCTTCTTCAAAAGATCTCTTGGCAAGATGCGGCGGCGGAACAGCCGACTCGTCGACGGCCGCCATCGTCCAATCGCCTTCTTTTACATCCTGCGACTGGGCGGACTTGAAATAATCCAACGCCCAAAAAATTGGCAACCATCGATCTTCGTCAGGTGAACCAAGACTGGCCAAGTGCGCCGAGTTCACCACCAACACAGCGTGAAATTTGAAACCCACCGAAGGTCTCGGCTGCACGTTGCGAACTCCTGCCAACAACAAAGCGGTCAACACTTCGCGGTAGCTGGTCCCGCTCCGAAATTTGTCCGCAAAAGCTTGGACAACTTTTTTCCTGGGAGTTTCCTCCAACAACCGAACCAATGGCTCGATGTCGTCGCTGAACCGAACCGTGTTGTGCTCCAATTTCGCTTCCGCGGCGCTGACTCGCGGTAAACCTCGCATCATCGCAACTTCGCTGAACGCCAATCCGGCGGTCACTCCACCAATGACTTCCATGAATTGGCGACGTTGCAGAGGCAGCGTCCTGGTGGAAGATATGGTTCGTTTAATTTGATTCATCGCAATGTTCCCTTACGCGGCATGAAATCCGTTGACTCACCGCTCAATTGTAAAGGTTGTTCGCTTAGAACGCCTCGTTTCCCCGCCTCTCGGCGGGTTTCCTCGCGAACCCGAGCGTGCCAGCACTGTTCCGCGCCGCTAAACTCCCATGCAGCAACACCGAACCTTTCCTGACAAATCCATTGCCACCAACCCACTGGGCAACATGACACTCAACTTCTCTCGATCGAATCGATCTCAACGCGTTCACATTGCCTTTATCGCAGCGATCGCTCTTGCAAGTTTGTCCATTTGTTCGCAAACCAGAGCCGATCAGTGGTCTCAATTTCGAGGCGACCAAGCGAACGGCGTTGCGGAAACGGCACATCCGGCCAATTGGAGTGAAACCGAAAACGTCGCTTGGACGAATCCCATGCGGGGCGAAGGATGGTCGTGCCCAGTTGTCTGGAACGATCGAGTCTTCCTGACCGAAGCGGTTCCATCTGAAACGAACGCCGAATCGGCCGGAGACAACAGCAATCGAGCGCAGGGCAGGGACCCGAGTCAAAAGACATATCAATGGCAAGTCGTGTGCTTGGACTCAAAATCAGGCAGCGAGCTTTGGCGACAAACCGCCCGCGAAGGTCGACCGGTGATGGAACGTCATAGTTCGAACACTTACGCGACGGAGACACCGGTTACCGACGGCAAGCACGTTTACGCGTACTTTGGAATGATGGGGGTGTATTGTTTTGACATGGAAGGAGAACTGGTTTGGCAACGCGACCTCGGTCAGTACAAAATGCGGGCGGGCTGGGGAACGTCCAGCTCACCCGTGTTGTTGAACGACAAACTGTTCCTCCAGGTCGACAACGAAGAGCAGTCATTCCTCGTCGCACTCGATGCCGCAACCGGAGAAGAAGTTTGGCGAGTTGCTCGCGACGAACCATCCCAGTACAGCTCTCCGATCGTTTGGAAGAACAGCCTCCGCACCGAGTTGATCGTCGGCGGAACGAACTATCGATCGTACGATCCCCAGACCGGCGAATTGCTGTGGCAATTGAACATGCAAAAGGGTCGCAGCTCAGCCACACCGCTTGCTATCGGCGACCGTCTGTATGTCGGCACCGAATACCGAAACCGCGGCGGCAGCGATGATGGCGGCGGGTTCTTGTTCGCAATCGCCCCGGGGGGGCAGGGCGAGATTGGTACTTCGGAAGATTCAGCGAACGACGACTTCATCGTTTGGAAGAATCCCGAGTCGGGCATTCAGATGGCCTCGCCAGTGCTTTGCAAAGGTCACCTGTATCTTTTGGAGCGGCGGAGCGGTGTGGTTCACTGCATCAATGCCGAGACCGGCGAAATGGCCTACGAGAAACGCATCCCTCGAGCCCGTGCGTTTTGGGCCTCGCCGTGGGTGATGGACGATCAAGTCTTCTGCATCGACACCAACGGCACGACGTTCATTTTGGCGGGCGGTCCCGAGTTCGATGTGGTCGGCAAGAACGAGATCGATGAACTGACTTGGTCGACGCCAGCGATCGCGGACGGTGCGTTGTACTTCCGCACGGCATCCAAACTGTACTGCATTCGCGAGTGATATCACGCGATTGCCGGAGCAGCTTGTCCACTACAAACACGCCATTTGTTCGCCGTAGCTCCCGCGTACAAAAGGCGTCAACGCCTGAAGGACTCTTTGGTTGTCACCGCTCACTTCCGCTTTCCTGCGCGACAATGGACAAACTCACTTGCCGAGCGTTCCAACTGAGGTTCGTCAACGCCCAGTGGTCTGTCACGACTTGTTTTTAGGGTAGTGGATGAGGCCACGAGTCCTGAACTGGCGTCAAATCCAAGGACTCGTGGCCTCGTCCACTACGATCAACCCAAACTTTTAGCTGTAACAGACCACTAAAGTTCGTTGTCCTGTTTAGCTTTGCGGAAGTGGCTGGGTGACATTCCGGTCGCACGTCGAAACTGGCGAGTGAAAGCGCTCTGATCGGCATAGCCGGCTTCATGCGCAATATCAACGATGGGCATATCCGTTGTCTCGAGATGTTCACATGCAAAATCGATGCGTTGCTTCACCAACCATTGCCCGGTATTAAGACCAAACGCGATTCGCATCCGGCGGTCCAATTGAAAACGTGACAGATTCGCGACCTCCGCCATGTCAGTCACGCTGGTTGGCTTGTCACGATTTCGCTCCGCGTAGGCGACCGCTTTGGCAACGCTTTGATAGTCATCGCTTGATTTGTTCGGCCGACCCAAATCTCGCGAGATTCCAACAACGCCCACCGAGTTCCCATCTCGACCGCGGAGCGGATACTTGTTGGTCAAGCACCACCCCTCGTCTCGTGATGCATACAGGTGCAATTCCAATTGAGCTTCGAGTGCTTTCCCGGACTGCAAAACGGCTTTGTCTTGTGCTGTGAAGTTCGCACCAAAGGGTGCTCGCAAAATTTGCTCCGACGTGCGACCAATCAATTGTGACTTTTGCTTGAGCCCGCAGCGCTGCACCAAGGTTTCGTTGACGACGACATATTGACCCTCCGCGTTCTTGATGAAGTACACCGTGTCGTGCAAACCATCGAACAAACGCTCGGCCGTGAAAGGTTCGGCGAGCAGTTCAAACAACTGATTCGGAAGGCTGCTTAAAGGCATTATTAGATTGTGCGCATTTTCAAGTCGGTTATCGTGACTCGGACAAGACAACTTTGCCCATCGGAGCATACTCTATCGTCCAACATCAACCATTCAATCGCGATCGCAGAGTGATTTCGCCATGAGCACCAGCCAACCCGCCGTCGATGCGTCTATCTTTCAAGGATGCATTCCCGCCCTGATGACCCCATGCGACGCTGATCGGCAAATCAACTTCGCCGGTTTGGTTCGCAAAGGCCAAGAGATGATGTCGGCGGGCATGACAGCGGTTGTCTACTGCGGGTCTATGGGCGATTGGCCGCTCTTAACGGACCAGCAACGGCAACAAGGTGTTCGCGAATTGACCCAGGCCGGTGTGCCCGTCATCGTTGGAACCGGCGCACAGAACACGTCATTGGCCGCGGCTCACGCCAGCCACGCAGCCGAAGTCGGTGCGGCTGGATTGATGGTGATCCCGCGTGTGCTCTCACGAGCCACATCGCCGATCGCACAACGACATCACTTCGCCGCAATCCTTTCGGCGGCCCCGAATCTGCCTGCCGTGATCTACAACAGCCCGTACTACGGGTTCGAAACGAAAGCCGACTTGTTCTTTGACCTGCGAGCCGAGTTCCCGAACTTGGTCGGATTCAAAGAGTTCGGTGGTGCCGCATCGCTGTCCTATGCTGGCGAACACATCACCCACGCCAGCGACGATGTCTTGTTGATGGCTGGCGTCGACACCCAGGTTTACCACGGCTTTGTCAAATGCGGTGCGACGGGCGCGATCACCGGCATCGGCAATTGCCTGCCCAACGAAGTCCTGAAGTACGTCGAATTGTGCGAGGCCGCGGCCGATGGCGATTGCCAAGCTGATCAGTACGCCCGCGAATTGTCCAACGCCTTGACGGTGTTGTCGACGTTCGACGAAGGCCCCGACTTGGTACTCTACTACAAGTACCTGCTGTTCTTGTTGGGAGACGCCGACTACGAATTCCAATTGAATGCGTCGGACACGCTCTCACCGAGTCAAGCAATTTTCGCCGAAAGACAACTCGTTCAATTTCAACGCTGGTGGAAAAACTGGTCCGGAAAATCCTACACTCGTTCGTGAGCTGCGATTCATGAACGCAATCCAATCTCCCAAATCAGTGACGATCGTCGGCTCCGGCATCGTTGGAATCGCTTGTGCCCACTACTTGGCGGAGGCAGGACTCGACGTCACTGTCATCGATCGTGGCAGCATCGCGGGAGAATGCTCTCACGCGAATTGCGGTTATATCTGCCCCAGCCATGCACTGCCGCTGACTGAACCAGGAGCGTTCTCCGTTGCCTTGAAATCAGTCTTCAACCCACGATCACCATTCCGAGTCAAACCGCAGGTCAGTCCGGCGCTTTGGAAATGGATGATGCAGTTCGCCAAACGTTGCACCCATCGGCAGATGCTGGCGGCGGGCAAACCGCTGCAGGCAATCCTGGAAGCCTCGATGAGCGAATACCATTCGCTGATTGAACGGCTGAAGCTCGATTGCGAATGGAAAGAAGAGGGGCTGCTGTACGTTTTGCAAACCGAACGCGGCATGGAATCTTTTGCGAAAACCGATCGACTGGTGTCCGAAGAGTTCGGAATCCCAGCGACTCGCATCGACGGAAACAACCTGCCTAAATTTGATCCCGGTCTAAAAGATGGCTTGGCAGGCGCGTTCCTGTACCCCAACGACACCTCGGTGCGTCCCGACAAACTGAACTCGCAATGGGCGACGAATCTAAAAGAACGAGGCGTTCGTTTCGTTGAGAACTGCGAGCTAAAATCAGTCCGAAAAGAAGCCGGCCGGATCGTCGCCATCGAAACTAACCAAGGTGACTTCACCGCCGACCACTTCGTTTTCGCGATGGGAGCCTGGAGCACCAAATGGGAATCGGCACTTCAATGTTCTGTCCCGGTCCAACCGGGCAAAGGCTACTCGGTCACCATCGAGAAACCGGATCACTCGCCCAGTCATGCAATTCTCTTTCCAGAGCACAAGGTTGGCGTCTCGCCATTTGACGATGGGTTACGCTTCGGATCAATGATGGAATTCGCAGGCTATGACACCTCTATTCCCAAACACCGAATCCAACAACTGCGTGATTCAGCTCGGCCGTACTTGGTTGCTTCCGTTGACGGGCCAGCCCAATCACAATGGTACGGCTGGCGACCGATGACCTGGGACAGTTTGCCAATCATCGGTTCGCTGCCGGAACTTAAAAATGGCATGCTTGCGACGGGCCATAATATGTTGGGTTTGAGCCTTGCTCCGGCAACGGGCCGCTTGGTCGCCGAGATGGTCACCGGACAAACAACGCACTTGGACCCAACGCCTTACTCTCCGAGCAGGTTTGAATGAACCGTCGACTGGTCATCTGTGGTTGCCTTCTTCTCTCGACCTGGTCGTTGGGCAACGGGCAATCGCCACTGCCAGTCAATTCGGGACATTTGCTGCAGACGCCAAAGCTATCCCAAGGGGAGCCTACCGCCGGCAAACGAGTGGCCGTCACTCCGGTTGAATACGCCGAAACCGATGTGCACCACACCGTCTACCTTCCTCAAGACTGGACGGCAGACGGAGAATCGTTGCCGATCATCTTCGAATACACCGGCAATCACTTTCCAGCGTCAGGTTCGACTGGCGAAGTCGCCGACGCGGGATTGGGATTTGGATTGTCCGCTGGCCAATTCATTTGGGTGACGCTGCCGTTCATCAGCAACGACCACCAACGCAATCAAATCTCTTGGTGGGGCGACGAAAACGCGACGGTGGAATATGCCAAGCTCAACGTCCCCCGTATCATCAAGCAGTTTTCCGCGGATCCAGACCAAGTGTTCCTCTGCGGATTTTCGCGAGGTGCAATCGCAGTGAACTACATCGGATTGTATGACGATGAGATTGCTAGCTTGTGGACCGCCTTCATCACCCATGACCATTTCGATGGCGTTCGCGAGTGGAAAGGAACGGACTGGGGCAGTCCTCTCGCAAGATATCGATCCGAAGCGAGCAAGCGTCTGAAACGCGTGGGGGATCGCCCCTACTTGATTTGCCAAAATGGTTCGTATGGAACGGAAGAGTTCATTCGCAACCTGCTTCCCGAAGCCCGCAATTTCACCTATCTGCCAGTCAACACGTCCGAGGCACTCGGTCCATTCCCAAACGAGTTCGCCAAGGCAGGGCACAACGATCGCTGGCTGAATCGCCCCAGCCGATATCGTTCAGCGGCTTGGAACTGGATGAACCGTGTTTTGTCTGAGCAGCCAGCGAAGACAACCGACTGAACAACCAAACTGAAACACGTTTCCGTGCTAGTATCCCCGCTCAAATCAGTCACCGTGCCACTTCAGAGGCAAATGCACATTGAACGAATGAAGCTTCTGCTTGGTTTCCTCCGCAGCACAAAATAGCACGGTTGGTTTGCCGTCTTCGAGGTACAGTTGCGGGCGTTCAAGACGGTGCACGGACTGCTGAGTTCCGTCCGCCCATGGGATGATGCGTTCCGTCACCAATGGTGAATTGGCCGGTTCCCAGTGCAAACCATCGACCGACTGAAACAATGCCAAGGAGTCACTGCCGGTTCCGTTGAAGTGTCCATTGTGATCATTGACGATCGCCCAGCACATGCCATCTTGGAACCAGATGTAAGGGTCTTCCGCTGGAAAGGCGACTCCCGGTGCGGTGAACAACGGTTTGTTCTGCTTTCGAAACGGTCCCGTCGGTGACTGAGAAGTCGCGGCAAGGTGAACGACCGGGCCTCCAAACGGCATGCGTCTTTTCTTGCCAACCGCTTTGTAAATCAACACAAACGTCCCATCATCCCGACGCAAGATCGACGGGTTGCTCACCATCAATGCATCCGACGCCGACGCATCTTCGCTGATGTTGATCAGTGGCTCGTCAAAACGTTTCCATGGTCCGTTGGGGTGATCGGAAACCGCGACACCAATGCGTTGATTGTTGCGATGAATCATATTCAGTTTTCTGGTCGGTGCACCGTCACCCGTGTTCCCCATGTAGTAGAGGTAGTACTTCCCATCGAACTCATGCACGGTCGGGTTGTGAGTGCACATGCCGTCCCACAGTTGTTCGCCTCGAACGGGCAGGGCAACATCGACGAAGTGGTATGGCCCCAGCGGATCATCCGACACCGCGTGAGCAACCTCCGAATGGGTGACCCAAGCATTGTGTCCCGACTCTCGCGGCCAGCGACTGTAGAACAGATGGCAGGTGCCGTCGACGTCACGCACCATACTGCCGCCCCAGATGTAGAAATTCTCGTCGATGAATTTCGCTCTCGCTGGCACCGGCTCAATCATCGAGTTCAAATCCAGCCCCGGACGAGAACGTTCTCCTCGAGCGGCTTTTTCAACAGCCTCTGTTCGTGAGTCCTCTTCTTTCCTGACATTGACGCCGTGAGCGTCGTGCCACTTCGGCAGCACATTGCCGGCATCCCAGGCCTCAATCATCCGCGATAGCCGATCCACTTGTTCAGGATGCTGTTCGGCCAAGTCTTCGCGTTCCCACGGATCGTTCGCCAAATCAAACAACAGCTTTCGGTTCTTGTAGCGACTGTCAACCAACTTCCAATTCCCGTCGCGAACCGCGTAGCCATACGAATCATCGCCCATCGAGTAACGCCAAAACAACGGGCGTTTGGGCAACTCCGTTCCCGCGTCGGTCAAACCGGCCAACAAGTTTTGGCCGTCCAGCTTTTCATTCTTGCTCGGGTCCAATCCCGCTGCGGCGAGGACAGTGGGAAAGACATCAAGCGCCGTGACCGGCGATTGCTCTCGAACTCCGCCCGGCAAAGTCCCTGGCCAAGAAACCAAGAACGGCACCCGAATCCCGCCTTCAAACAGCATGCCCTTGTGACCTCGGTACGGCAAATTCATCGCATGCTCACGCCGCCCACCGTTGTCGCTGTAAAAGACAATCAACGTGTTATCGTCCAACCCCGATTCGCGAATTTGGTCGACGACTCGCCCAATGCCTTCGTCCATCCCAGCGACCATCGCTCCGTAAACCGCTCGACCCCCGTACTCGATGTGTGCCGTCTTCTCCAGATGAGCCCGAGTGGCTTGGTCGGGAGCATGCGGTGCGTTGTACGCTAAGTACAAAAAGAACGGGTCCGTCTCGTGACGCTGAATGAATTTGACCGCTTCCGTTGAAAAGTCATCCGTCAAATAAGTCAACGACTTGCGATCGACCGGTTCATCACCGCGATGCACACCGAGCAAAGGATCCATTCTTCCCAAGTCTCCCCAATAGCTCAATCCGCCTCCACTGAAGCCAAACCACTCATCGAATCCACGGCGATTGGGCCAGAACGGTTTCGCGTCGCCCAGGTGCCACTTGCCAATTGCACCGGTGACATAACCGGCTTCTTTCAAAGCATCCGCAAGCGTCGTTTCCGAGAGCGGCATCCCCGGCGTGTCGTCACCGTGCCACTGCGGATCCGGTTCAGGGTTGCCCTCATGTCCGAATCGCTGTTGATACCTTCCCGTCAACAACCCCGCGCGGCTGGGACTGCAATAGGGATGCGAAGCGTAGCCGTTGGTGAAGACCACGCCTTCCCCCGCCAACTCGTCCAATCGCGGTGTGGGAATCTCCTTGCATCCATTGAAACCAACGTCGCTGTAGCCAAGGTCATCGGCAACGATCAACACAATGTTCGGACGTTCCTTGGCATCGACACTGGATGCGGCCAGAACCAAAAGGCCGATCAACATCGAGGACAAAAACTTTGTTCGGTTCAACATAGCAGGCTGCAAGGTGGGAATTGAAACTGAAACGACGGCCAATGAATTCACTTCGACTTGTAGTCTTTTTCGCTATCGACGGTGTAGCGAAGCACAGCAGGAAATCCTTTGCCGCGAACTTTCGTAAGCTGTTGCTTCCAAACGATTCGAAGCTCTTCCAACTGCGTCTTCGCGGCAGGATCGTCGATTAAATTGTTCAACTCGTCGGGATCGGTTTCCAAATCAAACAACTCTTCATAGATCGGTTGCTCACCTCGCAACGATGCCTCGGCATGATTCCGATACACGGCGATTTCCTTGTCGTGAATGCCATACAGCATGGTGGACGACTTGATACCAAGATCCTTGGCCACCTGAATCTTGACCGAGGCGGGAACACAATCGTTGCGGTAGTACCGGATGTATTTCCAACGCTTGTCCTGCACCGCCTCAATGCGTGGGTTGCCGAAATGAGTCACCCACAAGTTTTCGGTGAAAACATGATCACGAATCGCGCCGCCTTGACCACTCAAAAGTGGCCGCAACGACAGGCCTTGAAAGGTGTCAGGCTTTTCAATCTCAGCCAGATCCAGCATCGTCGCAGCGATGTCGATCGTTTGAACCAACTCGTTGCAACAAGCCCCTCTCAGTACGGTTGGCAGTTCTGGATCGAAGACGATCATCGGCACATGCGTCGTCTGCTCGTAACACAACGCCTTTCCACCAAGACCGTGTTGCCCCATGAACAACCCGTGGTCGGAACAGAAGATGATGATCGTGTTGTCGTCCACGCCTTCTGTCTCGAGCTTGGTGCGTAGGTTTCCGATCAAACAATCGATCCCGGTCATGGATTGCATCTGCCGAATGGTGCGTTCTTTCAACGCCTCGGGAGTGTCGACAAAGTTGTAGCTGGCCTGCCGCTCACTCGCTCGCAACACATCCGCTGGCAAACGCGGCGTTTCAATCTCGTCCTTCGCAACGTAGTGCTCCGGCAATGGAATCTCGATGTCACGGTAGAGCGACTTGTAGATTTCATCATCGCTTTCTCGCTGTTGCATGGTGCCCGTTCCCGCACTGTGCGGCAGGTTCAAACAGATGCTCAAGCAAAACGGCTTGTCCGCCGGACGTTCGTCCAGGAATCGCACCGCACCGTCCAAGCGATGTTCATACGACATGAAATCCTGAGCACCTTCGTTGACGATTTCGACTTGCGTGTCGTAGGTCGCCCCCTCAAAGATCTCGTGGACGTCTTTGGGATAGAAGCGGATGTGCCCGTGTCCGGCGTAGAAGAAATCAAACGACTCTTCCATCAAACCGCTGTTGTAGCCGCCCTTTCCAATCGGCGCGTGGTTCTTTCCGACATAGCCGGTGTAGTACCCGCTCTCTCGCATGATCACAGGATAGGATTTCGCCCAAGCCTCGGGCGCGACACTGGTTCCTGAATTGAAATTCACACCGTGCTTGCGTTCGTACTGGCTGAGAAAGATCGAAATCCGACTCGGAGTGCAGATCGCACTGGTCACATAGGCTCGATCAAAATAGACGCCTTCGCGAGCCAACTGGTCGATGTTCGGTGTCCGAGTCAACTCGTTTCCGTCGCAGCCCATCATCCCGTAGGACTGGTCGTCCGTCAGAACGAATAAAAAGTTCGGTCGAGAGTCCGCAGCAGGCAGGCTGGTAGCACACATCGCCGCGAAAAACAGCAAGATTCGTGCAATTCTTTTCAAAGAGTAGATTCGCATGAGTTCGGGTTTATGCAGGGAAGAGCAGGGCAGGGGAGAAAGAGCGGGAAACAAACCAAGTTCACTCGGTCGCGAAAACACGAAGGTTGTCAAAATCGATGCTGCTTCCATTCACGGTCATTCCGAACTGAGTCTTGGTCGGATGAGCGAAGCCGGGAGAATCCAACGAGACCACTTCTTTGCCATCGAGGTGAACAGTCATCACGGTCCCATGGATGGTCAGTTCCAAGTGATGCCAGGTGCCCGGCTTGGCATGGATGGCGGCGGAGGCTTGCGTGCGAGCCAACAGGTTCTCCAATTCTTTCTGTTGTTCCGCCGGCAGCGATTTCGCCTTTCGTTTTTCGCGAACTTCCAGATTCATCAAACCGAGTTTGTCATCGCTGATCATCATCCGTTTTGGTGTCAGTGATGCACGAGCCACATGCCCGGCATGCACGGATTTTTCATTGTTATCGTCGATCACAAAATTGAACCGACTTCCTCCGTTGAATCGAAAGTCAAACGCAACATGCAAATCAGCAAACTCCATTTGCTTTCGCATGATCGAACCATGGTCGTCCCGCACTTGCTTTCCGAACAACACGCCATCTTGAAGATTCCATCCGGCCTCCATCCCTGACCCCACCCGATAACCATCCCCAAGAACCGAACGACCGTCAAACGAATCTTCGAACACCACTTCTTTCTCGGAAACGGCACTCGATCCTTCTTCCGCAAGAAGCATCGGTTGTGAAAGAAAACAAAGCGTTGAAAACGCGATCAGGCAGGCAACTCGAGACATCGGACCAAACTTTCAAACAGTGATACTGGGCAAGGCAATCGGGAGAAAACGTCTCTGTTTCCGCTACTTGGCAGAGGACCTCGGGACGATCCAAATGTTTCGAAACCGGTTGGGATTGCCGTGGTTTTGAAGATAGATCGGACCTTCCGCCACTTCGGGTCTTGGACCTGCTGGCCCGCGCCCCGTTCCCTCTGGCAGTTCCACACGGTCGTGAATCAGGACACCATTTTGGTGCACCGAGATCACTGCGGACTGGACCTTCATTCCGTCCTCGAATCTGGCGGCGGTGAAGTCGATTACCATGCTCTGCCATGCCAGCGGAGGCAGGCAAACATTCCAATCGGCTTCGCGAATTCCGTAGATGCTTCCGCACCATGTGTTGACGGGTTTCAACATGACAATGTCCTGCCATGCCTCGGGACGGGGGTCCAATCCAAAGTTGTCAGAGATCTGCACTTCATAGGCACCGACCGCGAAAACGCCACTGTTGCCGCGATGCGGGTGACTGACCGGCGGCTCAGGTTTCAGCGGAATTTGAAATTCAAGGTACAGTCGGAAATCCTGAAACGTTGCTTTGGTTCTTGCTCCCGCTTTGAGAACACCATCCTCGATCTTGCCGTTCTTCCAAGCGTTCGTGTTCGTGCCATCGAACAACACGATCGCGTCAGCCGGTGGCTTCTTTCCGACAACCGATGCACTGCGATCAATCTTTTGCCAACCAGCAACACGCGACTCGATTCCCTCGCGATCCGACCACTCATGCACGACAGGACTGCCATCCCAACCTGTGCCGGGAAATCCACCGTCGTACACCGAAACGTAGAACCGGCCCTCAGACGGAGTGACCTGCATCGCTTGATTGTCGCGAACAAATTCGCCGACAAACTCAAATCCATCGAATTCCGCTCGAGCTTTCCCAGCGTTGGTCCAGACGAAGGCATTGGGATATGGCTGAATCTTCGGTTTCGTTTTTGCGGTCGTGTCCGCGGCCAGTGCGCCGCACACAGGACCAACAACCATCAAAAAGAGAGCACAAAGACAAACAGGCACTTTGGAGCGAGCTTTCATTGACATCGAACACGTGACTTGATTGAGGAAGACGACTACACAGGGAGGGGCATCATGCGGGTAACGCAAACGCCTCACATGTCGATCTCATAACCAGACCGATAGGGTCGTTTCATCATCGCAGCGGCCTGTTCATCGCCAACGACACTTTCTGTCGCTTGATCCCACTCGACTTTGCGTCCAAACCGACAACAGATGCCGGCCAAGTGACACACGTTGAGCATCTTCATGTGGGAATGCACGTCGGAAATCGGCAGCACTCGATTGTCAATCGCATGCATGAAGTTCGCCCAGTGTGCAGGGCGGTCATTGCCTTCCATGGGCATCCCGCAATAAATCTTCGAAATCGCATCTTCGGCTAGCGGGTTCGATTCCAAGTCTTCAACGGGTTTGCCAACCAGCTTGCCACGATTGACAAAGATCCGGCCTCGTTCGCCTTCAAACAAAATCCCATTGTCGACGTCATGGCGAATGTTCATCTCGACATCGCCATCCGCGAAAACGACGCGAAGATCAAACGCTCGTGCGGTGTTGTAGCGATTGTTCTGCAGCGGCATTCCGTCGCGAAACTCCACATCATGTTTCGCGGTTCCGTCAACTAAAACGGGGTCATTGTTCTGCCCCGCCGCGGCGATCCCCAGCATCGCGATGTCAACGTGGTGGGCTCCCCAGTCGGTCAGTTTGCCTCCGGAGTGTTCGTACCACCAACGGAAGTGAGTGTGCCCATTGGTGTAGTTCTTGTCCGCTCGCTTGGCGTCCTTCGCATAGCGATATTCCATTTTAGGCCCCGGCCCCAGCCAACGATCCCAGTCCAATCCTTTGGGCACGCCGGCGACGGGAATCTCGGGACTCCATCCCCCCGCGTCGATTCCAACGACCAAGCGCTTAAGTTTGCCCAGGCGACCTTCCGCGATGATTGCCAGAGCACGATTGAACTTGTCGAAACTGCTGCGTTGCTGCGTTCCGACTTGAACGACACGTCCGGTTTGCTGTTGAACCTTCCGGACCAACTTTCCTTCGTCGATCGTCAACGTCAGCGGTTTTTCACAGTACGCATCTTTGCCCGCCAACATCGCCTCAATCAGAATTTTTGCGTGCCAGTGATCGGGCGTTGAAATCTGAACCAAGTCAATGTCATCGCGAGAAAGCACTTCGCGGTAGTCACGAAACAATTCGGCTTTGCCATCACACAGCAATTCGTTGCCATGCTTCAGATGATCTTCGTCGACATCACACAGCGCGACCAAGTCCGCGAATTCTTTTCCAACGGGCGAAGTCCGTGTCCCATTTCCGCCGACGCCGATCAACGCAAACCGTTTGCGTTCGTTCGGTGATTTCGCGAGTGATTGCCGAGCAGGCATGGCCCACGGAGTCAGAGTAGCCGCCGTGACAAATCCGGCGGTCTTCAAAAGATCTCGGCGTGACTGGGAGGCTTGGGGAAAGCTCATGAACGATCAATCGTGACGGAATGGGACAGTGGGTTTGAAATGCGTCACTCATCGAAGGAGCGAATCAACAAATGATTCGCCCCGCGAGAGTGTCACTTCTTTTTCTTCTTCAGATTTCGTTGCTGCGAACGGATGGTCACGCCCGGCCGTTGCATCTTCGAATTCACGTCACGAAAAACCCAGGGTTCCCAGGCCTTGCGAGCCGATTCCCACTGTTCCAACGTTCGAGTCGGATACCAACTTGGCCATCCGAATTTCTCGTAGTCGTACTTGTCCGCATTCGCGTGAACCCACTCATCGACAGAACCCGCAGGCAGCGTTTCCGGATAGACGTCCAACGCGCGAAACTCGTCGCTCACACCCTCGTCTTGAATCACTTCACGACGCCATTGCTCGAGTTCCCGTAGCATTTTTTCTCGAACATTGGCGTACTTGGGATCGTCGGCGACATTGTGGACTTCATGCGGATCCGTTCGCAGATCGTACAGTTCCAACTCCGGTTTCGTCGGAGCAAAGAAAGCCGCTTGTTCGGGTGTGAGTTCGCCACGCATGTGCATGACGTTCATTTCAGCTAGCACTGGGTAAGCCCCTTCCTTGTACTGGTTGTATTGGCAGTACGCTCGCTCAGGCATCAAGTTGTGAATCAGCTTGAAGTCCGCTGACCGGATCGCTCGCATCGCATCATGCGTTTCGTCCATTTTGTCTCGCGAGGCAAAGACATACTGACGATTCCGAACCTCTTCGCTCAACAGATTCTTTCCATGCAGAGGCACGGGGGCATCGATCCCAGCAGCTTCCAAAATCGTCGCGCAGATGTCGATCGACATCACCATGTCATCGCTGACTTCACCTGGCGAAACCTTGCCCGGCCAACGCATGATCATGGGAATACGAATCCCACCGTCGTAGAGGAACTGCTTGCCGCGAATGTGACACCGACCATGGTCTCCTATGAAGAACACAATCGTGTTGTCGGCGAGACCTTCCTCGCTGAGTCGTTTCAGTATCTCGCCGACCTCACGGTCAACCAATTGCATCTGCTCCAATCCGTTGGCCCAATCACGTCTGACAAAGGGCGTGTCGGGATAGTGGGGCGGCAACTCAACATCTTCGATCGCGATGGGTCGTTGCGGGTCGCGTTTCCATTGCCGGTGAGTGCCACCGAACGTGATCCGAGCAAAGAACGGCTGCCCGTCGGTTCGTTGGTTCCAATCGGTGCCATCAAACAGTTCATCCTTCTGGTCTGGCAAGAAATTGCAGTCCGTTTTGTAGCTCATCAATGCGGTGAAGTAGCCCGCATCGGCAAACAGATGCGGGATTGGCCGAATCCCGTGCGGCAACGGTTGCTTGTCATATTCGCGATGTTGATTGGCACCAATGAAATTCTGGTGGAACCCCGTCATCATCGCTGAACGCGAAGTCGAACAGACCGGCGAAGTCGTGAAGGCTCGTTCGTACCGAATCCCTTCGGATGCCAGTTTGTCGACATTGGGTGTATGGATCCCCTTTGTGCCGTAACACGACAAATCGGGGGACCAATCTTCGATCGTGATCCAAAGCACATTGGGACGGTCGTCCGCGAAAGCGGAAGCAGCATCCACAACACCAATGGCGAAAACCAAAAGCAGAGAAAGCACGAATTTCATGAAGGCAACTGAAGAGTAGGTTGGGAAAGGTAGATAAAAAGCATCCGTCAATCGAATGGGCTCAATAGGCGCCGTTTGTCCCGAACATCTCTTTCTTGGATGGACGTGGACGGACACGGACCGAGTGATCTGGCTCGCCCGTCACACGGTCAAACTCATCGGGTGTTCGTCGACTTGGCAAGTAGTCACCCGTTCGCTTCGTCCAATCAGTGAGTGCGGTTTGCAATCGCGTGCGTACCGAGTGATAGGCCGGGTCCTCGAAGCGATTGTGCAGTTCGCCGGGGTCGCGTTGCAGATCATAAAGTTCCCACTTTGCACGAGGTGAAGTGAAACAAGCCGATTGTTCGGGCGTGAGTTCTCCCGCGTCATACAAACGCAGCATGGCTTGCCAAGTCAGGCCCCGTCCCGCGTCAGCGGATGGTGTTGGAGGAAGGTCGACGTAGTCATTGCGAATCAACTTGTATTGCTGGGTCGCCACGGCGCGAGCATGGTCCTCGTAGTCGTGCCAGTGATCTTCCGCAAAAGCGAATTCGCGATGCGATTGCGTGCTGTCTTTCAAAACCGGAATAAAGCTTTTGCTCGAAGCGGAGAATGCTTCGCTGCCTTCCACGCCAGCCAATTCCAAGAACGTGGCACCAATGTCAACCGCGCTGACCAAAGCCTTCGTCGTCTGGCCCGCCTTGACTTGGTCGGGATAACGAACGATCCACGGGGTTCGGATTCCACCATCGTAGAGCGATGTCTTGTCACGAGGGAACGGACGGCCATTGTCGCTGATGAAGAGAACGACCGTGTTGTCAGCGACGCCCTGTTCGGCCAGTTTTCGCATCACCTTGCCGACGTAGGAATCGAGACGCCCAATCTCGTCATAGTAAAGACGCAGGTCTTCGCGGACATCAGGAACGTCTGGAAGGTGCGGAGGAACGATCACGTCGTCGTGTGTGTGAGGTGGATCCAGGGCACCGTCGTTGTATTCGCGGTGCGGGTCCAGAGCGGCCAACCACAGGAAAAACGGTTGATCCTTGGGACGTTCCTCGCAAGCTCGTTCCCAATCTTCGCAACCACTGGGCTGCGCCGCGATCATCTTGGCAGGTTGTCCGTCTTTTCCACTGGGGAGCACAAAACCGGCCGTCGAGGCTTCGTAGATTTTGTCGAAGTGATCGCGAACAGCGTCTCCCATGTGCCATTTGCCAGCCGCGGCGGTGTAATAGCCCGCTGACTGCAATCGCCCCACGAATGTGTCGCTTGATTCCGGCAACGGCCAGTGCAACTGTTCCGCGCCCGTGTTGTGGGGATACTTGCCTGTGATGATGCTCGCACGGGATGGGCTGCAGGAATTCGTGGTCAGGTAAGCGTGTTCGAAACGCATGCCTTCCGCTGCCAGACGATCGATATTGGGAGTGCGAATCGCCGGATGACCATAGGCCCCGCAATCGTCCCAGTTCATGTCATCCGCGATGATCAGAACGATGTTCGGAGGGGACTGAGCCATCACGGACGAGGTGATGTAACAAGCGATCAGAGCAACAAGGAATCGGTGCACGAGAATCCAGCAGGAGAGAGGCGGGTAAACGTTCGCTTTCGCAAGAAAACGCGAACATCAACGAAGATGCCTCGAGTCGACACGAAGCCCTCTGCGGCGTCGGCAACGCCCTTCAGAGATCCTATACGTCAAACATCGAGCCTTCAGCGGCCCGCCAGTCTACACCGATTCCGAGATTCTCGCGCCGGTCCTCAACGCGTGAAAACGAGTTTTCAATCAATCCAAACGTATAGATCCCAGTCGGTTCAGGGGAGACTCCCGCGGCCCCATCACCACTGAGCCTCTATACATCTCACACGGGATTTCTCTTCGCTTCCGACAACCGTTTCGCATCAATCGATTGTCTGCAGATCCTCGTCACCACGACGTGAGTGAGTCGTGTCGATGGACTGACCAAACACCCAATCGGTCCCGCGATCCCCATCGGAATCGTCCTCTGCTCCGTCGTTCACTGCACGCCGATTGCTTTGCGAAGCACGGGATCAAACACGTCGGCCTGACGCATGAAACCAAGGTCGCTGGCGTGAGAACCATCGGTCGCTCCGTCGCCATCGGTTCCATAAAGTTCATCGCCAGCGATGTAGTGCAGCCCCGTCACGCCGTCGGCAAGCAGCGACTTGTACGCCGCCTGCAGAGCCTCATGATTCGCAGTGTGATGAGCATCACGTGCGGGCAAGATCCAACTGTTTGTGTTCCGGCGATCTTCCACCAAAACAATCGGCGTGTCCGGTTTCGCGGCACGAAGTTGCTTGACCAACGGAATGCACCTTTCGGTCACCATCGCCGCATTCATGTTGGGCAGGCAATCGATGACGTAGACCGCTGCGTCGACTTGGACCAAGAACTCTCCGACTTCAGCATGCATCTTTCCATTGCCAGAAAAGCCCAGGTTCACGACCGGCTGATCGAAACGACGTCCCAAAATCGCGGTGTGGACCATACCAGGACGGCTAGCACAAGCTCCGTGTGTGATGCTGGTTCCGTAGAACACGATCGGCTTCTCACGTGTCGGCAACTGTTCGAATTTGCTGTCCGGCGAAACACCAATCTTCAACGACTCGATGCCATTGTAAAGCGGAAGGTAAGCGGCGTACTCACGCATCCCCGGTGCCAATGAATCAATGACCTTTGTTTTGACTTCTTGTGATGTCGGGCGAGTGACCTGCACCCATCGCCAGTTGCCTTCACCGTCGCGGGCATAAAAATCGACCCCGCTGACTCCGGTCGCAGGCATGTGCGGCATCGCCAGATTCTTGTTCAGCAATTTGTAGTGCGCGTGAATGGAGGTGGCATCTGTTTTGAATCGAACCATCATTCCCGCAGAGTGACGACTCAGGTTCCAAACGTTTGAAGTCACCGAACCGTTGGCGGACGCCGGGAATCGATCAAACCATCTCGCACGTTCTTGGTCGGGCAAGATCCTTCCTTCGATGTTCTGCTCCGCGACGTCGTACCACGCGACGCCGTCCTCGACCGTTCGGCCGGTCGCCATCTCAGGATCCAAATTGCCGATCGAGTCGGCAACCTTCTCTTGAGCCTCAACCGGGACGATAAACCAAGGCAACACAGCGACGAAAATGAACCATCGAATCTTCATTTGGAATGACTTTCTGATGCGGGGCAGGGGAGGGAAGGAGACGGATCCTGTTGCGGATCAATCCAGCTTCTTCGCTGAACAAAGAGGCGGCTGACCAACATAATCGCCCTGAAGCTCCCAATGTGGGACAGCGACATGGAGCAGGGCAGGGCAGTGCGGCTTTGCAGGGACAGCACCTCCGAATCAAACGATGGTCACACCCGGTTGATTCGGCTTCCCAATGATTTCAACCGGAATGCGAACGCGATCATTGCGATGCTGGAGATGATCGCAAGTGCTCCCAAAATCCTGACCAGCGTCAGCCCAAATCCCATCGGCGCGGCCAACAGGGCGATGCCGATCAAAACAGAAAGCACGCCAGCCAAGATCAACCAGCCTTCGCCTTGGATGTGTCGACGATCTTGAATCGCAGCCGCGATCTCAACCACACCCGAAACGACCACCATCGCACCAATGACGCTGATCACAATCGTCGCGGTCAACCCAGCGACCAACATCGGATTAGCAAACACGAATATGCCAGCCAAAAATTCGATCACACCTCGAACAATCGTTCCCGTTCGCGACGGAGTGTCACCGACCACTCCCGCGATGATCGCCATCACACCATCAAAAGCCAAGAAGAATCCGGCGACTTGGGCAAACGTTGCCAACGTCATCCCGGGTTGAAACAACGCGTAGATGCCCAGAACCAACAGCAACAAACCTCGGATCAGCGGCAACCACCAAAGCGACGCCACATCCGACAGCACGTTCCGCATCGCGTCCTTCGGTTCTAAATCAGACATGCTTCGATTTCCCAAGTCTTCAAGTGGATTCGCGTGATTGCAGAGCCGAGTTGGCCATGCCAACACAATTTTGCCTAGCGATACGCGCCGGTATCAATTTCAATCTTCGCACTTTGAGAGCAGCAATCCAACCGACCATCGGGCTTTTCCCAATCCGTTCGACTCGTTTTCGCTGCCAAGTGTCTGCATCACTCGATGAACTTCGGTCTCCTTCATGGAAGGCATTCTTTCTCAATCGCGGGGCAGGGCAGGGCGGATGGAGTAGCCGGAATGTGCATTCGGCTCCACAATGGCATGGGAATCGCCACGGGATTGCAATGCGATGGCAAATGGTCGCGGTCGCAATTCACTCCCCCGATCAAACGTTCTCGACTGAAAACGATCTCACCAAAGGAATGTGCACGATGGAGTCTTCTACCCAACCGCAATTTCGTTTCACGCGCCGAATCTTAATAACGATCGCACTGATGCTGATTGGATGGACGCAGCCCGCGACCGCGCAGATCAACGAAGAACAAACGGTCCAGGCCGCGACCGCGGTACTGAACGAAACCATGTCCACGCCATTGAGCCAAATCCCAGCACAAATGTTGCAGGATTGTCATGGGGTCGCGATCGTCCCCAACGTGATCAAAGGCAGCTTCATCGTCGGTGCTCGGCACGGCAAAGGATTGCTGTTCATCCGCGATCCCGACGGCACTTGGCACGCTCCCGTGTTCATCACCTTGACCGGAGGCAACGTCGGTTGGCAAGTCGGCGTGCAAGCCTCGGACATCATCTTGGTTTTCAAGACCGCTCGAAGTGTTCAAGGCATCTTGTCCGGCAAATTGACCTTGGGTGGTGATGCCTCCGCAGCAGCCGGGCCAGTCGGACGCCAAGCCGCAGTGGCCACCGATGGTCAACTGCAAGCTGAGATCTACACCTATTCTCGAAGTCGTGGGTTATTCGCGGGAGTCTCCATTGACGGGACCGTCCTTCGAGTCGATCAAGTCGCGACGGGCATGTACTATCAAAGCCCCGCACCCGGCCAACCGGTTGTAATCCCCACCTCGGCGGCCCAGCTGACTCAGGCCATCGCTCGCTACGCCGGGCAACAAGTGCAGGTCACACCGCCCGAACCCCAATCACAGTTCGCTCAACAATACCGGAGCGATCGCCCCGCGGTGCTGCAGGATCAATTGCTGCAAATCGCTCCTGAGCTCTTCAAGTTGCTGGATCCGCAATGGACAGCTCACTTGGCACTACCGCTGTCAGCCAACCCAAACGAAATGCCTGACCCCAACGCGTTGGCAGCCGCGGTTGCGAAATACGATCAAGTCGCGGCTGACCCACAGTATGCATCCTTGGCCGGACGTCCTGAGTTTCAATCCGTTCATAGTCTATTGAAGCACTACCAACATTCGCTGATTCCGAACGCTCAAACGCTGCAGCTTCCACCTCCGCCGATCAAACGTTGATTATCCTCTGAGCCGCACCTTCGCCCCGCAACTCTAAACGAACGATCGAATGCGTTTTCTTCTGCTTCTGCTCGCGTGTCTGCCGCTGACCGTTTCATCCGCCAACGATTCGCGGCCCAACATCGTTCTGATCATGGCGGACGACATTGGTATCGAAGGTCTGGGGTGCTACGGCGGAGTCTCTTACGAAACGCCTGCACTGGATCAATTGGCCAGCGATGGCGTGCGGTTCACCCACGCGTACTCGCAACCGTTGTGCACACCGACCCGGGTTCAGCTGATGTCGGGCAAGTACAACCATCGCAACTGGAAGACGTTTGGAATCCTCGATCCAAACGTAAAAACCTTTGGCCACCGAATAAAGGAAGAGGGTTACGCGACAGCGATCTTTGGCAAGTGGCAATTGCAATCGTACGACCCGCCCGGGTATCCCGGCGCCGATGAACGCCGCGGAACAGGCATGCATCCCAAGGACGCGGGCTTTGACCAGTACGCGTTGTTCCATGCCTTGCACACCGAAGACAAAGGCTCGCGCTACGCCAACCCAACGATGCTGGAAGGCGAAGCAGGGCAGGTCGGTACGCTGAAAACTTATGCGGGTCAATTTGGCGAAGACATCTGGGTCGAGAAAACGATCGACTTCCTCAAACAGGACCGCGACGAACCCGCCTTTGTTTACTACCCGATGGCTCTGCCTCACTGGCCGTTCGTCCCGACACCAATCAGCGACGACTGGGATCCGTCCCAACCGGTCGTTGAGCAACTGAAGTACTTCGAGGACATGGTCGAGTACATGGACGTTGCGGTTGGGAACTTGATCAACGGCCTGCAGTCCAACGGTTTGCGAGAGAACACGATTGTCATTTTCTACGGCGACAACGGGACGCACCTGCAAGTGGTCTCTAAGCTCGCCGACGGTCGGTCCATCCAAGGTGGCAAGGGCCTGACCAAGCAAACCGGCATTCACGTACCGTTGATCGTTTCATGGCCCGGCCACATCCAGCCCGCCGTGAGTGACAAGCTGATCGATGCTTCGGATTTCTATCCGACGTTGATTGAATTGGCGGGCGGCAAAGTGGTGGAGGATCCAACGATGGACGGAATCAGCTTCGCCCCGGAATTGTTTGGCAAACAGGGACAGGAAAAAGAGTCCCTGTTCTTTTGGTACGACCCTCGTCCCGGCGAAGACAAATCGCAGTTCAGCCGCGAAGTGTTCGCACTCAATCGAACCCACAAGTACTTTCGCGATGGCCGCCTGTTTCGTTTAACAGATCGCCCGCTCGAAGAAATCGCCGTCGATCTGGAACATGCCACCGAGCAAGATCGAGCCGCAATGAAGCGACTCCAACCACGCATCACCGAGGCGATGGCTGGAGTCGACGAACCACCATTGCTCGACGCGACTGGTCAACCGATCTCACCGTGAGCTTTTGACTCGCTTGGGCCTGTGGTCACAAAACAAACGTCTGGTTGCGAGGTCGCCGCAGGCACCTCATCAAGTGACGCGGTGGTTAGCCCGAAACTTCCTGGGGGAGCAACCGCAAACCTTTCGGAACACTTCATTGAACCGGCTTAGACTCTGAAACCCTGATGCCAAGCTAACATCGAGCACTGATCGATTGGTCGTTACAAGCAACCGCTGAGCCTCCGACAAGCGATGCTGAGTGATGAAGCTGGTGATCGAGATACCAAACGTCTTCCGAAACAAACACATGGCATAGTTTGGATGCAGATCGACCGCCTTCGCGATCGACGCAGACGTTAGTGGCTGATAAAAATGGCGAGCGATGTAGCACGCCAATTGATCGGCGGTGGACAAATCGTCCACGGGCTCGGCCGTTCCACCAATGGACTTGTTGTGCGCAAACCGGAGCAGACGAGCTTGGATCTCGAGCTGTGCGGCACGTGCGAGCGCGGGATCACGACTAGCCAAATCGGACTCCCATCTCTGAAAGGACGCCAAATCTCTTTCGTCCTGAACAGAACTGACCAACACTTCTCCCTGCAGTGTTCGGTTCACAATGTCAGCATCGACTCCGGATCGCATGAATTCGTTCAGCGGCAACGTCACGACGAAGTAAGGATCGTCCCCATCAAACTCAACGATCTGATGAGGAATGGCTGCCCAAAACAATCCCATCTGCCCCGGATGAATGGTGTCCCTGTGTCCACCCACCAAATAGGTCAAAGACCCAGACGCAAGGAAATTCAACTCGATCTCGCTGTGACGATCGGCACGCGGCATCGCCACGGGCGTCCACCTCTCACATGTGAAACCGTACGGAGCGAATTCGGGGCGAGTCGTATCAAACTGCTTCATCGACCTTAGAATTCCGTGACTTATTTGCTGCAAACGAGAAGATCCTCGGAAGAACGAAGCTTAGTCTAATCCCATCACATGCAATGAAGTGGTACGAGCGGTTCGTCAAATTGCGAGTGATGCCTAAACGACTTCTTTGCAAAGCAGACGTGGTGTGAGCATTTGGTCGTTAGTCGCGGCAATTGCCCGCAGGCTCGTGTCTGTCCGCAGATTTCGTAAACAGCAAACTTGTTTTCAAACGCCCTCATGATTGAACCTTCTCGAAAAGCAGCTCTCGTCTACCTCTTCACTGTGTTGATTTTCGCGATCGCGGCTTACCGTCCAGTGAACACGGCCGGTTCCGACAACCAACTCGGGAGCGATGAAAACTCGCGGTCTGCAGACACGAACGCTGTCCCCGCCAAGAATCAATCCTCGGAAGCCTTTCGCGATCCATCCGTCAATCCTGCCGCGAAGAAAAAACCACGCGTGCTAGTCACCAGTGATGGCGAGATCGATGACCAGTGTTCGCTGGTGCGATTCCTCTTGTACGCCAATGAATGGGACATCGAAGGGATCATCACATCGAGTTCCCAGTACCACGCTCATGGACATCGATGGCCTGGCGACGATTGGGTCCAACCATACTTGACGGCCTACTCCAAGGTCTATCAAAACCTTGTCCAGCATGACCCGGAGTATCCAACCATTGAATTCCTTCAGTCACGCACGCTGCTCGGGAACGTTCGAACGGAAGGTGAGATGGATGAAATCACCCCCGGATCGCAACACATCGTCAAGGTCTTGTTGGATGAAACCGACGACCGACCAATTTGGATTCAAGCCTGGGGTGGCACAAACACCATCGCTCGCGCCCTGCAGACAATCGAGTCGGAGCATCCGGACCAAGTTGAATCCGTGGCAAACAAGATGCGGTTCTTTTTCATCTGGGAACAGGACTCCACTTACCAGTCCTACATTCGACCACGCTGGGGCAAGCATAACATTCCAACGATCATCTCCGATCAGTTCATTGCGATCTTCTACCACTGGAAGAAATACCTCCCCGCTGAGCAGCAATCCTTCCTTGCCGGGTCGTGGATGCGTCCCAACATCTTGGAAGACCACGGCCCTTTGTGCGCACTGTACCCAGCCCACAAGGGAGACGACAAAGGTTTTGACGCAGGTGATTTTCGATCCGAAGGTGATTCGCCCGCCTTCCTGCATACGATTCCGGTTGGACTGCGGAGCATGGAATCACCGGGCTGGGGCGGTTGGGGCGGCCGGTACGTCAAAGTCCGCGAGAACACTTGGTTGGATCCAGTCGCGGACTCGACTTACAGCTATCCCGATGGCCGTTGGTACGGAGACTCCGCCTGGGGACGTTCGCGGCTTCGCGAAAACAGGCCAAACGATGCGGAGCTGACGCTGTACGTCAAACCCATTTGGCGATGGATGGAAGCGATGCAAAATGACTTCGCCGCCCGAGCAGATTGGTGCATCAAGTCATTCGCCGAGGCCAATCATCCACCCATTGTAAAGCTTGCAACGCCACTCGACTTGCAGGTTCAAGCCGGCAAGGAAGTGAGTTTGAGTGCACATGGATCGAGTGATCCCGACGGAGATCAACTGAGCTACCGTTGGTGGCACTACCAAGAAGCGGGCACTTTCCCACACACCATCCAGATCCGTGATGCCGCCCAACAAGACGCCTCGTTCAGCGTGCCCAAGTCGGCTCGGCAAGGCGAAACCATTCATCTGATCTGTGAAGTCACCGACAATGGGACGCCCGCATTGACTCGCTACCAACGCGTCCTCATCCAAGTCAAATGACGAAGCCTCTGTTTACTCGTCGCGAAAAACGACAGAGACCTTTTCTATCGAAAACTGCCACCTCCCCACACTTCACCAAGTCCCCATCCATGACTCGTCCTTTCCTCAATGTGATCGCCATCGTTGGCGTCCTGTTCATCACCGCGGATGTTTCCGCGCAGAAGCCTTTGGCCTTTCCGACCGCAGAAGGATACGGAAAGTACACGACGGGCGGTCGCGGCGGCCAAGTGTTCGAAGTGACCAACCTCAACGATTCCGGTGAGGGCAGCCTGCGGGCCGCGGTGGAGGCGAAAGGCCCGCGAACAGTTGTTTTTCGAGTGTCCGGAACCATCAAGCTGAACAGCGACCTGCGAATCAAAAACCCGAACATCACCATCGCTGGCCAAACCGCCCCCGGAGACGGAATCTGCCTCCGAGGTTACCCGCTGATGATCAGTGCTGACGAAGTGATCATCCGATACATCCGAGTCCGATTCGGCGATGAATCGGGAAAAGACGCCGACGCGATCTCGGCCAGGTACGTCAAGAACTTGATCCTCGATCATGTGTCGGCTAGTTGGAGCGTTGACGAAACGATGTCCATCTACCACTGCGAAAACGTCACGGTTCAGTGGTGCATGATCACAGAGAGTTTGTTCGACTCCAATCATTCCAAGAGCAACCACGGTTTCGGCGGCATTTGGGGATCCAATCACAGCACCTACCACCACAACCTGATCGCACATCATTCCAGTCGCGACCCTCGGTTCGCATCCGGATGCGGCAACACGGATTACCGCAATAACGTGGTGTACAACTGGGGCTATCGCAGTTGCTATGGAGGCGAAAAGAGACAGAACGACAAGTTCAATTTCACCAACATCAACATGGTCGCCAACTACTACAAACCCGGCCCGGCGACGGATCCAGCCAGGGCAGCAGAACTGGCCGAACCGTCGTCTCGAGGCCCCGACGACAAAGGTCATTGGTATGTCGCCGACAATGTGATCGAGGGCAGTCCTTCCGTCTCAGCAAACAACTGGAGTGGCGTTCGCGGATCCAACTACATCCAGCTCGATGAACCCTGGGACGCAATGCCGATCCACCAACAAACGGCTCAAGAAGCGTACGAATCTGTTCTGCAGCATGCGGGAGCCTCTTTACCGAAACGAGATCCGATCGATTCACGCATCCTCCAAGAAGTCCGTGAAGGCACCGCGACTTACGAGGGTGTCTATAAAACGAAGAAACGTGTCGGCAGCAACTCTGAAATCACTGGCATCATCGATTCGCAGGAAGACGTTGGTGGTTGGCCAGAACTAGAAAACGCGTCCACGGCTCCGGACACGGACCACGACGGTATCCCCGACGCCTGGGAAACCGCGCATGGAATGGACCCGAATGACACCAACGACGGCAACCAAATGAACGCCGACGGCTACACCATGTTGGAACAGTACATCAACAGCATTCAATAGGCGTTTTTAACAGCAACGCTCTTGACGCATTCGTTTTACCTCGCAACCACCGTTGAATACGGACCACGCTTCATGCGAATTGCTTGCAAAATTCTTTCAATCCATGTTGGCTTCTGGCTGCTTGCTTGCAATGCCACTGCTCAGCCGATCGCATCTCCCCCTTTCCGCTCCGTTGAACCGATCGCGATTGGAGAGGTGAACTGGACTGACGGTTTTTGGGCTCAACGTCTGGAAAGCTGTCGTCGCAAGACCATCCCAGCGATGTGGGAAATCATGCGGGGAACGCAGTACAAGCCCTACCTGGAACATTTCCGCATCGCCGCGGGACTGTCGGAAGGCAGGTACCGCGGCGCGTCGTTCAATGACGGTGACTTCTACAAATGGATCGAAGCAGTTTGCCTGCTGCAAGCCGTCGACAAGGACCATGTCTGGGATCAACGACTTGATGAAATCATCACGATCATAGAAAAGGCACAGCGAAGCGACGGTTACCTCCACACGCCCGTCCTGATCGCAAACCGAAATGGTGATGACAGTGTTCAACCGTTTGGTGATCGCTTCAATTTTGAGATGTACAACATGGGGCATCTGATGACGGCGGCATGCGTCCATCATCAGGTGACGGGCAAAAATAGCTTGCTTCGCATCGCCCAGCGAGCCGCTGACTTTCTCGACGATGCGTACCGCAACCCAACGCCTGAACAAGCCGGGCACGCGATCTGCCCGTCACACTACATGGGACTGTTGGATCTGTATCGCACCACTGGCGAGTCTCGTTACCTGGATCTCGCAAAACGATTGGTCGAGATGCGTGACCTGACAATGGACGGAGGTGACGACAATCAAGATCGCATCCCGTTCACCCAACAAACCGAGGCGGTCGGCCATGCCGTACGAGCCACCTACCTCTACGCGGGAATTGCTGACCTTTATGCGGAAACCGGCGACAAAGCCTTGTGGTCATCGCTGGAGACCATCTGGCGAAACGTCGTTGACAAGAAAATGTACATCACGGGCGGTTGTGGTGCCTTGCATGACGGTGCCTCTCCCGATGGTTCCAAAAACCAGCGCGAAATCACTCGCGTCCATCAAGCCTTCGGCCGCAACTACCAACTCCCCAATGCGACGGCCCACAACGAAACCTGTGCGAACATCGGCAACGTGCTTTGGAACTGGCGGATGTTTCTCGCCAGTGGCGAAGCAAAACACATCGATACGCTGGAACTGGCACTTTACAACTCTGTTCTGTCAGGAGTTGATCTCAACGGAACGAACTTCTTTTACATTAACCCGCTTCGACAATCTGACATGGCACCGGTGGCACTGCGATGGGCCGGCGGACGAAAACCGTTTGTCACATCGTTCTGTTGCCCACCCAACCTAGCGAGGACAATTGCTGGTGTTGGCCAATACGCCTATGGCAAATCCAACGACACGGTCTGGGTCAACTTGTACGGAAGCAACACGCTGGACACAAAACTGATTGACAGTGGCCACGTTCGCATCGAACAAACCACCGGCTACCCGTGGGACGGACGCATTGAAATCACCATCGCAGAATGCCAGAACCAACCGATGTGTTTGAAGCTGCGAATCCCCGGTTGGACCACGACGGCCACTGTGAACATTGATGGTGTTCCAACCGACGCCAAAATTGAACCGGGCAGCTACGTTTCATTGAAACGAGTCTGGAGTCCGGGCACAGTCATCGAACCGGACTTTGCAATGCCCGCACGTCTCATCGAATCGCATCCTCTCGTGGAAGAAACCCGCAATCACGTGGCAATCAAACGCGGCCCCGTCGTTTACTGCTTGGAATCTGTCGACCTTCCCAACAACACCTCGCTAGCAGCGATTCGAGTCCCGGAAGACGTGAGCCTGAACCCGCGTTTCGATCCTGAACTTCTCGACGGGGTCACCGTCTTGGACGGCGTCTTGAACCGAAGAGAAGACGATGAATGGGGAGACCACCTGTACCGTGAATTCAATTCGGCGACGACTGTCCCTGTAACGCTGCAGCTCATTCCCTATTTCGCTTGGGCCAACCGTGGCAATTCTGAAATGTCGGTTTGGTTGCCTCTCGATTGAACCTGCCCACAACCATCAACTTCCACCGCTTTATGGCGAACCTCAGCATGAACAACCATCCGTCCATTCCACTACTTGCCGAACTTCTGTCGCTCGTCTTCGCCGGCCTCGTCTGCACGCCCCTTGCTTCAGCCGAGGAAAACAACGCTCCCATCGGATGGGCCTCGGTCAGTGGTCGCGGAGTCGAAACGACAACTGGAGGGACAAATGGTGATGTCGTGACAGCCCGCACCGCGAAGGAATTGGCCGAGTATGCGTCTCACACCGAACCACTCACCATTTTGATCGAAGGAACGATCACCGGAGATGGCGAAGTGAAAATCGCGTCCGACAAAACGCTTCTCGGTTTGGGCGAATCCACATCACTCAAGAACATCGAGCTGAATATGAGTGGTGTATCGAACGTTATCATTCGTAACCTCCACATTTCGCATGCCCGAGACGCGATCGCATTGCGTCGAACCCATCATGTATGGGTCGACCACTGCGACCTGTCGGAATGCGGCGATGGCTTGCTCGACATCACCCACCAGTCCGACTTTGTGACCGTTTCCTGGACACGTTTTTCAAAGCATCACAAAACAATGTTGATCAACAGCGGCACCAGCCAACCTGAAGATTCAGGTTACCTCAACACGACCATCCATCATTGCTGGTTCGATGGTTCCGACACTCGCAATCCGCGTGTGGGCTACGGGAAAGTTCACGTGTTCAATTGTTTGTACTCCCGCAACGACTACGGGATCGGATTGCATTCACAGTGCTTGGTACTCGCCGAACGCAACCACTTTGATCAAGTGAAAAACCCGATCAAGCAAATGTATCGGCCGGATCCAACAGACATCCATCATGGTTTCTGTGAATCGGTGGAGAATGTTTTCCAGGATTGTCGAGGCACGCAGGATGACGAAGGAAAGAGTTTTTCCGCGAAGGAATTCTATGAATATGATTCCGCCATGGATGAAGTTGATCATGTTCCGGAGATTGTGAGAATGAACGTGGGGCCCAAAAAACACATCGGCAAAGCCGCGGCACAAGGGCAATGAGTCGCTGAAGGTGAATTCTTTGGGGAGGACCAGGGGACGCAGGCTCGGGTGAACGCGGACTCGTAGGACGAGGACCTAGCAACCCCGGAATGGGATACAATTCGGGCCTCCCGCCTGAACCCCACCATCCCTCCCACCTTACGAGGCCGCGACATGCGTCCGATCGTTCAGATTTCGTTGGACCTAACCAACATTGATGAAGCCCTGGAAACCGCCGAGCTTGCCATGCGCGCCGGCGTGGATTGGTTGGAAGCCGGCACACCGCTGATTCTCGCGGAAGGCTTGCACGGCGTGCGTGAACTTCGCGCCGCGTTTCCCGAAACGCCGATCGTCGCCGACCTCAAAACGATGGACGGCGGGTACCTCGAAGCCGAGATGATGGCCAACGCCGGCGCGACCCACGTCGTGGTGATGGCCCGGGCTCACGAAGAAACCATTCGCTGCGTCGTCAAAGCGGGTGCTGACTTTGGTTGCGAAGTCATGGGCGACAACATGGTCAGCGAAGACATGGTCGCCGGTGCCAAACGATTGGAAGACCTGGGCTGTGGCTTTGTCATCCACCACATCGGCTACGACGAACGCCGAGGCATCGCGGCTCGCGGCGATCGCATGCCAAGCCCGCTCGACCAATTGCGTGAAGTCGTGGAAGCGGTCGAGGTTCCCGTTCAAGCCGTTGGTGGTTTGTCGATTGAACAAGCCATCGAATGCCCCAAGTACGGCGCACCTTTGGTGGTTTTGGGAGCACCGCTGACGATCGATGCCGACGCGTTTCGCACCGCCGATGGTGATCTGGAATTCTCCCTGCGAATGATCTGCGATGCCGTGCATGCACAAGAAGTCGGCTAACAGCGACAACTAGCTCTCTGTCATAACCCGCAGCGCGAGCAAGGGATGGAGTTGCCCAGAACTCCTCGCGATTGCTCTCGTATTATCAGACGTTCCGAATCTTCTTCACTTCGTCAATCAACAGGCAACCCCATGCAATCCGCCGCGGTGGTGAACTACGCTCCGGAACCGAATTCCGTCGAAATTCGCGAAATCGATCGTCCTGAGATCGGCTCACAAGATGTCCTGTTGGAAGTCTCCCACGTCGGCGTCTGCGGCAGCGATCTTCATCAATGGACCGCACATCATTCTTGGCCGGTGAACTACCCCGTGGTTCTGGGCCATGAATTTGGCGGACACGTCGTGGAAACGGGAAACGACGTGGAGGGCTGGAACGAGGGCGATCGCGTGGTCAGCGAAACGGCTGCGATCATCGATTCCAACAACCCCATGACGCGGCGTGGCCTCTACAACTTGGACCCAACACGCAAAGGGTTTGGCTACGGAGTCAACGGTGCAATGACTCGCTATGTTCGCGTTCCCTCGCGAATTTTGCACAAGGTTCCCAAGTCGCTCGCGTTTGAACACGCTTGTCTGACCGAACCATGCTGCGTCGCTTACAACGCAGTCGTTCGCAACGCACGCATTGAACCGGGCGATCGGGTCATCGTGATGGGCCCCGGCACGATCGGCATATTGTGCGCCGCCATGGCCCGACTTTGCGGTGCCGAGGTGGCTCTGGTTGGACTGGAATCCGACCGACATCGATTGAACATCGCGGAAGAAAACTACGGCTGCCACGGCATCGTCGGTGATCCCACCAACTGGGCCAACGAGCGTGATGGGATGGGATGCGACGGCGTGATCGATGCCGCCGGATCCAGCGTCACGCTGGAAATCGCCATGCAAGTTGTGCGACCGGCAGGATGGATCAGCAAAGTCGGTTGGGGACCACAACCGCTCGACTACAACCTGGATCCACTGGTTCAAAAGAATGTGACCTTGCAAGGAAGCTTCAGCCACAACTGGCCGATTTGGGAACGCGTCTTAGCTTTGCTCACAAGCGGACAACTGAACGTCGCACCAATCATCGGAGGCATCTGGCCGATCGATCAGTGGCAGACCGCTTTTGAAAAAATGCACCGCGGCGAAGTCGTCAAATCGGTGCTCCAACCCATTTAATCCCAGGTGGCATAGGCTTCCAGCCAATTGTGTTCGGCAT
>NZ_ANMO01000223.1 GCF_000338295.1 Rhodopirellula europaea 6C
ACGAATCCGCCGGTCCCGTCCGCTCCGCTGCCGCTGACGTCGACGCCACCATAAAACTGCGTGCGATCATCACTCCAAACAATCGCCGTACCGCCGTTGCCGCTTTCGCCCGTGGCGATGATTTGGCTGCCAGGGCTAATCAGCGTTTGACCCGAGTTGGCCAACTCATCGATCGAAAGATCGCGGCCACCTTGGAACTCACCGCCGACGCGAATCGTTCCGCCGTCGACCGAACCGGATGCGTCAAAGGTCGCACCCAGCATCGACGTCTTGGTGCTGCTGGACACGTCAATCGTACCGCCATTGCCGTTGCTGCCCGTCGCATCAAGCTGGGCAGACGTCACGATCCGGCCCGGTCCGGTGATCGCGATGGATCCACCATCAGCCCCCGAAACATCAATGTCCCCCGCAGTCGTCGCCGTGTAGGCAGCGCTCGTTTCAATGGCAACTTCGCCGCCTTGACCCGACGTCGAGGAAGCGTCGATCGCCGCGTACTGGTCTACAGTGCTTGATCGGATTTGAACGGTGCCGCCAGACTGCGTTCCACTCGCATCGATGCGTCCTTGAATCAAAGCGTCATTGGACGTCACGCTGACCGTACCACCACTGGTCCCGCTGACCTCCATTGTCCCTAGGTGATTCAGTTGTCCAGTGTTGATCGATACCGATTGACTGGCTGCGATCGTGCCGCTGTTGAGCACCTTGCCGCCCGGGTTCGTTAAGTAAACTTCGCCGCCCGCCATCACCGCACCAGTCGCACGAATCGCTCCGGAGTTGTTGATCAACGATGCCGTTTCGCTGTAGCCGTTTTGCAGCGTCGCCATGTCGGCTTCCACGTGCGTGACGCCGTTGCTGTACGTCACACTCTGGCCACTGCCCACCGTGACAGAACCACCAAGGCTGTTGATCGCGCCCGAGTTGTTGAATTGGTTGGCGATGAAGTGCGCGCCACCGGATCCAGTGTTGATCGTCCCTTGGTTCACGATGTCCGCGGTCGACGAACCGCGGAATGTCATCGGACCGCCGTTCATGAAATCTTGATTGCCGATGTCGAATGTCGATGCCGTGAAACCATTGGTGTTGATCACGCCCGAAGGTCCAACCAAAACTCCGCTTGGGTTCACCAGGAAAACATTGCCGTTGGAGTTCAACGCACCGTGAATGGCCGACGGCGTGTTCGGCGTGGTCACGCGGTTCAAGACGGCTGACGTTGCCGACGGCAAATTAAAGTTCGCCGTGTTGCCTTGGCCGATCGAAAAGCTCTGCCAATTGATGACGGCACGATCGGTCGAGGCGTTCACATTCAGCGTCGATCCCGCGGTGGAAATCGTCGCCGCTCCGGCGACCACATTGCCACCCGTTGGATTCTGGGCCGACGCGGAGCCGGCACTGCTGACGGCGAGCACGCCGCCCAAAACCAAGTTTCGAAGTTCGGCACGCTTTTGTCGTCGTCGTCGGTTGCTCATGGTGTCAATCGTTCGCAAGAGCCCGCCAACGAATCGTTGCCGGGCAAGCTAAATTCAAAGGAAACAACAAGAATCCAGAGAGTTGTTTCAGCGCAACCCGCAAAAT
>NZ_ANMO01000224.1 GCF_000338295.1 Rhodopirellula europaea 6C
CGCCGATGCGATCGAAAGGGTCGGCACGCGTCATCGACCTCACCCTGTCCCCACCGATTGACTCGTCATCGGCAGCGCGGGTTGTTCGCGACGTGTTTTCGCAAGCCTTCCGTCATGGCCGCGCGTGTCAGCCGGGCAACGGTTTCGTGCGATGGCGTAGTGCTGCATTCCCTGACTGCCGTGCCGTGTGATTGCGCCCGAGTCGGGTCCATGCCGAACGACAGAAAAGAAGCCAGGCGTATTTGCTCTTCTCGAAGAATACAACAGAGAAGCCTGACGAGTTTGCTCTTCCCTCACATCACCGAGGCCGCGGTATGACGAAACTCTTCATATCGGGCCAGACGGACAAGGAAAATCAAGCTCGCGCATCGGCGGCTGCGTTGTCGACAGATTGTGGGTGCACCTTACGGTTCGCAGCCTAACAGCCTGTTGATTTAGTCGTATACCGAGTGACAACAATTGGCCGATGGGCGTTAGCCCCGGTTGGCGTCTGACTAACCGCCGCTAACGCGGTGCGGCTCATTAAATCAACAGCCCGCTAAGGCTCGTTGGAGGGTGATGGTTGGATGACGAATTCACACGAATGTCGACAGCCAAAGCTGGACACCGCCAATGAAACGGCGAGGCGTTGAGAGTTCAATCGCAGCAGCGTGCTGAGACTCTGGGCGTCCGCAGCAATGAATGGTTGGCTGCCTTTTGGAATCCTCGTTTGATGGGCAAATGGATGCCGCAAAGAATCGTTGACACAAGACTCTCGTCAAAGGATTTGCAAGAACGCGACGCTGCATAGAAATGCTCGGAAAACGGACGCTGTCGCCGCATCGAACGAGCCAAATTGAAATTCATCTCGGTTTGTTCAAATTGAAGACACGCAGAACCAGGAACAGCCTCATTTATCTCAATCTTTCGCTTCGAAGCGAAAACTCGAAAGTTTTTGGCGGTCGTGGAGAACGGGTTGCCACATAACATAGATACACTGCTTCAGATCGATTTCCAATTGTTGGTTGCTCGATTTGCTCCGTCAGGAACCCTTTTCTTCCGAGCTGTCCCGATGCCTTCTGAAAGACCGCAAAGAGCTTGTTTCTCAAGCAATCAGAGAAGCAATACAAAGACGGCGCGGATCCGGAGCGCAGGCGAACGGCGATCAGGTGCCGAACGTCGATCTCTGCGTTCGTTGCGAGTCGAATCACTGGAAACCCGGCGGATGCTCGCCGCGACGCTCAATTATCCCGGACAGGACGTCGAATTGCAGCGAACGGGCGAATTGCTGCGCATTGTCGAGTCGTCGAACAACTCGAGTGTGCTGGATGAGCTGAACATTTCCATGATCGACGACGATCGGCTTGAAATCAACGCGGCAGCGTTTCGCGTCGATAGCGATGTGAACCTCGCTGGCAATGATCTGCTGGTCTCGGCGGAGTCAATCTTCGTCGTCAATGGTGGCTTGCTCGGCGCGGATGAAGTCGTCTTGTCGGCTTCCAAACAACCCGATTTGGTCGGCGATGTTCTCAGCGACGCGGTGCTGCGTGGATTGATTGCGACGGAGTCGCAGACGATCGAGGTTCGCAACTCAAGAATCGACGCCAACCAAATCACGGTGTCCGCAAACGGTATCACTTCGACGGGATGGGATGAGCTCGGTGCCCATCAAGACGGGATCGCGGGTGAGCTGATCACCCAGCTCGAAGCAATCCCTCAAATCGGACTCAGCCCGGTCAATCCGCTTCCGGGGCAAACCTCGGTGAGCCCGCTTTCGGGCCAAGCGAAAATCCACAACGCGTCCGCTGGTATCACGCTTTCCGATGCTGTGCTGACCAGCACCGGCGCGATTGACATCAACGCGACCGCGGAGGCGGATTCGTCATTGAATTCGATTGCCGTCACCGGTTTCAACGCCAGCGGTCTGCCAGCGACGGTGTCGGTCGGTTTCAGCCACTCGACTTCTTCGGCGACGATTGACGTTTCGGGGACGACCCAAATTGACGCTGGCGGCTTGGTGAACATCGCAACCGATGCGACCAGCACCGCAATCAATGTGGCTCGCAACGAAGCCAACTCTCGAGCACGATCACAGGATGCAGCGAAGGTCAAAACAGCGATCAATCTGTCGATGGCGTTCACCAACGAAACGTCGACCATTGACGTCGGACGCGATACCACGATCTCGTCCGGTGCCGGCGTCAACATCAACGCGACCGGTGACGTGGTCAACGATGTGAAAGCAACCACGGCGGTGTTCAACGACGGTACCGTCGGTTTCTCGGCGGCGGTGGGAGTGGACAATGCGGAGGTGCGATCACGGGTTGATGGGACAATCGAGTCGACCGCAGCAACGGGATCGGTCGTTGAGTTTACCGGTCTGGATATTTTCTCCGGTTCGGATCACTTGTTACTCAAGAACATCCCGGCGGCCAATCCGATCCAAGCGGGTGATCGTTTGACTTATCGCGGCGAGTTGCCGATGCCGGGTTTAGTCGACGGCGAGGTTTACTATGCGCGGGAAGTGAGTCTGCGTTCGCAATCTGGCGACACGATCGAGCAAATCGTTCGCCTGACTCGGGCTCAAGGGATCGACTTGGACACGACTAGCGTCGACCCTGATGCGGTTCACTCGCTGACGAAGCTGGACGTGCTGACTTTCGACGCCAGTGACGTCAGTACGGCTTCCAACGGTGATGGGGAGATCAAAATGACGCTGCCCGAGGGAGTTAGCAGCTTGGTCTATCTCGGTCCCGAGGCGGAAGACGATGACAGCGATTTGCCAGCCGGGATCATCGGTCTGCTTCAAAACCAACGCTACGAAGCCGTCCAGCAGGGAAATCAAATCAAGCTGCGTCTGCCTGGCGAAACCACGTTCGTTGATTTTTCGTTACCGACTGGAACCACGGGCACGCATGGATTCCGCTACGACGCATCGGTGCTTTCGTTTAACCCCAAGGACGAAATTGATGTTGAAGGCGACTTCATCACGTTACCCGCGGACCATGGTTTGCAAACGGGCGACTTTTTGTTGTACGCGACCGATCCGACCCGATCCGTCACGCGGGAGATGTATGCGTTTGATTCATCTCGAGTTCAGGTTGGCAGTCTCGGCACCACCACGATTCCCGATGCACCTGTCGACGGATTGGATACCCATCACGGTTATTACGCCGTGGTCGATCCGTTGTATCCCAATCAGTTGAAATTGACCGGATCACTTGCCGACGCCTTGGCCGCCGAAGTGGTCGACATCAGCAACCGGCCCGATACAGATCACACATTGACTCGCGAAACCGGGGGCGGTGGCATCAATATCACCGCATCGCTGACGGCGACAAATCAAGCCGAAGCTGGCGTGAGTTTGACGCAAGGCGAACAACCGTGGAGTGCGGTCTTGAGCGGTGTGGCGATGGGACGAATCGAGAACATCGGATCGGCGGGATTAGGCTTCTTTGAATCCCTTCGCAACAGCATTCAAGGCAACGGCGTGTCCGAAGCAATCGACTTGACCGATGTCGAGTCCGGTGCGACGACCGAGTCTGGCAGCAACCAACAGGGCGGCATCGACGCGGCGGGTTCGTTCGTCGTTTCCGTTTTTGATCACGACGTTCACGCCATCATCGGCGCGACCGCGGAACTCACATCCGAATCGACGATCAGGTTGGATGCCGACATTGTTCAGCGAACACGATTGGGCGCGATCGGCGAGTCGACTCGCAACGCACTCAACGAAGAAAACGAAAATACCAAGGAGTTCGCCGTCAGCGCCGGTTACGGTCGATTCCAAAACGAAGCCCTGGCGATTGTTGAAGACAGTTTCGTCGATTCCGAGGGCACGACCCAGCAAGCGGTACTGGATGCTCGCCGGTTGGTCAGCGTGGATGCCGACGTTGTCTACCCGTTTTGGGGTGCCACCGATGACGGGGTCAACGCGGCCGTCACGGTGGAGCAATTCGGCCTGGGTAGTTTTCAGTCGTTGCTCGATGGCACGCACGGGTTGGCCGGGCTGGTCAATGTGTATGCAAGAACGCTAGCCGACGGTGGCGACGATTCGCTGTCGTTGGCACTCGGCTTGATGATCACCAACACGACCAACAACGTCGTCGCTCGCGTTGGCGAGGGTGCACAGATTCAAACCGACGACGTACTGCCGAGTGGTAACCAAGCCGTCCACGTCAACGCAAACCTCGACACGTTCAGCGTCGGTGCGGGTCAAATGTCGGCGATCAACCTGAGTGTGCCGGGGTTCGCCGAAGCCTTCAACCGCGCCGGCAAGCGGAATGACGGCGGCGTGCAAGACTTTTTGAAAGACATCGCTGACCCTCTCGGCGTATCGGGCAAGAACGCGGCTGGCGGAACGATGTTGTTGACGCTGGGCGATCACACAACCGTCGCCGAGATCGCGGATTCCGCCGAAATTGGCCGTGACGCGTGGACCGACAACGCGATCGAAGTGACAGCGATATCGGATATTTACGATTTGGCGTTAGTGCAAACAGGGACCGCTTCATCGCAATTCGGTTTCTCCGCTGCCATCGCCGCATCAAATATCAAAACCGACACGCGAGCGAGTGTCGGTGATGGGGCGAGCTTGCCCGGTGGCGATTTGACAATCACGGCGAAAGATATCTTGGATCGCGTCAACATTCTGGGCGCGTTCTTAAAGGGCAAACAAATCGGTGTGGGCACCTCGATCGGCGTCAACGTGATCGATCAAAACGTGGCCGCGTTCATTGGTCGATCCAATCCAAAAGCAAGCGATCGCAAGGGCAGCAATGTCGACCTGTTGTCGATTGACGTCGACGCGACCGCCGATGGCGATGTGCTGTCTTGGGTCATTAGCGGTGGGCTTCAAGGCGTGGGCAGTCCGGCGGCGAAAGCGGATGCAAAACAGTTGGGTCCGGTTTCGCTGAACGTCCCCGTCGCAATCAATGACGTAGCCAGCGCGTCGCTGGCCTACGTTGATTCGATTGACGGTGACGCTGCGTCGGTCAGCGTCAACGCGACTTCCGACATTGAGGTAGACGCCGTCGTGATCGGAGCTTCGATCTCGGTGCAGGCTGGCGGCGGAGCGAACGCGGGAAAATTGAACTTGGCCGGTGCTGGTGCGGTTGGTGTGAATACGGTGGTCGCTAACGTCGCCACCGGGTTGGCTAACAGCGATTTGAATACGAATGAATTGACCGTTCAGGCCAATGACAACTCGGTCGTCAGTGTCGACGCCGGTGGGGTCGCGATCACGCCGTCGTTGTCATCGCAAACCCGCGCAGCATTGTCGTTTGGTGTCAGCGTGGCGATCAACGATGTCAGTGGAGCAGTCTCGGCGTCCCTGAGTGGTTCGGAATTGTTCTCCACCGATGGTGACTATCTTATCGCGGCTGAATCTAATTCCCAAACATCGGCGCTCGCGATCGCGGGTGCCGCCTCCGCGACGACCGGCAACGGATCCTTCGGTGGCGCGGGTGCGGCAACCCAAAACGCGGTCGCAAAACAGACTCTCGCCACGGTGGACGGCGACGTCGAAATACTAGACGGTTCTTTGACGGTCAACGCGATCGACACCAGCGACATTGTTGCCGATGCGGGCGGCGTCGGCATCGGAGTCACAGCAGGGCCGGGTGCCAGCATCGCGGGCGCGGTGGGGATTAGCATGGCGTTCAATGACATTGCTAACGTGGTCGACGCGAGATTGACTGGTGCCGACATCAAGGCTAGCGGACCAATCGTCGTCCAAGCCAAGACGGACGCGGCATCGATCAAAGCTCTGACCGTCGCCGCCTCTGCCGGTGTGGCGGGCAGTGCCGGCATCGCCGCATCGTTGGCTGGTGCGGGGGCTGGTTCAGGAAATCATGTGGCCAATCAAGTCAATGCTGCGATTATCAGCAGCTTTGTCGATTCGTCATTCAATGGCACCGACGAAGTGACCGACGGCATCACCGTCGCTGCCGAAGACAACACCTCGATTATCGCCGATTCGATCGGTGCTGCGCTCGCGGCCAGCCTGAGCGGAACGACCGCGGTCTCTGTCGCCGTGGGCATCTCGGTTTCCGAGAACGTGATCGCGAACCAGACTTCGGCAACCGTTGTCGAAAGCTTCCTTTTTAACTCGGACGCCGACGTTTCGATTCAAGCCAACCAGTTGGCCACGATCGAAGCCCGTTCCATCGCCGCTTCGCTGGGCGTAGCCGGCGGCAACGTCGGGGTTGGCGTCAGCGGCGCGGGTGCATCATCGACCAATACCATTAGCAATCAAACGTTCGCCATCGTCCACAGCAGCACGATCGACGCAGTTGGCAACGTCAACGTGCTAGCGACCGATGAGACAAATATCACCGCTTCGATCCTTGCGGCGTCGGTTGCCGTGGCTGGTGGAGCGACCGGGGTCGCGGCGAGTTTCGGTTTTGCGACCGCCGACAACCGGTTCGGCGATGCGACGACGTATTCCGATGACCCAATGGCCGATCGCGCCGACGGTTCCGCACGAGTGGTGGCTATCGTCAACCGCAGCCAGGTCGAAAGCGACGGTGATGTGAACGTGCGTTCGGACGCCACCGGCACCATCACGTCCACTGTCTTGGCGGCCAGCACTGCAGCGGCGGCGGGCAGCATTGGTGCCTCGGTTGCGGGTTCCGGTGCGACCTCGACCAACGTCATCGAAGTCGAACAAATCGCCGCGATCACCGATACCGTGGGACGAGGTATCGACGCGGGTGGAAGAGTCGTCGTCAGAGCCACCAATGAGTTGGCACCGGTCGCGTTGGTTGAGGCGGCGACGCTGGCTATAGCGGCGGGCAGCTACGCCGGTGGTGTCTCGGTCGCCGTCAGTGACGCTCGGTCGCGGCAAAAAAGCAAACTGCAACCCATCGTCCGCCGCTCAAGCGTGAATACGGGATCATTCTTGCGAATCGAAGCGTACAACCGCGGTGATGCGACCGCCCGTGCTCACGCCGGTGCCGTCGCGATCGCCGCTTCTCCGGCTGGTCTGGCGATTGCTGGAGGTGGTGCGACGGCGGAGAGTGAATTGACAACCATCGTTGACATGGATCTTTCGGATAGCTCGATCACTGGCGGTGGTCTTGTTTTTGAGACCTTCAGCAACGGAACCGCTGATGCCCAAACCGAAGCGATCGCGATTGCCGCGGGATTGATCGGCATCGGGGCAAGTGGATCGACAGCAACCAGCATCGCCAGTCCCGTCGTGACGGCAACGATCGCTGACAGCGATTTGAACGTAGCCGATGTCACGCTCTTAATCGGCGAGTACACCAATGCCATCGCCAATGCGGCGGGTTTGACGATCAGCACCGGCCTGGCGGTCGGCGTGTCCCAAGCGTCAACGCAGACGGACGGTCAAGTGTCGCTATTGATCGACAATCCAAACAACCAATTCGTTGCCGACTCGTTCTTTGCGTGGGCTATCTCAGGAGGCTCGGCCGCAGGAGGGACCGAAGCAAGCGAAGCGACTGCCCAGGGTTCCGCAGGAGGGTTTCTCATCGGCGTCGACGCGACCATCACGTCAATGACGTCGGGCCGTTTGGCGGATGCACACATCGCCAACGGGACTCGGATGGATGTTGCCGGTAATTTTAATCTGTTTGCAGGCTCTAACGCGCAGCAAGACGCTCGGTCGCTGAGCGTGGGAAGTGGTTTGGTTGCCGCTGGTGTGACCACATCCACTGTCAGCAACGAATCAAAGTCGCGTCTCCGAATTGGATCCGATGTCGAATTGTCCGCCGGGCGAATGGCGTTGCGGGCAGAAGCGGAGGATATCGGACACGCCCACACCGTCGCCGGTGCCGTCGGTGGCGTCAGCGGTGCTGTTGCGATTCCCACCCGAAATATCGACACCGAGGCCACGATCACCATCGGCGACGGAAGCAACCTGAACGTCGAAGATCTGTTGGTGCGGTCGGTGACCGATTCCCACTTCGACGCGACGCTGTTGGCCGCCGCGGGTGGCTTACTTTCCGGTGGTGGTGGATCGCTTACCAACAATGTCGACGTCAACTCGCAAATCGAAATCGGCGACGTAACGATCATGGCTGAATCCGCGACGATTACGGCCACCAACCAAGTCGAAAAGTCAAACGATCAACTGCTGGGAACCGTGGACGCCACGACCGGTGGATTGATCGCGGGCGTGGGCTCGGTCAGTACCACGAACTTGACTCTGCGAGGTGGAGTCACAATCGCGGGTGATTTCAGCATCGACAACGTGGACAAAAACAATGTGAACATTGCCGCGCGGAACGAAATCAACGCGATCGAACAAACCACGCTACGCAGCGGAGGAATTGCCGCCGGCGGCAACAACACCTCGACAATTCGCACGTTAGTCGATGACGCGATCGTGACCTTCACCGAAGACGCCAGCTTGCAGACGACCGGCGGCGTGGATGTCTACGCCGGTGGTGGCGGTGAAATCGAAATTCAATCGAACTCAGAAACCTTTGGCGGTGCGACGGTCACCGCTGGCGTCGCCACGATTGACATTACGCCTCGCAATCGCATCACGCTGAGTACCGGTTCGGAAATCATTGCACAACGTGATGTGAACTTGTCCGCCGGAACGGACACGCGATTCAACCAAGACGAATACAACATTCGTTCGCGAGTCGATTCGTTCGCGGGCAGCTTGATCCCGATCGACCTGATGGACGCCACCGCAACATTTACGCAAGACAATCGGATCACCATTGATTCCGGCGCAGCGGTTCGCAGCGGCGGAGATTTGCGGATGCACGCCGAAGCATTCGGCGACAACAACGTCATCGCGCAGGTCAAAGCGGTGAACTGGACCACGGGCGTCGCCGGCGCGATTGATGGTTTGCTTGGTGCAGGTGGTGTCGAACAATTCGGCGGGACGGCGGACATCAACACGACGGGTGTCGTTACCGTCAACGGGACGGCCGAAACCGGCATCGTTCGCACACGTATTTTAGAGATCACCGATGTGCTCCGTTCCGCTCCCGGTCTCGATGACGATGGCGATCCTTTGCCGGAAACCACCGACTTGTTCACGGTCGTGTTGGCCGACCGGTCCACGGGCGATGTCACGTTTGAAAAACGATTGCTCCCTGTCAATTCGGCGCTGGACCTCGCACTCGAACAAGCTGAAACGCAGTTGAACTTGTACAGCGACAACGGGACGCTGCGCAATTTCTACCAGGGAGAAGTCAACCGATTGCGGGACGAACTTGCCGAGCAGAACCTGGTCGAAACACTGACCGATTCCAGCGGCAATACGCGACTACAACGCATCGTTCGCAATGCCTTGACATTGGAAATTGATCCGGTGTTCGCCAAGGCCGGTCGAATTGATGTTCGATCAGGATCGTTTGGTCAGAACGGAACTTTGATCGCACCGGGTGACGCACGCGTCGAGATCATCAATCAAACGCCGACGAATCTGGTTTTGGAAGGCATCGAAGTCACGCAGGACTCCGGCGGCGTGTTCTTCAACGGCCAACAGGTCGGTGGTGGCGAAGGTGGGGATACCGAAAAAGAGATCATCGTCGACAATCGCTTTATCGTCGAGACCGGTTCGGTTCACACGTGGCCCAACATCACCGTAGCCGCGTCTGAGCCTGGTCGCGCTGGCGGCATCACCAACCTGGGCGGCGACATCCTGCTTCGCACACTTCCCACCGGTGCGGGCAGCATCATCATCAACGCGCCGGTTAACGGACGGACCCAGCAAATCATCGCCGGTAACAGCGGCACCGTCGTGATCAATTTGCCGGAACTGGGCAGCATCTACGAAAACAATGTCGAGCACGCTCAACTGACCGACTTTTTGAAGAACGATCCGGTTCACGGCAACGGTACTTTCAACGGCATTGTTCCAGTTGAGACCACCCGTAATAACTCCAGATACTCCGCGTACCTGAATCAAACGCCCGACACGCCAAGCTTGATTGGCTCGTCGATCTTCGTTTCGGCCCAATACATCAACGTCAATGGTTTGATTCAAAGCGGCAAAGCGGAATACAAACTCACCATCACCGATGCCACCGCAGATGAAATCACAGCACTTCGCCAAGACAACGCGCTCTCTGGGTTGGTCACGTTGACGACCGTCGATTCCAGTGATCTGCTCGCTCGCTACGACGTCGACCGCGATCGGATCGTCGTCGAAGAACAAAGTGTCAGCGGCGGCTTTGTCGATTTAACCGGCCACATCACTAACACTCGCAACGGGGAAATCCGAGTGCTCAGCGATTACGCCAAGATTCACATCGACAACCAGACCGACATCGACATCGAAGTCAAACGGTTGGACGTTTCGCGCCGCGGCGAGGGGACTGTCATCATCAAGGACCTAAGCGGAGCAAGCCGCGAGAACCCCAATGCCTCGATCTATCAACGTGAAGGCGATGTCATTCTGGCCAACACGTCTGACGGCGTTGAAACTCACGCCAACGGATCTAGCTTTGATTATCAACCGCAAAACGGCCTGCGTTACGGATGGACCATCGCCGAAGAAGAACTCGATCGCACCACGAAGGTCACCGCTACTTCGGCGTGGCTGGGGCTCGACTTCATCGCGCCGGATCCCGACGACGTGATCGACGAATCAACGCAGAAGGTTGGATTCCCGGAAATCACCGATGCAGGGCCTTTTTTCTACACCAGCACGGGCAACAACCGCCGTTACGACTACAGCTCGCGCACCTTCACCATCAGCAATCGCGAATACACCTGTTGTGGTCGCACGGAAACGAACTGGATCGGAACCAAGACGTATTACAATACGTTCATTACGGTAACCGGAACACGGACGCTGCACACCCACACCGTCGAAGCCGACCGACCGATCGGCATTCACTTCGAAGGTCAATCCGAAGGCGAAATCCTGATCGAATCGGACGGCAACGTATTCATCGCGGGTGCCCTAATCAACCCGGGCGGCACGACGACAATTCGCAGTGATGCGTCGGTCTTCCAAGAAGGCATCGACGGCGTCGTTGGTGGAGCAGAGATCCGAATCGACAACGGTGGTGGGGTTGGTTCATCCGATGATCCGCTGCGAACCAACCTGAACGAAGTCGTCCCGTTTGATTTGCGATCTGACCGCGTTGCCCAAGTCGACGGCGTCGAACAGGTTCCGACGGTGACCAGAATCTACGAAGGCACACGGGTGCTTTTTGTAGGCGGCCCACCGGAGCGGGGCGAAGTGGGAGCGGTCTACCAATTCCTGAGCGACGTTGATGATTTGGACCTTAGCGTTGTCGACTACACCGACACGGTAAATTGGCAGCTTGTCGAACTGTTCCCCAGCCTTGGCATCCTCACGACTGACGGAAACGTGTTTGTGCATGAGATCATCGGTGATCTGCCGATAGAGAGAATCCTTGCCAATCGCGACGGCACTGACATAGCCGACGGCGATGTCACCCTGATAGCCGACGGCAGTATCGTTCAAGGACGTGATTCGCGCGACGTTTACCATCGAGGTTGGGTCGACGGAAATTCCATCAACCTGACTTCGCTTCGCGGCAGCGTTGGCAGTCTTGATGCGGACAGTGGCGGTGAGAACCGCCCTCTACCCGTCGATGCCGGTTTCTTCAATGAGATCAAGAATCCCGAACATCGCGTAACCGCCACGGCCGCCGGCGACGTGTACCTGGAGCACTTCACCAGCGCCATCGTCGATTCAATCACGGCCGGTGGCGATGTGCAGATCGACTTCAATGGTTCTGGAACACTCATCGACGGTAACCTCAACGACATTCGCGATGATCGGGCGATCGAAGACGTCATCGTCAGCGTTTGGGACGACTTGCAGCTAACCGAAGGCCGTGGATCGACCGCCAAACGCAACGAACGCATCGATGCGCTCACGTCATCGCAAACTCAGTCTTACAACGCTTATTGGGACTTCCGCGAAACGCAAAACGACTCTTCGGTTTACGATCCCGACCATCGTGTCACGCTGAGCGATCCAGAGCGTGAATTCTACGAAAATGATGCGGACACGATCGCGACGATCGAAAACAGTCGAACGACACAGTACCACGAACTTCACGCGACTTGGGGGCCGCTCGGTGATTCGCGTGACGACGACTACATCCACACACCGACGGAAGGCGAACTTGCCGAGATCGACTCAACCATGAAGGTTTGGACCGAAGACGAATTGCGGAATCTCCGCAGCGTTGAATTTCTGAATGTGACTGATACCGAATTTGTCATCGAAGAACCCAATATCGTCGGTCACACGATTACTTTGAATGTGAACGATGGGATCGGTCGCTACGACAACGGTTCGACGGTGGATTTGCGAGAAGTCGATGGAACGCCACCGGTCATCACGCTTGACCAACAAGCTCTGATCACCGCGGCCGAACCCGGCGACATCGTTTACCTGCAACGGGCTCCCGACGAAGTCGTCGCATCACTCTCAAATTCTGCGATCCCGAACAGCACGATTATCTTCGTACCACGTACCGGTGAAGCGGCAACCTGGGCTGAACTTGGCTACAACGTCGGTGACCGCATCTTTTTGGAAACAAACACGCGCGACACCACCGACGAAGGCTTTTTCTTTCCAATTGCCAGCCTCGACGGGGTCGTGATGACGCTGGACCTGTCTGGATACGAGTTCGATAGTCTGCAACCCGATGCGGCTCGCCCAATTCGGATCGCACCTGTTTTCGAAGGAGCCGATACCAGTGAAGCACCATTCTTGCGTGTGCAACGTCGAGAAGACATTGACGTCACGGCAACCGATCGGATCATCGCCTTGTCAGGCCGTCACGTATATCTGGGCTCGGAAGTGGACGTTCCGATCGAACTTATCAGCGCAATCAACGACATTCAAATCAAGGCAACCGGTTCGCTGTTAAACGTCGCCCCGACACCGACGGGTAGCAACTTGATCGGCAGTCGCATGGTGCTTGAATCTGCCGAAGGAGTCATCGGGACGCTGGCGAGACCCTTGCAGATCCAGATGGACACGGAAGGCAGCCTGATCGCTCGAGCCGAAAGCGAAGTCGCCATCACTGAAAACAGTGGCGGCCACGACTTTCGAATCGACCAAGTGTTCTCGCGAACGTCGACGATTCAGCTTGAGACCTTCAATGCTCTCCTCGATGCCAACGACAACGACATCGAAAATCTGCGAGCCGCCACGATCATGCTGCGAGCCCAAGGCGGGATCGGCACTGCGGCCAATCCGTTCGATATCAACATGATCGACGACGGTAGTTTGACCGCGACCAGCAGTTTCGATATCCACGTCATCGAAGTCGCGGGCAACTTGGGCGTCCGTCATGTCCTGTCAAATCGCGGCGACGTGTTTTTGTCGGCTGATGTGTCCATCCTGGATGTGATCGACGTGGCTGATCCTTACGACCCCAATTCAGCCGACGCGACCAATTCGATCGCATCTTTACCCGTCGCCGATGTCATCGGGCGCAACGTTTCCTTGACGGCCAACCTGGGCTTCATCGGCAGTGCCGGAAACGAACTGGACATCGACAGCGACTACAACCCGGTCGCCGGCGAACTCGCAACGCTGACCACCAACAGCGACCAAAACACTTTCATCAACGAGGTCGCTGGAGACCTATCTTTGGCATCGGTAATCACCGATCAACAAACCGCGTTCATCGCTGCGATAGGAGGCAGCATCTTGCCAGCAATGTCAGGTGTTGAGAGCATTCGATCGGGCAAGGTTTGGTTGTTTGCACGCAACGACATCGGCCAGTCGAACAATCCCTTCATCGCGTCAGTCGACAATGTCGAAGGCGTCGCCACCACCGGGAGTGTCTATTTGATCGCAAGTGGCGATCTCACGATCGGTGGTGTGGTCAATCCACCGAGCTCGGCCGAAGGCGAAGGCACGGGCGGGCCTTCCGTCCCCACACGCGACCGAGGCTCCAGCGGCTTCGAAGCCGGCGACAGGCTTTCCCTACGATCGACGCGAACGCTAACGATTGCGGAGGGTTTACAAGCCGAATCCGCGTTGTCTTTACGCGGCGATCAGGCGCTGGACATTCCCGCCGGCGTGTCCGTGCGAACGCCCGACCTATTGCAATTCCATTCAAGTGCGCTGACGGTTTTCGGAACTCTTTCCGCATCGGAAATTCGGGTTCTTGGAACCAATGGCGATGACACGATCGAGTTCCTACCCGAATCCTCGTCTGTTCCGTTTCGCGTCGATGCCGGTGCGGGGGACAACACCATCGTCGGTGTTACGCTGCTCGATGAAGTCGTTTCGGCACCTGTGTCGGGTGGATCGACGACTCGTCAAACCGTGACCACAAAGGAAAACGTTTCACAGACACCCTTGAACCGGTTTGTCGATCTCTTCGATACCACGCCGATCATCATCATGAGCGATGATCGGTTTGAATTTGTAGATGGCGTTCTGCTGTTGAAGCCGGATGGCTTTCTTCAACATCCGCAGGACAATGAGCTGGAACTCACGATCACTTTTCAAGACGCCACCGATTCAAATCTGTCCGCGACTCAAGTTGTCACGATCCTGACGGAGGTCAACGAAAATATCTGGACCAATATTGACTTCACCGAAGATGTCAATCGCAACGGCGAAGCGAGCGCGCTGGACGCACTCGTCATCATCAATCAACTGAACCGTCAGGAGGATTCGTCCCTTCCGTTGTTCCGCCGATTTGACAGTGACGATCCGTTCTACGATGTCACCGGAGACGGGAAGATCACCGCGTTGGACGCTTTGCGGGTAATCAATTATCTCAATCGCCAAACGCCGGTGTCAGGTGAACCAGAGGCTGTTTCGCGGGCGTTCTTTGCTGAAGCGGAGCCGGAATTCATGGCAGATTTTGCATCATCTACCTTTTGGGAAGAGGATGAGCTGGATGCCGAGATCGACTTGATTGCGGGCGATTTGACTCGCCCGGGATTGTTCTAACACGATGTCAATGCCGGCACGAAAGCCACGTTGGAAAACGCAGCGCCCACAAATCTCCGCGGCCGCTATACTGGGGGGGAACTCATCCGGAACCGTTCCTCGCCGCGAGTCTTTGCTGGACATGTCTCTCGCATCTGACGACCCCATCTCTCTTTGTTTGCGCGCCGTCGAAGCCGGTGATGAAGACGCGACCACGCGGTTGTGGGAAACTTGCTTTCCACGGCTGCTGAGTTACTCGCGTCAACGACTCCCCAGTCATTTGCGGCGGGTGTTGGATGAAGAAGACGTCGCCTTGAGCGCCTTCAAGAGCTTCTGCCGCGGCGCGCAGCGTGGTTCCCTTGGCGACATCAATGGTCGCGATTCTCTTTGGAAACTGTTGTTTTGCATCGCTTCCCGCAAAGCGAGATCTTACGTTCGCGAGCAGAATGCGGCAAAACGAGGTGGCGGAAAAGTCAGCGGCGAATCGGTGTTTGAACATCCGGACAGCAGAATGGTTGCGGGTCACGGGATCGAGAATATCGCCTCGTCCGATCAAGGTCCCGATGCGTTGGCAGTCTTTTCCGCCGATTGCCGGCGCCTTTTTGACGCGTTGGAAGACGACGTTCTGGAATTGATCGCCATGCTGCGAATCGAAGGTTACACATGCGAGGAAATCGCCGAGCGGACGGACATGTCCAAACGCACGGTCGAACGACGCCTCACCCTGATCCGTGAAATTTGGAAAGCGGAAGGGGCGATGGATGGAACCGAATGCTGATGAACTCGCCGTTCCGGATTTGGTTTCTCACTACGTCATCAAAGAACGTTTGGCGTGTGGGGCGTTCGGTGTTGTTCACTTGGCATTGGATCAACGAGACGGCTCGTCGGTTGCCGTCAAGTTTGCCTTGCTCGATCTGGACATTGTCGACAACCTTCGATTCGAGGACGAAGCCAAACTCCTTTCGCAACTGAATCATCCAGGAATCGTCCGCTTCATCGACGCTGGCACAAGCGGTCGCTTTCATTATCTGGTTTCCGCTTTCGTGCCGGGCGAGACACTGGAAAGTTGGCTCCAGGTCAATCAACCAACGCCGGCTCAATCAGTCGACATCGCGATTGAATTAGCATCAGCACTGGCTCACACTCATGCGCATCGTGTGGTTCATCGTGATCTGAAGCCCCAAAACATCATTATGCGTGACAATTGCCATCCGGTGATTGTTGATTTCGACTTGGCGATTCATGATCTGATTGGTTCTACGGCCAAACGACGGCGAGGGGTGGTGGCGGGGACGCTGAGTTATATGTCGCCTGAGCAGGTGATGGGTCAAGGTCATCGCATCGACGGACGCACGGATATTTATTCGCTGGGAGTCATTCTTTATCAGATGTTGACCGGGCACTTACCGTTTCGCTCACGCGATGCGGAAGAGCTAAGACAGCAAATTCGACAGGATGACCCGCAGCCTCCACGTCAACTTGTGGGTGGAGTTCCCCCGATCCTGGAGCGTGTCTGTCTGAAGGCGATGGCAAAGGACTTCGCGGATCGGTATGCCACCGCCGATGACCTCGCATCCGACTTGGGCTATGCGAGTCGTCAACTTTCAGCGGGCGGAACTTTGGCAAACGAATCGATGCTTTCCCCGTTGGAAGTTCCCGCAGCAACGACGACGGATCAAATAGCGAATCGACGAAAGCCGACAAATCGATCGAGTATGCAGTGGCAGATCACGCTGGTAAATCTGGAATGCGATCTGTTCGTGTCACCGTCCGCGCAAACTTATCTCAATCTGGACCAGCAGAGCGAGATGCACGAACAATTCATGCAGTTTTGCGAAGAGATTGTCACCGCCCAGCATGGACGATTGGTCGGTCGCACGCATCTGGGGGGACTGTTTAGTTTTGGATTCCCGATCGCCGGTGACATTTGTTTGCGACGCGGTGTTCGAACTGCGATCGAATTTCAAGAGAAGTTCGCACCCTTTGCCGCGCGTTGGCAACGGACGACTGGCGTGAGCGTGTCGGCCACGGCGGTGGTGCATCGTGATCGAGCAGTCGTGGTCAATTCTGCGGATCATGCAAATAGCGACCAATTCGAAGTCAATGGACGTTTGCGGTATCTGGTTTCGGAAATGGCTCGCGTCGCACCACCAGGCCAAGTGGTATTGAGCGATGCCGGACGCCACGGCATCGAGAGCGTGTTCCAAACAAAGCCAATCAGATCGATCTCACTCAGCGAATCCGAGAAATTGACTCTGCATCGAGTATGCAGCCACAGCGACGTCGGCCCCATGGATTGGGCAATGCTGCGTGGTCAGATCACGCCCTTGGTCGGACGCAACGATGAAATGGACGGTTTGAGCCGGCGATGGCACCAAACGATTCGCGGCAAGCAAAACGCCGTGATGATTTCCGGTGAACCTGGAATTGGAAAATCGCGTTTGGTTCAGTGGTTGTGCCAATCGGTTTGCGATCAAGGGAACTACCTCGACCAAAAAGTTCGAGAACAGCGTGAATCGCCGGTGATGTTCATCCGGTCCGATGCCTACTATCAACAAAGTAGTCTGCACGGCGTCATCGAGTGTCTGCGACGAAGAATCGGAATCAACGACGGCATTCCCGGCATTAAACAACTCAGTCGTCTCGTTCGTTATTTAGACGATCTTGGCATCGAAGGTGACCAGGAAGTGGCGTTGATGGCATCGTTGCTTTCCATCTCGCTGGCCGGATGTTATCCCGCTTTAAATCTTTCTCCCTCAGCAAAAAAAGAAGCCACCTTTCAATTGCTGATCCATTGGTTGCAAGCGACCGCAGAGCAGCATCCGGTTCTGATGGTCGTGGAGGATCTGCACTGGTGCGATCCATCGACCTTGGAACTGCTAGGTCGCATCATCTCCGCCGAGTCGCTCGATTCGGTATTGTTGGTTATGACACACCGCCCGGAATTCGCCGACGATTGGAATCATCGGCCGGGTCTTGATCGAACAACTCTGAAACGTCTAAGTGATGCTGAAGCTGAAGAAATGTTTGCTGCCTGCATGGGCGAAAACCGATTTGATCGAAGCGAAGCGGCAATGTGGCTCGAGCGTACCGATGGCATCCCTTTATTCGTGGAGCAAATTGCGACCATGCTGGAATCAGGGCCCGTTCCGCTTGATGACGCGATTCCTCATCGTTTGCAAGACTTGCTGCTTTCTCGAATGCAACTAGGTGGTGGAATTCCCGAAGCGATTCAAAGGGCGGCTGCAGTTGGCCGCGATTTTGGTTGGGACATTGTCAAGGCGATCTGTGATTCTTCCGATGACGAACTGCTGGGTGAACTCAATACTTTGGTCGATTCCTCGTTGTTGTTTCGCCGGTCGGTTCCAGACGGTTGGCACTTCACGTTCAAGCACGCATTGATTCAAGACGCTGCCTACGAAACGATGATCGCGTCGCAAAGAAAGCTGACGCATGGACGGATTGCAAAGTACTTTTTGTCGCGAAAATCCGTCTGTCCGGCGGAAGTCGTCGCGCACCATCTTCATCGTGCCGAAGAGTGGGACCAAGCGGTGGAAAGTTGGTATGACGCGGCGCAAACCGCGACGCAAGCGGCAGCCCACCAGGAAGCGGAAAGCCATCTCGGGTTTGCACTGGAGGCACTCGGCCAAACATGCGAATCCAGCGACCGTGATCGCAAAGAGGTCGAACTGCGATGTTTATTGGGTGTTCATTTGCAAGCGATTCACGGGTACGCGGCAGCGGAAGTCTTTGAAAACTATGCTCGAGCGTTGCAAGTTTGCGAGAGAATCAACGACCCGTTGGTGACCTTTCCAATCGCTTACGGTTTGTTCCGTTACCACGTTTTGCAATCACAACTTCGTCAAGCCAGCGAGTTGGCGGAGCTTTTGCTAGAGACGGCTGACGGGACTCTGAACACCTCGATGAAATTGATGGCTCATCGCGCGGCAGGCACAACCGCGACGTACCGTGGTCAACTTTCGTCTGCTCGAATCCATCTTGAAGCCATCCTCGCCGTCGCTCCCAGCGACGAACTTCGGCAAGAGATTTCGAAGACTGATGTGGTCGATGTTTGGGTGACCGCTCGCAGCTACCTTGCCTTGACCCTGTGGTTGCAAGGTGAGACGGAACAGGCGTTCTATCAAAGCGAGCAAGCAATTTCGGAGGGCGAACAACTGCCGCATCCCATTTCGCTCATACTGCCGGTCGGATTTTCCCAATGGTTGCATCAAATGAGAGCGGATGTCGATCGAACCGAAGCGACGTGCGACCGGTCGGATCAACTCGGCAAAGACTTTGGTTTCCCATTCTGGAATGCATGGACGCTGACGCTTCGTGGCTGGATTCAATCCGCTCGGGGCGATCATGCGGGAGCACGCCAAACGATTCAAGACGGCGTGACTCAGTGGAGAGCGTCGGGGACGACCGCGGGGTGTCATTATTTCTATGCGTTGTTGGCCGAAAGTTGCCTGAAGGACGGCGACTTTGAGGCAGCGACGTTGGCTTTGGATCAGGCACAATCGTTTGCCGACGAGACGGGCGAGCGGTTCTATGAAGCCGAAATACTACGTCTTCGCGGCGAGATCGTTTTGGCGATTGATCCTAAGCAATCCCAAGTCGCTGCGGACTGGTTCCGCCGAGCAATCGCGTTCGCTGAGAAACAAGGCACCGTCGCTTTGAAACAGAGGGCTGTCGATTCGATGTCAAGTCTTCCGCATGTCGCGTCTCCTCCATCGGAACCACCGCGCGGGTTGACGAGCGAAGATGCATTCGGATGACCACCACTGAATGAATTAAGTCGAACGTTTGCCGAGAAACGCTCGGAATACTCTTTTTGCTCCAGCGGTTCTAACGCAGGCTCGTTCAAACGTATTGCAATAACAGACTGCGAAGGAGTTTGCTGCCCCGATTGTTGATCCTTTCGTGCCGATCTATCTGCCCGGATTGATACCTGTTTTAGTGCTTTGCTAGGCAGCCCAAGTTCCGTTCGAATATCACGCAACTGCCCCCCCATTTTCGATCGCTGCATTGACTACTTTGCCATCAGAACCATTTTCTTATCGTGCACGACGCATGTCGATGAGCATCAACGTTTCCGTTGACAACGATGTGCTGGAGTGGCGATATGGTTACGGTGGCGATGAATGGAGACAATCCATTCCGCTGCACATGATGCTGCCGAAGCCGATGATGTCGATCGAAAGAGAAAGGTGCTGGCGAAAGCTTGGGCTTACTATCTTCGTCCCACTTGCTGTCGCTGCCCCGGTGCAATGGCTCGAATTCAGCTCTGCCGCCACCATCGGCGCGGGGTTGGGAGCGTTTCTCACCCTTGCATATCATTATTCCCCGTGGTTCCTAGGACCGGTTGAATGGGCAACCTATGACACAACGCTGAATGGAAAGACAATTTTCCTGTTTCGCGGACGTGATGCTCCGGCCTTTGAACGATTTATCGAAAAGCTTGAAGATGCAATCGAACGTGCACGCATCGACAAATCGAACGTTAGCGAAACATCCAAAACACCCGAGTCTGCGAATTGGAATGATTGAAAAATGGAGCTCTTCCGAAATGAATGGGTGTCCCTCGCGGCTTGCCAGGCAGACGAATGTATCCTGCGACTGAATCAATACGTCGCACCAGGAGATCATGGTGCTCGCAAGCTAATTGGGTATGTGTCCGCATATTTCATCTTTGGCATTTTCATCCTGATTGCTGCGGGACTTCATTGGCTGGGATACTCGATCTACAAAGATGGGCTTCACCCGTTTCACCAAATTGACTCGGACCCTGCACCCTCCACGATCCAAGCCCCCGCCCCCACCAAGTCAGCTGCCCCAGAAACCACCTCGGTCTCCCCTGAGAATGACGATTAGACAGGAATGCGTACGAAGCGGCGTTGCAGAACAGGTTCGCTTTGAAATCCCGATGGCGTCCACAGCCAGATAGACTCTACCGATCAACTTCCAAGAATGTTCGCAGCCCCACCGATCATGAACCTCGCCGTCCTTCGGTCGCCTAACATCGACCGGGCATCCAAATTCTATTCAGAGATGGGACTGCTCTTCACGAGGCATCGTCATGGATCGGGTCCAGAGCATTACGTGTCGTGCGTGAACGGATTCATCTTCAAGATCTACCCGCTGGGCAAGCATCCGCCAACCATCGGGACTCGCATAGGATTCTCGGTTGATGACGTTGATTCGATCGTGCCCATGCTTGTCGCCATCGGCGCAGAATTGATTTTCCAACCTGCCGACAGTGAATGGGGCAGACGGGCGGTTATCAAGGATTTGGATGGGCACATTGTCGAGCTACTCACGCCGCCCAACCGTGATCGAATCGTCGCGTCGGATAAAACATCAACGGGTGTGATCACTGAAACACACTCGGATGGAATGAATGTTGGCGACGCCAATCGTGAATGAGAAAGAAGACGAATCAGTCGTTGATCTCGCGGGAGATCACATGCGCCTCCCGGAAAACTTCTACGCGACTGCCGTGAGATCGCAGTCGCTTTGCACAGGAGCTATCTTCAATGCCTAGTGGCTGGGCGTTACTGCAGCGTCAGCAGATTGAAAACCTCTCTGGTCGCAACGTCCATGATTGGCGATGCACTGAGATGGCATTTGAATCACCGGACGAGGAAAATCCGGTGTGGCGGCACGAATCGGTCGATGCGATGCAGTGTGCCGTCGTCGACTTGCTCATCGACAAAGTTTGGCAAAGGTTTCACACACTTCCTGGCGATGATCCTCACTCCAACGGCATCGTTGTTCGTGACGCACCCGGGACGCAGGAGCTCGTTGAAGCAAACACGTCAATCTATCGCAATCATCTGGACTCGCGTTTACCCCGTGGGCTGATCCAATCGATCGATACAACAGCCGACTCATACGGCGCGATCGGCTGCGTTACAATGCAAATCGGTCAGGACATAGTCTCGCTTTCTGCTGGCGAAGTGTACGAGTCTGCGGACGGCGGCTATCGGATTGCGGATTTCGATGAATCCGTCCTTGTCCGGCTCAATGGTCGACACCCAAGAGGCTAACCATCAATTGGGTGCTGGCCGAGCATCGGGGGCGTGCGAGCAAGCGAACATTTGATCGGTCTAGAATCTCAGCATGATGCCAGCGAATAAACAGCAGCACGTGAAAGTCATCGCCGAGTGCACCGAGGAACTTGAAGCATGTCCTGACGACCTCTACGCCTTGAGCTTGCGGGGATCCTCTTGGAACGAATTGAAGCAATACGAGAATGCGATTGCCGACTTCGACAAGGTTCTATGCTGGGCCCCCGACCGGGTCGATGCCCTCAACAACCGAGGGCGAGCCTACAGCGGCCAGGGGCACCACAACCTCGCGATCGCGGACTTTACAAAAGCAATTGGTCTCGCTTCCAAACAAAATGATCTACAGCATATCTATTTCAATCGTGGTCGTTCCCAACGATTGAAGGGCAACCATGAAGAGTCAATTGAAGACTTCAACGAGGCGATTCGGCGTGATCCTCAATACGCCAAGGCAATCAGGATGCGAGGCTTGGCCTGGAACGACCTCGAGCAGTTTCGCAAAGCGATTTCGGATTTCGACCTCTCGATTCGCATTGATCCAAAGTCCGCAGCCTCGTACCACGGACGTGCCTGTGCATGGGTTCGTCTTGGCAAGCTCCGAAAAGGCATCGCGGACTTCACGCGGGCAATACTCGTCGATCCGAACGATCCTGAAAATGCTGCCACCCATGCTAATCGCGGCAGAGTCTGGCGTAGGAAGGGAAGATATTGCAAAGCACTTTCGGATTATGAACGAGCCCTCGAAATTGACGATTGTTCAGCTCAGCGACTGGTCGACCTCGCTGACTTCTTGGCGACTTGCCCAAAAGGCCGTTTTCGCGACGGTTCCCGTTCACTTCAGTTGATAACCGAAGCTTGCGAGATAATGGATCACATCAGTGCTGAGCACCTCGACTGCTTGGCGTCAGCTCACGCCGCTCGGGGAAACTTTTCGTCTGCCATCTCATTCCAGAAGAAGGCATTGGCGATCGCTCCTGAGGACGATGACAGAATTAATATGCGTCGATACATTGAGTCCTACGAAGCAGGCCAACTCTGCGTCGACGAACGACCAAGATGGCTCGAGCGATGGGCATGAAGAACTCATTAACGCCGGGCAGTTCGAACGTCGGTTCTGCTGTCGGGAAGAGCGAGACCCCTTACGCTGCAAGCGTGTTGCCTGGTTAATTTGGAGGTCGTGCAGTTTTGAAGTGCCGTGCTCGCAAGGTTGAAAGCACCCTCCTGAACGCAGTTGGGGA
>NZ_ANMO01000225.1 GCF_000338295.1 Rhodopirellula europaea 6C
CCTCCGTAGCCGGATTCGCCAAGAATTCGGACCACCACGCAATTCAAGCCGCTGAGCTTGAATTGACACTCAGACGCTTGCATTGTCGTCACGCGTTGCCGAAGACAGTAGGGGTGGAAGTAACCCTTGGGAGGAGGGGTGTGTGTGGCTGAGGTCAGCTGCTGGCTGCACGGATGCTGTCACCCAAGTGAACGAAGTCCACGCCAAATCTCGGCCGCAAAGACTTACTTCTCGTCATCATCGGAGGCTTCGATCTGATCCAGCGGGCTTTTCACCGACAATCCCGGGCGATTCATCACATGCAGATAGATCATCGTCGTCGAAACATCCGCATGGCCCATCAATTCCTGCACCGTTCGAATGTCCGCACCGCCTTCCAGCAAGTGCGTTGCAAAGCTGTGTCGCAACGTATGGGGCACCGCGTTCTTCAACACTCCCGATGCCTCCAACGCCCTACCGAACGACTTCGACAAAAAATCCTCACTGACGTGATGGCGCCAGTACCGACCCGATCGCGGATCCATCCGAGTGCGCGGGGAAGGAAACAACCACTGCCAGCGAAACTTTCTCGACTCCGCCGGGTACTTTCGCTTGAGTGCGTCTGGCAAAAACACCTCGCCCTCGCCCATCTCCAAATCCTGTAGATGACGACGCCGGCAAACTTCGATCTTTTCAATCACTTCCTGCCTCACCCGCTGAGGCAACACCGTCACACGATCCTTCTCACCTTTTCCGTCTCGGACCAGAATCGTTCCCTCGTCGATTTGCAAGTCCTTGATCCGCAATCGACGACACTCCTTGTGACGCAATCCCGATCCGTACATCAAATCAAACATCAATTGGAATGGACCAAGCTTGTCGCTGTCCTGAATGTGGGGCGCTGCTGGTCAGCCACCATTCATTCCATCCGGGGCGTTCTCCACCGAGCTCCGCGTTTGTCACACGAACCCTTGGACAGATCGCATGATGCGTTCTTTGACACGACCGATTCTTCCACCGACGATACCGAAGGTGCAGTTTCAGCTCGGCTTGAGTGCACTCCAAAGCGTGGCGATTGCCTTGCTGAGCGACCGCTTCACCGATAAAACACTAAGACGACAGCGGCTCGACGTAGCACGGGCCCCGGCGGCACAGTACAACCAAGTCGTTGCACCCGCTTAGCGTCACGCCGGCTAGCAAGCATAAAATTTTTTCGTTGCTAAGCGGGTGAACTCAATCGTTATTTGATTGAACAACCAACGTCCGACACAACTGAATCGAAACCTATGACAGATTCCGCATTCAAACTTGGTTCGAACCTGATCGCGAATTCCGTTGTAATTTCGACCGATCAACAACCGAACCGATTTGATGGCGAGACGGAATTGATTAATCAAACGTATCTTCGTATTTACGGATCAGCTAGCGGCTTCCGTTGGCTCTCTGCCTTGTTTGCCGAACTCGCGGATCGTGCCTGCGACGAACATCCGGCCGGCGTTGTCTTCGCGCCAGACTTAACGCCAGGATTCACTCCCGTTGCACTGAATGGCTGGGACAAACTGGATATATCCTGCGATCCAAGCGTGGACAACCAGGACGACAAATAACAATCCCGTGCACCGAAGGACGGCTTGCGTGATTTTACGAATGGAAACCCAACCCTCCGTCCTCGGTGACGGGCAACGTTCTGCGACTGACAAATTCAATCCACTCAAGGAATCCGCAATGCGACCACACTTGCTGTCAATGCTATTAGTAGCGTCGCTGCCTTTCGCCTACTCAGGCGGTTTGGCACGGGCCGATGAGCCCGCGAGATTAGAGAAACTGCCGCTAACAGCCTCGGATATTTCTAGCGTTACGGGATTGAACATCTACAGGTACCGGATCGCTTTAAAGCCCGGCACGAGGTTCGATGTCGCCGTGTCCGTGCTTGACTCGCCCAGTTCAAAGCCGCGCTTCCTAAATCGACAAACCTTTACTTCCGACGACGACGTGGATGCCGTTGATCTGTTGCTTTCGTTTCTGCCGAGGGACAACACGCTACGTGGCGTTCTGCTGTCGCAAGACGAGGAGGTCGCCTACCGTATTGATTGCCCAAAATGTTCTCCTTCTGGGATTGCGACCAACATCCCATTACCGCTGAGCAACGTGCGGGGCACTCGGAAAACGCTCATTCCGATGACAACGGATCGATCGATTGAAATCTCCGCAGAAAACGAGATTTGCCTGATCGCGATTCTCGCCTCGGAGGATGGGAATCCTGCTTCGATGCAGAAGAGCTATCCGCGCGCGAAGGTCAGCGTGGTGCTCGCAGACTGAATCAGAGAGAGCATAACCATCGCGTGAACCGGAGCACGCGAGCCGAGCGTTGTGAAGTTGAGAATCTCTCTCGCGTGCCCGGTTACGCGTACCGTTCCGCAGTCGATCAAAACCTCACGCTCCGTCATCCTTGGTGATTGGTGCGCTCGATCCAGGCTCGTGATCCCCATGCTCGGTCCATGCTCGGATGGGCGTGTTCGATCGCCAAGCCGAACGCGGAGCTCAACGCCGTTGACCGTCATCGATTCCATGCTCGGCACAGGCTCGAACCATGCTGCTACAATGCAAACTCCGACGCAGACGATCCCTTGCGCTGACTGCCGGCTCGGATGCGGAACAATTCGGTGCACCGGAGTAAGGGCGTCAGTCTTTTTCCCAGTCCCAACTTCACCGAACGCCCTTACCCGGTGACCTTGGCGTTACCCGACTGAAATCATGCGATACGCATCTGCAAGAAAGATTCGCTTGTTTGCATTGCCGCTCATGTTGGTCTCGGGATGCTTCACCGATCAACCACCGGACGACACGCTCGCCGCGATCGCTGCAACCCGCGACCGTGGCACCGATGCCGATGTCGTAAACGCCTACTACCGTTTGGTTGACTACATCGCGCACAATCGCACGACGCTTACCGACATCGAATCCCATTTCGGAATCCCAGCGGTTGGGAGCGGTGCGGTCTATTCCTTTCGCACACCGAACGATTCTCATTCACTTACCTTTACACTGATGGATGACCAGCAAGACGGCCCGATAGACTGGTGCCAATTGAGCTCTCTCGAGCCTATGGACAATTCGTCCGGGCGCTGGTTCACTTCAACGAAGATCAGATCCTGGTACGAAAGCGAATCTCGATGGTATGCCACTCACGACCACGGCGGGTAACCATCGCGTGAACCGGAGAACGCGAGCGGAACTATTTGGCCGTTAGAAACTTTACCGCGCGTTCCCGGTTACGCGTGG
>NZ_ANMO01000226.1 GCF_000338295.1 Rhodopirellula europaea 6C
AATGTGATGGTGAACTCCCGCGTGCGGACTCTGACGCAGTGTTAGAGCCGTCAAACCAGTGATTGATGAGGAAATTTACATGAATCGAAAGCCAACTCGCTTGGGTGCTCAGGGAGAACAACGTCCCAAGATGATGTCGAACAATGACATTGCGAAGGAGCTCCAGTTCTCCCTTCAAACGGTGCGTCGCTTGATCGATAGTGGCGCAATGCCAGAGCCGTATCGCATTGGACGGCTGGTTCGTACGCCTCGCGAAATCTTCGAGAAGTGGGTCGACCTTGGTTGTCCGGATCTTCGGATCGAATCGAAGCAGGCTGAATTCAAAAACGAAAAGCCGCTGCGGGGTTCGAAGGCCAAGAACGTGGTCAAGGAACAGAAGGTTGCGGAGTTGCTCGCGACGGCAAAAGACCGCGGTTTTAAGTTGCAGGTTGCGACTGAACTGATGCAGTAGGAAGCTGCCTCGAACGGCTAGGCAGCAGCTCCTTCTCTGATCATGGTCAACCGGATCCGTATCCGGTTGACCTTTTTTTGGCATCAAAGGCCTGACGAATCACGCAGCCAATCTGGCGATTGTTGCGTCTCAAATACTTTCGAGACCGTTGGAATGACGGGGAAATGCTGAGCCATCGTCACCAACGACCTACAGGCAAGACGGTCGTGGACAAAGAGTGAGAGCCGAGAAGCCAGCCATCTCTGATCTTTGACAATTTGGTTGTAGCCACGTTTGCGAGAGTGAGTGCCGGGGCTCTCGACGCCCCAGCACTCATTCCGACTGCGTATTCCAGACTTCCGATCCAAGGGGAAGTTCGTTTAGCTCAGCTCTTGCGTCTCGCCAGTTCGGATAGTGTTCGTCGAGGATCGCCACAAAGCGATCGCTGTGAACTGGTTCGATCAAGTGAGCCATTTCGTGAACGACCACATAAGAGTCATTCGCTTGTGATCGAGAGTCACCTTTGGTTTGGTATCTGATTCGACAAGCTGCAACAGATACCGACGGCCCCATACATAGTGGCTCTCTCGCTCCACGAACCCCCTGGGTGTCTCGCGGGCCTGGTTTTTCAATGCACTTTGCTGCTGGTGGATCCAACCTAATTTTGAAATGGCATAAGCCCGTGCAACGTCCAAGCGAGTTGCCGTCGGCGCGACCAGCGTGACATGACCGTCGGGCGGATGAACAGACAAGTGGACGTTCTTGACATCTTTACGTGTTACCGAAATGGATATTTCGCCAAGTGAGATTGTTTCGTTCATCAGTACCCTGGCTGGCTTTTGATGATTTCAAACAATGCTATGGTTGCTTTTCGGTCTCGTGCCATCAGCGGAAAAATCGCGTTCAGAACCGCTGATTCCTTGGCTTCGTCGCCCTTCCAGTATGCAGGTGCCTTTTCGTGCATCACGTTGTCAATCTGCAATGCGAGCTTCGCCTTGTCTTCGTCGTCAGCTGGGCATTGGAACGTGCTCGCTTCAATATCCGCAAGATTGTTGAATAGGATGATCGCTTCCCGATTGCCGTTGAGAATATCCGGATGATCCCCGCCTGACTTCTGGACGAGCTTCTTCGCTAGCTCTTCTGCCTTTTGCAAGAAACGCTCGTAGGATTCAGTGTCGTCATGCTTTTGCTGAATCAGATCCTGGAGCAACAGCGACATTTCGCTGTAGAACCGTGGGTCGGTCAGTTGGTCACGGATGATCGTCCTGCGGACGTTGTTGATGATTCCTTCCGCGATGGCGTTGCGAGAGAGGTTGCCTTTTTGGTTCAGTTTTTTGGCGATCGCGTCGTGGA
>NZ_ANMO01000227.1 GCF_000338295.1 Rhodopirellula europaea 6C
GAGCATGGGATAGGGCGCGCACTACCCTCCCCGGAATTCTCGCTGAACGCTCGCATTCCGACCCTCCCCAACTGCGTTCAGGAGGGTGATTTCAACCTTGCGAGCACGGCACCTCAAAACTGCACGACCTCTAGCAGCCTGTTGATTTAGTCGTATACCGAGTGACAACAATTAGCCGATGGGCGTTAGCCCCGGTTGGCGTCTGACTAACCGCCGCTAACGCGGTGCGGCTCATTAAATCAACAGCCCGCTAGTGTCCGAAGGATGCCCTCTGAGCTTTGTAGTTTGCGTTTGTAAAAACGTGGCGATTGTGCGGGTTGGATCGATTGTTGAAATCGGCTCTTTGCAACCGCCGCAGAATTTAGTGCGACGGTGTCGGGCTGGAGCGGTCGAGTTGTGGAGGATGACCTAGGTTTGAAAGTCGTCTCTGTACCGATTTTCTCCAGTCAACTTGGTTATTCCCATGGGCATGAACTCCATCGATCCCGCCATGGACCTCAGTTCATTACCAGTCGTCCCAGTTTTCGTGATGATGGCTGCGCTTTGTTTGATCATCGTTGTGGTCTATGGCTTTTCGATGAAGTGGAGCCTTTCCTTAGCGGGTTGTGGTGAGCACAGTTTCGCGTGGTCGTTTTTTGTCTCGATCGCTGCGGGCATGGCGAGTGGGGTGGTTTCTGTCGTCTGCGTCTTTGCCGCTGATTCGATCCCGCCGTACTTGCCCTTCATCCTGATGCTAATCGCTTCGATTCTGACGGTCTCCGTCATGACGCAAAGTGGCCCCATCTCAGCGAGCGTCGCCTACTTCGCATTCATGGTGATCGGAGGATTTGGAATGGTTCTCAGCGTCGTTGTGCTCGCGGTCGTATCCACATCATTCATCGACATGGACGAGTTCGCGAAAATGGCTCAGTCGATGGATCCTGAAATGCTGCAGAACACAGAGACGACCAGCGGAGAGGAAGATATGTGGGCCAACATGCCCTCCCAGTTCGACAATGCATTCTTCGAAAGTGAAGAAGCGGTCAGCGAGGTCAGTGCTTCGAGTCAAGCAAGTCTTGATAAAGACGAAAGTGGATCGCCTGAGCCGTACCATAGTGAGCGAATCGATTCCGGATCTCACGATCCACACACTCCACGGAAATCAAACCCGAACTCCGTCCAGGTCAATCCGTTCGTTCAATAGAAGACGCCAATATAAGTGTTGGCCTTCTTTCAACAAAACGATCCGTGCGCGCTTCGCACAACGGCGTCCACATTGCTTTCCCCGTTGATTGCCAAACCGTCGATTGCCATGTCGCGTGTGGAAGGAGAGTTAGCTGAACAAGGCGTCGATCGGTCG
>NZ_ANMO01000228.1 GCF_000338295.1 Rhodopirellula europaea 6C
CTGCAAGACCTCCTACGTGGAGGGTCTCGCTTGGCTGCAGGTCTCCATCACGAAACCGCCTTTGTAGATTCAGCATCGAAATCGAAGCCTCCGGCATGAATCGGATCCTCACACACGCAGGAATTGCTGAATGAGCCGAATTACCACAACAACGAACACGATCAACGCAACCAAGAGACCAGCCGTGGCCCCGAATTGGAGGTAGGTGATGCCGCCAATGGCGACGACCAGAGTTTGGCCCACGTAAGATCGATTGATGTCTCGAAGAAGCATGCGGGTTTCTGCGTATTCACTCGGCAAGAGTCATCAGAGGCGAGGTTCGTAGTGCGCCTTCGCTTGAAACCTCAACCCTGGGGCCGCTTGTATTCTACAAAACCTTCGATGGCCTGGTATTGTGCCAAACCGAGTTGATCGTAGGTGCGGGCGGTGTGGGCGTTTCGAGCTTCGGCTCGTTGCCAGAATTCACGAGCATCGGCACCGGGGAACAGGGCTCGGTCTTTTTGCGATTCGTGCTTGAAAATGGCCGCACGCTTTCGATCGACTTCTTGCGGACTCAACGGCACAGCCATTTCAATCTCATGCGGCGCCCATTCTTGCCACGCACCACGGTAAAGCCAAACCACGCACTCGCTCATCCATTCGTCGTCTTGGCATCGTTCACAAGCGGCCAGAAGGATGTCGAGGCAGGTTCGGTGCGTTCCGTGCGGGTCACTGAGATCTCCCGCGGCATAGATTTGATGAGGCTGGACTTCACGAAGGAGGTCCACGGTGATCTGAATGTCGGCGTCGCTGATGGGACTCTTTCGAACCACGCCGGTTTCGTAGAATGGCAGCTCCAGAAAATGCAATCGCTCGGCAGGAACACCACAAACAATCGCTCCCTCTTCGGCTTCACCACGACGGATCAATCCTTTCAATCGCTGCATCTCAGGGATGTCGACCTCGCCGTGATCCTTCGTCCCCAAGAACTCGATCATCCGTTTGGTCAAGTCGACCACCGGCGGTGTGAGCAAGTCAAACTCTTTGCAAAATTCGCGAGCAAACTTGGCAAACCGAATCGCATCGCCATCAAACACGGCGATGTTGCCGGACGTTTGATACGCAACATGCACTTCGTGTCCCTGACCTGCGAGGCGAGTCAAAGTGCCTCCCATCGAGATCACGTCATCATCGGGGTGAGGTGAGAACAGAATGATTCGCTTGGGAAACACCACGCCGGGCTGGTCCGGTTTGCCGGCTGGCCATCCCGTGATCGTGCTTTGCAAATGTCGGAAGACGCGAAGATTGATCTCATAGGCCGATCCATGTTCGGCGAGAAGATCTTGCAATCCGTTCTCGTTGTAGTCTCCATCAACAAGCATCAAGACGGGCTTTTGCAACGACTGAGACAGATCAATCACAGCACGGCGGACCATCGTGTCATCCCAAATGACTTTACCGACCAACCATGGTGATTGAATGACAGTCAACTGAGCCGCCGCCGCTCGGTCGAGTATCAATTCCGCGTCGGCGTGTTCTTGCAACGAAGTCGCGGGAACCGAAGGAGCGAGCTCGCCTTCGATGGTCCGAGCGATGATCGACGATTTACCTTCGCCAAACGCTAGCAGAAAGATCTTGCGAGCTTGCAGGATCGTGGAGACCCCCATCGTGATGGCTCGCCGAGGCACATTTTCGACGCCAAAGAAGTGGCTGGCCGAGTCGATCCGTGTCATGCCATCGAGCGTGATCATTCGCGTCCGAGAATCGGTGCCCGACCCAGGTTCATTGAAACCAATGTGCCCGGTTCGCCCGATCCCGAGCAATTGGATATCGATGCCACCGGCGTCCATCAACTCTTGATCATAGGCGGTGCACCCATCCGCGATGGTCTCGACGGGCTGAGTGCCATCGGGCAAATGGATGTTCTCAGGACGAATGTCAACGTGGTCAAACAGATGCTCGTGCATGAACCGCGCATGGCTCTGCAAGCAATCTGGATTCATCGGGTAGTACTCGTCCAAGTTGAACGTGATCACGTTCGCCATCGACAGGTTTTCTTCGCGGTGCAGTCGGATGAGCTCCGCGTACACGTTGACGGGAGATGAGCCGGCGACCAATCCCAACACCGCCATTCGCGATTCGGCGGCACGTTCACGGATCAGGTCGGCGATCTCATGAGCGACGGCGGCACTCGCGTCGGTCGACTCGGGATACACCCGGTAGGCAATTTTGTTCTTGGGCGATTGTGGAACCAGGTGCGTGGCGTCCGTTCCAGACATGATGTTTCTCTTGGTCGGTTCAGCGAAGTGGAATTCGGCGACGCTATCTTATAGCGGTTCCGGGCCAAGAGGTCTCGCCGGCAACTTGCCGAGAATAGTGAGCCGCACCGACGATCCCGGCATCGTTGCCCAAGGTGGCAAATTCGATCTTCAGATGCGAGCTGATTTGCACCAAGGTCCGCGGGAAACACTCCTCCCGGATCGATTGCAAAAACTGCTTGCCCGTGTCAGTTCCCGGGCCACCAAACGTCATCGCTCCGCCCAAAAGCACAACGTCGGGATCCACGACGTGGGAGAACATCGCGATCGCTCGACCGATCACGATTCCGGTTTGGTGAATAACACGGATCGCAACCGCGTCCCCATCGGCCGCGGCATTCGCAATCGCCAAAGGCGTCAGTGACTTCATTCCCCGAAGCGCACTTGCGGCCTCGGTTTGCTTCAGGATCTCGTTCGCCGTTTGAATCACGCCGGCCGATCCGGCATAGGCTTCCAAGTGCCCAGGAAAGCCGCAACCACACATTCGAGCGTCGTTGGAAAAATCAATCGTTGCGTGCCCAATCTCTCCACCGCATCCATTCGCACCACGGATGGGGCGTCCATCCAGAATGACGCCACCTCCCACTCCCGTGCCGAGCGTCAGCAACACCAATGAGTTCGCACGGCACAATCCATGGGCCGACTCAGCCAATGCCGCTGCGTCAGCATCGTTCAATAGAGCAACCGGTTTCTGAAAAACGTCGGCAAGTTGCTGGCGAAAATTCAGATGATGCCAACGATGCAAATTCGCGGTTTCCGCCAAGGCTTCCGCTTTTGGATCCAGCACACCCGCCATCGCTAATCCGATCGCATGCAAATCCTCCAACGTTTGCGAGGATTCCTTGAGCGTGCGTTCGACACTGTCTCGGCATGACTGAAATGCGGCCTCGGGCGATTCAAAGTCATCCGTTCGGATGTGATTTCGCCAAATCAATTTGTCACCGCGAAAAAGGCCAAACTTGATCGTGGTTCCGCCAAGATCGATGCCGAGCACCCACGTTCCTTCACCCGAATCATCTCCGTTGCTGTGGTTCGATTCTTTGGTGGATGCGAAATTCATTGGCTAACGTCAGGATTCCAAATGGATAGTTTACAAGGATTACTGAAAAGCGAGGGGCGTGACTACTGCGGCGACCAGTCTAATTGAACGCCAAGCTAAATCAGCGAGTTTTGTGTGGACTACAATCTCGCTCCCCTCCTTTGTCCTTCCGATGCCCCACCTTGTGCAGGAAATCTGATGAATCGTTTCCCCGAATCATCCACACCGCAGTTGCGAACCGCCATCGCCGCGACGATTGCTGTTTGCGTTGTTTTCACCTCGTTTGCCTTTGCCGATGAGGCACCTCAAAGGATTCCGTTGTGGAAAGACGGTGCGCCGGGATCCAAAGACCGCATGCATGAACCGGAAGTCGTGACCGGCACAAACGTCTCCAACGTTCACCATCCGTCAATCACTCCCTATTTGCCGAGCAAAGAAGCCTCCACCGGAACCGCAATTTTGATCGCACCGGGTGGAGGTCACAGCAAACTATGCCTCGGCCACGAAGGCGACTCGCTGGCGAAGTGGTTTGCCGAACGCGGGGTGGCCGCCTTCGTGATGCGATACCGACTCTGCCGCGAGCCCAATTCCGACTACACGCTGGAAGGCCATGCGATGGACGACACTCGTCGAGCCATCCGAATGATTCGTTCCAACTCAACGGAATGGAACTTGGATCCAAACCGAATCGGGATCCTCGGCTTTTCCGCCGGCGGAGAGTTGGCCGCGTACTCGGCGATGCATCCGCAGTCCGGGAACCCCAATTCATTTGATCCGATCGAACGAGTCAGCAGCCGTCCCGATTTCCAAGGGTTGATCTACCCGGGCAAGTCCGACACGTTCACTGTTTCAGAAGGCATGCCACCGGCGTTCATCGCGTTCGGCTTTCACGATCGCGAAGACATCGCATTCGGAATGGCGAAGGTCTACTTGAAGTACAAGGAAGCGAACGTGCCTTGCGAGATGCACGTCTACAGCGAAGCCGGTCACGGGTTTGGTTTCCGCGAGAACAACAACACCGCCGCGGGACGTTGGCCGGAACGAATGCTGGAATGGTTGACCGACCGTGATTTGCTGACTCAAAAGTAGTACCGATCGTCGACACTTCAACGAGAGCGTTTCAACTGACTCGGTGGCACGCCATAGACACGCTTGAACGCTCTTGAAAACTGAAACGCGTCGGCGAATTGCAGCATCTCGGCAACGTCGCGGACCTTCATTCCTTGGGTGAACAACAGGTCCGCGGCGTAGTTCATTCTGAGTCGCAGCAAGTACTGGTACGCACCTCGCGAGGCATATCGCTTGAATAGCCGCGAAACGTAGACGGTCGTGTAGCCGCACTGTTCGGCCACTTGGGCGATCGATGTCAGATCACGAAAGTTGTCTTCCATGTACTGCCTAATGTCTTCGTAAACTTCGAACGCTTTGGGCGAATCGCTCCCGGTCGTCGACTTCCGCTGCGCGATCTTGATGATCATTGCTCGAGTGATCAACGAAACGATGTCGCGAGATCGAAATTGATCATCCTTGCCTTCGGTTGAAATGATCGAGAACAGATCGGTCAACTCTTTCACGTTCCGGACGTGCAATGGGTAGCCGCGAAGCAGGTTTGCTTCTAGCAGCAAACTCTTTGCATCGGTACCAAACATATCCAGGTAGTACTTCCGCATTCCGGTCTTCGAGCTGTTTTCGATTCGATGCCGAACTCCGGGACCGTAGGCAAAGACAGTGCCTCGTTTCAAATCAAACCACTCATTCTCGAGCTGCAATTTGCCTTCGCCTTGGTCAACGATCTCCAGTCCCCAGAATGGGAAATCGCTGCGTTCGACAACGTAATCGAGAGACGTCCGTTCCACTCCACCACAGACAACTGTGAAACGACTCGAACTATCTGGATCCAAATCCAAGTAGAAGTGCGAAGCTTCAACCGTTTGCTTGGAGACGAATTCTGGCGTCTGGATATCTTCCATCACGTTGCCTCCGGGTGATCGAGACACACAGGCTTCTGCGGTGCGTCAATCGATTTGTGTAGAAATCAGGTGTATAGATTCTTCGCGGCTGCCTTCTTGACCTCGATTGCCGCGTCGAAGCTTCGAATTCTGGCGCCAGCCCGCTGACATCCGCAGCGATTGGCACGGAAAATCGAAAGTTTAATTACTGCTATCGGTACCATAGAATACCCTCTGCTCAATTGCCCCTCCACCGGAGTTTTTCAATTTGCCACGTGGTCCTACCCGTGAACGCTGTGATTGCTTGCGAAAAGCAATATCCATGAAGCTATTCGCCTGTTAACGCAACAGGGGAATGAAAAGACTGCTCGACCTCGAAACGAACCACAGCGTTGCCAACACCGGAATTCCCCGTCGAAACGCTCCATAGGAAACGTGCCTCGTTGAGCAATTGTCGGTACTGCGGTCCGACTTAGTTGCTCGTTATCTGACCTCGGTTCGGCCTGAATCGTTGATGCGCTGACAAAGGGCGAATTGAATCACCATCCCCCAAACATGGTGACTTCGACGCGACCAAACTGGTGTTGGTAGCGCGATTCACTGACAAGTTAAAAAGTGGCATGTAGCGTCCTCCGATATGTCGAGCTATTGGCGAACGACCAGACATTGCAAACGCTCAAGATACATCCAAACCGAAATCTCAATTTGGTAGCTGCGAGACGTGTGTAAGAAAAGCCATCCTCCAGCAATCTAGCTATGGAGGATTCGCAGGCTCAAGGCAGAATAGTCCCCGTTGCAAGCTGACAGTCATCGGCAAAACGCCGTAAGCGAGCAACGCCTGGCACGTTCTCCCATTTCCGTCGGGAGTTGGTGGATCGTCGTCAGAGACAACGTCTTTTCCTCCTTGAATCGTTTCGATTTTCTCATCCCACTCTCGGTTGGAGTACACCTTGATGCAAAAGTCCCCTTCGCAACGAGCAGGCTTCACGCTCGTCGAGCTTCTGGTCGTGATCGCGATCATCGGCGTTCTTGTTGGTTTGTTACTGCCCGCCGTACAGGCCGCTCGTGAAGCTGCCCGTCGCATGAGCTGCAGCAATAATTTCAAACAAATTGGTTTGGCAATTCACAACTACCACAGTGCGTACAACCAATTGCCGATTCATGGTGGCGGTACCACCGATCCCCATTCCGCGCAGATTTGGCGACCGTCGGAAGTTTCTAACAACGGCCGATTAAGCTGGTTGGTCGGCTTGACCCCGTTCATCGAACAACAGGGGCTTTGGGAGATGATCTCAAATCCACTGAACGAAGATTCGCGTGGTGCTAGCCCGCCGGCCGCAAGCGGCAACGGTGGGGTCAGCGGCGGAGCGACTCGCAATGGTGGCCCATTCAGCCCGATGGGACCAACTCCAGACGAGATCCTGTACACGCCATGGGTCACGCAAATGCCTACGTTCCGTTGCCCAAGCGATCCAGGTGTTGGCCTGCCGTCGCTCGGACGTACGAACTACGCAGCCAACTTGGGCGATTCCGCCGAACGCGCTCACCAAGGTGATTGGAACAACAGCGCCCCAATCGGGTACGGCAATATCAGCTCCGGTTTGGCGAACGAGATCCAAGGTGCAGGACGTGGATTCTTCACGGTGCACAAGAGCCGACGTTTCCGCGATGTTTTGGACGGCTTGTCCAACACGGTCGCTGCTGGTGAGATCGCAACAGACTTGGGCGACAAAGACGCTCGCACCGCTGCCCTCAACCGCGGTTGGTCGTTCGTTCGCAACTACCCACCAAACGACTGCGATAACTTGGTCGATCGGGCTCGTCCTCAATTCTGGGATGCATCGCAAACCACCGTCAGCGGTGTCGATGGTCGCGGGTTCCGTTGGGCCGAACACTTGCCAAACTTCAGTGGTTTCTTCACCGCTCAACCACCAAACAGCCCCATCTGCAACGAGCAGAACGCGGGCAACTCTGGTTGGTATTCCGCATCCAGTCGTCACCAAGGTGGTGTCCACGTCTTGATGGGCGACGGTGCGGTGAAGTTCATTACCGACTCTGTCGAAGCTGGCAACCAAAGCCAATTGGGTGTCAACGCGTACCGAGCTGCTGGATCGAAAAGCCCCTACGGCGTTTGGGGTGCATTGGGCACACGATCAGCCAAAGAAATCATCGAAGATGTCTTTTGATCAAAGCTAAATCTGATGTGCGTCTGCTTCACTTGCCAGCGGACGCACGTTCCTTCCAAACATCCTTCCCACAACAGAACCATGAAATATCGATTCGCTTTGTTTGCCTGTCTTGTCGCTTTTTCCCTGACCGTTGGTTGCGACAGCGGTGAACCAACCAACCTCGCCGGCGAAGTGAGCGACAGCGAGATTGAAGAGTACAATCGCATGCTCCAAGAGTCACAAAAGCAAATGGTTGAATCGGACGAAGCAATGAAAAAGGAAATGAAGTCCAAACGCTAACGGAGACTTCTGTTTTGCTGGTTGCCTCCGCTTCCAACTTGAAGACCTGCTCTGAGTTCGACACCTTGCGTGTCGTGCTCAGAGCTTTTTTATGCGCCGCCTTTTGCATCAGTGTCGGATGCGGCCCGACAAACTCGACATCGAAAACCTCGAATGTCACCGATGGCGATGGCAAGGATAGCTCCATCGAAAACGCTGAAGCTGACGCTGAAACATTCGGCCCCGATCAAATTCTGAACGTGGGGCGAACACGCGGATGGAAAGTCGCGGAACAGATCGCAGCCCAAACTCTGATTCGCTCGCCGGACGATGTGGGCATCTTGGTTGCCTCCGCTGAAGTGAAACAGCGTCTCGGTAAGAAGGACGAGATGGCGATGCTATTGGTCGATGCGACATGTGCTGACCAATTCGTGAACGAGACATTGGTTTTGCAAGCGGTCGCGGGCTTGATGGCGAACGGGCAACTCTTCGAATCCATCGAACTACTCGAAGACGTTGTCAAGAATCATCCGGACCGAAATGAAACACGGCGATGGCTGTTTGATTGCTTGGTCAATTCAGAACAAATTAGTCTGGCTACACCGCATGGCCGTCGGCTCATTCGGGATCGGCACTTTGATTCGGTCCTGTTGTTCTCAATGGGACAAAACGAGCAACGCGACCGTGAAGTGGAATCGCTGACAATTCTCAGCCGTCGCAACCCTTCTGATGCCCGGCTCACCATTGGAATGGCGAGACTCGCGCTGGACCGGGGCGAATTTGACGAATCGGGTAAGTTGCTTCAGAAGATTTTGGAACAGCACCCCACGTTCTCGTCCGCATGGTGTTTGGAAGCCGAACGCTTGTTCTTGGCCGGCAAACACGAGATTTTGTTGGACTGGTTGCAAAACGTTCCCGCCAACGTCAAACGAGACGAATGGAAGTTTTGGGCGACCGTCGGCAACGTTGCCTTGAAGAACGACCAGCCTGCATCGGCCGCCCGTGCTTACTGGGAATCAATTCAACGCAATGATGCCGTTGGCAAAATTCATGCGAAGCTGGCGAGATCGTTGCAGCTCATTGCGAATCAACACGAATGGGTCGACCCAGAGCTACTCGAGGATCTGACGCTGCGAGCGGAGTTGCTGGAGCAGTTGGTGCAGGTCAAAGACCGTTTCTACCGCTCAGAAATGAAGTCTCCCGAAATCGCAACTTCCATCGCTAATCTGCTAGCTCAACTCGGTCGCAACTGGGAAGCAGAAGCTTGGCTCGCGAATGCGATTCGAGAATCCAATGGCCAGGCAAAAGCGGCTGTAGAACTGCGAGCCAAGATTGTTGCTAAGCTACGTTCGGATCTTCCATGGCAAATAGAACCCGATTCTTTCACAAAGTTGAATTCGCATGTCCTCGCAAGTCTACCAGAGCTATCGATCGAATCTTTGCTTGGCGAGATCGAACCAACCTCACCCGCACCGATTACGGTTGCCGGCGAAGAAGCAAAACAGGGGGCAAGCGAGTATCGACTGATCGACGAGAGCGAATCTTGTGGACTCGTGGCGACGTCGAACGATCCGATCCAGTTGCCAAACGGAGTGATTCCGATCTATTCTCAGTTGGGATCCGGCGGCGCGTCCCTGGACTACGATCTGGATGGCTGGCCCGACATCTTCGTGGCTGGTTCTTCCGAGATGATAGATTCAAAAAAGCCCCGACTCAGCGAAAGCGATTTCTTTCGAAACGAAGCAGGGCAACTGCGTCGCATTCGTTTGCAATCCAACTTGCTCAACCGGGGATTTCCTCAGGGGACCGTGACTGGCGATTTGAACGCGGACGGGTTTGTCGATTTGGTTCAGTTGAACTACGGCGTGGACCAAGTGTTCCTAAACAACGGCGATGGAACCTTCTCTGAAGCCTCCTCTTGGTTTGATCAAAACGATCTGGCGTGGTCCACCAGTGGTGCGATTGCGGATCTGAACGCGGACGGGATCTCCGACATGATCGTCCTTCGTTATTGCGAGCCTGACGCTCCCCTTCGTGAGCGATGTCGTCGGCCCGATGGTGCGATCGACTACTGTGCCCCCACCCACTACAACGCGGACATTGATCAATTTTTTCGCGGCAGGCCAACTGGCGGACTCGAAACCGCGAACAAGCATTGGGACATCAGACCAACCAATCCTGGTCGTGGACTGGGATTGATTGTTGGGCAATTGGATGAGACGCCATCCATCGATGTGTTTGTTGCCAACGATATGACCAGCAACCACTTTTGGTCGCGATCGATGCTTGACAATTCAAAATTCGCAGAAAGCGGGACCTTATGCGGGCTCGCTTTGGACTGGCGGTCCCGTCCCCAGGCCAGCATGGGAATTGCCGCGGCAGACTTTGATGGCGACCATGACCTGGACTTCTACGTCACCAATTTTGAAAAAGAACACAACACGCTGTACCTGCAACAAAACCCGGGGATCTGGTCCGATCAAACTCGATCAGCCGGGCTTTACGAATCAAGCTTCGAATCGCTTGGCTTCGGAACGATCGCAATCGACCTCGACAATGACACGTCCGACGAGGTGATGATCTGCAACGGTCACGTTCATCACGACTCGCCGTCCGGCTACGAACAGCACCCACACCTTTGGACGCAAATCAAGCGAGGTTTCCAATTTGTCCCCCGCCCCGAATTGTCCAACTACTTTCAAAAGAAACATGTTGGTCGTTCGGTTTGGAAGCTCGATATCAATCGCGATAGCAACACGGATTTGGTGATCACTCACCAGGGCGAAAGCCCAAAGCTTTTGTGCAACCGTACCAAAGAGGCATCGGAAAACCATTCTTTGAAACTTCGATTGGTCGGAACCGAATCAGCTCGCGATGCGATTGGCTCGGTGGTCTTGGTCACCCACGGTAGCCAATCAAGTACACGTTGGCTTCTTGCCGGCGATGGCTACATGGCGTCGTGCGACAAAGTCCTCTCCTTCGGTCTGGGAACAATTGCCGACGACGCTCGAATCGACGTGTCCATCACATGGCCCGATGGAACCACGCAGTCGATCCAAGCTCGGCCAGATCGAGAACTGTTGGTGGTCCAGAATCAAACGACCGCGTTTGTGTTGGACGAAACTTCGAACTCAGAGTGATTGCATCGACGGATTGATGCATCTGACATCTATGCTCGGGCACTATGCATCCCATCGATAGCTGGCCTGGCGTACAAAACCTTTGATTTCGATCGTACCGTCGGGTTGAATATCCATGACTGAATAGCCATTGCTCTCGGGTCCGGATCCTTCGACCATTGCCGCCATGGTGCAATAGTGGATGCCGCCGATCTCATTCAGGTCATTTTGGTGGCTGTGACCCTGGAAAACCGCTACGACGTTCCCGGACTCCTCGAGTGCCTTTCGTACATCCACGCAGTTCTTGACGCCGTGGTTGTTGCTGACGTCAAGACGTTGGTGAGCGAAGACGACAGTTGGCTTGCTGTTGGACTTCAGGTCACCACGCAGCCATTCCAATTCTTCTGCCGACACATTTGCATCAGTCCAATGAAAGTTCCGCCGACCGTAGGACTTTCCGTCGCCTCGAAAGCAAGCGTCCAGAACGATGAAGTGAATTCCTTCGCGATCGAATGAGTAGAAAGAACGCTCTTGCTCAACACCGCCCAGGAATTCATCTTTGGACAACGTGTCGACGCAATGGTTGCCCAAGACGTAGTGTCGATCGTCACAGATCGAAGCGAATTGTCTGTTGATGGTTTTGAGGTATCCCTGTTCAACATCCACCGAATCCGCGGCGTCAATCAAATCACCTAGTTCGACGACGAAGTCCGGTTGATTGGCAGCGAACTGCTTGCTGGCCGTTTCCAACTTGCCAAGCGTTTCCCGATAGTGACGTGATCCCGCAGGTGACTTGTCCGCGTAGTGCAAATCGGTGATCACCCCCACGCGAACCGCTTTGGAATTGCTTTCCGGTTCTTTGGAAAACAGCATTTTATTCGTCAACGCGGTAGCTGCTAGAACCAGCGATCCATTTCGCAGCATTGCGCGTCTTGCAAACGCGTGTCGATTCAACCGGCAGGTCGGATCAGCAGATTCGACGAATGAATTTGATGCAGGGTTCATGATCAGCAGATACTAGAAGGGAATCACGGAAGGTTGGCTTTGAACAATCTATCGATTTTGCTTTGCTGTGAAAGCGAAGACGAGGCCTCGGCGAAAAACAATTTGGTTCAACGCCATCTTCCCGAAGATAATACAAAGACCGTGCGAAGAATTGATGAAGCGGAGATTCGATCATGGTGCAGATATCCAACGCGAGCTAGAACGGCGGAAATCAGACCACCCCACGTCCTGACCGCTTGTACTGCTTGAGATAGATGTTGGGCGTCATCAAGCGATGCATCTCAATTCTGCTGAACTGCGTTGCCCGATTGGGAACCCAGGGAAGCGTTGCCATACAAAGCTCTACGAATAGCATTCGCGATGACGGATCTCAACTCCGGTGGCTTTCGAATCAGCGACACTTTGGTCGCTCGCACAAATCATGGTAGCTAAAAGCCTAAAATGCTTCGTTCTGAACGATCCAAGGATCGCTACGTTTGAATGAGCACACTATCCGGTCCGACAAGCTGAAGACTACATCAATTGTTCTTGCTAATCAGAAGTGGAAGAGAACGTAGGCGGTCGTGATCGATCCAATCCCGGTGGCGGTATTGGCATCTCGATGCGTTCATCGGACACATCAAGACGGTACATCAATTGGTTGTAGTTGTACCGGGGAACGGGAACCGTCGTTCCCGAGAATGTATTGACAAACGTTCCTTCAAAGAAAATCGTTCGTCCGCCATCCCGCATCAACTCCGGATGTTGTTTGGGATTGTAAAAGTCCATGTGCTGACCTGGTCTGGCATGAGTCGCGACCTTCCGGCAATGAACCCACGGACCGTCGGGTGCATTCGCCGTCGCAAACCAGACCTCACCCAAGAAGCTATCACCGCCTTGCTCGCAGAAGAGCATCGTCCAACGCTTCAAGAAAGGATTCCAGGCGACCGACCCATTCGCCACACGAACCGGGTTGTTTGAGGCAACGTCTCGTAATGCAAACGGTGCTTCTTCCGGTTCGAGCAATCCTTCGCGAATCAGCGTATCGATCTGCTTTTGCGAGGCCGGTTGCTGTCCTTGTTTCCAACTGAATCGAATCCGCCCACCTTCATCACGATCGATCGAACCATCGGCGGCGTAGCAAGTCAAACCTTCGTATTCGCTTGAATTTGTCACCGAGTCAAAATCAGCGTGCACACGAACAGTTGGTGGAGCGCCAATGTAAAAGTATTCCGTCCCATTGGCCTTCACTCGTATCGGATGATCTCGAGGGTACAGGAGTGACTCAGTGGGTAGCGGCAAACGACGGTGTTCGATGAAGACCTCTCCGGCATCGTCGTAGACCATCAATCCGGTCTGAGCGACTGAGAAATCCTTGCGAGCGGCCACGTAGCGAGCAACCAACCTCTCCCGTTGGTTGCCGTCACGCACGACCATCAAACCATCGACCCAAATCGGGTGGTTGCCATCTTGTTCCACACGAGCCATTGGGCTAACGAATCCGCCAGGCTGACGTAGGAAATAGCTGAAAGGGATGCCAATGTTCGCATTCAATTCAGACGGCAGTGGCGACGTCGCGCCCGTCATGCTGTAGTTGCCCAAGGCTAACTTCACCTGGTTCGTGTCCTGCCAGAACCAACGCATTTTGCCGTTGTAGATCACGGTCTGAACCGAGTCAGATCCCGCCACTTGCCCGTTGACCAACGGAACATCCAGGGGCGGATTTTTGCCAAGCAACATAGTATCTCTGTAGATACCGACTCCGGTTTGTCGGTACAACCGCTCCGCGACATTTGTCCGCTGGAGTTCCACGACGGATTCGCTGCCGGGTGTGGTTGTTAGTGCGACGCCGCTTGTCCCATACGGACCAACCGGACTTTCGTAGCCCCAACTGCTGACATCAAACCAAACCTGCTGGCTCATCAAACTAGGTTCACGATACGCGACATAACCGTTGCTATCGGTGAAGTATCGAGCCTGGTCCGTCGTGCGCAGTTCGACCAACGGGATGCCGCGACCGGTTTCGCGATCCACGACGCGGATGGCGAAATACTCTTCCGGTTCCGCGTGAGCGTTCTCAATCGAGAGCAGGCACAAAAGCACACACGCCCCGGTGGCCGTCATTGCGGCGAAATGGCGAGGCGACGTCAACATCGACTAAAGCTCGGTGACGAATGATTTGAGCTTCTGCAGACGGTCTTCGTTGATGCAGTAACACACCTTCGGGCCATCCACCTCGCCCTGGATCAATCCAGACTCTTTCAGAATCTTCAAATGCTGAGAAACGGTGGACTGTGCTAGTGGCAACTGATTCACAATCTCGCCGCACATACACGCTTCTCGACCGATCAGAAACCGAACGATCTGCACGCGAGCCGGATGAGCGATCGCCCACGCGAGCTTGGCGAAATCCTCCGCCGTGGGATCGCTTTTCAGCTTCACCGGAGTTGAATCGCAGGATTTCTTCTTCGTTGTCTTTGCCAAACCGTTGCCTCACTTTCCTTTATCGTTGATCTGCGATCGATGCTAGCTGGGTCAGCCGCAGTGGTCAACGGTTTGGCGGGCACAAATCGCGTTCAAACCAAGCTTTCGCGAAAATCTCAACGGGCTTGGTGAAGACACTCGACTACGGCAAATATGGCCAGTAGGTGAGCTTTCCATTGTGATGAGCGACGAATCGAACGTCGCCATCTTGCGAAACAACCACGGCAATCGACTGGTTCAGCCCGTTGACCAAACGGTAGGCCGAGCGATGTCGCGTGCCGGCCGAATCGGCTCGTTCAGCAACGGTCTGGTGCCCCTCGATGTCGGTCGCTCGATGGATCGTTTGGACGGGCGTGTCACCAAGGATCTCTCCGCCGAATCCGATCAATCGAAAGCTATGGTCGAGAATCAATGCTCCATCAACCGTCATCATGTCCGCCAGAAAGTGGCTGAAATCGATCAACTGATCGTCAAAACGTCGCAGCTCCGCGTCACGGAATTGCTGGTAGTCGCTCCAAGTCAAAATGGCCAGCTGCCGCGTTTTCGCGACCTCCAAAGCTCTTGCCATCAATCGCACCATCATGCCGTGGTAGAGCAGCGTCGAATCATCGGACTGAAACTGAACGCGAAAACGCAACCATTGTTCGCACGTTCCATCTTCGTGCGCCCCGTTTGGCAGCACGACCATCAGTCCGCCGTGCCGTCGATTGCGGACCAATCGAAGCACCCGCCGAACAACACTTTGAGCCAAATCTCGTACAAACGATTCGCAAACCTTGGTGGTGACAGAGTTGCTGACATGGTCCTCCGGAAGCCGACTGAGCATTGCCTCCCGTACGCTTGAGAATCGGCCCGAGATCCATGTCGATCGAAACGGATCAAATCCATCGATCAACAACTGGCCTTGGTTGGTCTCGAGAACTCGCATGTACCCCGAGGATGCAACCAAGTGCCCAGGCCGGATCGCTTGGACAACCAAATTGGGAGGCAGCGAAACACCGTCGAAACGACTGCCTTCAACTCGGTTGACCCATTCGGTTCCGGTCACCACCAAGCCCCAAATCACCAACGCGCCCGACTCATCTGTCGTGACGGCGAGCGCGGCACGATAGAAGTCCGCAGCAGCATACAGCTTTCTTAAATTGTGCGGGCTTAGAATTGCTGGTTCCGCAAATGACAACACATGAGGCTGAGGTTCCTGGATCGCCATGCCTCGCAATTGAGTGGGACTCGCGTAAATCACGCGACAACGAACCGGCGTGTCTTCCTCCCGCAGCAAGCTTGCTTGATAGCAAACGTCCAACAAAGAAACCATGGACGCCGTCGACGGTAGCAACTCCAACGGGAACCCACGCGATTCCCACTGTTTCGCTAGCACCGCCGCCATTTCGGCGGGGTAAGAAGAGAACTGATCCATGCTTTTCGCGGTCCCCGACAAGACATTTTCAACTGAATGGCATCCATGCTGCTGCGTGCCTTCGTTGACAATGTCTAGATCGACCGAGCTTCCACCGTCAACACGCAGCAAAAGACTGTATCAATCGGTATGGAAAAGTCGTGCCAGTCACAGCAGGCAGCTTCGTTCGAGGGGGCACAAACGCAGCGATTTGTCACAAGCAATCGCTGGGGCGTCGACTTTCAAGGAAGACAGCGATTCAATCGCAGTTCGAAATCGTGCAGGTAGTCTTCCCGCCAACGATTGACCGTTTTCGCACCACGATGAGGACCCTCCGAGGCCCCCATGGCTGGGTCGTCCGTCCACCAATTTGGTAAGTCCGCAGATGGTTGATTGGCATGCTTTGGTGACGGGTTCACAACCGTGATCGATCCGCGTTGACCGTCCAGCACTGTTAAGTCGCTCTCGATTCGAAAGTCGTATCGCTTGGCGGCCTTGGGACAAAACCGAAATCGAACCGTCGAGTCCTCACCAAGGTGACCTTCCAAACGCTGGTTCTCGACCACCAAGACTGCCTTCGATGGACGATCGCTTGAATCGATCGCTAGCCCCAACTCCAAAACGCCAAAGATCTCCATTCGATCTTCTTCGACTGGCATACGGTCAAGACGAAGCATCGGTCGTTCCCAGGCTCGGCCAAAGCGTCCACCCCAGCTTGGCTTGGATGGATCAGATGGGTCCCCGTGCAATAACCAAGCGACCGTGGGTGTGTCACCCATTTTGATGTCGGCCATTTGACGCACAAAGAATTCACCGAGTGCTCCTCGGCCTTTGACCTTCGATGCGACGAAGCCTTTGTTGCTCCAGTCACCTGATTGATTCCCGCCAACAAACCAACCTCGGTAAGTCGAGTTCGATTCGATCATCCACAATTGCGGATGGTTGGCAACGATGTACTGGTACGCGTCGGCCGACCACTTCTTATTGGGGCCACCAATCCAGTGCACACGCAACTTCGGCAAGATGCCGGGCGAGTCATGCAGTGCCTGAGCCAGATCCTCCAAACCGCCCCATACCAACACATGCAGCGGACGCGAATCCTCGCGATTTGCACACTTGATGATCCAGCGAGACCCTTCGGTTGACTTCCGGAAACCCGCGTACGGAGCCCGCTCGATTTCACCTTGCTTGGTGATTCCGCGGAGTTGATCTGCCGTCGGATAGCCATCGGAATGCTTCCGCAGATTTCGATAGTCCGCTTCATAGCAATCGATCACTCGCAGGATATCACTCTTTCGCCCATCACCAAAAGGCGAAGCGATGAGACCTTCGATGTCCAGCACATCCGCATACAACAACAAGTGCACCATCGACTGAAAGTCATCCGGGTCCGTCCCGCCGATATCAGTCGAAACGATGACTCGATGGCGAACGCTGGAGTCGGGCATCAAAGCGTCCTGTGCGGCAGCGTTAGGGCTTTGAACCAGCAACGCTCCGAATGAGAGCAAACAGATCAGCAATTGATTGGTCATTTGATCAATTCCACGATGACACGGCAGTAGCGGGTGAGTCGAGGTGAACTATGGTTTGTGGATGCCACGAAGGGTTGCATCGTACCGGTACGCGGCGGCATCATTATCGGTGCCGGAACGGTGAACGAAGCTCATGATTGTGCCTGGACAATTATTCGTACCGTTGGGAAGCGAAAGGCATGAGACAGTTTCTAAAACGGAGGGCGCTTGCCTCTTTAACAGTTTTGGTCGTGAAATCCATTCTTGCGGCAAATGTTGTTTGCTAAACCTTCCGGCACCACCAGTTCGTTTCGTCAATTTCTAAGCTTGAGCGTCCTTCAGTTCGTAAAAACTCGTCCCCTGCTCATGCCCAATTTTGACGTTGTCTTCGGGATCGGCAGCGGCACCGGAACCTCGCTCCGGGCTAGTGAATGAGTAATGAACTATTGACGAAGTGAGGTGTGATCTGCGGTTGGAAAATCCTCTGGAACCTTTTGGGTGACTGTTCCGGTAGCTGCCCACTCCGTGCCACGCTGGAGAGTCGTGATGAACCCGACACACTGCAGCGAGTCGACCGGTTCCGTTTGATTGGGAGCGACGTGCCCGAGCGTGGTGTGAAAGACACGGCCCTTTCCGTACTGGATCGTCATCAAGATAGGCTCGTTCTCGCCGGTTCCGTTGCGCATCGACGTGACTGCCGACGCGGTCGCCAGCACGGTCAAATCATTTGCGGGTCCGCGAAGTTGCGAATACAGCTCGTCGTTTGCATGCATCCACATCGATGGCAACCCCTTCATGATCGGATGATCCGGTGCACGGGAGACGACCGGAAAGTCATGACGGGACGGGTGCACGGCGGTACCTGAAGACATGTCCAAGACAGTCTTTCCGTCCCGCCAACGAACCTTCGGCCCCCACTCTTCCGTGCGTCCCCCCCAGCCGCCCAACCCGGTCATTTCAAGGAAGGCTTGCCACTGCGGGAATGCGTTGTTGGTTGCGTGAACGACGACCAAGCCACCTCCCTGTTTCATGTACTCTTCAAACGACTTCTTCGTGGCATCGGGCCAATCGTCGCCTTCGTAGTCCAGCAACACCGCGTCGTAGTCGCTCCACACCGGATCGAACCCTGACATGTCTTCGCCTGATGCGGGGGTCGTCAGCGTTTTCACTTCAAACAACCCAGCGTCCTTGAGAATTCGTTCGAATGCCGTGCTTTGGACTTGCCAGTTGTGGTACTTGGACGATTGGCCCGTGATCAACAACACGTCAATCTTCTCTTGCCCAACCGCCGACCTCCCCCACAGCAACGTCACCAACATGCACGAAAGAGTGACAAAACGAAAACGGAATGCACTGTTCATGATGCGATAACCTGTTGTTGAAAGGGATAGGGAAGAACTGCAAAGGAAATCATCACGCGTTTCGCCAGCGTGATTGCGGTGAGAATCCCAGCATCTCTTTTGCCTTGTCGATGGAATAGAACGTTTCGTATTCACCAAGCTCCCGTCGCTGAGGGACATCGGCGTAGAAATCCTTGATCACTTCGGCGCTCGACATTCCCACCGAAGAATCTTCGTTGGCAACGTTGAATACCTGATACCCAAGTCCATCGGTCGCCAAAGCACGTTCCACAAAGTGGCTCAGGTCACGCGTGTCGATATACGCGAAGATGTTGCGACGTCTGCATGAAGCATCGCTGTTCCATTGAGGAACCAATTCCTCGTACTCATGAGGTTCAATCACGTTGTTGATTCGCAAGGCATAGATGTCCGTGCCCGAACGAGCTTGGAAGCTACGACCGCACGCTTCATTGCAAACCTTCGACATGGCGTAAGCATCATGCGGGACGGTGGGATGCTGTTCGTCCACCGGAACATAGTTCGGCTTGACTTCGCCGTGCGCAAAACATACTCCATAAGTGGTCTCGGACGAGGCAAGCAAGATTTTTGGTATGCCAAACTTTACCGCGGCCTCCAGCACGTTGTATGTCGATGCGGTGTTGATGCGAAAGCATTCTGGGTCGGGACGCAACTGAATGCGAGGAACTGCGGCAAAGTGAACCACCGCATCAAAGGTGCGCGGGACGTTGGCCGCATCCAAGTCCTCGAAGCCGACGATACCTGACATCGCAGAAAAGACTTGTCCCGCATCGGTGAGATCGACGGTCATGTCCCAAACGCCGTCAATGTTCGCCGGAACGAGGTCCAGGTTCATCACCGTGTGCCCCTGATCTCTCAGATGAGTCACCACGTGGCGTCCTGCTTTACCTGAACCGCCGGTGCAAATTATTCTCATGTTGCTTCTTGTTGTTGAGGGCCAAAGTCGTCCGACTGATCCGATTTAAAATTGCGTTTACCCTTCGTCAAGGAGGGGCGAAGACGGAAAAGAGGCAAATGCGTTCACCAACGGATGGGAGTCGCTATCGTACGTTCAGAATCATCCGACGATAGGAATACAAGACCGGCCGACCATCGTCATACACCTCCAAGATCACGTGGATCGCTTTCTTGGTCGCGTCAATTGGAACGGAGATCTCGGCGGATTCGGAGGATGCGTTTTTAATCGCAACGTCGCCCTTGTAGGTAGAAGGTTCTTGGTAGATCGACCATGAGTAGCTGACTCTGTCATTATCTGGATCTTTGGTTCCCATCGCGTTCAGCGAGACGCTCGCACCAGCTTCGACGGATATCTGTTTTACCTTGCGAGTCGTGTCACCATTCAAAACAGCAACTGGATGATGATTGGCGTCCGAGTACTCGTTCGTGACACTCCAGTCCATTCTAGCCGCGAAGTCGTTGTTATAGCCATTGCTCCAGCGTTTGATCGCTTCGGTTCCATCGGAAGTATTTCCCCACATCTCATACGGATCGAATTTTCGCTCCTCGTTTTTCACGCCAGACATGCTTTTGATACTGGTCTTCTTTTCGAAGCTGAATCGTCCGCCCCACCCACCTTGATCAATTTGGTCAGGATCATTCAAGCCATTTGGGTAGATGTGCATGAAGGCGGGCGAGTCGCCTTCCGTCGCCCACTTTGTGTCCGGGTACACCGCACCGAGTGGCCCATGACTCTGAATGTCATTCTTCTGGTAATCACCATTCTTCGGCGGCTGCCAACCGTAAACCTTCGTTGCCCGAATGTAGAAGACTTGCGGGAAATTCTTGGCAATCCACGCTCCCGCATCATCTTGGCCGAGGATGTCGTAGACTCGAAGCTTCGCGAGAAACTTTTCCAGATCGTCCTTTGATCGTGTCTCGCGGACTTTCCAGATCGCTTGTGCGACGTTGTTTGTCCCACCCCAACCGCCGATCCAAATTGGGCGTGGGTCATCCTTGTCCGCAGAAGCGATGATCATATCCGATCCAGGTGAATCTTTGCCGTCGCCAACATCGCTCATGCCATAGCCAAGTTGTCCCATGACTGATATCGACCGCAGATAGTCTGGTGTCGGGAATCCTTCGGCGTGAACATTCAGGTTGTCGAAGCACTCGCCGTAGGCTTCGACAATCTTGTCCAGCATCTCAGTACTGCTTTGCGTCTTTCTCCAGCATCCCGTTGAAACGACAAGACCCTCGATATCAAATTCGTTCGCACTGACGAGCAGTCGAACCAGCGACTGATCATCATCCGGATCGGCCCCCAGATCGGTCGTCACAATCATTCGAGGTTTGGCATAGTCGGCAGAAGACGCCGTTGTCAGACCGATGAAGAACGAGATCGCAACAGCTCGATATAAAATAGAGTGGATCATAGGGGATATTCAACGCTTCAAATTCGTTAGAAAGGAATCGGGTTGGGCATTCGATGTTCTTAATTGCAACCGGACATCACTATGGTCGAACCGTCACGATCACACGCTTGTATCGAGTGAGCCGGGGTGTGCCGCGATCCGTCACTTTCAAGATAAAATGCATCGTCTCAGGCTGGTCAACTTTGGGAGCGTGCCGGGTTACCTGGTAGACGTTTTCCGGAAAGATTCCAAAGTCGACTTTGATGTCGGAGGACGAACCCGCTTCGGGGTACTGCATCCAGGTGAAGCTCAAGCTGTCACCGTCCGGGTCCGTCGTTCCGCCGGCGTCGAGCCTGAATGCTTCCCCGGAATCAACGGTGAATGTTTCTGGATGAGAGAGAGCAGGGACGGGCGGATGGTTGGCGTCTTCGTAGCTTGAGAGACACCAATCCATGCGAGCCGCGAAATCGTTCTGGAAATCGTCACGCCATCGCCACAAGGTGACCCGATTGCCCGTGTGAGCCTCGTCGTCGGGACGTTCGGCACGCCCGTACTCGCGAATAACGCGAGGTCGATACGTATCGTCGGCGTTCGTCCAAATCGTTCGTGTTTCTGGCTTGATCGGAACGCCGCCCTGAACCTCGCGGCCGACTTGGATTTCTTCATCGGTTGGTTGGGACAGTTCATACCGTCCGCCCCACCCGCCCCAATCCGGCCGCTCGGGAACATTCAGTCCGTTGGGAATCAGGCCGAGATAGGCTGGCGTATCGCCTTCGACTCCCCAAGCGACGTCAGGGTAGGCGGCTCCGAGGGGACCGTGAGATTGCTGGATATTGGTGGCGAACCATTCGTTGCTGATCGTTGTATTGTCGATCCCGTCAATGACTTGATTGATTGCTCCCCAAGTCGAACGCTCGTAACGCCCAGGGCTGACGATGTATTGCAGATTGGGAAATTCGTTCCGCAACCATATGCCCGAATCGTCTTGATCGGAAATCGTGTACACACGCAACTTCTTCACCAGCCGGACGGTTTGCTCCGGCGAACGTGTTTCGCGAATTCGGAACAATGCTTGAGCCAGCGTGTTCGGGCCGCCCCAAACAGAGATCCAAAGCGGTCGATCGTCATCGTTATCCAGCAGTTCGATGATGCGGCTCGACCCAGGCGAATCTTTGTCGTCGCCGACGCCCTTCATTCCGTAAAGCGGTAGCCCTTCGGTAACCAGGTCGAGCAACGATTGGACTGTGGGGAAGTCGGCCTCGTGTTTCAACAGATTGGGTTGGACTTTGCCATACGCGTCGATGACACGTCGAATGGATTCTGGCGCCACTCGATTTTTCTGATGCACGGACGTCGTCGCCACAATCGCTTGAATATCGATCGAATTCGCGTAGAGCAACAGTCGAACCAGCGACTGAGTGTCGTCCGGGTCCGCTTCGATATCTGTTAGCACCACCATCCGTGCCTTCGAAGCGGCACCGTCGTCAGCGATGGCGAGCGAGGATATTGCGAAAAGCACGATCAAAAGTTTGAAGAGGTTGATCATTCAATTGGTCCAGTTTGATTCCAGCGATTGACTTCATCGAGCGACGGAAAGGATGTTTGCGTCCCGATGCGTGTCACCGAGATGGCAGCAACGATTGCCGCGCGGCTGGCAGCGTCGGACAAAGGCAAACCTTCGGCGAGCGAGACTGCCAATGCACCGGTGAAGGCATCGCCTGCGCCGGTCGTGTCGACCGCTTTGACCTGCGTCGCCGGAATTCGAGACATCCCGGAATGGTCGAGAGTCAGAACGCCCTCGCCGCCCATCGTCAGTGCAACCTGCCGAACGCCTCGCTGCATCAGTGTTTGGGCGGCCAAAACACAATCAGCTTCTGTCTCGACCGCGTTGCCCGTGATTGCGGCAATCTCCGTTTTGTTGGGAACGCATGCATCACTCAACGCGAGCAATTCATCTGTGACAAGCTTGGCTGGTGCCGGTGTAAGCATCGTGAGCACGTTGGCCGCACGAGCGATCTTGAACGCTTCGATCGCAGCCTCCAACGGCGTCTCCAACTGACAGATCACAACGTCGGCTGCTTCGATCGCTGTCTTGGCCGAGCGGACGTCATCCGCGCACAACTCCGCGTTGGCGCCCGCGACCACGATGATGCAATTCTCGGCCTCATCATCGACGAGAATGGCAGCCGTGCCAGTCGGTTGGTCTTTGGAGTGACGAATGAAATTGGTGTTGATACCGTCGTTCTCATACGCATCAATGGCCTGAGTTGCGAAACCATCGTTCCCAACTCGAGCGACAAACGAAACGTCCGCACCGAGTCGCGCTGCAACGACAGCTTGGTTGGCACCTTTGCCACCCATTCCTTGATGCAACGAGTGTCCCGCGAACGTTTCACCAGGAACGGGAAGCCGTGGCGTGCGGAAAGTGAGATCGACGTTGGCGGATCCGACGACGGTGATTTTCGGTCGAGTGGTTTGGGCGTTGTCCATGCTAGCGATCCCTTTGACTCATGCGGTCGACGGCAACGGCGGCAAGGATCACAAAGCCCTTGACCACTTGTTGCCAAAAAGGGGAAACGTTTAGCAGAAACAAACCGTTGTTCAACACACCGATGATCAGACAACCAAGAACCGTGCCCATCACGCTGCCTCGGCCGCCCGACAGCGATGTTCCACCGATTACGACGGCGGCGATGGAATCGAGTTCGTACCCCAATCCAGCGTTGGGTTGTGCAGAATCCAAGCGAGCCGTGACGATCAGTCCTGCCATGCCGGCAAGCAAGCCTCCCAGCGTGTACACAGCAATTTTGATCCGATCGACGGGCAAACCAGTCAACAAAGACGCCCTTTCGTTGCCACCCACGGCGTACACATGGCGTCCAAAGCGAGTTTTCCGTGTCAGAGCCACAAACACGCCGACCAATCCGCCGGTGATCCAAACGGGCACCGGGATTCCAAGAAGCACTCCCGTACCGATGTAACCGAACGATGAACCAAGCCCCGTGACCGGAAATCCCCCGGTCCACAGCATGGTCAATCCGCGAGCGATGCTGAACATGCCCAGAGTCGCCACAAACGGCGGCAGCTTGAATCGCGTCACCGCGATTCCGTTGAACAAACCCGCTGCGGATCCAACCAATAGCCCGGACACGATCGAACCTATAACGGTGAACTGCAGCTTCACGCCGAGCGGTTCAATCACGATACCGTTCTTCAGCAACCCAGCGGCGACGGCACCGGACAAAGCCAGGATCGCTCCGACGGACAAGTCGATTCCACCGGTCAAGATGATCAAAGTCATCCCAATGGAAAGACTCAGGTTGACTGAAATTTGCCGCAGGATATTCAGGCCGTTCTCGGGCGTGAAGAAGCTATCGGATAACAAACTCATCGCGATCAGCATCACCGCCAATGCGATCAGCGACTGAAATTTCGCGAGGTGTTCTCGTTTGTTCTCTAACATGGAATCGACGTCCTTTTCGGCAGAGCGGCTTGCAGAATAGCCTCCTCGGTGGCCTCCGCCCGATCAAATTCTTGTGTCGCACGTCCTTCGCACATCACCAAAATCCGGTCCGAAACCGCCATCACTTCGGGCAGCTCCGATGAAACCATGATCACAGCCAATCCGTCCGTCGTCAGTTCATCGATCAAAGTGTAAATCTCGTTCTTCGCATGGATATCAATTCCTCGTGTGGGCTCGTCCAACATCAACACGGCGGGTCCGGTCGCCAACCATTTCGCCAAGATGACCTTCTGCTGATTCCCGCCACTCAAGTTGACAATTTTCTCTCGTAACGATGGCGTTTTCACGCGAAAACGTTCGACGAACCGCCGAGTGTGCTCGCGTTCTTTCGCTCGGTCGATGAAGCCAAACCTTTCTGCCTGTTTCAGACTTGCAAGACTCGCGTTTTCAGCGACGCTCATCGACAGCACCAATCCGTCGTGCTTGCGATCCTCTGGGACCAGAGCCAAACCATGTGCAATCGCATCGGCGGGACATTTCAGGCGAACGCATTCGTCGTGAATGCTCACGTTTCCGCTCGAAGTCTTCGGATGCAAACCGAACAGACACTCCAGCAATTCGGTTCGACCGGCACCCATCAATCCAAAGATGCCGAGCACTTCCCCTTTGCAAACGTGCAAGTCAACTTCATTGACCAAGAAGTCCCCGGGGCGTGTCGGGTGCTTCAACGAAATATTGCCCGCGCTCAGTACCGGGTGTTTGTTGGTGGATGATTCTTTGGAAAGAACCTTCACCTCTCGGCCGACCATCATGCGGACCATTTCGTCGTGACTCAACTCGCCGAACTCAGCTGTTCCGATCAAACAACCATCACGCATCACAACGATGTCGTCGGCGATCTGCTCGAGCTCTTCCAAACGATGCGTGATGTAGACAATCGCAACGCCTTGCTTCTTCAGGTCAGCGATGCAGCGAAACAAGACTTCCGTTTCGCGATCAGTGATCGCCGACGTGGGTTCGTCCATGATCAGGATGCGAACATTCCCCGCCAACGCTCGGGCGATCTCCACCAGTTGTTGTTGTCCAACGCGAAGTCGGCGTACGGGCGTCGTTGGTGAGACATCCAGCTCCAACCGTTTCAGCCACTGCGAGGCTTGCCGATTGAGTTCCGAATAGTCGATCAGCGTTTCGAATCGAAGTGGTTCGCGTCCAAGAAAGATGTTTTCAGCAACACTCAAGTCCGGCACCAAGCTCAACTCTTGGTGGATCATTGCGATTCCGTGATCGTGAGCATGCCGCGGACCGGTGAACTGGACCGGCTTGCGATCCACCAACAATTCTCCTTCATCGGGCGGTTGAACTCCCGCCAAGATTTTCATCAGCGTCGACTTGCCCGCACCATTTTCGCCGAGCAACGCGGTCAAACGTCCTGACCTCAAGGTCAAATCGACGCCGTCCAAGGCTTTCACGCCCGGAAACAACTTGGAAATCTTCTTGGCTTCGAGAACCAAATCACCGGAGACAGTCATTTTGCCTCCACGAAGAATGGGACCACTCGCAGAGGATTCAGATCCGTGGATTCATCGCTGACTTGCGCGCAACCGGAAAATTCGATTTCGGTGCCTGGCGTGGCAATGTCTCGCAACGTTGGCAACACATCCGCTTCGATCCGCCGATTCAATTCCGTTGAAATCGCATTGAAGTCTTGTGTGTTTTGGAATTCATTGACATCCAACAAACCCGTCCCGTCTCGGACCGTGTTGCCGAACAGAATACCCGATTCCAAAACCACCTCCGCTTCATCTGATTGATCAGTGATTGCAAGCCCGACAGAGTTCTTTTCGACCGAGACAACTCGCCCGACACCGGTGACAGTCAAAAAATACGATTGACTCAAACCCACCTGCCGGCCGCGTGCTTGACGGACTTTGCCGGGGTTGGCTTGTATTTCATTGACCAACTCCAACGCATCGACCGCGTTTGCTTTCGACGCCAGCAATTTGTCGTTCCAGAACTGATCGACGAACACGATCGGATCGAACTTCGCCGCCGATGCTTTCGCAGACGCCTCGTTCGCATCATCCAGGGAAACGACGCGAAATAGAGGGAACAGGTACAAGAGCACCAAGATTCCAATGGCGACTGCGAAGCGGGAGATCCATATTTTTTGACGGGAAATCACTCGGAACCTTCTTCGTCAAAGTCACCAAACTTCGATGCATTCCCTTGGTGAACCAACTCAACGGCAACCGGTACCTTTTGCAAAAGGTCGTGGTCTCCCTTGAGATATCGATCGGCGTACTCCGCCGCGGTTTTCGCCATCAGCTTTGGAAACTGCATCCCCGTTGCGGTGATCTTTCCTTCGTGAATCATGGCGACCACATCATCGGCACCGTCGAAACCAAAGATCTTGACTTGCTCTGCTTTGTTGGCGGCTAGCAACGCTTGATAGGCCCCCATCGCCATTGCGTCGTTCCCGCAAAAGACAGCCTTGATGTCTGGGTTCGCTTGCAAAATGGCTTCCATGACTTCCAGCGCCTTAGCGCGATCAAAGTCTGCACTTTGTTGGGCAACCATTTTCAGATCGGGATAGCGATCAACCACACTGTGGAAACCGTCGGAGCGATTCCTCGTGTTGTTGTCCCCCACCAAACCGAGCAATTCCGCATATTCGCCGGACTCACCGACCTCTTTGACGAAGTGCTGTCCAATCGCGACGCAACCGGAATAGTTGTCCGACAGAATTTGCGAAACCGCAGCGTCCGTCGCGTTGATTTCTCGGTCCATGCAAAAGACCGGAACGCCAGCCTCTTTCGCTCGACGCACATTCGCGACCGAACCGTCCGCGTCGGTTGGATTGAAAAGGACAGCGGAATAGCCCGAAGCGATCACGTTGTCGAAATGAGCCGTCTCTTTCGCGGGGTCGTTCTGCGAGTCAAACACCACCGCGTCATATCCCAACTCAATCGCACTGTCGCGGGCTGACTCAGCGAGCACAACAAACCACGGGTTGTTCAGCGTCGAGACAATCACCGCTACCCTCTTGGGAGCATCGGAGTCAGCCGAACCATCAGCGTTTTTCGTTTCATTGCGACATCCACCGATCAGCAGTGCGAACACGCACAATAAGAATTTCGCGAATCGGTTGGGTTGCTTGCCTGGGCTCATCGATGAAGTCTCACTGGAAGGTTAATGGGAATGATTGCGGTGTCAAAACACAACGCCGGATTTCAGAATCACGTTCGCATAGGGCGTGCATTCTCCTGTGCGAACAACCGCCTCACTGTCCTCTGTTCGTTGCTTGAATTCGACATGAGAAACCTCGGTGATCTTCGGCGCCATGAGATGAGCTTCGAAGAGTTTCATCATCTGCTCAAACAACAATTGGTTGCGGTCATGCATCTCACTAGCAATCACGATCTCCTCCACCTTCAGCTCGCTCAAGATTGCATCCAACGTTCGCAGGAATGACGGATAGCCGTCCTCGATTGCTAAATCAATCCGCTTCACACCCGAAGGGATCGGCAAACCAGCATCGCAAAGCGTGATCGATGCGGTATGCCCGAGCCGGCTGATTTCATAGCACAGCTCGCTGTTGAGTAATCGGGTGCGTTTCATGAAGTTCGCGAAAGATCGAGTGGGTTTGAAAGGTGAAGATGATGCAACAAACGCATTGCAGCGATGCGAAACCACACGACGAATCTCGTCGGGAACTTCGCAAGAAAGCAACGACAAAGGTTTGATTCAGCCGACGAGGATTCGCGAAGTGACCTCAGCTTTTGTGCGGAATCACTTCGATTTTACAGCATTCATCAAAGTCAGTGACCGTTCCAAACTTGTCGACGAGTTCGTCCAGACTGAATCGATGCGTGATCAAGGATGCAAAGTCGTAACGATTTGATTGCTGATGCAAAATGTTCAGCACGGGGCGCCAATCGGTTCCGCAGTGGAACACGGAATGGATGTGCAAGTTCTTGGAACTGATATGGCGCATGACATCCAAAGCGACAGGTTTGCCGAGGTCGACCCAGTTGCCGACTTCGATGACGGTGCCGCCCTTTCGAACCATTCGAAGTGCTTCAATGAACGCTTCGGGTTCGCCCGCCGATTCAATCACCAAGTCGGGGCCGACGCCTTCCGTCATCTCTTGGACCTGAGCGATCCGTTCGTCAGTCGAAACCTTTGATGCGTTAATCGTCACGTCTGCGTAAAGGTTCTTGGCTTTCTCCAAACGCAAATCTGACAAGTCGGTCGCGATTCGCAAACCGGCACCGTGAATGCTCGCCATGATCCCGTGAAGGATTCCGAGTGGACCGTTGCCGAGCACCGCGACGGAGCAACCAGGACCAAAGCCTTCGTTGACCGGAGCAAACGGGCCGGCGGCTCTTGCCAAACTGTGATACGCGACGGCCATCTCTTCCACAAATACGGCAACGTCAGTCGACATTTCGTCGGGGACTTTGAACAGGTGTGTGCCAGGCCGAATGAAGATGTACTCCGCAAACCCACCTCGCAAGTAAGGAAGCGTGTCCGCGTTGGGATGCAACCCGTAGGCTTGAATTTGGTTCAGGCACGTTGTGTTGTTGTAGTGCTTGCGGCAGTAGTAGCAGTGCCCGCAATTGACCTCGACGGCGATCGCGACGCGGTCACCGACCTGCAAAAGTTGCTTGTCGTAGTCCAAAACTTTCGCGGCGTTGTCGCCAATCTCGACGATCGTGCCGATCACTTCGTGACCACCAACGTATGGGAAGATCGACTTTCCGCGAATCTCGGATGCTTCGCCTTTGAAGATGTGCCGATCCGTCCCGCAGATTCCGGACATGTCGACTTTCAAGATGGCCGAGTCGTGATCCACCGTGGGATAGGGATAGGTCCGCATTTCGGTGGCACCAGGCGCTGTCATCGCAACGGCACGCACGGACTCGGGTTTCACTACGCTCATCAATGAGGTCCTAACTGATATCTGAAGAGGAGTACTTTATCGGTGTCGCGCCGATCGATTCCGCCAGCAGGTCGGATGATCGACGATCATGAAGTCGAATAGCTGAAAAGCGAAAACGGGCTCTCGTTGCAAATCAATTTCAGGAGTAACAATACACCAGGAATTCGCACATTCTCCCTCGAAAGCTCGCCAGACTTGCACTATCCTTAGACCATGCAACATTTTGACACACAAAGACCTGAGTTCGCCCCCTACGGTTTCACCTGTGAGCTGTGGGAACCGGTTCCGATGCCGCGTCCGGACCGTCACGACGAGATCGAGATCAACTTTCTCGACTCTGGGTCACTGACGTATTTGATTGGTGGCAATCGGATCACGGTGGACGCGCACACTCTCACGCTGTTCTGGGCCGCGGTTCCGCATCAAATCGTCGAGTTTCGCGATGTGACGCACTACTACGTCATCACGATTCCATTCGGATGGTTCCTGCAATGGGGATTGCCCGAGAGCCTTCAAACGCAACTGATTCTGGGAAACGTGTTGTCAGGCGACTGTGATTCAACCACAGCGACTCGCGACAAGTTCCTGTTTCAACAGTGGCATTCGGACGTATCGAACGATCCGGAGAACACGCGTGAGTTCGTGTTGCTCGAACTCAAAGCCAGGCTGCTGCGTTTGGCTCGATCGTACAGCAAGAATCCCGTGCTCTCGTCGGACGCACGAGACGCGAGCCTGAAAAACTCGTCACCGAACCTTGCCAAAGCCGAATTGATGGCGTGTCACATCGCTCGCAACTTCAAATCCAGATTGCAAATCAAGGACATCGCCGAATGCGTTGACCTTCATCCGGACTACGCATCGACTCTGTTTCGAAAGACGTTTGGATTGACGCTGAATGGATTGATCACACGTCATCGCGTCGCCGAAGCTCAACGATTGCTGATCTCGAGCAACGACCAAATCATCGACATCGCATTCGCTGCCGGCTTTGATTCGCTGAGTCGGTTCAATCGCGCATTCAAAGAAGTCACCAGCATGACACCTCGCGGTTTCCGAAAGGAATGCCGTCTCAACAATCGATGACGCGGAGACTTCGCGTGGCGACAACCATTAAGCCAGTGCACTAGCCGTTTGGAGTTGGCCACGATTCCTTGAACAAAACCGTGGCTAAGAACAGAAACCGTGGCTAACGCCAAGCGGCTAGTTCTTGAAATCACTGTCTCGTTAAAGACTGGTGCTGCTTTTGAGGACGGGCACGAGCAACGCCATCACGACGGCGAGAACCAGAATCGCCATCACGAGCAACATGATCGGCTCGAGCAATCGCACGAACAAATCCAATCGCCGAAACGTTCGTTTTTCCAACGAATCAGCGATTTCGGGAAGCACCCGGTCGAGCGAGTTGCTTTCTTCGCCGACGCTGATCATTTCCACCACGGAGATCGGGAAATAGCCCGACTGACGAAGCGGTTTCGCGAGGCTTTCACCACTGCGGATGTTCTCACTCGCGTCCGCGATCGATTGGCTGAGCAATCGGTTGCCCGTCGCCGTGCGACTGATATCGAGCGACTTCAGAATCGGAACACCGTTGGCCAGCAAGGTTCCCAAGACGCGGCAGAATCGCGCGACCGAAAGGTTCATCAGAATGTCGCCCAGCACGGGAACTTTCAACTTCACCTTGTCAAAGATGTCTTGCCCGCGTTCGGTCTGCATTTGTTGGCGGAAAAAGATGATCAACCCAACCGCCAAAACGATCAGGATCCATCCGTAGCCCTGAAGAAAGTTGCTGAAGCTCAGCAACGCTTCCGTCATCGCGGGCATTTCACCTTTTTGACGTAGCCGATCAAACAGCATGTCAAACTTGGGAACGAAGAACACCAACAACGCGGAGATGACAACGCTACCGATCGTGAACAAGAACACCGGGTAGGCCATCGCACTGACGGTGCGTCCCTTCAGGTCTTCTTGTAGTTCAGTGAACACGCCGACGCGGTCCAAAGCGTCCTCTAGAAATCCACCTTCTGTACCGGCACGAACCATGTTCACCGCCATGTCGCTGAAGACACCGGGATAGCGAGACATCGTGTCGCCAATCGGTTCACCGTCTTCGACCCGTCCACGAATCTCGGCAAGCACTTCGCCCAGGACCGGCGTGCTGGATTGTTCCCCAAGAATGGTCAACGAACGGATCATCGGCACACCGCTGCGAAGCAACGAGGCGAGCTGGCCATAGAAGGTGGCCATGATTTGGCCTTTGACCTTCTTGCGTTTCTTACCAAAGATCGACAAACCCGAACCAGAAGTTTGTTCCGCAATCTTGGTTGGGAACAAATCACGTCCGGTTAGCAACGACGTCGCTTCGCGCTGCGACGCGGCTTCGAGCGATCCTTGGACGCTCTTACCGGTCATGTCTCGTGCGGTGTATTGAAACGTTGGCATGGTTGTCGAAAGGCGGGAAGCAGGCGGGCTTGGTAGCGGAGGGTGAAAGGCTTATCGACGAGGAAAAGCCGTGGCGAGGATGAGTTAGAGAGCTTCGCCCTTCGTCACTCGAAGAACTTCGTCAACACTGGTCACACCAGCGACAACTTTGTCCCAAGCATCCATCCGTAGTGTTCGCATGCCTTCCTTGACCGCCTGGCGGCGAATGTCCCAACTGCTGGCGCGGTTCTGAGCCATTTCACGAATGTGTTCGCTGCTGACGAGAAGTTCGTAGATCCCCAAACGACCGGAGTAGCCAACGTTGCGACACTCACGGCAACCGACGCTGCGATAGATTTCTTTGCCAGCGATCTCATCCCAAGGAAAATCCTTCGGCAAATCGTCACGATCAGGCCGGATGGCTTCCTTGCAATGAGGGCACAACCGGCGAAGCAGACGTTGAGCCATCACAGCTTCGACCGTACCGGCGACCAAGAACGGTTCGACGCCCATGTCGACCATCCGCGTAAATGCACCGGCGGCATCGTTGGTGTGCAGCGTGCTGAACACCATGTGACCGGTCAACGAAGCTTGCGTCGCGTTTTCGGCGGTTTCCAAGTCACGAATTTCCCCGACCAGCACGATGTCAGGGTCGTGACGCAGAATACTTCGCAGCGACGCGGCGAACGTCAGACCGATCTTCGAGTGAACTTGGATCTGGTTGATTCCATCGAGCTGATACTCGACCGGATCTTCCGTCGTGATGATCTTGTTTTCCGGACTGCGAATTTCCAACAAACTGCTGTACAGCGTCGTCGTCTTACCACTACCCGTTGGACCAGTGACCAAGACGATCCCGTGAGGCAACTTGATCAGTTTGCTGAACCGATCGTAGATCTCTTTGGACATCCCGAGTCCTTGAAGATCAAACACCATCGATGATTTGTCGAGGACACGCATGACCAAGCCTTCGCCGTGGATCATGGGGATCACACTCAAACGAATGTCGACTTCGCGTCCGTGGACTCGGAGTTTGATCCGACCGTCTTGAGGCAATCGCTTTTCGGCGATGTTCAATCGAGCCATGATCTTCAGGCGGCTGATGATTGCCGCTTGGAAACGATTGATCTCCGGAGGAACCGGTTGCGGATGCAAAATCCCGTCGATCCGATAACGAATGACCAAACCATCGGATTGCGATTCAATGTGAATGTCACTGGCTCGCGAATCGACTGCTTCGATCAAAATCTCATTGACCAGCCGAACGACAGAGGCTTCCTGAGCCATCTCCGACAGTTCACTGCCGTCGGTCTCGATGCCCTCCAGCAATTCGACTTCTTCGTCGCCGGCCGCCGCGACCAATCCTTCGACTGTTTCGCTACCGACACCGAGGTGCTTCTTCACCAAACGGCTGATTTCGTTTCGCTCAGCAACAACGGGCACGACCGTTTTACCGGTCGTCGCGCAGGCTTCGTCGAGTGGATACAGATCAAACGGGTCTGCCGTCGCAACCAATAGCGCGCCGTCGTCCCAACCGATCGGGAACATGGAGTGGCGATAGATCAGTTTTTGCGGGAATCCCTCCAAAGCGGACAGATCAATTTCCGACGTGCGAAGGTCGCGAAACTCCAAGCCGACCTCATCTGCGATCGCGGACAGGGCATCTCGCGCCGACACGTACCCCAGGGTCACCGCATTGTCGACGACCGATTGAGGGTCGCCGTTGCGGCTTTGTTCCAATTGTTGGGGCGTCAGCAATCCGCGTCGTTGCAGAATCTCGCCAGCATGCATGATCATCTTCCTCGTCCTCCGCCTGTTTGTCCGCCGCGACCACCGCGACCTGTGTCTCCGCCACCTCCACGTCCGGTCGTGCCACCACGTCCGCCGAAGCCACCTGGAGCTCCGCCGCCACCGCCGAACCGTGATCGGAAGAATTCAATACGACGCTGGATGTCTTCCTGCGACGAACCGGTGGGTGCCGATCCAGATGAACCGGATGACCCACTGCTGGAACCTCCGCTAGTCGATGTTGCCGTGGTGGCTTTGATGCCGAGCATCGACTCCAACGCTTGTTGTAACACTTCTGCACGCACGCCACCTGCGATTGGCATGACAACGGTCTGTTCTTCTTGTTCCATGCCTTGTTGATCCAGAATCTCAACGAGTTCTTGGACTTGCTGGAAGTCTTGAGGTGTGGCGGTCACGACCAAAGCGTTACTGCGTTCATCAACCGCCACAATGATCTTGGTCGGTTCGCTCTTGGGCTTTTCAGCACCGCCACCGCCGCCGCCACGTCCGCCGCGTCCACCACGGAACGCATTGATGATGTCTTCGGGAGAAGGCTGCCGGCCTCCGCCGCCGCCACCGCTGCTCTGTTCTTGGAACATCTTCTCGGCAAAAACGGCTTTCACGATCGCGGAAACGTCCGAAGCCTCTTGATAAATTACCGGAATCAGCCGGGGCTGCGGAACCGTCCGCACCAACTCGGGGCTTTCCTCTTGGTCGATCTCTCGGATCACCAGCCGAATGAATTCGAGGTCCGCGGGGCTGGCTTGAACGATCAATGAGTTCAAGTGACCGTCGGCAACGATGTTGACGCTGCCACGACTGGTCAAGATCGATCGGCTGCTCGAAACCTCTTCGCCACCACCACCGCCCATGCCCAACAAACCGCCCAGCATCCCGCCGCCGAGTCCGCCCATGACGGATTCAGTCAGCGATCCGGACGACGATTCCGATCCACCGAGAACGCTGGCGATCAATTCTGATGCGACGTCGGCTTTGATGTACTTCAAACGAAAGATGGTCGGCAAGTCGCTGGCCATTCCTGACGATGTGCTGATGGAGCTGAGCAATTGCTCAAAGGCGTCGAGAGCTTCGCTGTCCTTCGATGCAATCACCAAACCAGCGGGAGTCATTTGAACGACGATTTCAGCACCAGCGTGTGGATTGGCAGAATCATCCTGCAACAGTTTCGGGCCGGCGACTTCGCTATCGGATTCGTCATCCGCAGATTCCGAGCTATCCGATTCATTGACGTCCAACTCGTCGAAGGCTCGCACCAAGTACTCACCGTTACCGTGCGATTCGCGTTGTTTCCAAGACGCTTCTTGATCCAGATCGCGTTGGAATTGCTGACGGATCGGCTGTGTGTCTCGGCTTCCATCTTGTAGTTGGTCGTCATCACTGGACGTTGGCACGATCACTCGCAATCGATTCTCACGGCCGGTCATCGGCCACAAGCTTTCCAGTTGCCGAAGCGTTTGATTCGCTGACGATCCGGTCATTGGCAACACGCGAACGTTTTCACCCAAGCCACCGGCCAATGGATCGTTCTCGAGTTCATCGATGAGACGTTTGACCGTTTCGATTTGCGCCGCCGTTCCGCGAACCCAAAGACGTCCGGTTTCTGGATCGCCATCAACCGTTGGGCCCTGGCCTCCCGTTTCGGTCACGCCAAAGAACTTGTTGATCGTCAGCAGAGCGTTGGCGGGTTCCAAACGACGCAGGTTGATGATGGCAAAGTTGTCTCCGTCGCCTTCGAGTTCCGAGATCGTGTCGGAGATCAACTGCTGAGTCTCGGGACGAGCCGATGCGACGATGACGCCACGTTTGGTGTCCAGAGCGATGCGAGTTTCCGGTGTTCCGGCCAACATCGTTTGCAAAACGTCAAATGCGGTCTGCAGGTTTGCTGATGCAACCGAGTGCGTTTTCAACACGGGTCTGACAATTTCAACTTCTTCTGCGTCTTCGCTGCCGGGCATCGCCTTGTCAGCTTTGGTGAAGATGCTTTTCAACAACGACAATTTCGCGGGCGATCCCGTCGCGAAAACTCGGTCGCCGTAAAACGAAACCGAGATACGCAGGTCTTCGCCGAGATTCTCACCCGGTTCCAGACCAACCAACGGACGCGCGACTTCCAGAATTTCTTCCGCAGCTCGATGCTCCAGCGCGATTTCAACGACGCTCGATTGAGCTTCCTCGGCGGCGGACAAAACCGTCTCGATGATACGCAGCTTGCCGACCGTCTCGGTCACGACGACTTGGCGAGCTCCCGCCAAGACATTGATGCGTCCCCAAGGCCCGATGATCTGTGACAACTCTTCGCGAGCTTCATCTGGGGACAATCCTCCCAAAGGAAACACGCAACGAACGATGTCGCTGTTTCCGCGTTGGTCGAACGTGTCCGGGGTGACCAATTCGGCCATTTCGCTGATCAGCTTTTCCGCGTTCTCCGCTTCCAAGTCCACCAGCAACAGCATGCGACCTCGACGAACAACGGCCCAGCCGCGATCGAGCAGCAGCCGGTTGATCAAATCCAGGCCTTCGCCAACGGAATAGGTTTGAGTCGGATCGGTGAAATTGACCGTTCCGGCCGGCGCCGAATCCATCTGCAATGACAAATCGGCTTGCTCAGAGAACCAACGAAGGACATCGCCCCAAGGTGCTCCTGAGAAATTGAATTGCAATTCTTTGTCGGAGTTCGTGGCAACGCTCGCGTTTGCGGAGGCTGCTTCGGACGCAGTTGCCTCCTGGGCGGCGGCGTGTTGTGCCCCCGAGCTCAGGACGATCATCCCAGCCAGAGCGGCACCGCGAAGGGCCCATTTGGCACGCAGGCTTCTTCGAATCACGGTCCGGAAAGAGCGAGCCTCCACTTGCGTGGGGTTGCATCCTCGGGTTGACCAAGCAGTAGCGGCTTGCGTCGCGTTGGAGACAATTCGATTCATTTCGATAGATAAGATGTGGGACCGAGCTGGGCGAAGTAAAAATCGTTTGCCTGGAAACTCGGGTGCCAGGATAGTTGCCGGAAAAGCGATCGGACGAGCAAATGGTCTCGTTCCGTATCGAACTAACCCTTCGGGGCCACAAAAGTTCCGACCGAGGGCGTTCCGGATTGATCGAAACCGCCGAATGTACCGATCATTCCTGCCCGGATCCCTCACTTGGCCGGGATCCAAGGCCGTTTGGGTTTGCCAACACCTCAAACCTGCTATGCTGACGCCGTGCCTTTGATGGCCCCAATTCATCCGAACTGACACCATTTAGCAGCATGCTGACCAAGCAACGAAAACTGATCCTTTCCGAAACCCAACGCGACATGATGCGGGCCGCCGGCCAAGCGAATGCGGCGCTACTGGACTACGTTCGGCCACACGTCAAACCGGGGATCACGACGGGCAAGATCGACCAAATGATCCACGATTGGACGTACGGTCATGGTTATCGCGCCGCCACGCTCGGGTACCAGAAGTATCCCAAGAGCTGCTGCACCAGCGTCAACGAAGTGATCTGTCACGGAATCCCGGACGATTACGAGTTGAAAGAAGGCGACATCATCAACGTCGACATCACGACGGTGGTCGATGGCTGGCACGGTGACCAAAGCGAAACGTTCTTGCTGGGCGAAGTCAGCGACGAAAAACGAGCCGTCACCCAGTGCGCCTTTGATTGCATGCACTTGGCCATCGACGCTCTGACCCCCGGTTGCCGAGTGGCAACGATTGGCGAGGCCGTGGTGCCGGAAGCCGAAGGCCGCGGATTCACCGTCGTTCGCGAATATGTCGGTCACGGATTGGGTAAACAGTTTCATCTGGATCCATCGATTCCACACTTCCCAAACCGCCAAAGCCGAATTGATCGGTTGTTCCCGGGAATGTGCTTCACCATCGAGCCCATGATCAACGCCGGATCGCGGTACACCCAATGCGACAAAGCGGACGGATGGACAGTCCGAACCCGTGACGGACGTCCATCGGCACAGTTCGAGCATTCGATCTTGATGACCGAGTCAGGCCCAGAAATTCTGACTCAAACCAAAGACGGTCCCCAAAAGGGACACAAGTTCTAAACGGGCCGCGGCATTTGGATTAGCCGTTTGGGCATCAGCCCCGGTTTTCGAGGCGATCCAGTTTGTTGATGCGCGTATTTATGCTGCTTTCGCGTACATCACCTCTCCTGCTGCGGCTTGCCGATTATGTCGTCAACGAGGTTTTAACGCTTGTAGGATGGGCACTCTTGCCCGTCCAAGTTGCGGATGTCGGCCAAGAGTGGCCAACCTACAGTAGAATCGCTAAGCCCATTGCCAACGGGCGAGGTTCGCAAGACGTCACGAACACAGCACTCAAAACTGCACGGCCCTTTTCTTAAAGGAACCGTGGGCGACGCTTACTCGATCGAAAATGCCAACTCGGCATAAATTCAGAGGCCAGCCCACCTGGACCGGCCTCACTAACGCACGCCGCTTAGTTTTCGTCGGCTGATTGCGGCGGTGGCTCGAAAGCAAACTCCTGCCACTTGATCGCTTTGTCCATCGGGACGATCTGCAGGATCAGGAAGCCGTTCTGATACAGCCTCACCGTTCCGGTCGATTGGCTGACCACGACCGAGACCGCTTTGGTCTTCCGCGTGATCGCGGCGGCTGCCCAGTGTCGCGATCCGAGGCCCTTGGTCATCTTGAGGTCTTCGTGTGAAACCTCCAGCATCTGACGGCTTCGTTCGATGATGCCATCGGAGGTGACTACAAAGGCACCATCAAGCTGGGCAATCTCCTTGGCATCTTCCTGGACCTTGGGGTCGAGGATGTTGCGGTGCTTTTTGTTGTATCCGCGAAAAGGGTCCGCTCCGCTATCACTGGCATGCTCCAGGACTCGGCGGTGATCTCCAACCACAAACATCGTTCCGACGGCCTTGCCTTCGCGGCCCTCTCGGCCAATTTGAGATGCCAAGTCGACGACGGCTTTGATCGTCTTCAGCGGAACGCTGCTTTCGAGCGTCTGCAGATCGCGAACGGTGAATCGACGCATCCGCTCATCAAGTTGCAGGTGACTGATCGAATCCAATCGGCCTTGTTGGAACCCGCTGTACACCGCGACGACTTCGCCGTTGGTTTTGATCAGCTCATCCGCGGCGGCTTCCAACAAAGCTTCTTGCAACCGTTCCAGCAGCGGAGCCTTTTCTTTGTTCAGTGCCAACGGCTTCAGACCAGCTTCAGCAGCACCGTCCAAATCTTCGATCGTGTCGACGGCAACGATGACCACGTTCTCGTTGGCTTCGGTCAGTTCAGAGATTCGTTTCCAATCGGTGCTGCCATCGAGCAACAACAAAAGCGCATCCGCGTTCCGATCGGCTCGAAGTGCGACGGCGGCCGAGATCATCGCGGCATTCTGCTTGGTCAAACGTTGCGTGGCCATCGAGTCTTCAGCGGCTCCGGATTCAATGCGGTCGACCAAGGGGAACAATCAGTGTTCACCACTTTAGTCCAATGAAGTCCGCATCCAAAGAGGACCGAGACCGTTTGAGGCCCGTTTTAGCCCGACTTTTGCGTCATTTCCGGTCGAGCGTCACCGATCGGTGCCATCGGCCTGACACGCCGCCTATGCGAATTCGATTGCGTTGTCGCGAGGCATGGCGTCACCGGCCGACTCGTTCGTTTCAGTGTGTTCAATCAAACCACATTGTTCCAACACGATTGTCATGTGCATGTCATGACGCCGGCTGACCTTCAACAACACCACGTCGTCATCATCGGCTTCCGCGTGAATGGAGTGAGTCAGCCATCCGCGAATCAATCGAGGTGAGGAGCCACATTGCAGAACGTGCCCGTCGCTTCCCAATCCCCACGACAGCGGCGACCAAGGTGTCGCGGGAGTCAACAACCATCCCTCGTCTCCACGACGCAATCGCAAGCAACTTTTCGCGGGAAAGGGACCGACGGCACTTTGTGCAAACACGATCACACCGCGTGGATCCGGTGTCGCGAATCCGGGCCAAATTCTTGCCAGAACCGGGTCCAGCAACATCGTTCGGTAGAACTTCACCCGGCGGGCGGCCCAGCGAAAGATCAACGCGGCAACGAACAGGATTGCGAAGTTGAAGACGGTCGCCAGCGTGGGACTCAGCGCGTACACGGCCATCAAAGCCGCGCAAAGCGATTTGTTGCAGACCTCAAAGATGGCATCGACGGTTGGAAACGGAGTCAACCATACCAGAAACTCGAAGAAGAACTTGACGCTGTTGATCACCAGCATGTTGACCGTCATCGCGACCAGCAACAACGCGTTGGCGGTGAAGCTGAAAATCCCCGCCGTATAGACCGGCATCGCTTCGGCCGCCAACTGAGCCTCGTCTGTGCCGACCGAATCCGCTGTCATCGAAGCGGTGATTTTGATCGCCAACAAGATGACGATGACTGAATACGCCTCCAGCTGATCCATCGCCTGAGCAAACGGTTTGCTAACCTTGGACAACCGAGGAACGCTGGTCAAAACCGCCAGCACGGAAAAGACCGCGAACAGCGGAACGCTGCGAAGTGGCCCGGCTGATCCCAACAGCGCGTTGTCGGTGATCCAGTCCGGTCCCCAGAGCGACAAACCCGATAAACAAGCGACGCCAAAAAAAGGCGATAGTGCCAGCGGAGCGAGCGGCCCCAACCAATCCGCCAGGTGCAACTGATCCGCCCAAGCCGTCGCGGCGGCGATGTCCCGCGTGTCGAATTCTCCTTCCAGAGCTTTCGGTACGTCATCGGCGTCAACTGCGGATCGGGTTCGAGAGAGAGCATCCGATTCCATTTCAGCGGTCTCATCGCTTGCCGCTTCGACACGGTCGCTCTGCCCGGTGGCTTGAACTGCCAACCCGATGATCAGCACCACGGCCAGTGTCACTTTTGCAATCCAACTCATCTCATTCCCTTCGGACTTCTCAATCAAACCGTGGGCTGGTAGCGTTTCGCATCATGAACAACGACGAAGTGAAACCTCAGCACCTCTATTTGACCGGCTACCGCGGGTGCGGCAAAAGTACGCTTGCGAAACTTTTAGCGCAGAAGCTGTCGCTGCCAGCCGTCGACTTGGACGATGTGATCGAATCGACCGCAGGAAAATCGATCGCCGAAATCTTCGCGGAGGAAACCGAAGTCGGTTTTCGCGACCGGGAAGAAGCTGCGTTGGTGGAGGTTGCCAAGCGACCGACACACGTGATCGCACTCGGCGGAGGCACGATCCTTCGCGAAGCAAACCGGAACATCATCGCAGGCTCCGGCTGGTGCGTTTGGCTGGACGCGGAACCAGAAATCTTGGTCGCACGGTTGGCGGGTGACGCGACCACTGCCGAACGTAGACCTTCGCTGACTGATCAGTCGGTGTTCGATGAAGTCCAGTCAGTGATGACGAAACGTGAACCGCTTTATCGTGCGTCCGCGGACTTGCGAGTGGATACCAGCCATCGGACCATGGACGAGATTGTGGAGGAAGTCTTGAAAGCGTGCCCGCCGAGCATCGGACGAGCCCCGAACTAGAACCAGATCGACGGTCTTGGAAGACCATCGTACGAGGCGGGGTTGTACGATGGTCTTCCAAAACCGTCGCTGGAGCGTGGATTCGACGGGTTTGGGAACCCATCCTACGGTCTAGACGTCAATTTCGCTGGCGTCTTCGGCTCGCTCCATGATGAACCGGAACCGGGCCGATGCATCGCGGCCCATCAAATCGCTGATCGTGCGATCGGTTTCCAAGTGGTCATCGATCTCGACCTTCAACAAAGTCCGCTTGGTCGGATCCAGCGTTGTGTTCCAAAGAACCTTGGGCATCATCTCCCCCAATCCTTTGAAGCGTGTGATCTCTGGCGTCGCTCGACCATTGTGCTCGGCCAAAATCCGCTCACGATCTTCTTCGTCGGCTGCCCAAAAGGTTTCTTTGCCGATGTCGATTCGATACAGCGGCGGAACCGCGATGAACAACCGACCGTCCGCGATCAAGGCTGGCATGTGACGGTAGAAGAACGTCAGCAACAACGTTGTGATGTGGTGACCATCGCTGTCAGCATCGGCCAACAAGATGATTCGGTCATATCGCAAGTTCGCCAGGTTGAGCGACGGACCGATGCCGCAACCGAGAGACGCGATCATGTCCTGAATTTCTTTGTTGTCCAGAATCTTCTTCAGCGTCGCCGACTCGGTGTTCAGCACCTTACCTCGCAGAGGGAGGATCGCTTGGCAGTTTCGGTCGCGGCCTTGCTTTGCACTCCCGCCTGCCGAGTCACCTTCGACGATGAACAATTCGGACTTGCCTTTGCCACCGGACACGCAATCCGAAAGCTTGCCTGGCAACAACGTTCGCTTCGAACCACCTTTTCGCGAAACCGCTTCGCTTGCGGCACGCGATGCGGCGCGAGCTCGTGCGGCGGCGACAATCCGCGCGATCACCGCATCGGCGACCGAGGGATTGTTGTTCAGCCATTGTTCCATCGCACTTCGGACACCAGATTCAACCAACCCGTGAGCTTCGGGGTTGTTCAAGCGATCCTTCGTTTGACCTTGGAATTGAGGCTCGGAGACAAAGATCGAAACAATCGCGATCAATCCTTCGCGAATGTCTTCGTGTGTGATCTTCACACCGCGAGGAGTCAGGCTGTGCGTGTCGATGTGGTTTCGAACCGCTTTGACGACGCCGCCTCGAAAACCGTTTTCGTGGGTGCCGCCGCTGCCGGTTGGAATCCCGTTGACGTAGCTGCGTACATGTTCGTCAGTCGATTCCGTCCACTGAAGTGTGACTTCCACCCGGTCGTCATCGTCGACCCGGTAGGTGAACGGTGCTTCGTGAATCGTGCGAGCCTCACGTTCCTTGATGACTTTCCCGAGGTAATCCACGATGCCGTTTTCATGCAAAAACGTATCGCGGGTCTTCGCGACTTCGTCGATGTAAGTGACCTTCACACCGCGATGCAGAAAGCTGGCCGTTTCCAATCGCTGCTTGATCGTGTCACCGTTGAACGTCGTTCGCGGAAAGATCGTCGGGTCGGGCGTGAACGTGATCGAGGTTCCCGTTCCACGGACGGTGCCGCGAAGTTTCTGCAGCTTTGAAGTCGCTTGACCACGACTAAAAGCCATCCGGTATTGGACGCCATCACGCTTGACAATCGCGACGAGTTCTTTGCTGAGCGCGTTGACGACCGACGCACCGACACCGTGCAAACCGCCAGACGTCTTGTAGTTGTCGCCTTCGAACTTGCCGCCGGCGTGCAAAACAGTCAGCACCATTTCCAAGGCAGATTTCTTTGTCTTGGGGTGTTTGTCGACGGGAATCCCACGACCGTTGTCGCTGACCGAAATCGTTTCGCCGTCTTTATGCAGAGTCACCGTGATCTCAGACGCGTGACCGTTCATGGCCTCGTCGACGGAGTTGTCAACGATCTCCCAAATCAAGTGGTGAAGACCAGCCGAGCCGACACCACCGATGTACATGCCGGGACGCTTGCGGACAGGCTCGAGGCCTTCCAGCGCGGTGATGTTTTTGGCGTTGTATTCTTTCGGTGCAACGGACATGAAGTGAAGACGTTGAAAGTCGAAGGATTGATTGAGTGAATGCGTTCAGGCTGGCCGCCCGAACAACGTTTGGCCACGCGAAATTGCGTCAGTCTTCAAAAACCGGAGGCGGCTCGATTGGATCACGAACGATCTCCGCGATCTTGCCGTTCTTTTGCAGTTCGATGCCGCGTCCGCCGCGTGATGTCGTTCGGTACTTGGCCGTCGAAACCGTTTTCTTCGCACCACGATTGGTCACCACGTTCAGCAAATCGCGGTCACCCGTCGAAGGCTTGAATCCGAGCAACTTGTCGCTCGCCGCCAACTTCAACAGCAGCACACCTTTGCCGGCGCCGGACAGATAGTTGATCTCATCGGCTGGACACACCATCGCTCTTGCGTCCGCAGAGACCGCCAAGACGGTTTCGGTTCCCACAATCGGAACAACATCGACGATGCTGGCCCCTGGTTTCACGCGAGCGAACTTGCGGCCGGCACGCGTCGATGGTTCGGCAAATGGCTGCAAACCGAATCGCAAGGCATACCCATCCGTCGATGCGGCAAGTGCGTGCGTCGCAGGATAGTACTGGCCCTTGGGGTCTTCGCTGATGTCGCCAAGAATTCGCGGGTCCATCGAAAGAGCCGCGATGATTCGTTCGCCGTCTTTGAATTTAAAGAGCTTCTGAATCGGCTCGCCAAATCCCGTCGACGCAGGAATGTCGATCATCCGAGCGGTGTAGCACACGCCCAAACTGCTGAAGAACGCGAGCGTGGAACGCGTATTTCCAGCGACGCACGCCAGCACCGCGTCGCCCTGACGCAGACGACTCTTGGACGGATCGGCGATCTGTTTTTGCCGTTTGACCCAGCCGTCGACGGTGACCATCACGTGGCAATCTTCGGCGACGATGAAGTCCTCTTCGGTGTACTCCACCTCTTCCGTCGGCACCACGATTGTGCTGCGTCGGCGACCTGCGGGAGTGTTGCCGTAGTCTGAGATCAGTGACTGCAATTCTTCTTTGATGATCGCCCAACGTCCGGACGACGTGTAATCGTCGCGGTCATCGGCGAGCAACTTGTTGATCTCGTCGACGCGTTTGCGTTTCTTTTTCAGTTCGTCCAGCACGACGTTGATTTCCAAACGTGCCAAGCGATACAGCTTCAGTTCAAGAATCGCATCGGTTTGCTCCGCGTCGAGTCCGTTCGAAGCTTGCCTCTTGCGACGTGCTTGGGCTGGCGTCAGTTCTTTGACTGGGAACCGCTTCATGATCTTTTCCGCCGCGTCGGCTTTGCCTTCGCTGCTGCGGATGATTTTGATGATCTCGTCGAGAGCATCGAAGATCAACGCCAAGCCTTCGAGAATGTGAATCCGTTTCTCGAGGGCTCGTAATTCGTTCGTCAATCGCGCGGTCAGCACATCCAAACGGAAGTGCAAGAAGTACCACAGGATCTCTTTCAACCCGAGACGCTTTGGTGCACCGACTTCTGGATTTTCCGTCGGCGTCAAACAGGTCAGGTTGACGTTGAAATTGGTCTGCAGCGGAGTGTGTTTGTAGAGATACGCGAGCACCTTGTCGGCGTCCGCGTTCTTCTTCAGCAACAGATCGACCCGAATGTCTTCGGTCGACAAGTCGCGAACTTCTTGCACGAGAGGCAACTTACTGCTGTAGACCAGCTCAGCAATTCGCTCCACCATTGCGGCTTTGTTGACGCCAAATGGGATCTCGGTGATCCGGAGCGTGTCACCCGTGCGAGACTTCTCCGCCACTTCAGCAACGCCACGCAGCTTGATCGTGCCCGTTCCCGTCGCATAGATTTCGCGAAGTTCTTCTTTGGTGTTCGTGATGTGCCCGCCCGTCGGGAAATCGGGACCTTGGATCGCATCGCCGGCGACCAATTGGTAGTCCTTGATTTCCGGATTGGCCAGCAACTTCAGCAGTGCGTTGCAAACCTCTTTCAAATTATGCGGCGGGATGTTCGTCGCCATCCCGACCGCAATTCCCGTCGCTCCGTTGACCAGCAAGCTGGGAACACGTGACGGCAGCACGACGGGTTCTTCGCGCGTGCCGTCGTAGTTGGGTTTGAAGGCCACCGTTCGGCTGGACAGATCCGCCAGGACCTCCGACGCGATTGGCGTCATGCGGCACTCGGTGTATCGCATCGCAGCGGCGTTGTCGCCGTCGATGCTGCCGAAGTTGCCGCTGCCGTCGATCATCGGCATCCGCAGCGAAAACGATTGGCTCATCCGAACCAGCGCTTCGTAAATCGAGCTGTCACCGTGGGGGTGGTAGTTACCCATCACGTCGCCGACGACCTTCGCACACTTTCGGTGCTTGGCCGTCGCGTCGAGCCGCTGCTGCGACATCGTGTACAAAATCCGCCGCTGAACCGGCTTGAGCCCATCGCGGACATCCGGCAGCGCTCGGCTGGTGATGACCGACAGCGAGTAATTCAAATAGCGATCTTGGGCCGCGAATCGCAGCGGAATGTTCTGAATCTCCGCCAACAGCGATTCATCGAACGGATCGGCTTTGCCCCGTTTGGAGCGACTGGATGCGGAACTGGATGTTTTGCGACGTTTCGCCACGCGGAATCAACCTAAATCGTTGGGGACGTTCGTTGTGAGGAGCTGAGAACAGGAAGCGGATGAAAAGCGGACTTGCAGATCAGCCTGCGAGTTTGGGGGTTATAGCGACCGCGGGGTTGTTAGCGAAACCGCGGATTACCGCGTTTGATTCGCATCGGTCGCCGAATTGGTTTGGAAAAGCTCGTCTGAGCTGGGCGAAACGTGCCTGCTGGGCGAACTTCCCCAACTGTCGCGATCATCACGCCGCAACAGTATCGGCTGTTTTTCCTCTCGATTCGCGTCGAAACCAAAAGCCAGACACCTGGTCCGTCGTCGTTCGAGGAGGAACGCGAGATGAAGCGAAATTGGAAAGCAGCCGTAGCGACGGCCCAAACAATCGCCACACAAATCACCCGCCGCTCACGCACCGTAGCAGCGATCGCCATCGGCACCGCTAGCATCACCTTGCTGGCTCCCGCCGCGATGGCACAAGGCGAACACATCGTCAGCTCGCGAGTCGTCAGCGACACCGTCGTCGGCACCAGCGAAACCGGCGGCTGTGCAAGCGGCGATTGTGGTGGAGCGACCGGCGAAGTCGCCGTGCAAGGCCGCGAGTATGGACAGCCCGACCTGTTCTACAACTACTACACGCAAGGCCCGGCCAACGCAGCGAACGCACAAATGTACGTGTCGCCTGTGCCGGTTCCTCCAAATGTCGGGCAGACCTACCTGACGTATCAGCCTTTCTACCCCCACGAAATGCTTTATTGGCACAAAGACCGCTACCACAACTATTATGACAATGGTCGTGGAATGAACCGAACTCGAGCGATCTATTACAGCCCACCGGTTCGTCAAGCTGCCAGCAATTTCTACTGGAACACGTTGCGTTTGCCTCGCTGATCCAGCCACCTGACTCATTGGTAGAACGGACTCCCCCTGTCCGTTCGTCGCAGCGAATTGTTGCTACCAAATCCACCGTCCTCGAGGATCCCCGAGCCATGAAACGCATCGTCCTTTGTCTCGCCGCCTTGGCTGCTTTCAGCGGCTTGGCCGGTTCAACCGAAGAAGCCCAAGCTGGTGACCCGTACGCGGTGACCCAAGTTTGGAACCACAACTTCGCTCAAACCCGTGCATGGCACGGAAACTATTACTACGCACCGTACGGGCAACCGACGGCACTGGTCGTTCCGCCAACCGCACACCTTCGACAAACGTATTCGTGGGGCGTCAGCCAAAACACGAATCACCCGATTTATCACCAGTACGGTCGCAGCGCCAGCACACCAGGTGCGGCTGCTCCGGGGCGTTTCCAACCGACTCCGAACTGGCCAAGCCACACGGACCAATTCGGCGTGTACTACGTCCGAGGCCCTTGGTGAGCAATCACTTTGTGTGACACGAACAACTGCTGATTCACTAGTGCGGCTTTGACCGTTTCCAGTATCAGCAACGACGACATTTCGGGACGGTGTTCCCGCCGAGTCGCCTCGTCCGGGGGTGATTTGGCGGAGACACCGTCTCGTTTTCTATGCGCGAAGCGAAGCATTCGGCCCAGTGCGACCTTCAAACATCGCGGCGTGCGCTGACTGGAAGCGACGCGGTCGCCTCACGCAGCATCGTCCGAATCGCCCACATCCGGCGCATTCGGCAAATCTCTCTCAGACCGCCTGTCTTTCCGTCGCTGCAGGACGGTTGTTCAGTGCTCCGGCTGCCGACACGTCGATCGCGACCTAGGTTTCAGTGTCACAATCCAGCGATTGCGCAATTGATCACGTTCGACACCGAACCGAAAAAATGCCATCGGACATTTGATTGACAGTCCGAGCGTCGAAGAGTGGACCAAACAGGCCGACTTTGCCGATGAGAAGATTGTTGGATTGAGACGAAAGACTTTTCTGTCTCACAAATTCACGTGTTCCTTGGTGCGTCATGGCTCGTTTGCAATCATCGATCGGATTAGTCACCGGTACCGACATCGTCGGGACCGTCGACCAATTGATGGCGATCAATGCGCAACCGCGCGACCGAATTTTGGCCAAAACAGAAGAACTGCTCGGCCAACAGCAACAAATCGCTTCGCTCACCGCATCGGTCATCGGTGTGCAACTGGCGGGTGATGCGCTCGGTTCGTCCGCGTTATTCAGCAGTAAGAACGCGACGACATCGAACGAAAACGCTCTATCGGTTTCGACACGCGATGAAGTCACCAACGGAAGCCACCTGGTACGAACACTTCGAACCGCTGCCACGCACAGTGTTTCCTCCGCCCAAAGCTTCAGCTCCTTCGACGAAGCGTTGAGCCTGGCGGGTTCGCTCACGATCAAACCCAGCGGCTTTGTTGACACTAAAGTCAGCCTTTCGCAACTGAACAATGGTTTGGGCGTCGAAGGCGGATCGATTCGATTGACCGACCGCAGCGGCGCATCGGCCGAAGTCGATCTTTCCCAAGCTCGAACAGTCGACGATGTTCTGCAAGCGATCAACGACGCTGACGTTGGCATCCAAGCCACAACGTCCGGCGGAAAGATCAAGCTGATCGATCAGACCGGCCAATCCATCAGCAACCTAAAAGTCGAACAACTCGGAACCGCTGAAACGGCAGCCGATCTTGGATTGCACGGAATCGACGTCGCCGCGAACAGCGTTGACGGCAACGACATCCCGTTGCCCGATGGCGTGGATTCACTCAACGGAGCCAGCCTCTCGCAACTGGGTGGCGGCAATGGGCTGGGCACGCTCACCAGCCTGGACATTCAAACCGGTGACGGCACATCCGCCAGCGTCGATGTGTCAGGTGCAACATCGCTCAACGAAGTGATCGACGCGATCAACGGCAGCGGACTCGATGTCATCGCTCGAATCAACGACGCCGGCAACGGTTTGCGAATTCGTGACGTGTCCGGTGGTCCCGGCACATTTGAGATAAGCTCGTCAGACGACACCGCAACCAGCCTTGGCGTCGCCGCATCGACGACCGACGATATCGTCGTTGGCAAAGACCTGAACCTGCAATCGGTAACGCTCGAAACAAAGCTCTCTGAACTGAACTCCGGCGACGGTGTCGGATCGGGCAGCTTCACGATCCGCGACAGCAACGGTGCAATCGGCGGTATCAACTTGGCAGTGTCTGAGATTGAAACAGTCGGTGAACTGATCGACGCGGTCAACGCGTTGGACATTGGTGTCGAAGCCGCTTTGAACGAATCCGGCGACGGCATCGTGATCACCGACACCGCGGGCGGCGCCTCATCGTTGACGATCACCGATACCGGCGAAGGAAAAGTCGCGGCCAACTTGGGATTGGCGGGCACCGCCGACGCGGGAACCAGCTTGATCGGTAGCGAATCGCTGACGATCGAAATCACCGAAGACGACACGCTCGAATCCATCGTCGAAAAGATCAACGCATCTGATCGCTACGCCGATGCGTCGGTCGTATCGAACTCGGACGGCTCCTATTCGTTGCAAATTCGCAGCAAAAAGGGCGGCGAAGTCGGACGCATCTCCGTGAACCTGGACGGCGTTGACCTGAACCTCCGAACAAATTCGAAGGGACAAGACGCTCTGATTTCCATCGCGACCGACGGCGGTACCGAACGCTTCATGACGTCGACCGATGGAGTCTTCGAGGACGAAATCAGCGGATTGAACCTGACGGTCAAAGAATTGTCCGAGGATCCGATCACCGTCAACGTCGATGACGATCCTGACACGATCGTTTCCGCCGTCAAACGTTTCGCCGATCAATACAACAAACTGATCGAAAACATCGAAGAGGTCACTTTCTTCGACGCCGAAGCAAACGAAGTCGGCCTACTGTTTGGGTCCACGGAAACGCTCCGCATTCAAAACGGCTATTCACGATTGCTGACCGGCACCGTTCCGCTGAGTAGTGGTGATTCGATTCGTTCGTTCAGCCAAATCGGCGTTCGAATGGATGAAAACGGTGAACTGCAAGTCGACGAAACAAAACTCAAAGCGGCTCTCGCAAATGACATCGACGCGGTCGAGCAATTCTTCAACAAGACCAACGATGACGATGAAAACGTCGGCATGGTTGGCCAACTGAAGAAGCTTGCTGACACCTACGCCGGTGCGGACGGCGGAATGCTGATTCGCAAAACGCAAACGCTCAGCGCCCACATTGAACGCAACGACTCTCGCGTTGAATCGATGAACGATTTGCTGGAATCACAACGGGAACGTTTGCTGAAGCAGTACTACGACATGGAACAAGCGATCGCGAAACTTCAGGCGAACACATCGTCGATCGGCGCCATCGAGTACATCGGCCCCGTTGGATCTGAGTGATCAAGTTCGCCGCAGCGATTAGCTTCAGCTAACGGCGGCTGAGCATCACGACCACGCGTGCCGCGATCGCTTCGCTGCGACCGACCGCGTCGACACCCTCTCCCGTCTTCGCCTTCAACCCCACTTGCTCGATTGTGGTTTGAAGCAATTCAGCAACCACGGCCCGCATCAGATCAATGTGCGGAGCCATCTTTGGTTTCTGAGCCAGGATCACGGCATCGACATTATTGATTTCGTAACCGGCAACCTGGACGCGGCGAAGAGCCTCCTGCACGAAGTCGCGACTGTCACGCCCCCGATTTTCGTCGGCATCATCGGGAAACAAACGCCCAATATCCGGTCCCGCAATCGCGCCCATCAATGCATCGGTCACGGCATGCAACAACACGTCAGCGTCGCTGTGGCCAATCGCATGGAATTCACCCGGGATATCCACGCCTCCAACCCGCAGCGGACCAACTGGGCCCAACCGATGCGAGTCGTATCCAAGGCCGATTCGAAAAGCGAGTGGTGGCGATTTGGTCATCAATGGAACCGTCTGAAAATCTCATGGGCCGTTTGGGCGTTCGCCCCGGTTGGCCGAGGGTCGGTGGCTGGCGCCAAAACAGCGAAAATGTCGGAAGCAAGTTGTCGGATTGCGCTGCTTGCGTGCTTCAACGGGCAGCCTCGCTCCTCCGCTGAAAGCCTAATCCTTGAACAAGAACAAACCATCCCCCGAGTTCTTACGTAACTGCCGAGCAAGGCTCGGTATCGCCCCCTTTGTCGCTCATTTTTGATCCACCACGGGCCTTTCGCGAAAGCGCCCGATTTGGTGTGCTTTCTAGCTCATTCGAACGTTCTCTATCCTCGGCTTTTCGCATGTTCGCTTTCTCGAACCCACTTTTTCGACGTTCGCGCAGACCAGCGACCGCTCTGACCACCACAATGCTGATCGCCGGATTGAGCCTGAGCTGCCAAACGGGCTTGATCGGCCAAGCCTTCGCCCAGCCCCCAGGATCGGATGGGGCCGCCAGCGAGCCGGAATCTGCGGCTCCCTCGAACGACGCCGCGCCATCGACCGACGGAGTCGACGGCGGGCGAATCAAAGATGATCCCGAGATGATCGCGAAAGCGATGGAGGAGATGCCGGAGGACATCCGGAAAGACGCGGAAGAAATCTACGCAGAATTCCGGTCCACTCATGAAGAACTGCTCGACTCCATGTTGAAGCTTCGCGAGATCCACATTCGGTTCAACAATGATGTCGATCGCAGCCGCGAAGCCACAAAGGCTTTCCGAGAACAACAGCACAAGACATGGGACTTGATGCAGAAGCAAATGGAAAACTCGGTCAAGGTTTTTCGTTTGCTACCCAGCCCCGAGGCGGCCAGCTACATGGTCACGATGGTTCAGCACCATTTCGACAATGATATCTACGATCGGACAACGTTCGAAGCCGCAGCGAGATTGATCGATATCGGTCAAAACTATCGCTACCTCTTCCTCACCGCCGCTCGTGCCGGCATCTCCACCGGTAACTTCGAAACGGCCCGAAAGGTCTACGAATCGCTCCAGCCCGACGAACTGGAGAAAGTCGACATGGCCAACAAACACTTCCTCGATTTGCTGGAGAAGCAATACAAAGAAGAAACGGAGCGAATGGAAAAGATTGACCGCGACGCGTTGCCACAAGTCCTCTTCAAAACCACACGAGGCGACGTGTTGATCGAGCTCTATCCCGGCGAGGCTCCATCAACGGTCGCCAATTTCATCAAGCTTGTCGAAGAAGGCTTCTACGACGGCATGGATTTCTCGCAAGTCGTTCCCAACATGCTTGCCTTGTCAGGTGATCCGACCGGCGACGGGCGAGGCAACAGCGGCAAGTTCCTGATGGACGAACACGACAACGAGAACTCGCACCATGCCCTTCGCGGTTCGGTCGTGATGGCAAAAATTCCGATGGGCGAAGGCCGCTTCATCGAAAACTCGGCCAGCTCTCAATTCGCGATCTTCTTTCTGCCTGTCACATCGGCATCCAGTCAACAAACGGTTTTTGGCCGAGTGATCAAGGGAATGGACCGGGTCAGTGCCATGCGGCGGAAAGATCCTTCTAAGACCGACGAGAAGAAAATTCAGCTACCACCCGATGCGATCATTTCCGCCGAAGTCGTTCGCAAAGGACCGGAATTGCCCGAACCAGAGTATGTCGACGTGGAAGCGGAGCTGCGAAAGGCCGAGGAAGCTGGTCTGATCAAGCGAAAAACGCCGGCCAAATAGGCGATCCGTCGCCGGAATTGTTGGGTGAAGCCCGCCATCCGTTGGTTCGCAGCTTCCACCTGGGTTAAACTGTGACCAACACAACGCTGGCTCTCGATACTGCCCGCTCCCACCTCGCCGACATCCCGCGTCGCTGTCATCCCACCTCGCGAACACTTCATGCCTGAACGAACTTCCGCTCGAAACGAGTGTCCGCCATCGAACCAGACGGCGGATCAACCGAGTCCCGCGTCCCAGCGGTCTGCCGCTTTGCAGCAACGAGCGAGTCGTCGTACTTTCATTCAGAGCGGCGGCATCATGCTGGCCGGCGGCAGTGTTTTGGGCACGAACCTGAGCGTTGCTCGTGGTGCTCACGCGTACGGCGATGACACACTCAAGATCGGATTGATTGGCTGCGGCAGTCGTGGCACCAACGCGGTGATCCAAGCCATGAACACCGACGGTGCCACTCGGCTCGTCGCGATGGCGGATGTCTTCGAGAGCAACGTTCAGTCGGCTTACCGAGCCATCAACAGTAAACACGGAAAGAGCGGATCGACCGGCAAACGTGTCGCGGTGGAAGGGGCTCGTTTCGTTGGTCTGGACGGATGGAAGCACGTGCTGCAAAGCGACGCTGACATCGTGTTCCTGACAACGCCTCCAGGCTTTCGACCGCTTCACTTCGAGAAAGCCATCGAAGCCGGCAAACACGTCTTCATGGAAAAACCCGTCGCGACCGACGCTCCCGGCGTTCGACGTGTTCTGGCCGCCAATGAGATCGCCAAGCAAAAAGGTTTGGCCGTCGCCGTCGGTTTGCAACGTCACCACGAAGCTCGCTATCGCGAATGCATCGAACGACTCCACGCTGGCGCGATCGGTGAACCGGTCTTTGCACGAGCCTACTGGAACGGCGCGGGGTCTCGCCTGCGTTCCAAACCCAAAAACGTTTCCGAACTCGAATACCAACTTCGTCAGTGGCAGCACTTCAATTGGATCGGCGGCGATCAAATCGCTGAACAACACATCCACAACTTGGATGTGATCAACTGGTTGCTCGGCGAACACCCCGTGTCGGCTCAAGGTCAAGGCGGACGAGATTCCCGATCCGATCAGAAACTCGGCGAAACATTCGATCATCACATGGTCGAGTTCACTTATGCCAAGGACGTGCGGTTACTCAGCCAATGCCGCCACGTTCGCGGCTGCTGGAACAGCGTCAGTGAACATGTTCACGGAACGCAGGGCAGTTGCGACATCAGTGCTGCGATCATTCGTGATCCCAGCGGCAAAGTCATTTGGCAGAGCTCGCAGAAACCGTCGAAAGATCGCGGTTGCCAACAAGCCCAACACGACTTGTTCGCCTCACTTCGAAAAGGCGAGATCCCAAATGAAGGCGACTATGGCGCGACCAGCACCATGACCGCAATCATGGGACGAATGGCCAGCTACTCCGGCAAGATCGTTCGCTGGAACGAAGCTCTGCAAAGCGATCAAATGCTCGCTGATGTTGATGCGATGCAATCCTTGAATGACATCGCGCCGGTCCAACCTCTTCCCAACGGCAACTACGAAGTCGCAATCCCCGGCCAAACCAAGGTCATCTAAGCAGACTCCGCACGAGAACGATTGCTTAGACGCCGGAACCGTCCGTGTCGCAACGACCAGCCGCTAGCGGGCTGTTGATCGAGTCATCTACCGAATGACAACAACTAACCGATGGGCGTTAGCCTGGGCTGTCCAATCTTTGGTATGGACACCGGAATTGGCATGGATTCTTGAGGCGGTTATCTGTCTTCGGTCACCTCTCCCCCGGCGGAGGTCGTGCGGTTATTTGATGCCGCTTTTCGGCAGATTTACACACGACGCACCTCTCCTGAAACGAAGTTTGGGGAGAGCGACCGTAATGAATCTGGCAAGTGTGAGCGATCAAAAATCTTAGA
>NZ_ANMO01000229.1 GCF_000338295.1 Rhodopirellula europaea 6C
CGTCGACGATCGATTGCAGGTGTGCACCGGTTGCCGATTCTGCTCCTTTGTTCGCAGCAATCAAATTGACTGATGAGGTGACCGCTCCGCATCGGGTGTGACCCAAAACCGCTACCAATTTCACCCCGGCAACGCCGACAGCATATTCCAAGCTGCCCAACGACTTTGTGCCAACGATGTTGCCCGCCACACGAACGCTGAAGATATCACCAACTCCGAGATCAAATACGAGCTCGGTTGGCACTCGTGAATCGATGCAGCTCAAAATCGCGGCCAACGGGTTTTGTCCCGCCGCCGTCGCGTTGACCTGTTGCCCCAAGTCTCGGTTCAAACGCGTGCCGCTGGTAAAACGCTGGTTCCCATCGTGCAATATCTTGATGACCTGATCGGACGTGACCTTCTCTTGCAATTCGCGTGAAGTGAAGTCCGCGAATTGCTTGGCATCGCTCAGTTGGTACTTCTGGCGGAATCCCTTGAGGTTGACAGAAATATTCCGGGCGGGAGCAACGTTTTGCTTGAAGTCGCGGATCAGACTTAAAACGTCAGGATCGATGTAGTCTGAACCGGACGCATCAATCACTAACTTGCCGCCAGGCTGTGACTCGTTGAGCACTCGGTCCAAAGCGGCACGGTTGAGGAAGCTGACTTGATTGGATAGTTCAATGTGGGTGACATCACCGTCAACTTGAGTTTCCACGATCCGGCGAATTGGCCGACGCAGATTGCTGTTGAGAATGAACAGAACGCTGATTGCCAGACCGATCAAAATACCGATCAACAAGTCCGTGACGACAATTGCGATGACTGTGATGATGAACGGTGTGAACTGGTAGCGACCTTCCTTCCACATTTGTTTGAAGATGGTCGGGCTGGCCAATTTGAAACCGGTTACTAACAGGATCGCGGCCAATGCCGACAGCGGAATTTTGTTCATCAGCGTCGGCAGGAAGGCAACGCTGACCAGCAACAATCCTCCGTGGAAGATGGCAGACATTTTCGTTTTCGAACCGGAGGCCACGTTGACCGAACCACGAACAACGACCGATGTCACCGGGAGTCCACCAATCAAACCGCACACCATGTTTCCGCAGCCCTGCGCGATCAATTCGCGACTGGGAGGTGAGTTCCGTTTGGCTTTATCGAGCTTGTCGACAGCTTCCAGGTTTAGCAGCGTTTCCAAAGACGCGACCACGGCGATCGTGACAGCGGCAATGTAAATCGCTGGATCAAACGTTCGGCTGAAATCAGGCAGTCGTAAGAAGCCGAAGAACTCCGAGAAGCTTTGAGCGATCGGAATCTGAACCAAGTGCGACCCGCTGACCAACCAGTCTTGGCCCATATTGGTGAAACCCAGATTCAGCAGCACTCCCACAACAACCACGATCAGTGGGGCGGGGACCAAGGACTTTTTCAATGTGGGAATGCGTTCCCACAGAAGCAGAATGGCGATCGACAGAAAACCAATCACCATGGCGCCAATGTGGATTTCTCCGGCAAAAATCGTCAGCAATTCAGAAAAGGTGTTTTCTTGGTCGGGCTGAATAAACGACATCTCGCCTTCCGGGTCGGTGTCGTGTCCAAAGATGTGAGGGATCTGTTTCAAAATCAGGATCACCCCGATCGCTACCAGCAGCCCTTTGATCACGCTGGACGGGAAGAAGGCGGACAGAGCACCGCCTCGTGCGATCCCAAAAATGATTTGGATAACGCCGGCGATCAGCACGGCCAACAAGAATGCTTCGAAGGAACCAAGTGTCGCGATTTGAGCGGCCACGATCGCGGTCAAACCTGCCGCGGGTCCACTGACGCTGGTGTGCGATCCACTGATCGCCGCGACCACCAAACCGCCGACGATCCCGGCGAGCAATCCAGAGAAGAGATCGGCGCCCGATGCTAAGGCGATGCCCAAACAAAGTGGAAGCGCGACGAGGAAGACAACCAAGCCCGAAATGAGATCTTGCAGGATGGTACTGGGAGAAAAAATACTGGTCGGAGTCTGAGCTTCGGAAGTCGACATAGGGGAATCCTCGGCAAAACGAAGACGTCGTTATGCAAGCAAAAAAGGCGAATCAAGATTGGCGAACTCTCGGGAAGCAATCTGCGCAGGAACTGAAGTTCTCAGTTTGTGCGAACCGCAATTCTGAAGATTAGAACTGCGTTCACGATGCAGTTAGTTACGAAAATCTATTTTCCGATGACATGTGCTTTCGCCTGCCATTGGCAGATGCGTCGCGGGAGTTGCAAGACAAAACGGATGAGCAGACCGGTGGCTCAGCATCGCATGGGCGCGAGCAATCCGTTGGTGATTCGATGTCCCTTTGTTGCGGTAGGAAACGGGCGAGTTAGCAAGGCCAATGTGCGGTCCCGCTTGATCTCACGATGAAGCACAAATCCGCCCTGAGGCGAGCGAGTTTGTTGGACACGTCGATGCGCAGAACAGGGGACGCGTTCTTCGATTTCTTCCGTTTCAGCTTGTTGACTGCTTCCCAGTAGAGATCGGGAGACAGTGGTTGAAATCCCCAAAGTTGGAAAAGCAACAAAGAACAGCATGACGAATGACATCATGCGGCTGCCGCGACCAACATCAAAAAGACTGGGGGGTGTGTTCAAAACAACGGTTTTGAGAAGATGAAAACGGAAAGCTTGGCAAAGAGTGGGAAGCAAGCGTCAGGTGTCTTCGATGCGAAGCACCGAGGTGCTGTTCTACCAAAAGGTAGATCAAATTTGATTTTCGACCGTTCTCGGGGTTAGCCTGAAATCTTTGGATCGAGAACTCATTCTAATGGCAAGCTCGTTGCCGGCAAGGATGAGTCGGTCGCCTCTGCCGGTTCCGCAAGGATCGACATCCCGACGTACAGAACAGTTCCATCGGACGATAATTCCCGTAAATGAAGTGCAATTTGGTCGATTTGGACCACCGCACCGATCTTTATGTTGTTTTCACCCAAATGTTGGCGTACCAGTTCGTCGAGAGTCAGCTCCCCGTCGTCGGCTAGCTTCAATTCATAAAATTGCTCTAAATCGCAAACCTTGATCGAGCCCCGCAAGGGAAACTCCAATTCCTGCGGCAATTCTTTCGTATGAGTCCGAGTGGGAGCAAAAACGCGGTCCACCATCGCTCGGATGCTTGGACGAAGGACCACCACCACGTGGTCACCCTCGAGCAACTGAGAGCGTCCCTGGGGCAATACAGTGTGCTCATCGCGAACGATCAGTGCGATGACGACTCCATCAGGCAACGCCAGGTCTTTGATCATGCATCCGGACGCTCGGGAATCTTGATCAATGTAGTAATCGACGATGTCGCCGTCGACGTTTTGCAGTGAGCTGATCTCCAATGTCACCGGTGTCTTTTGGTTCTTGGGCACTTCCAACTTTAAGAATCTTGCG
>NZ_ANMO01000230.1 GCF_000338295.1 Rhodopirellula europaea 6C
TGGGGAGTGGGCGACAAAGAGGCCTTTGTCGCCTACGGGTTGGAGGGCGACGAAAGGGGCGAGTCGCCTACGGGTTGTTGGAAGGTTGGGGCGGTGGGGTACTGGTGGGGACGACAGGCTGGAAGCCTATCCCACAGGGTTCAGGTCCGAATTCTTGGCGAATCCGGCTACGGGTGGGGCTTGCTAACGCGGCGGGTTGGGAGGGGAGGTGGTGTGCCTTGCTGACGCTGCGGGTTATGGTGGTGAAGGAACCGGAGCTAACGCTCGGCGGCTGAGAAGGTGGAATCCGGATTCTTGGCGAATCCGATAGTGGCCTTGCTGACGCTGCGGGTTATGGCAAAAGCCGGCAGGAGGCTGGAGTACTTGCTGACGCTGCGGGTTATGAAAAGCTAGAAGCTAAACGCTAGTTGCTAGTTGCTAGTTGCTTCAGCGATTCAACGTCTGCGGCAGTCATTTGTTTGGCAAGGTCGAGAGCGGTTGTTGCTGGGGTCCAGCCGAGTTGTTTCTCGGCGTGGGTTGGGTCGCCGACCAGGCGGGTGACTTCCGCCGGTCGCATGTACTTGGGGTTTTGCTTGAGGTGGTCTTTGTAATCGAGACCGACGCTTTGAAACGCGGCGTCGAGGAACTCTTCGACGCTGTGTGTTTGCCCGGTCGCCAAGACGTAGTCGTCCGGTGTGTCCTGTTGAAGCATCAGGTGCATGGCGGTCGTGTATTCGGGGGCGCTGCCCCAATCGCGACGTCCGTCGAGAGAACCGAGCACGATTTCGTCACTCAAGCCGAGTGAGATTTCAGCGGCGGCTTTGGTGATCTTGCGGGTGACGAAGGATTCGCCTCGTCGTGGTGATTCGTGGTTGTAGCAAATCGCGTTGCAGGCAAATAAGCCAAACGATTCACGGTAGAGCTGGACCATTTGGGTCGCAAAAGTCTTTGCCACACCGTACGGCGTGACTGGTCGCATCGGTGTGCGTTCGTTCTGGGGTGACTCGTCGGGGCGACCGAAGATTTCACTGCTGCTGATGTGCAGGAACCGCGGTTGTTTCTCAAGGTCGCGAAGGATCTCAAGAATCTTGAGCGTGCCCATTCCGGTGAATTGGCACGTTGATTCGGGAATGTCGAAACTGGCTCCCACGTGGCTTTGCCCGGCCAGGTGATACAGTTCGTCGGGTTGCGTTTTGACGAGGATTCGTCGGATCGTTGTGGTGTCGTCCAGGTCCGCGTAATGGAGGAACAGGCTTTTGTTGTAGACGTCCTTGTTGTGGAACAGCGGGTCGAGTCTTGATCGAACCGTGTTGCTGGTCCGCCTGACCAATCCGTGCACAGTGTAGCCTTGGGCGAGCAGTTGCTCGGTGAGGTACGAGCCGTCTTGGCCGGTGATACCGGTGATGAGTGCGGTGGGCATGGGGAGGGGGAGGAGGAAAGGGGCTCAGGGCCACAGGGACTCAGTTCGTATTAGCGGAGTAACGCGAGCCGCCCGGTGCGTGCTCGGAGGACAGTGGGATAGGCTTCTAGCCTGTCGATTGGCTGGTGGGGAACCGGAGCTAATGCTCAGCGGCTGATGGGCTCGGTTGTGGCGGCGGCCCTCACCCTAGCCCTTTCCCATGCTCGGCCCTCACCCTCGCGTACGCCTGAACGGCGTCGCTCGACCTCTCCCCAAACTTCGTTTCGGGAGAGGTACGCCGTGT
>NZ_ANMO01000231.1 GCF_000338295.1 Rhodopirellula europaea 6C
CCCGCTGTTCAGACCTGCAGGTCGACTCCGGTTGCCGGTGTCATCCAGGACGCAGCGGTTGCTGCTGAGATGGCTGGGCCGCCGGTTTTGCGTCGATCGGTCGAGTGCCGCTGGTGTTACCACGGTTGCGATATCGTTCCTGGTCGGATCTCGCATCCCGGTCCGAGTGGTCGCGATCGCCAAGAGCGTTTTGAGTTTGATCAAACTCCGATGCACCGTTGGGATCGGTTGTGATTTCAATCGACTCCAACCGCATGCCTTGCGACTCCAGTTGCGATCGCAACTGAGGCAGATGTTCTCGCAACAATTGGCTGGCCGCTTCCGATTCGGTCACCATTCGTCCGCGAAGATTGTTTTCTTGGATGTGGACTTCCAATTGAACCGAACCCAGTTCGACGGGCGAGAGACGCATGCGAATGTGCCCGCCGTTGGGACCGAGCGTTTGAAAGCCACGGCTGACACGCTGCACCAATTTGGCTCGTGCAACGGCCGAGGTTTGATCGACACCGGATGCTTGCAAACCCGCTTTGGCTTTGCTCTCGGCCTTTTCAGCCGATGGCGAGGCGTTGTTGATCGGGTTGGTGGGGTCGTTGTTGCCGGACGTCGATGATGCCGCGGAGTTCGACGAACTGATCGCGTTTGTTCCACCGGCTGCTGGTTTGGCTGCGTTTGTGGCGGCAGCCGTCATCGCGGTCACCGGTGCCACCGTCGCGGCGGGCGTCGATGTTTTTGCCGCAGCTTGCTCGGCCAATTGGTTTAGTTGTGTTTCGCTGACTTCGGAGTCTGCACCCGATGCTGTCAGCGACGAATCGATTTCGATCCCGCCTTCGGCCGAGCTGGCGCCGGCGGACGCCGTGGCCGTGCCTTGAGTGTTGCCACCATCTTCGCGGGAATAGCGACGACGTTCGGTTCGTCGCGAGTCGTGCGACGCTCGGTCGTTTGATTGTTCGTCACTCAGAGAAGACTCGTTGGTCTCGCTGGTTCCGTGATCTTTGCCAGTCGTTTCCTCCGACGCATCCACCTGATCGGTCTTCAGGGTCGTCGCCTCTGCGGAAGCGTCCGACGTCTGTTCGCTGGAACGCCGCTTTGGATCGCTGTTTACCGAGACCGCCACTTCTTCGGACAGGACGCCTTCGGTGGAGGATTCTTCCAAATCCTTTTCCGCGTTGGGATCGACGAGGGGCTCTACCTCGTCAGTCGCCTGTTCGGTGCCGATCGCCTCACCTTCGTCCGATGAGTCCGTCTTCTGAGCCCAGGCAACATCGTCGGGACGTTCCGACGACTCGTCTTCTTCGTTCGATGTGGCGACGGCCTTTTCGGCGGATTCAGTTTCCGATGTTTCTTCGGCCAAATGGTTGGTCGTCGTCACGGCAGCGGCGGGCGCTGTGTCATCGCTCGCTTCGACGTCGTCTTCGTTTGAGTCATCGCGATCTTCGGTTTCGGTCGCAAGCGATTCTTGCGGCGCAGGAGGTGGTTCCGATGGACTGACGGTTTCCGATGTCGCGATCCTCGCGAAAATTTCGGCGAACGGATCGCCCAATCCCGAGGTTGGTTCGATCAAACCTGCCGCACGAGCGGACGCGGAATTGCCCAACGCGGCGAACGCATTTTCGGCGCGTTTGTTGGTTGTAGACGTTGAGACCGTGGTCTCGGTCCTTGATTGGACTGGTTTCGTCGTTGTCATCGCGGTCCCCCCACCGTGATCATCGGGATCCTGGTGGGAATACCTTGACCTCAATCACCCACCACGAGCATCGTCGATGAGTCCGGTCGTCGGCATGCCCTCGCCAATGCGGCGTAGGATCTCGTAGAGCTTGTCCATTTCTTCCGGCGTTGCAAACTCTGCCAAGATATCTTTTCGTTTATCGATGGGCATGGCTTGAATGATACTGACAACGTCATCGATTTCGTCGTCATCGTACATGCGCAAAAGCTGCTCTTTTGCCTGTTCTGCCTCAAGTGCCTGGAGTGTGCGTTGCACTTCCTGCAGTCCTTCGTCTTGAGCTCCTTTGCGAATTTCTTCCAAACTGCGATCAAACGACGTTCGGCGTTCGTCAAACCGTTCGCGTTGCAATTTCAATTCGGCCATTTGAAGAGCGATGTCGTTTTTAGCTTCTTTCAGGCTTCGCATGCGGATGTCACTGTCCAAACCGTCACGCCGCCGAGCATCGAGGATTTCGTCGAAGTCCGGTTGTTCGCGGTCTTCGCTTTCCTGCATGATTTGGCGCAGTTGATTGCCGGTGATATCGATCCCGTTGAAAAGTGCAATGACTTTGGTCAACGTCGCCATGTTGAGTGTTCCTCGCGAGGCGAAGTAACCCAGTAAAATGACCATTGTCAAACAGGTCGCGGTACTAATCATCGCGACGGATCGCATCAAGAATCTCATCGTCGAGTCTCCTTGGATTGAGCAGCCATGGCACGACGTCGCATCAGGACGCGTGCGGACGTCAGGTCATCGGCTTCGGCTTGTTCTTGTTTGGCTTCCATCGAGCGATGTTCGGCCAACTGTGTTTCACGCAATCGCTCGAGTCGTTTCACTTCCGCTTCCGCGCTAACCAATTTTTCGCGTCGTCTTTCGAGTTCTTGGTTCAGCTGTCCAAGCGTTTGTTGCAGCGAGATTTGGTCGGCGTGCAACTGAACGTCGTAGCGACCCTGGTGCAGCATCTGGTCGACCGAGACGCTGGCTTGTTGCAATGTCTGGGCTTGCGCCGTGCGAATCGATTCGCGTTGTGTGTCGATCTCTTGGATCTGCTCGTTGATCCGCTGGATCGCCTCGAGAGCCTTCCCGACCTCGGCGCCCGCTTCATCTCGCTCGCGGCCACGCAAGTCCATCAGAGAATCAAATCGGAAGCGGAAGGGAGGCATGGGGAGCTAGCGAGTGCAGTGATTGGAGTGCGAAGTGATCATCAGGCAGGTTTGGGCGCAGGTGCCTGCGGTTGATTCAGTTGTGCCAGTGCGGCCGAGGCGGCTTGATGTAGCTTTTGAACGCGAGCTTGCGAATCAGCGATGGGCGTGATTTCGTTGGCATCTTGTCTCAACAAGTCGTTGATCGGATCTCGCATCGCGATGGCGGTGTCGACTCGAGGATCGCTGCCGCTGCGGTAGGCACCGATGGAGATCAGGTCCTCGCTGCTTTGGTACTGAACCATGTGCTCGCGAATTCCCAAGGTGGCCTGATAGGTCTCCGGAGTCACCAAGTGATTCGCAACGCGGCTGATGCTCTCGGGAATATCAATCGGTGGGTAGTGACCGCGGTGGGCGAGCTTTCGGTTCAAGACAATGTGACCGTCCAGAAGTCCTCGGACGGTGTCTGAGATTGGTTCGTTGTTGTCGTCGCCTTCCACCAGCACGGTGTAAAACGCGGTGATCGAACCCTTTGTGGTTCGGCCGGCACGTTCGACCAGCTGCGGCAACATGTTGAAGACGCTGGGCGGATAGCCGCGTGTGGTTGGCGGTTCGCCGGCGGCCAACCCCAATTCGCGTTGGGCCATTGCGAAACGCGTGACGCTGTCGACCAGCAGAAGAACTCGGTGCCCTTCGTCGCGAAATTGTTCGGCGATCGCCGTTGCGGTCCAAGCGGCAGAAAGTCGTTGAGCGGCGGGCTTGTCACTGGTTGCGACCACGACAACGCTGCGTTTCAGACCCGCGGCACCGAGGGCCCGTTGCATGAACTCTTGAACTTCGCGGCCTCGTTCACCCACCATTGCGATCACGATTCGATCCGCGGTTGTTCCGCGAGTCAGCATGCCAAGCAGCGTGCTCTTGCCGACGCCGGATCCGGCAAAGATACCGAGCCGTTGACCGACGCCGCACGTCAGCATCGCATCGATGGCTCGAACACCCGTTTGAAGCGGTTCATCAATCGGTGGTCGGTCCAATGAATCCGGCGCCGCACGCGAGGCGCTGACGCGAATCAGGTCATCACTGAGTGGTTTGCCATCGATGGGGCGACCAAAGGCGTCAATGACTCGTCCGCAAAGTGAGTCACCGACCCGAAGTGTCAGCGATCGCGAAACCAGACGAACTCGGTCGCCGGCGGCCAATGCTGAGATGGCTTCCATCGGTGCGAGAATCGGTCGCGTGTCATCAAAGCCGATGACTCGCGCGAGAGTTGGCTTGGCGTCTGGCGGCATCAATTCGCAAATGGCGCCCAGCGGAGCGGTCATGCCTTGCACCGTCACCGCGTCGCCGGTCACCGAAGCGACACGACCACGAATTTGAGAAAGGACCAATGAGCCGAGTGATTGCCGAATCGTTTCCGGATTGGGCAAACGCGGCGGATGCAACTGAGGAACCGCTGGGAGGTTCATAGAATCTCCTCACGCAACCGTTCCAGTTGAGATTGCAGTCCGGCTCGGATCTCACCACCTTCTTGTCGGACAACGACCTCGCCAACGGGAAGTGTTTCATCCGGGATCACGCAGGATTCTTCCGGCAGATCGGGGCTGGCAAGTAGCTCGTCAAACCGTTGTCCGAGTTCTGCCAACATGTCTGGATGAACGGCCAAAACCAATCTTCCAGCTGAGCGAGTGCTGTGCAACGCTTCGCTGGCCCAACGAACCAAGAGATGCTGTTGATGAGGGCTTTCGTTGTAACCGGCTTCGGCGAGGGACGCTGGAACGGGCAGCTCGTTCAAGTTGGCTCGTACCATTCGTTCGGTCGCCGCGATTGCGGTTTCGGTCAGCACTTCGGCGTACTGCTGCATCCACTGGTCATACTGGGCGTGCATCTTGGTGCTGGCCAGTTGAAGTGCCTGCAGTTGCGATTTGGTCTTGGCTTCTGCCAATTGCGTGATCTTTTTTTCGATGTCTTCGGACGCTTTTTTGACGCCGTCTTCGTACCCGCGAGCCTCGGCGGCCTGCTTCATTTCGGCCGCTTGTTTTTCGGCGTCGGCCAAAAGCTGAGCCGCTTGTTCGCGTGCGAGACGAAGTTCCTCACGGCCTTTTTCAGCAAGATCGCTGAGGTTGAATCCTGCCAAACCGGACATGCCCCCGGGTTGTTTGCCGACCAAGTCCGCGCTGGTCACTTGGACTCGGTCGACTTGATCCGCGGGGACTCGCGTGGAGACACCGGCCCGTGTGACAGGTTGTGAATCGGTTGCGGCCAGATTCGACAAGTCAGGGCGGGCAGCGGAGGCGTCCTTCTTTGAATCAGCGTTGTGTTTCAGAATCCAAGCCATGCTATGCCGCCATCATTGTGCTGGACTGTTCGGTCGAAGCGACCAAGACCGCCTCTTTGGCTTCGTCAATTTCTCGCAGTTCCATGGAACCAACGTTGGCCAGTTGATTGCGAACCTGGTTGGCTTGTTGTCGTGGCAGAACGCTGATGGCGGAGTCCGCCGTTTTGTTAGGCAGTCCACATAAACACAACATCGCAGTGCGAGTCGGCACGCGTCCGAGTGCTTCACACAGCAATCGCGGTTTCATCTTGATGAGCCGCTGGTGTATCTCGTCGGTGGCGAGGCCTGATGCGGGAGAGGCTGCTGTGGTGTTCGGCTGATCTTGATCTGTGACCTGCGAAGCTTCATCCGGTGAATGGACTCGAAGCGTCGGTGCCGGGCCAGCAACAACCGGCGAGTTCTCCGGACGAGCATTCGGGTTCGCCGGTGTTGGCGGAAGCGAATGATTGCCGGTTTGGGAATGGGGGCCAGCGTTAGGCGAAGACGCTTCGTGCGTGGGCGTCATCTCGGAAAGGATGGCTTTCAATCGAGGCGACACAGCCGCGGCTTCGGTTGGTACATGGCGAGCCGCTTGTGCCGGATCCCAACCTTCGGTCGGTGCATACGCGTCGATCAAGTCTTGCAGTGGATTGGTTTGCGAACGAGCGATCAGGGCTTCGGCTTTGGTTCGAAACGTGCTCGCCAAATCTTCGATCATCGAGTCCGGGAACTCTTGTAGGCGACCGATTCGGCTGAGGATGTCCTGTCGTTGTCGTGGTGGAAATTGAGGCAGAATTGCCGCGGCTTTTCGCGGATCGATCGATGCCATCACGACCGCAATCGTTTGAGGGTGCTCGTTCTGCAGCAGGCCTCGGACGTCGTCGTTGGACAGCGCGTCCATGAATTCGAATGATTGGTTCGTCGAATCCGAGGGCGATGCGTGCGACGGGCTTTCGGCCGCGGATCGCGACGGCGTTCGATTGGTTTGATCTGTCGCGGTTCGGCTGAACACGATCTCGTCGACCGGATTGCCGGCGTTTCCACGATTGGTGGCCGACGGTCGGCTTTGTCGCATCGAGCCAGCGAAGGATTCCAGGGCTCGTTTGTGTTCGAGAGGGTCGATTTCGTCGAGCGAGGCGACTTCGTATTGCAGGCGTTGCTGCGATTCGACCGGTAATTCGCCCAATAATTTCGCGGCGACCGGTCGTGGCAAATTTTTCAGAACGATTGCCACACGTCGCAACGAAGCGGCGCGTCGAGCGTCATCGTCATAGCGAGGAGAAGCGGCAGTCACGAGGACACCTGGATTGCGGGTGAAAAAAGTGGGCAGAAAATGTGCGAGCGATGGATGCGATCCTGCCCAGTTCGGTCATAGTGAAACACGGGGTCCCAAGTGAAGCCCGAATTGTCTCGATCCCCCCAGCCCGCTAAACTTGCACCCGTCGACCAACCCTGCTCAACGATTCGTATCGAGTCGGAACTCCCATCGCGGGTGTTGGCGATGCCCCAGACACCAAGTGGGTGGCAACCGTTGCCCAAACGCTTCCTGTATTTCCTCCTGTCGTTCTGAGCAAACTCACATGTCAGCCATCACCGAGCAAATGCAGGGTGAAGTATTGATCGTTGGATTCACCGACAATGCCCTTCGCGACGCCCAACGGATTGAGGTTGTGGGCCGCGAAATGCAAGAAATCGTGCCACAGGCGATCCAACAAAAAAATGCTGATCGATTTCTCCGGGCTGGCATTCATGTCGTCGGCGATGATCAACAAATTGATTTTGCTGAACAAAAGCTGCAAAGCCCAAGGCGTCGCGCTGAAGTTTTGCAACGTGTCGCCGTTGGTGATGGAAGTCTTCCGCATTGTGAACCTGGGCAAATTGATCGACATCCAAGGCGATCAAGAAGTTGCCGTGGCGAGCTTTGACAAAAAGGGCTGGTTCGGCGGGAAGAAATGACGCCCGACGGCGAATCCGCGTTCGATCAGGCTCCGGACCAACCCGGGGCGGCAGAGACCGATGATTCCCAGCGTATGCGTGCGTTCGAGGCTGAACGCCAAACGATTGTTGGCGAATTGCACGATGATTTGTTGCCGTATCTCTTTGCCGCGGCGGGATCGCTCGCATCGCTTCAACGGCAACATCCCGAGCTGAAATCAAAGCTTGATCAGCCGGCTCAATGGATCGACCAAGCCCGCGAGATCGCTCGTCGGATCATGAGCGGTGCCGCATTACCGAGTAATTTTTCGTCAGGCCCGTTGGTCGCCGCGAAAGAGTTTCTCGAATCGGTGGTGCTGACGTCCAACGACGCCAAATCGTTGTCGGTGCAATGGATGCATCTGGATGCCAGTGCACAACTGAACTGGCAGGAGACACATTCAATCGCGGTCTACCGGATTGTTTGTGAAGCGGTTCGCAACGTGGTGCGACACGCGGATGCGACCGAGCTGGTCATAAGCTGGCAGGCAAACGAGACCGGTTGGACCGTTTCCATCCAAGACAACGGTGTTGGGCTGGATGGGCAATCCGTGTCGAAATCATCTCATGGGATCACGCTGATGCGCGAGCGTGCGAATGCCGCGGGATTGCGTCTGACGATCGGTGCCGGTCAGACCACGGGCACCGAAGTGACCGTGACGCCGTGGAACATCGCGGCCCAACCTGAGTGAATCAATTCAACAGGTCGGAACCATCATTCGAGTGGAGCCGGTTTGGCGTTGATCAGCCGACTTTGCGACGTGCGGCGACGGATTGACTCAGGTCGCTGAAGAGTTGCTCGGTGGTTTCCCAACCGATGCACGCGTCGGTGACGCTGAGGCCTTCGACCAACGGCGACGCGCTGAGCTTTTGGTTGCCTTCGAGCAGATTGCTCTCGATCATGACGCCCATGATGCGTTGGTCGCCATCGGACACCTGAGCACAAATGTCGCGACAAACGTACGATTGACGCTTGAAAATTTTGCGACTGTTGGCGTGGCTGCAATCGATCATGATTCGAGCTGGCAGATCTGCTTTTTCGAGCAAGCCCGATGCCATGTCGATACTGGCGGCATCGTAATTGGTGTGTTTTCCGCCACGCAAAATGATGTGGCAGTCCGGGTTTCCGGTCGTCGCGAAGATTGCCGAGGTGCCTTCTTTCGTGACGGATAGGAAGTGGTGTGGACGCCGAGCGGAGCAAATCGCATCGACAGCGATCTGAACGTTGCCGCTGGTCCCATTTTTGAATCCGACCGGACAAGACAGCCCCGACGCCAATTCGCGGTGCCCTTGGCTCTCGGTCGTGCGTGCTCCGATGGCACCCCAGCCCACCAAATCAGCCACATACTGCGGGCTGATCAAATCCAAGAACTCGGTCCCGGTCGGCAGGCCCATCGCGTTGATGTCGCTGAGCAAACGCCGAGCGGTTCGCAATCCGTGATTGATTTCGAAGCTGTCGTCGAGTTTGGGGTCGTTGATCAGACCCTTCCAACCGACCGTTGTTCGGGGTTTTTCGAAGTAAACCCGCATGACGATCAGCAGCTCACCGGCGTGCTTTTTTTGCTCGACCGCCAGCTTCTCGGCGTACTGCCGAGCGGAATCCGGATCGTGAATGGAGCACGGTCCGACAACGACGAGCAAACGGTCGTCCTTCTGCTGAAGCACGTTTTGGATCGCCGTCCGACCGTCCGCGACCGTTTGCGAAATCGCATCGCTGGCAGGAATTTCGGACAGCAATTCACTGGGGGACATCAGATTTTTGATGGCGCCGATACGAAGGTCATCGGTGCGGATCATGAGCTTGCGGTGGGTTCAGAAGGAAAATGCGGGGATAGCGTATCGTAGTTCAATTCCAAAAGATTGGAACGAGCCATCCATTCGGCCACCACCCATTCACAAGGACGGGCACAAGGACGGGTGGTCGGCTGAAGAAGGGTTCCGATCCGATATGGTTTTATGGTGTTGGTGGGTCACCGGACGGCTTCAAGGTCGCGTGCAGGTGATCCACGTTGAGTTCGATCCCAGGCCCGGGCTCGGAGATCAACAGACTCACCATCTTGATACGCGTCATGTCCAGTTTGCGATCTTTCGGTCCGTCGATCATGGATTGACGAGGGAAGATCACGTGTTGAGGTTCGCCCGATCGGAGCGTCACATAGTGTTTCGCGACGTCGTGGTGGTAGTCATTGTGGTCTTCATCGATGACTTTGACGATCACTTCCCAAGTTCGATCGGGTGTCGTCGCAAGTGGGGGCACTGGATTTGAAATTGCCGGGGCCGAGGTCGTTGGCTCGGTCTTCACCGAATCCTCTGAGCTTGCGTCCGATGCAACCGTGTCGGATCCTACTGCTTGACTGCCATCAGCCGCACCCTTTTTCGCGATCAGGACAATATCCAGTTCCAACGTTTCGACATCGGACCAATCCGAGGCAACCTCCAACAATGTCATCGCGGGATGTGGTGCGTCTTTCGGCGACCACCTCAATGCGAACTCACCATCGGTCACGTTCGACGTGGTGCGTCCTCGACGTCCGCGATTGAAATGCCAACGAGTGATCTCAATCGGCGTTTCGAATGAGGCAATACGAGGGAAGTCGGATTCGACTTTCAAGCAGTCGCGAATGATCTCGATCGGGCCCCACCATGTCAGCCCGATGAAGATGGCCCCCAACAATTGCAGCGATCGTCTTCCAACAGAGGATGACAATCCACCGGCCACGAACCAAGCCGACGCCGCCAAGATGCCAAGCCCATTGGCGATGGCGTCGTGAACCGAAGCAGACCGGCCTATCATGCCTTGCAGCATCTCGACCAAGATTCCCGCGACAAACAATGTGACGGCGACCAGGAGTAATCTCTTGATCCACGTTGATGAACCAAACCGTTGCGGTCGCATGGTTTGCAGCAGGACCAGCGTCAACATGGTCAGCCCCGCGAAAAGTGGGGCGTGGGCCATGTTGCCGATCGACCCAGCCATGCGACCCGAAACGGGCATGGGAACCAGCAACCCAACCAGTGCGACCGAGAAACATCCCGGCAGCGCCAGCCAAATCAAACGAGAGGATCGGCTCTGAGTCACGATGGTCGTTGGCTCTCGATCACTATCGTCGCAGGTTGAGCAGTTCGTCGATGAGCTGCTGGGTGGTCGTGATCACTCGGCTGTTTCCTCGGTACTGTGTACTGGCCAGAACGAGCTCAACCAAGTCCTTGCCGATGTCCGTGTTGGACAATTCCAGGGCACCACCGATCACCGTGCCGATGCCGTTTTCACCAGGTTGACCGGTGACGGGCAGACCCGTGTTGACGCCTTCGGCGTACAGGTTCAAACCTCGAGCTTCCAAACCGGCAGGGTTGGCGAAACGAGCCAATTGCAATTGACCCAAGTCACGCGAAATACCGTTGCTGAAGACACCGCGAATTGTGCCGTCTTCACCGACGATGAAGCTGTTCAACACCCCGGGTTCACTACCGTCCTGCTGGGTTGCTGCCAAGGTTGCTTCATCAGTCGCCAGACCCGAAACGAGCGAGAAGTCCATCTCGAACTGCATCGGCGATACGCTGGGCAGACCCTGACGGTTGATCGAAATCGTTTCTTCGGTCGCGGTCACGAAGTTGCCGTTGCCGTCGAACTGAATCAAACCTGTTCCCACTGTGATGTCGGTGCTGCCTGAGACTGAGTTGTCAGGGCTGTCCGCATACCAGCGATAGATTGTGGCTTGGTCGGTGCGGCTTTCCAGCGTCGCTGAAACACGAACGTTGATTGGTACACCAAGCGAATCGTAAACGACGAAGTCACTTGATGCACTTTGCCCGATCGCTTCTTGCAGCGTTCCAAAGGCCAAGTTGGGAGTTGAAATCTGACCCAGTTCGTCCGTCAAGCGGAACGCCGAGAGTTCGATATCGACCGCGTTGGCTTCGCCGTTGTTGGACACCAATCGGATCTTGCCGTCTTGGATATAAGCACCCGCAACCAAGTCGCCGGACTCGCCCGTGATGTTGTTTTCAGATCGAGGAATTGGGTTGGACGAGTCGACTTGTAGGGTTTGAATTCCCGAAGCATCCGAGATGAAGTCCAGCAAGTCTTGCATTGTGCTGGTGGAGGTGATCTCCAGTTCCTTTGTCCCAAGATTGGCGCCACCCTTGCGACCGGTGTAGCTGAGTATGCCTTCGCTGAAGACTTGTTCGTATGTCAATCCATCGCGACGCAGCACATCGGTCAGCAATGTGTTGGAGTTGACGGCGGGGCCATCCATGTCCAGCAATTGGTTGCCAGGATCACTCAGGTCCGAAATTTGTTCGTCCGTTGCCGAGTCGGTGAAGGTATCACCGGGAGCAACCTCGCCGACGAGATAGAAGTTGTTTTGGTCGCCGGCAAGGTTGCGATAGATCCGAATCGAATCGTAAGCGGGAAAGCCACCACCAGCCGGAGGTGTCGGAGGCGTTGGGAAATCGCTGAGCGTGATTCGACCATCGACAACACTCTTGGGACCCAGGAACGAACTCGGACGACTTTCAGGGTCGCCCGAACTGTAGTAGGTCACCATGTAGGTGTAGTTGCCCGTCAGCGTGTCTTCGTTGATTGGTGTGCCAGACAGAGCCGTTGAGCCATCATCGTTGAACGTGCCACCGGCAGCTGCGGAAGCGAGATATTCAAACTCGGTTCCGTTAGGGCCTGTGCGGTAAATGTTGACCGTTGGAAAATCACCACCCAAAGGATCCTGCGGCAGGTTGCCCAGATCGACGTTGCCGTTGGCACCAACGGTGAACGCTCGTGCGGCACTCGGTGCGGATTCGTTGCCGCTCGCATCAACCAAAGCAAACTTGTATTGATACGTTCCCGCGGTCAGCGACCCGGCGCCGACGGTTCCCGTGACCGACGTATGATCGGCGATTGGAGACGATTCAATCGAGACACCACTGGCGTCAGGACGTGGGACTTGGCTGTCACCCAAGTGAAGGCTTTCGATGACCTGTCCGGCGGTCGCGACATCGCCTTCGGGAGTCAATGTGCCTTCGAAGGAAACGTTCTCGGTCGCCTTGGCAACGGTTTTGGTTCCCAGCGGAACAGACAATGGAACGAGCGAATCGGTTTGCAAACGGAATTGTTCGTCAATGCCGTAGCCGAGCAATCGCTGTCCCGTCGCGTTGACGAGTTCCGCGTCACTGTTGAGTTTGAAGATACCGTTGCGTGTGTACAGCTTTTCGCCGTCGGCGGCCTGCACTTGGAAGAATCCATCGCCTTGGATCGCGAGGTCGCTGCTGCTGCTACTGATCTCGATCGTGCCCTGGTTGTGGTTGGCCGCGATTTCAGCGACTTGAACACCCAAACCAATTTGTCGAGGGTTGGTACCACCGTTGTTGGCCGAAGGACCAGCACCGAGTGACAACGTTTGAAGAAACTGAGTGGCGAAGACCGCGTCGGACGATTTGAAACCGACCGTTTGCGCGTTGGCCAAGTTGTTGCCGATCACATCGATCTGTGTTTCAGCAGCACTCAGTCCGGTCAGGGCAGTCGTCAGGGCTGATTGAAGTCCCATCGGCGAACGTCTCCACGGTTTTCAGTAGGTCTTACAACGCAAACTCAAAACTGAAGATCGGCCGATCTAATCGGCAAACTTTACTCAGTTTGAATTTGACGGATATTCTCTATCTCCATCGTCTTCTGACCCACGTGAACTTTGACCGAACGTGCTTGGTTGTCTTCATTTGTTTCAACCGTGATCTTGTCGACCACTCCCGTTGTGTTGGATTGATCGTCCGCCAGTCCAGAAACGGTGCGTCCGATCAGCCCGCTGGCGGTCACCAGTTGTTGGCTGTTGGACAGATCGCTCAGAGTATTGGTCAATTGATCCGTCGCCCCGATTTCGCGAATCTGGCCGATTTGCTGGACCATTTGGGCGTTGTCGACCGGATCCAAGGGGTCCTGGTTCTGCAACTCATTGATCAACAACTTCAAAAAACTGTCGACGTCCAGCGAGTTGTAGCCCTCGTTGGCACTTTCACTGATTTGGGCGGACCGTTCGCTGGATGTGAAACCCGCGGCGGCGGAGGTGCTGGTACCGGTACTAGCAGCAGACATATTCGCGTTTCCAAGATGGGAAGATCCACCCACGCGAAATCAGCGCGGCGGAGATCGTTTGCATAGCAATTGAGGGGATTCTGACGCGAGTCCATTTTTTTGGGCTCGTCCATTTCTGCCTATCGGCGAACTGACCGCTTCCCCTAAACTCGCCCGAACGCGACCGAGAATGATTCGAGGTCCGCCCTTTTGACGCACAGCCACCGGAACGGAGTCCTTCGGCATGGAAGCCAAAAACATCCGCCAATTCGTATCTGCACGTCTCGATGTTCAGAGATGGCTGAGCAACGTTGTGGTCTGTTTCGCGGTCTTGGCGGGATTGGCCGACCAAGCCGACGCGGCCAACTATCGGACCCGCAACTTCATCGTCGAGGCCCCCTCCCAGCAGCTAGCAAAAGCCGTTGGTGATGCCGCGGAAAAGTACCGCGACGACCTGGCGAGCTACTGGACCGGCCAACCTTTGCCTCCGTGGCCAACCCCCTGCCCCGTTCGCGTTGTGGCTGGCAACTTGCCCGCTCAAGGTGTGACCACATACAACCCCGCTCCCGTTCGCGATTTTCAAATGGAAGTCGTGGGAACTCCCGAGCGAATTCTCGACAGCGTGTTGCCTCACGAAGTCACCCACACGGTTTTGGCGACTCACTTTGGTCGTCCGTTGCCACGTTGGGCCGACGAAGGCATCTGCACCACGGTCGAACACGATTCAGAAAAAGCAAAACACGAAGCCAAGCTGCGTGAGTTCCTCTCAACGCGTCGCGGCATCGCGATGAATCAGTTGTTCTTGTTGACCGAGTACCCATCGGATGTGTTGCCGATGTACGCCCAAGGTTACTCGGTGTGCCGATTTTTGATCGAGCAACAAGGCCCTGAAACGTTCATCGATTTCTTGGGCGAATACATGCAACGCGGATCGTGGACCAACAACGTTCAAAAGCACTACGGCTACGATTCGTTGGCCGAACTTCAAGATTATTGGTTGGCTTGGGTCGAAGCCGGCAGCGGTCCCGTCGCTCAATTTGCCAAACGCACTCCTCGCGGCAGCCAACCTGGTTCGACCGGCGACATCGCTTTGGCGAGTGCCACTGGGCCAGCGAACTCGGCAGCTCCATCACAAGTTGCACCTGCCACCGCCCTTGCCGCAGTCGGCACGATGCAACGCGACTCGGCTCGTTCTTCGTCGGGTTGGAACGCGACCGGACAAGTTGCAGCGACCGGTCCATCACCGGCGGCAAACAATGGATCGTCCTCGTGGTATGTCCGCCAACTCAATCGCGAAGAAGATCGCTCGAACGTGGAGCCGATTCCTGCTGGCGATTCCACACCGATCGCACGAGTCAATCCAGAACGTATGAACGAGGACGCATCGAAGCCTCGTTGGATGCCGCCTTCGGTTAAGTCCAGCGGTCGCTATTCGGTGTCGACTCCGCAAGGCGAAAGCAGTGGATCGTTTGGTGGCAACCGTTGGCGTTGATCCATCCATTGAAATCACGCATCTCATGGGAAATTGATGACGTCGACCGCGTCCAGCGAGCCGTTTGTCTTTGCACCCAGTGGGTCCGCTCCATCTGGATCTGCTGGAAACGGCTCCTCCACGCGCGGTCCTATGAACGCCGGGGCCGGCAATCCATCGGCACAATCGCTGGTCGACCAAGCCCGACAGGAAATCACACAGATTGTTCGCGAGGTCGCTGCGGCGTCGCACGAACCTCGCAAACGGGCCGAGTACTTTCGGTTTCTTGCCGACCGCGTTCTACGTGCAATGGCAGGTCATGGCGTGGTCATTTGGACGCGTCCTCTGCAAGGCGACTCCACCGCCAAGGATTATGTCGTCGAGCATCGTCTCGGCCGTGTGACTGATTCCGCGCTGGTGGATGAGGCTGAACTGGTCCATCAATGCTTGCTGGCAGAAGTTGCGACCGACGGGATTCCCGTCGTGGTGCCGCCCACACCGGGTGCGGACCAGATCGACGTTCCCGCCAATCCAATGCCTTACCCTGCGGCGATTGTGCCGATTCGTATCGACCCGTCGACGTCGTTGCCGGAAGGGTTGATCGAAGTCTTCCTGGACGAAGGCGGAACCGCGGCGAGCCAACGCGGCGCTCTTCGCTTCCTCGCTCAAATGTCGGATCTCGCGGGCGAGTTCCTGCGGATGCGTCGGCTGAAAAAGCTCGGTCAATTGCTTGATGCGACCGATCGTGTCGATGCCGCGGTGGAGCGTTTGCATCGTATGACATCAACAGCGATGATCCAGGCCGCTTGGGTCGACGCCGCGGCTGAGTTGTTGCGACTGCCTCGTGTCGCATTGTGCCGAGTGGACACGACGCAGCCACGAATCGTCGCGGTCAGCCATGTTGATCGCATCGACCAACACAGTGAAGCTGCCAAGGCGATCCGATCGGCAACGGAGTCCAGCCTGCAACCGCAACATGGTTTGTGGTTCGCCGATTGCCAAGAAGTAGCCTCGCCGTCAGGTTCTGATGAAACCGAATCTGCTCCGACCGAATCGGTACCGACGCGTTCCACCAGCGAACCCTCCTGGGTCGTTGCGGCGCATCCCGATTCGCATTGGCGACTGGTTGGATTCACGTCGGATGAAGCGGAGCACTTGTCCGAAGAAGTTTACTGGGGCACGTTGAACCGATTGCTCGTCGGAGGAGCCTCCGCGTGGACGGCCGCACGCCGCATCGAATCGGTTCCGGGCGGTCGTTGGTTTTCGCGATTGCTCGTCGAACCTGATTCAGCCTCCACCGATGCGGTTCAGAGTGCCAGCGTCTCGTATCGCACTCGGCGTTCGCGAGCAAATCGTTCTCGCGTCCGAAAGACCGCCACTTGGTTTGCCGCGATGGTTGTCATCGCCATTTTGGTTTGTTTGCCGATGCCGAGCTTGGTGCCGGTCACCGGAGTGATTCGCCCAGTCGAGCTGGACACGTATCACGCCGCCAGCGACGCGGTTGTGGATTCGTTGCATGTGAATCATGGACAAATGGTGCGACGAGGCGATCTCTTGGCGACGCTTACGTCATCGGACTTGCAAGAGCAGGAAACCAGTTTGCTCGGCCGGCAAGCCGTGCTGCTGCGACAGCAAGAACAAGTCAATCAAACGTTGATGTCACGTCCGTCCGCTCAATCCAATTCGGAATCGATTCATGACGGACGTGAAGTCGAAGAAGAAATCGAATCCATCCGCCGGCAACTCGAAATCATTCGAGAATCGAAGGACCGGCTGGTCTTGAGAGCCCTGCGTGATGGGCGTGTCGATGCGTGGCGATTGCAGGAACGTTTGGCCAACCGTCCGCTACGTCGCGGAGATGATGTCCTAAGTGTGATCGCGGAAGACTCGGCCTGGGTCGTCGATGCTCGCGTTCCGCAAACTCGATTGCAGACCGTCGACAAGGCATTGCAATCCGAAACATTGACCGCTGACGTCGGGACGGCTTGGTCCAGTGAGATGGATCTGGTTGCCACAGCGGAGCGGTTTGGTCCCATCGTGCCCGATCCAACAGATGGAACACCATCGGTGGTGATGCGATTGAGTTTGGACCGACCGCCCACGCTCGGTGATCAACCGCTCGCCGAAATGCCCGCTCGTGTCACGCTGCATTGTGGACACACTCCGGTGGGTTGGTTCTTAGTTCAGGACGTTGTGCATTGGTGCCAAGTCCAATGGGGAGGCTATTTCTGATGTGCCATGCAATAAAGAGATGTCACGCATTAAAAGCCATCGTGTGCTTGCTTGCGATCACTGGTTGGGGAGTCGCATCGGTTCATGCCGTCGATCCAGCTGAACAACGTCAGGTTGAAACCAATGTTGTTGAAGTTCGTGATGTCGTCGTCGACTTCAAGCAACAGATCGACGTGCCGGCTCTACAAAGCGGTGCGGTTGCTGAAACCAGCGTGCGTCCAAACCAGTTTGTTCGGCAAAAGGATGTGTTGGGCAAACTGGATTCGCAGTCGCTGATCATTCGGCGTCGAGCCGCATCGCTGCAGTACGATTCGGCCAAGCTGATCACCAGTGACAACCTTGAAATGCAATTCGCGGAAACGTCGCTCGCCGAAGCCGAGGCGGAACTCGACGCCAGCAACGCGACCGAGCAAAAGTTCAACGGAGCGGTGTCGTCCAATCAGTTAAGACGGATGCGATTGGCGGTCGAACGTGCTCGTTTGGAAGTCGCTCGGACAAAAAAACAAATTCGCCAAGCCGAGATCGACACGCAACTTGCCGCTGCTGATTTGGCATTGATCGATGACGAACTGGCACAACTCGAATGTGTCAGTCCGATTGAAGGGGTCGTTTTGACGGTGCATCGCGAAACGGGGGAATGGATCGCGAAGGGACAACCTTGGGTTACCGTTGCCACCGCAGGTGAGCTGACGTTGCATGCTCTGGTGGATGCAGACGAACTTTCGCCGGCAACTTGTGTCGGATTGGACGTCAGTGTGCATTGGGGAAACGAAGCCGATGGGACCGCGAAAATGTTGGCGGGTAAAATCACGTCGGTCGATCCGACTCGCTTGCCCGGGAACCGTTTCCGCCTGCACGCGGAAGTTCAAAACCGCCGGCAAACGCATGATGGTTCGATTCCTCCGCGAACCGCCATCGTTCCTGGTTCAGGGCACAGCGTTGATCAGCATTGGCAATTGTTGCCGGGGGCGCAAGTCACCATGAGAATCTATCGTTCACGCGATGAAATGGCGTGGCGGATGAACCTCGATCAGCCTCAAATCTTTCGCGGGAAAATGCGGTGATGGGCGGTTCGGAATCCACCATGAATTCCGGCCGCGAATCATCGGCTCTGCGTCAGGACTTGCACGCGTTGCCTTTGCCCGATGGTCGCGGATTGGTCATCGTCGATGACATTGGTGGCCGCTTCGCTCGCACGACCAAACGCATTTGGCAATCACTTGTAGGATCTACGTCTCAAGGACACGGGCCAACATCGCCAACCGAAGCGACGTTTTGGGCACAAGCCAAAGCGGCGGGCTGGCTGAAACGTGGCAGCACCGAAACAATCAACGTCCGTTCGCGGTGGCTTCAGTCGCCTCTGTCGTTTCGCATTCCGCTGGCGTCCATTGATCCGGTGGCTCGACGCTTGGTTCCGATCAGCGGGCTGATGTTTTCGCCGCTGGCGGTTGTTCTGTTCAGCATCGCTGGGTTGGTTTCGCTGTTGTTTTGGATGGTGCGATGGCAGCAGTGGGCAGGAGCGGTGCCTTCGCTGCATGGCTACCTGACATCGCTGCAGCCACTCACCATTGCGGCAACGTTCGTGTTGACCAAGACCGCTCATGAGTTGGGCCACGCGGTTCTTTGCCGGCGATTCGGATCACGCTGTGGTGTGATTGGAATTTGGTGGTTGTGCTTCATGCCGTGTCCCTACGTCGATGTCACGGATGTTTGGCGACAACCCAACGCCGCCAGACGCGGTGCGGTGATGGCCGCGGGGATTTGGGTCGAGTGGATCATTGCGATGGTGGCGTTGTGGGTTTGGTGGTTGGCACCGTCTCATGACGTTCGCATGACCGCGATGAACGTGGTTTTGGTTTGTGGGATCAGCACCGTCTTGTTCAACGCGAATCCGCTGATGCGATACGACGGCTATTTCATTCTCAGTGACTTGTTGGACACCGCAAATTTGCGAGAGGAAGCTCGACGCGGATTGCGATTGATCCTCGTCTCGCCGCTCGCTCGGTGGACTCGATTTGGCAAACGGGTCTGGGCGATGGCCGGTTATCACTTGGCGTCCAAGCTGTACCGGATCTCAATCAGCATCGCGATTGCAACCTTCGTCTTGCAGTGGGCCGCCGGATGGGGACTTTGGCGAATCGCCATGGTCATCCTTGCGTTCGGAGCGGTTCGCTATGCGATGTCCGGTGTTCAGTCGCTTTTTCGAATTGTTCATGGAAGCGGTGGATGGACGGGAGTTCCCGGTGGACGACGGGTCGGATTGGCAATCTGTTTTTGTATCGTCGGGATTTCGATTCTGATGGTTCCCTTCCCGCGATATCGACACATCACAGGTGTCGTTCGTGTTCGAGACGCCGCGTCAGTCTATTTGCCTCGAGGCGGTGTGATCCAAGCGGTCGACGTTCGTGTGGGTGATCGGGTGGAAGCCGGTCAGCGGTTGGCGGAGATTTACGATCCCGCGTTGGCGTTGAAATTCGAAAAGACACGCGGGCAACAATCCGTGATTCAGGAACGCGTGCATTCCACGCGATTGGCTTCGCTGCGAACCGGAACATCGACGAGAGACTGGCAAACGTTGGAGGCGGCATCGGCCTCGTTGGCATCGAATCAAATGCAGCTTCAGAAGAGGCTCGACGCGCTGCGTTTGTTAAGTCCCAAACCTGGTTTAATTCTTCCCCCTTCGAAATCGACCGCCGCGGCCGCAGAGAAACGTGACTGGAGAATGGATGATCCGTTCACTCTTCGTCCGACCGTTGGGCAAACCACGGAAGACCGTATCGAATGGTGTCGCGTCGCGTCGCAGGCTCGACTGGAAGTCGTGTTGAAGATTGACGCGATGGATCGAGAACGCATCGCGGAAGGTTCACCGGTGCGATTGACATCGCCGACGATGCCGGGAAGCAGACTGTCAACAAGCGTTCGAAGTGTGTCGCCGATGGAACTGGCCAGCGATTCTCTTTCCGCACCCAAAGCACAGGAAGAGCGTGCCTATGAGGCGGTGTGCGACTTTCCCATCGAAAGTGTGAGCGAGGACACTGGCAACCAAATGATCCGCGATCCGTCGACCACTGATCGAGACCTGGACGTGTTGCTACGCTGGGACGGAGCCACTTGCCAAGCGGTGCTGCGATTGCCGCCTCAACCATTGTGGAAAGATGCAAAGCATACAATCGAACGGTTGATGGGCATCTGAGCCCGCCGTTCAAACCGATTTGTTGCCTTCGCTGTGTCTGATTCTTCCACACCACCCCCCGCTTCCACGCCATCGTGGCCGTTGCTTGGCGAACGGATGTCGCTTCCGATCGCGGATGGCATTCATCCCTGTTTCTGGACGGTGGAAGAGTTAGAGAAACGCTGCCAACTACGCACACAGTCTCGCAGTGGTCCGGGCGGACAACATCGAAACCGAACCGCCTCGGGAGCGTTTCTGACGTTTGATTCAGGAGTCGCTGAAATTGGTGCGATCACCGCGGAAGCGACGGAGCAGCGACAGCAGGGACGAAACCGCTCGACGGCTCTGGCCCGAATGCGGTATCTGCTGGCGGTCACGCTGCGTTCTCAGTCGCCGTTGGTTCCAAAACTGAACGACGACGATGTTGTGTTCTCAGAAACGGAACTGGATTTGCGTGATCACTATCGCGGTTCACCGATGAAGCTGAACGAAGACAATGTTGCGAAACCCGGTGTGTTGACGTTGGTGTTGAATGATCTCTGGTGTGCGGGCGGTCAACCAAGTTTGATTGCACCTCACTGGAAGGCATCGACCAGCAAGCTCGTCAATCTCGTCCGATCGCATGCTCCGGCGTTTCGTTTGGTCAATCAAATTCGACAACATCACTCACGACCACCTTTGCGGTGACTTTTCTATGATTCCTCTCCGCGATGACATTCCCAGTCGAACCACGCCGGTGGTCAACTATTTGGTGATCGGCCTGTGCGCACTGGCGTTTTTGGCACAAAAAGCCTCGTCGGACCAAAGCGAAGGAATCGTCAGCGGATTCGCAATGGTGCCGCTGCGATTGACCGACCCGGATGCGACCCCGGTCATGCAGCATCGAGTCGCGGTGCAAACTCCTCGCGGTGTCGAGATCCAAGAAATCCGCCAAGAGATCGGTCCTCCCGCGGTGCCCGCTTGGGCGACCTTGATCACGTGCATGTTTCTGCACGGGGGATGGATGCATTTCCTGGGCAACATGTGGTTCTTGTATATTTTCGGTGACAACGTCGAAGACCGATTGGGGCACTTTGGGTTCGCACTGCTTTATATCGGGACGGGCGTTTTGGCTGGGCTGGCTCATTTGCTCAGTGATCCGGCCAGTCCCGTGCCGACACTCGGCGCCAGTGGTGCGATTGCCGGTGTGATGGGAGCGTATGCCTTTCTCTACCCTCATGCTCGAGTGTTGGCCGTTTTGCCATTGATGTTTGTCTTTCCGACGTTCGTCTTGCCCGGCCCGGTTTTCCTCGGAATTTGGTTTGTGATTCAGCTGGTCAACAGTCTGGGGTCGCTCGCCGGTGGCGAAGCGGGTGGAGTCGCATGGTGGGCTCACGCGGGAGGGTTCATCGCCGGTGCGGTGGCGGCGCTGCTGATCGGCCGATCGCCGTTGGGGCACGAAGCGATCAAAGAACGGCGGTTCTGAGTTCGCCAAGACTCTTGCCGGCGGCGAATTGGTGATGACCAGCATCACATGAATTGAAAGCTGAGAAAGCATCCGAGGGCAATGGCCATCACGACACGTTCGCGTTCCCCGGAGTATCATGCTCCGCCCATGAACACTCCCACCTCGCCCCCACCCACCTCAACTGACGACACCTCCATCGGGGAAGCGCCCGAGGCGGATCGAGCATCGCATTCTTTTGCGATGGCGGTGTGCTTGCGTGTCGTTGTCGTTGTGCAGTGTTTTGGTTTGGGAGCCCGCTATCTGTTTTCTTCGTTGGAAACTGAAAGCGATGTTTATGGATGGCTGTATTTCGATCGCGATTGGCCGGAATCAATCGCCCAGTCGATCGACAACATGGGTGCTTTGACGACTTTGTTTGCCGGCGGGATTTTGTGTCTGAATGGTTTGTTGATACGGAAGCCGTCGGGGGAATCTTCTTGGACTCGAGTCGCAGGTTGGATGGATCGGGCGGCAGCGGTTTGGATCGCGATTTGGATGCTGTTGATCGCTGCAGCTCACATGATGCGAGCAGCGGTCTTCGCGGAATTGTCGCTTTTTGAACATGCGGTCCGATACATCGCTCCGTTGGCGTTGGCTGTTTGCGGCGGAATGGGCGTTGCGTCGTGCGTTTCCTCAGCCCGGACCCGAATCGCGGTGATCCTATTGGCCGTCGCCGCCTCGCTCACCTTCGCGGCGCACGGGTACAAGGCCTACGAGTGTTATGCTCCCTTCATTGACCTGATTTTGTTGTCCGACATGCAGTGGACGGAGGCGGGAATCACTC